>JAHAKV010000030.1:0-4638 GCA_018371455.1 Campylobacter concisus | reverse complement strand
CTTTACGGACAAAAGGGCGCAGCCTACGTCTATGCCCCACAAAAAGGCGCAAATGGCCGCATGGTAAAGCAACTTGATGATGGGCTAAAGCACTTTGCAAGCCTTGTAAAAGAGAAAAATGGCACTAAATTTCACACGCAAAAGGGCGCTGGAGCAGCTGGCGGACTTGGCTTTGCTTTTGTGGCATTTTTGGGAGCGAAGCTTAAGCCTGGCATCGAGATCATCACGCAGACCATCGCACTTGAAGATGAGATAAAAAAGGCCGATCTAGTAATAACCGGCGAAGGCCGCATGGACTTTCAAAGTTCTATGGGCAAGACCCCAACAGGCGTGGCAAAGCTAGCTAAGAGGCATCATAAGCCAGTCATCGCGCTTGCTGGAAGCGTGCAAAGGTGTGCCAAAGACTGCCACAAACACGGCATCGATGCGTATTTTTGCATACTAAATGAGCCAATGAGCCTTAAAGAAGCCATGCGAAAAGATAATGCCATTAGAAATTTAAAGATGACCGCCGAGCAAGTCATCCGCCTTTATATGCTAAACCACAAAGCATAAATTTAAAAAAGATAGAAGCTAAATTTCTATCTTTTTTTCTATAAATTTACCTCCAAATTTTACTCACAAAGTGCTACAAAAATTCTCAAAATTTAATACATTTTGCAAAAATATAAAATAAACTTTAGAAAAAAAATTTACTATGTTAAAATAAGAAAAACTTCTAAAAAGAAAGGAGAATTTCTTATGCAACAGACCCTAAACTCTCGTCGCAGCTTCATCACAGCTGCAGGACTGTTTTTCGCTACGACTGCGCTAAAGGCAGCACCAAAGGACTTTGGCGGTAGTGGCGTTCGCTACGGCATGGCGATAGATCTAACAAGATGTGTTGGCTGCCAGTCATGTACTATGAGCTGTATGTTGGAAAACGATGTTCAACCAGGTGCTTTTAGGACCATCGTCTCTGAGTACGAGGCAAAGGATAAAAGCGGTAAAATGGCGGTCATTGCGTCACTTCCAAGACTTTGCAACCACTGCAACAAGCCAGCCTGTATCGACGTTTGTCCAACTGGAGCAAGCTATCAAAGAAGCAACGGCATCGTAAAGATCGACACAAAAGAGTGCATAGGCTGTGCGCTTTGCGTGGAGGCCTGTCCATATCACGCAAGATATCTTAGCTTGCATACCTACAAGGCCGATAAATGCACCTTTTGCGACCACAGACTAAGAGCGGGACTTCAGCCAGCATGCGTAGAGAGCTGTGTGGGCGGTAGCCGTATAATAGGCGATCTTAACGATCCTAACTCAAATATCAGAAAATTTCTAGCCACACACGAGACTATGGTTATAGATAGTCCTAAAAATACAAATCCACAGGTGTTCTACCACGGCGTTAGCGAAATTTTGGCTAAAAACGATAAGAAACTCGAGCTTGATAATGGATATAAAAAGGTTATCAGCTGGAGTGAAGAGATAGCACAGTAAAGGAAATAAGCAATGCAAAGAAGAGAATTTTTAAAAAGATCAGCCGTACTCTCAACACTAACCGCAAGCGCTGTGCTAGCAGACGGCGAAAAAGACGACTACAAACCGCAGTCAAACTCACTAGAGCCTGAATTTAGCGTAAAAGATGGCAAAATTTCACTTAACGACGGACATAGCGTTGTCTTTTCAATGTGCCACGGCTGTACGACAAAGTGTGGCATAAGACTTCACGTAGATGATAAAAACGACAAAGTTTTAAGATGTAGCGGCAACCCATACCACCCACTCTCAAACGTACACTGGGCAAATTTTGACACATCTATAAACGACGCTTTGCTTGCCACAACACTAAGCGGCGAAGATGAAAAGCGAGCCACAGTTTGCGCTAGAGGAGCGATATTGCCTGAGATGATAGACTCGCCTGCAAGGATACTAACTCCGCTAAAAAGAGTTGGCAAAAGAGGCGAGGGCAAGTGGAAGAGCATAAGCTTTGAACAGCTAGTAGAAGAGGTCGTAGAGGGCGGAGATCTCTTTGGTGAGGGGCACGTGGATGGGCTAAGAGCGATATACAGCGACGAGCTAATAGACAGCGAAAACCCAGAGTATGGCACTAAGCGTAATCAATTTTTAAGCTTTTACCTATATGACGGACGCTCAGACATCGTTGATCGCTTTGTCAAAAAGTCATTTGGCACTATCAATCACTACTCACACGGCGGAATTTGCGGTGGCGGCTTTAGGGTCGGCGGTAAGATCGCGCACAACGCAAAGGGCTTTGCACACACAAAACCAGACTATGAAAACTCTAAATTTGTTATCTACTGGGGCACTTCGCCGTCAAATGGTGGCAACCCTTTCCAAAAACAGGCAAAAATGCTCTCTTACGCAAGAGGCACTAGAGATGATTTTAGCTACGCAGTGGTCGACCCAAGCGTTACAAATGCTGTAAAATACGCCTCTTCAGACAAAGGCCGCTGGATAGCGATAAAGCCAGGCACCGACTCAGCTCTAGCCATGGCTATGATACGCTGGATCATAGAAAATGAAAAATACGCTACAAACTACCTTATCCAGCCAAATTTAGACCAAGCAAAGCTAGCAGGCGAGATACACTGGTGCAACGCCACTCATCTAGTTATCACCGAAAAAGGTCACAAAGACTACGGCAAATTTGCACTTATCAATAACGAGTGGCAGGTCTGCTCGCAAGATGGCAAGATACAAAGCTACAAGGTAAATGAACCAGCCAAGCTCTACTACAAAGGTAAAATTTTAATAGACGGCAAAAAAGTCGAGGTAAAAAGCTCAATGCAGCTTTTAAAAGAGTCAGCCTATAAGCACAGCTTAGAGGAGTACTCAAAAATTTGTGGTGTGAGCGTTGAAGATATCATCTGGCTTTGCGAAAATTTCACCAAAAACGGCAGGCAGGTGAGCACAAACGTGCATGGTGGTATGATGCATACGCAAGCTGGTATGACTACTTTTGCGATACTTTGTCTAAACACTCTAATGGGCACTTACGGCTTTAAGGGCGGCAACGTCAATGCAAGTGCCGGCACACACGAGTTTTTAAAGGGCAGATATGACCTTGAGAGCTTTGAAGGCGCTTATAAGCCAAATGGTCTAAATTTATCAAGATCGGGCAAATACTATGAAACAAGCTCTGAGTATAAGCGCAAAGTAGCAGCTGGCGGCAGCGGCTATCCATCAACTCAGCCATGGTATCCTATCTCTATGCCACTTGTAAATGAAACGCTTACAAGCCACAAGGCTGGCTATCCATACAAAGTAAAAGTTTTCATAAACTACATGACAAACGTACTTTACGGCCAAGCAGGACTTGAAAGGGCGGTTTTGGACGCACTAAAAGATAGTAAAAATTTACCACTTTTTGTGGGTATCGACGCCTTTATGAACGAGACAAACGCCTATGCTGACTACATCGTGCCTGACGGGGTAAATTTAGAAAACTGGGCACTTCCAAACTCTCTTTGGGGAACGATCGCTAAAACTTCAGTCGTGCGTTATCCAGCTGTTAGCTCAAAGCAGGCAAAGGATAAAAATGGCGGCGTGATCGACGTTGAGGCGTTTTATATAGCCGTAGCAAAGAGGCTTGGACTAAAAGGCTTTGGCAAAAATGCCTTCAAAGACAAAGACGGAAATTTCATGGACCTTGACGTAAAAGAGCAGTATTACGCAGCTGCACTAGCAAATTTAGCCTTTGATGGCGAGGGTGTGAAAGATATAAGCGACGAGGACAAAAAGCTTAGTAAGATATCAAGAGTGATGACAAAGCTTGATCCTTATCTAAAAGACGAAGAGAAGCCAAAAGTAGCGCACGTGCTAGCAAAAGGCGGCAGATATGATAGCTACGAGAGCGCGTACAAGGGCGATAAAGCAACCGTAAAAGTGCCAGCGCCTACGCCAGCTTCGATCTACTATGAGCCACTTGGCGGACACAGACACTCGGTAACAGGCGAATATATGCCAGGAGTGCCAAGTCTGATGTTGCCAGTAGCAAGTGACGGCACGCCGCTTGAGAAATTTTTCCCACGCTCTGAGTGGAAATACACAGTTAGCTCAAGAAAGTCAAATATCCAGCACTTCTACACATTTGTTAGCCCAAGGCTAAGAGCCGTCCATCCTAGCAACTTCGTAAGGATAGCGCCAGATGTGGCTAGCGAGCAGGGCATTCGCTCAGGCGATAAGGTCAAAGTGACTACGCCTTATGGCGCGCAGGTTGGCGAGGCGTTTGTAACAGACGGCGTTGCTAGCGGAGTTATCAGCATAGAGCATGGATTTGGCCATGACGAGTTTGGTATAAGAACGCACATCGTCGATGGAAAGCCAGCTTTTGGGATAGCAAATTTAGAAAAAGGGGTCAATCACAACAAACTTGGACTTCTTGATCCAAAAAGAAATGGCGAATTTAGCCTAAATGACTGGCTGGTTGGTACTTGCGCTAGACAAGCACTTCCTGCAAAGATAAGAAAGATAGGCTAGTTTGATAAATTTGGCGAGCAGAGTAAAATTTGCTTGCCATCTCTCTTTTACAAGCCCTGCAAAGTGCTTTAGCCCATCATCAAGTTGCTTTACCATGCGGCCATTTGCGCCTTTTTGTGGGGCATAGACGTAGGCTGCGCCCTTTTGTCCGTAAAG
>JAHAKV010000014.1:0-47962 GCA_018371455.1 Campylobacter concisus | reverse complement strand
CTGCGAAAATCCAAAACATAAACAAAGACAAGGATAAGGCATGGCACGTATTGCAGGTGTAGATTTACCAAACAAAAAGAGAATAGAGTATGGTTTGACTTATATCTATGGTATAGGTCTTTATAAATCTCGTCAAATCCTTGACGCAGCTGGAATTTCTTATGATAAGAGAGTCTATGAGCTTAGCGAAGACGAAGCAGCAGCTATCCGTAAAGAAATTCAAGAGCACCACGTCGTTGAGGGTGATTTGAGAAAACAAGTTGCTATGGATATCAAAGCTCTTATGGATCTTGGAAGTTATAGAGGTCTTCGCCATAGAAAGGGCCTTCCTGTTCGTGGTCAAAAGACTAAAACTAATGCTAGAACCAGAAAAGGCAGACGTAAAACTGTCGGTGCGGCTACTAAGTAAGGCAAGGGTTAAAGGATAATAAATGGCGAAAAGAAAAATTGTTAAGAAAAAAGTAGTTAGAAAAAGCATAGCCAAAGGTATCGTTTATATCAGTGCAACATTTAACAACACTATGGTAACTGTAACTGATGAGATGGGAAATGCTATTGCATGGAGTAGTGCAGGTGGCTTAGGCTTTAAGGGTAGTAAAAAATCAACTCCTTATGCAGCTCAACAAGCTGTAGAAGATGCTTTAAATAAAGCAAAAGAACACGGCATTAAAGAAGTTGGCATCAAGGTTCAAGGTCCAGGTAGCGGACGTGAAACGGCTGTGAAGAGTGTAGGTGGTGTTGAAGGTATAAAAGTAACTTTCTTCAAAGATATCACACCTTTACCACATAATGGTTGTAGACCGCCAAAACGCCGCCGCGTATAATTAGAGAAAATTAGGAGAAATTATTATGGCTAGATATACAGGACCTGTTGAAAAATTAGAAAGACGTCTTGGTGTGTCTCTTGCGTTAAAAGGCGAAAGAAGACTTGCTGGTAAAAGTGCTTTAGAAAAAAGACCTTATGCGCCAGGACAACATGGACAAAGAAGAGCAAAAATAAGCGAATATGGCTTACAACTTCGCGAGAAGCAAAAAGCTAAATTTATGTATGGTGTTTCAGAGAAACAATTTAGAAGATTGTTCCAAGAAGCAGCACGCCGCGAGGGCAACACTGGTGCTCTTTTGGTTCAACTACTAGAGCAGAGATTAGACAATGTTGTTTACAGAATGGGCTTTGCAACGACTCGTCGTTTTGCTCGCCAGCTTGTAACTCACGGACATATTTTAGTAAATGGCAAGAGAGTGGATATCCCATCTTACAGAGTGGAGCCAGGCTCTAAAGTAGAAGTTGCTGAGAAATCTAAAAACAATCCACAAATCGTTCGCGCGATCGATCTTACAGCTCAAACTGGCATCGTTGCTTGGGTAGATGTGGAAAAAGAGAAAAAATTTGGAATTTTCACTAGAAATCCAGAAAGAGAAGAGGTTATCATTCCTGTTGAGGAAAGATTTATAGTAGAGCTTTACTCAAAATAATAGAGGGTATAAAGATGAGAAAGATTACTACATCAGCTTATATGCCAACTGAAATAGAAGTTAAAAGTGTTAGCGAAAATGTCGCTAACATTACAGCATATCCTTTTGAAGCAGGTTATGCTGTTACTTTGGCTCACCCACTACGCCGTCTTCTTTACACAAGCACAGTAGGCTTTGCTCCTATCGGTGTAAAGATAAAAGGCGTTAGTCACGAATTTGATAGTATGCGTGGGATGCTTGAAGACGTGGCATTTTTTATTATAAATTTGAAGAAGATCAGATTTAAATTAAAAAGCGGCAGCGAGCGTGAAGTTATAGAGTATAGCTTTAAAGGACCAAAAGAGATAACTGGAGCTGATCTAAATAACGACCTAGTTGAGATCGTTAATCCAGACGCATATCTTGCAACCATCAACGAAGATGCTGAGTTAAATTTCTCAGTTATCATCCAAAAAGGTATTGGGTATGTTCCTAGTGAAGAGATCAGAGAAGAGATTGAAGACGAGTATATCGCACTAGACGCTTTCTTTACACCTGTTAAAAAAGCAGTTTATGAGATACAAAACGTCTTGGTTGAAGATGACCCAGACTACGAGAAGATCGTATTTACGATAACAACAGATGGTCAAGTTGGTCCAGTAGAAGCTTTTAAAAATTGTTTAGAAGCTATGTATCAACAAATGTCAGTATTTAAAGGAATTTTAGATATTGATGTTAGCGCCCCAGTTGCTAGTTCAAGTGCAAGCGGCGAGTTCTCAAAGCTACTTTCTAGTGTAGAAGATCTAAATTTAAGCGCTAGAAGTTTTAACTGCCTTGACAAAGCCGATATTAGATTTATCGGTGAGCTTGCGTTGATGGACGAAAATGAGCTTAAAGAGCTTAAAAATTTAGGTAAAAAATCTCTTGAAGAGATAAAAGCGGTTATGGAAGAGATAGGCTATCCAGTTGGTGTCGATGTGTTAAAAGATAGCAAAGAGCAACTCAGAAAGAAAATAACCGAGCTAAAATCACAAATGAGTGCAAAAGAATAAAAGGACAATAGATGAGACATAAACACGGATATCGCAAACTTGGTAGAACGTCATCTCATAGATCTGCATTGCTTAAGAATTTAGCGATAGCTATCATCAAAAGCGAAAAGATAGAGACAACTTTACCAAAAGCAAAAGAGCTTAGAAGCTATGTTGAAAAGCTTATCACAAGAGCTAGAAAGGGCGACTCTAACGCTCACAGAGCAGTATTTGCTTCATTGCAAGACAAAGAGACTACAAATAAGCTAGTTACTGAAGTAGCTCCAAAATTTAAAGAGCGCAACGGTGGCTATACAAGAATCATCAAAACTCGCGTTCGCAGAGGCGACGCAGCTGAGATGGCTTATATAGAGCTAGTAGCTGAATAATCCCCAGAGAGCCTATCTGGCTCTCTTTTCTTTCTAAATTTTTCTTTTTACGTTTATTTTTTAAAAATTTTGTTTTAAATTTATCCATTTTAGTCTATGGCAAATTTACAAGTCGGAGCATTTTAAATTTTTATTTCGTGACTTTTAGACGAGCTGATGCTATAGGTTAAAATAGTTGGTGTAAGTAAATTTATAGCGTTTTTAAAGCACAAAAAACGCAAGCAGACACTCTTTATTTTATGTCAAAAACCTCCTAAATGATGTTTTAAATTTCTAGATCAAACTTATCTATTAAATTTCATAGCTAACACCATAAATTTCTAAATTTAGAGCTGGTTGGTTTTTAAATTTTACTTCGGTAATTTTTTGTGATATTTGCTTTAGGCGGGTTGTTTTTATTTTGAGTGTTTCTGGGCCAAATTTATAAGCTATTTTGCGTAGTTTTAGGATTAAGGGCTATATATTTAAAATGCAAAAAAGCAGGGCAAATTATCTATACGAACTATCTCAAGTTTAAATTATTCAAAAAAGAAATTTCAAATTTACAATTCACGAAGTTTCAAAATTCTAAATTTTGATAGACTACAAAAAGGGCTTGGCTAATGTAACTAGGGTGGCCAAGAAGATGACATAAATTTGATCCGAAATAGCCTATGATATGACAAATATGCGGAGTTGTATATGGTAAATTAACAACCAAATATATAGACTAGATACGATAAAACTAAACCAAAATATATGAACCAGATACAATCAAAAACCGATAGATGCAAATTTCTACAAAGTAAATTCTAAATTCCTGCCTTCTAAAATATTCAAATTTATCCAGTCCTAAGCCAGCCTAAATTTACAAGTCAAACTCTACAAATTTCTAAATTTTACTCTGGAAAAGACGATATTTGTTTTAACTATCTTACAAAGGATTTGAGATGATAGGTGGCGTAAATGGAGCTAATGTAAATTTATATAGCGGCTTTCAAAACATTAGAGAGCAAAGCGCTAGCCGTAGTAAGCCTAGTGCGGACGAAAATTCCTTAAATTTATCATCTCAAAAATTGGCCAAAAACACCAATCAGATAAATTTAGGTCGCACGAGCGAGAGCAAATTTAACAAAGATGATGAGCCACTAAAATTTGCTAAAGACTACTCACTCACAGGCATGGCTGCTAATGGCAAGATAAGCATCTGGGGCAAGCTCATGGGATATGACAAGCAAATGAGCCAAGATGAGATAGATGAGCTTAAAAGCTTTGTTAGCCAGACCGGAGCGCTTGGCTTTGGAAGACTTTACGAATCGATCATCGGATACTATCCAACAAACGTCGATCTCTTTGCGAAAGAGTACACGTCAAAAGATGATAGCGGCACCTTGCTCGGACTTAGACACAAGAGCCATGTGGAGGGCTTTGAGATACTTGATAAGGACATGAGCATAGAAGAATTTAAAGATAGGTGGCTGGACTATGCGCTGAGGCAATATCTTGGCGAGAGGGTCGGCGTGGAGAGTATTACGATAGGCAAGAAGGCTATCTCAATGCTAACTAGCACAAACAAGCCACCGATCGAATATGAGACAATGCAAAGTATAAATTTCATTGACGATGAGAGCAGGCAGAGATTTTTAACGCTGATGAAGGCTGGCATGAAGAGCGGGGCAAAATTTAAGGAGGTGATAGAGGGCGTGCTGTCGCTTTACAATGTGCAAAACACGGACAAGCTTGATGGCAACAAGGTTTATGCCTCGGTGATCGGCCGAAGCGAGAAGCTAGCGACCTACGATATCAATAAAGATGAGAAATTTGCCTATCTTAAGGAGCTGATGCGCCTTGAAAAAAGCGGCATAGACATACTAAAACTAATGGAGAAAAGCCAGAAAAAGCGAAATTTAGACGTAAAAGTCTAGCTGTTTTTATAAATTTAATCTCCAAAGCCATCTTTTTACTTTCAAGTGATACAATTTTGATTTTAATTATTACATTTTGCTTTAAATTTAACGGGAGCTCTTATGAAAAAAGTGGTTTGGTTAAATCCTGTTGTAAAAAACATCTACGACTTTGCAGCACTTAAAGAAATTTTGCAAGATAAAGGCTTTAGCGTAGTAGAGTGCGAAAAGGACCACGTTAAAAGCGTAAAAAACGCATACAAAAACGCTCTTGTGCAAAGTGAGCTTATTTACGATAGTCGCTGTCCAAGGGCTGTAAATTTCATCAGGGCAAATTTCAAAGAGCAGGCCGTATTCATCTCAAATTTAAACCCCATTTTAATAGAAAGCGCGCTTGAGCTTAGCGCAAAGCTAAAAGAGGACGAGTGGCTTTACGTGACGACGCCCTGTGAGGACTTAGCCCAGCTTGGCATGGAGCTAAATTTAGCGCGAACCACATTTTTGACATGGAAAAGCTTTAGGGAGCAAAACGCTATAAATTTAAAGATGCGTAGTATCGAGCAAAGTCCGATACCGCCAGGCTTTTTCACAAATTTGGGCGTAAAAACACTAAGTCTTAGCAGTAAAGAGAGGATAGAAAACGCCCTTTCATATAAATTTAGCGAGCTTAAAAACTACCAGATCATCGAGCTTTTATACTGCGAAAACGGCTGCCACAACGGAGATGGGCTGTGAGGGAGATTTTTAAAAAGAGCATTTTGATCTTAGTGATCTTTGCCATCTGGCAGGTCGTTTGCGAGCTAGAAATTTTCACGCCGTATATCTTGCCAAGTCCGCTAGCTACGCTAAAGACGATGTATGGCATGAGCCTAAGCGGCGAGCTTGCTACGCACGCCATTATCAGCTTCAAGCGTATATTTGCAGGATATGCTCTCTCGTTTGCCCTAGCGCTCGTGCTTGGCGGTATAGCGGCGCTTTTGCCAAAGATCAGCGTTTATTACGAGTGGATACTGGAGTTTTTTAGAAATATCCCGCCGCTTAGTTTGATAGCCATTTTGGTACTTTGGTTTGGTATAAACGAGACGCCAAAGATCATCATTATCATCCTAGCCTCGTTTTTCCCGATGTTTTTAAGTATCCAAAAGGGGCTAACTAGCTGTGATATAAAGCTCATCGAGGTTGGCAAAATTTTTGGCTTTAGCAAATTTGAAATTTTTTACAAGATCATCTTAAAAAGCGCGCTAAAAGATATCTTTGTCGGCATGCGAATAGGCTTTGGCTACGCCATGCGCGCGATCATCGGAGCTGAGATGATAGCGGCTTCAAGCGGGCTAGGCTACTTAATCCTTGACGCCGAGGAGCTCTCACGCGCGGATAGGATATTTGTAGGCATTTTTACGATAGGCATTTGCGGCGTGCTCATAGATAGGCTCTTTTTGCTTTTGATAGCGAAATTTAGCCTTTTGCGAGGTGAAAAATGATAGAAATTTCAAATTTATCCAAGCATTTTTATATCGGCGAGAAGCGTATCGACGTTTTAAGAGAGCTAAATTTGAGCATAAAAAAAGATAAGATCACCGTCATACTCGGCAGAAGCGGATGCGGTAAAACTACGCTTTTACGCCTCATAGCAGGCCTTGAAAGCGTAAGTCTTGGCGAGATAAAATTTAAAGAGCAAGCAAAGATAGGCTTTGTCTTTCAGGAAGCCCGCCTCATGCCGTTTTTAAATGTCTATGAAAACATCGTTTTTCCTCTTAAAAAGCAGGAGATTGAAGCCTCAAAGATCGATAGTTTGATATCGATGATAGGACTTAGCGACTTTAAATTTGCCACCGTTTCGCAGCTCTCTGGCGGTATGAGCTCGCGCGTTTCGCTTGCAAGGGTGCTTGCGTATGAGGCAAATTTGATCCTAATGGATGAGCCATTTGCCGCGCTTGATGCCTTTACTAGGGCTAGCATGCAGGCTGAAATCTTAAAGATAAAAGCTGGCAAAACCATCCTTTTTGTCACTCACAACATCGACGAGGCGCTATTTTTGGCTGATGAGATCATCTTGCTTGAAAAGGGTGGGATAAAGTCAAACTACGAGCTATCAAATTTAGCAAGGCCAAGAGATCTGCTAAGCGAGGAGCTAATAGCGATAAAACGCAAAATTTTGAGTGAAATTTAGACAAATAAAATGATAATTAAAACCAAAATGAAGCAAAAGATTATATAATCTTGAAAATTTTTAAAAGGAGTAAGTATGAGAAAGTTTTTTAAGGTTTTGTGTGCGGCCTCTTTGCTTTGTCTAGTCGCAAACGCAAGCGAAGGGTTAGATAAGATCGGCATGACCTACGTCAAATCGCCGCTAAACGTCCCATCGATCGTCGATAAATTTAAAGGCTTTTATGCGAAGTCTTTTGGCGTGCCAGTCGAGTACTCTGAGATCACCTCGGGTGCTAAGCAAACGCAAGCGCTCGCTTCAAATTCGCTCCAGTTTTTAAACTGCGTGGGCGGCACTTCGGTCATACTTGCAGCGGCAAATAAGGCTGATATAAAGATCATAAGTGCCTATTCAAGGGCACCAGAGGCCTTTGTGATATTTTCTAAAGATAAAAATATCAAGTCGTCAAAAGATCTAAAAGGCAAAAAAGTGGCAGGCCCAAAAGGCACGATCTTAAACGAGCTTTTGGTTAGATACCTAGCTCTTGGCGGACTTAGTATAAACGACGTAGAGTTCATCTCTATGGGTATCCCAGCTGCGCAAGCTGCACTTGAAAACGGCAGCGTCGATGCAGCGCTTCTTGCAGGACCAGCGGCCTACAACGCTCAAAAATCAGGCCTAAATGTAGTGACAACTGGCAAAGGCGTCATCACTCCGGTCATCGTCACTGCCACAAGCGGAGAGTTTTATAAAAAGCACAAAGATGTAGTTGAAAAATTTAAAAAGGCTCAGAATGAAATTTTGGCCTACATCAAGGCAAACGAGGACGAGGCGCTTAAATTTACAGCCGAAGAGACTGGGCTTAGCATAGAGGCGGTAAAGAGCATGTATCCTCAGTACGATTTTAGCTCAAAGATCACGGCTGATGATATAAAAGCGCTTGAGGCTACGCAAGAATTTATGCTTGAAAGCAAGATGATAGAGCATAAAATCGATATAAAATCACTTCTACTAAACTAAACTTAAAGGGCAAATTTGCCCTTTTTTCTCCACGAAAAACCACCAAAATTTAAAGCCAAAACGCCCCCAGCAAAAGCCTAGAAAACGTTTGTTTGCACTTTATCTGCTATAATAGCTAAAAAATTTAAGGAAAAAATATGATCCCATTTAGTGATGAAGAGCTTTTAAAACCAGTGACTGCGAGTTTGCAAAAGGTGCTACCGATGCTTGAAAATGACGGCGGCGGCATGGAGCTACTTGGCATAAAAAACGGCAAAATTTACGTAAGACTCACAGGACATTGTCATGGATGTGCGGCTAGTACGACCACGCTAAAATACGGCATCGAAAGGCAGCTTCGCATAGACATTCATCCAGAGCTTGAGGTCATAAATGTCCCAATAGGCGAGGAATTTAACATTGATGGATTATAAAAAAATAGGCATAAAATATTTCAAACGCTCTAAATTTAAAGATGCGATCTTTTACTTTTCGCTAGCATACGAAAGGACGCAGGAGAAAAATTTACTATTTTTGATACAAATTTGCTCTCTTGGCGAGGAAAATGCCGAGGAGGCAAAGCTCTTATTTGACTACTACATGGCTAAAGTAAGAGCTGGCGAAGATGACGAGGGTGTGGAGGAAATTTTAAAAATTTTAGAGTCCAGAGACGAGGAGAGCAAGTACTTTGAAGAGCAAGATGCGATCAGCTACGAGGACTTTAAAAGGGCTGTTTATAAGGACGGCAGCTTTAAAAAGGTCTTTGAAAACATCATGTTCTCAACCAAGGTCATGATCTCAAACAAAGACGATTTTTTGGAATTTTTAGGAAATTTGATAAAAAACGACTTCATCGATATGAGCATGAACTACCTTGAGAGTGCAGCGGTGATGTTTGGCGGCGACGAGCGTATAGATCAGCTTTTTAAAGAGATACAAAAAAGACAAAACGATGAAAATATCAGTAGAAAATAGCTTCATAACAGATGACTCAAACGAGTGCGAGCAGGGTGCATACTTTGTGCAAACTACTGCAAATGCGAAATTTGTAGAACACGCGGTAAAAAATGGCGCTAAGATAATTACCCTTGAAGAGTGCAAAAAGCTTTTAAAAATAGACGAAAATTTAAAGATAGTTGGCATCACAGGGACAAATGGCAAGACCACAACGGCTGCTGCTATCTACGAGACCCTGCGAAATTTAGGCAAAAAATGTGGGCTAAGTGGCACCAGAGGGGCATTTATAGAGGGCGAGCAGATAGATGATAAGGCGCTTACGACAAGTGCTATTTTAAAGACGCTCTCATACCTCAAAGCAGCTAGCGAGCAGGGCTGTGAGTACTTCGTGATGGAGGTTAGCTCGCACGCGATCGCTCAAAAGCGTATAGAGAGCTTGAAATTTGCCCTTAAAATTTTTACAAATTTAACTCAAGACCATCTCGACTACCACAAGAGCATGGAGGAGTACGCTAGGGTAAAATCAAGCTTTTTTGACGATGAGAGCGTAAAGCTCATAAACATTGACGATGGCGGAGTTAAATTTAACCCAAAAAACGCCTATACATACGCGCTCAAAAAGCCAGCTAGCTTTGCACCGATAGTTTATGGGCTAAAGGACGGCATAGACGCAGTTATCAAGACGCCAAATGGCGATGTGGAGATAGACTCAAGCCTTCAAGGCGAGTTTAATCTCTACAACCTAATCGCAGCCCTTGGCGCCGTTTGCCTGCTAGAGCGCCCAGACGCAGCCGCACTTTCAAAGGCGATAAGTAAATTTAAAGGCGTGAGCGGCAGGATGGAGGTCGTTAGCACCGATCCGCTAGTCATCGTAGATTTTGCACATACGCCTGATGGCATAGAAAAGGTGCTAAACTCGCTTAGACATCTAAATTTGATCGCGGTCTTTGGTGCAGGTGGCGACAGAGATAGGACAAAGCGCCCTAAAATGGGAGCGATAGCCCAAAAATACGCAAGAATTTGCATCGTCACAAGTGACAATCCAAGAAGCGAAGAGCCAGAGAGCATAATCGATGAAATTTGCGCTGGCATGAGCCAAAATGAAAATTTGATACGAAACGCCAACCGCAAAGAGGCGATTGCGCTAGCCATTACCAAGCTTGAGCCTGGCTGGGCGCTTGTCATACTTGGCAAAGGCGATGAGCCATATCAGGAGATAAAGGGCGTCAAGCACCCATTTAGCGACAAAGAAGTAGTAAAAGAGCTTTTAAAGAGGTAAAAATGAATATAGAAATTTTAGCTAGTAAGATCCACAGAGCCGTCGTAACAGACGCAAATTTAAACTATGTTGGCTCGATCAGCATCGGCGAGGAGCTTATAAAGGCTGCAAATTTGATAGAAAATCAAAAGGTTGAAATTTTAGACGTAAATAACGGCGAGAGATTTGCCACATACGTGATAAAGGGCAAAAAAGGCGAAATTTGCCTAAACGGCGCGGCTGCTAGAAAGGTTTGCGTTGGCGACGTGGTCATCATCGTAGCCTATGCTAGTATGAAATTTAAAAAGGCTAAGAAATTTAAGCCAACCATCGTGCATGTAAATAACAAAAACGAGATCATAAAGGAGTAGGCGATGTTTGAGGGATTTGACTTTTCAAAGATGGGGCAGATGCTTGAGGATGTGCAAAAGCAGGCCAAGCAGATGGAAGAAGAGAGCAAAAATAAAGAATTTGGCGCAAAAAGCGGCGGCGGACTAGTGAGCGTTAGAGCAAACGGCAGCGGCGAGATACTTGATATCAGCATAGATGATAGCTTGCTTGAAGATAAAGAGAGTATGCAAATTTTGCTAATAAGCGCTGTAAATGACGTGCTAAAATCCGTTGAGGCCGATAAGAAAAACACCGCTTCAAGGATGCTTGGCGGCCTTGCTTCGATGGGGATAAAATGAGACTAAATTATAAATTTGCCCTTGCTTTTTTGCTATCAGCGCTTTGCCTAAATGCCGATCCTAGGCCTACGCAAGAGGACTTTAACGCCTGCTTTGAAAAGAACAAAAACTCAATCGTCTCGGTAAATAAACACTTTGGCGTGGCTATCACTAAAAATTTGATCGCAGTGCCAAAAAGCGAGGGAGCTCCGCTTGGCGAATATGTCAAATTTGACCCATATTTGCAGCTTTTCTTAGTGCGCTCTAGTAAGGAGCTAAGCCCTGTCGTGATGGCTGATGAGACCAACGAGGAGCGCATCAAAAAGAGCACTTGGGTTGGCATCTTAAACGACTCTAATAACACCGTCATGGGTCACATTAAGTCTTTGGGACAAAATTTAGGCGATTTTGACACGCTAAGCTTCGAGTATAACGCAACTGGCGAGATAAACACGCCTTGTTGCAAGATGATAGGCATAGCTGTTGGCGGCGATAAATTTATACCAAACCGCTATTTAAAGCACTTTGTATCTTACGATGATGTCTATTACGGCGATATCGGCGTGAAATTCTTGCAAAAAGAGGATAAATTTTTTGTGGGTCTTGTTGATCCACTGGGCCGCGGCAAGATGATGATGGTAGATGATGAGCTTGTTAGTGTAAATGGCATCAAACCAAAGAGCCTAAGAGAGCTAAACGAGATGGTACTTTTTGCTCCAAAAGGCGCAAAACTGGACATCATCGTGAAGCGTGATAGGCAGGAGCTACTCTTTCAAGTGCCAGTAAGCGGGGATGTGAAATTTAACCAAAGCCTCGACATTGACGCTCCTTCAAGCCTTGATCTGCCAAATTTAAACGTCATGCCAAAGTCGCCTGAGAGCTTGCTAGATGATAAAGTTTTGGTGGATTATGGTATCACGGTTGATAAAAATTTAGTCGTTACTAAGGTCGAGCCAAAATCAAATGCTGACATCTTTGGCATTAAAATAGGCGATAAAATTTTAGGCTACAACAAAGAGAGTGTGAATAGCCGCGAGGAGCTTTTAGAAAAGATCAGCGATCTGCAAAATTTCGTGCTTTTATTTACCAGAAATGACTTTCAGTTCTTTGCAAGAGTGCCAAAATGAGCCTACTTGAGGACTTCGTAAAATTTCTAAATGCAAATTTGCCAAAGGCGCCTAGCTTTCATCCTTACTACGAGGAGGCGCTTGGCGTTATGCTAAAGGCTGGAGGCAAGCACTTTAGGGCGCTTTTGCTTCTAGGTGTGGTCCAAAACGTGGATAAAAGCCTCACGCAAAAGGCGATGAGAGTGGCTTTGGGGCTTGAAATGATGCATACATACTCGCTCATCCACGATGATCTGCCGTCTATGGATAATGCAAGCCTAAGGCGCGGCACACCAACGCTTCACGTAACCTACGACGAGACGACTGCGATACTTGCAGGAGATGCGCTAAATACGCATGCTTTTTATGAAATTTCATGTGCCGATTTGCCAGCTGACACTCGTATAAAGTGCGTTGAAATTTTAAGCCAGAATGCTGGCGTTAGCGGCATGGTGCTAGGGCAGGCGCTGGATTGTTTTTTTGAAAATACAAACAAAGAGGACATCAAAAGAGCAAAGGCTAGATTTGGCCTCTCTGGCAAGATGCTAAGCCTTGATGAGCTAGTCTTTTTGCATATCCACAAAACCGCAAAGCTCATCGCTGCTAGCCTAAAAATGGGTGCTGTGATAGTAAATTTAAGCAAAACAGAGTGCGAGAAAATTTATGATATCGGCTTAAAGCTTGGGCTTGCTTTTCAGATACAAGACGATATCATCGATCTTACAAGCGACGAAGCGGCCGCTGGAAAGCCCGTGCATAACGACTTAGCTAAAAACTCATTTACAAATTTACTTGGTCTATCTGGCGCAAAAAAGAAAAAAGATGAGCTTATTTGCGAGATAGAAGAGGCACTAAAGCAGATAGATGCAAATATCGCAAGGATGATCTTGGAGCTTACAGACAAGCATCTAAGATAAGCGCGTAAATTTCGTAAATTTATATCACTTTTTAGACATTTTAGGCAAAAATGCAAGGCAAGTTTTAATCACTTTTTTGTATAATCTGACGCAATAAAAGGAGATCATATGCTAAAAAAACAAGCCGATACTATAAGATTTTTGTGCGCTGATATGGTGCAAAACGCTAACAGCGGACACCCAGGTGCTCCTATGGGCCTAGCCGATATCATGGTGGTTTTAAGCAACTTTTTAAAACACAACCCTAAAAATCCAAAATGGCTAAACAGAGATAGGCTCGTTTTTAGCGGTGGTCACGCATCAAGCTTGGTTTATAGCTTCTTGCACCTAAGTGGCTACGATCTAAGCTTAGATGAGCTTAAGAAATTTCGCCAACTTGGCTCAAACACCCCAGGACACCCAGAAATTCACACTCCAGGCGTTGAGGTGGCTACTGGCCCACTTGGTCAAGGCGTGGCAAATGCAGTTGGCCTTGCCATGGCAGGAAAATACGCTGCAAACGTGCTAAACGAGCCAGATAATAAAATAATCGATCATAAAATTTACTGCCTTTGTGGCGATGGCGACCTAGAAGAGGGCATAAGCTACGAGGCATGTTCGATCGCTGGAAATTTAAGACTAGATAACCTTGTGCTAATCTACGACTCAAACAACATCACGATCGAGGGCGACACAGCGATCGCATTTAGCGAGGATGTCAAGGCGAGGTTCGAGGCACAGGGCTGGGAGGTCGCACGCATCGACGGACACGACTACAACCAGATCGAATTTGCACTTGAGCAAGCAAGCGAGAAAGAGTCGCCATATCTCATCATCGCAAACACACACATAGCACGCGGCGCAATGGAGCTTGAAGGCAGCCACCATAGCCACGGCGCACCACTTGGCGAAGAGATCATCAAAAAGGCAAAGGCTGCAGCTGGCTTTGACCCTGAGAAGAAATTTGCTATCGACGAGGACGTGCTTTTAAGATTTAGAGGTGCAGTTGAAAAGGGTGATCTTGAAGAGGCGATGTGGAACAAAAAGGTTGAGGCACTAAGCATTGAAGGCAAAAATTTATTAAATTCACTTCTTAATCCAGACTTTAGCAAGATCGAATTTCCAGACTTTAGCGATAAAAAGCTAGCCACAAGAGATACAAACCACGTTATTTTAAATGAGATAGCGAAAAAACTCCCTGGCTTTATCGGTGGTAGCGCTGACCTTGCTCCGTCAAACAAGACTGAGCTAAAGGGCATGGGCGATTTCCCAAATGGCAAAAATATCCACTACGGCATCAGAGAGCACGCCATGGCAGCTATCAACAACGGCATCGCCAGATACGGCCTTTTCTTGCCATTTTCAGCGACATTTTTCATCTTCAGCGACTATCTAAAGCCAAGTGCGAGGATAGCAGCGCTAATGGCCATCAAGCACTTTTTTGTCTTCACACATGATAGCATCGGCGTTGGCGAAGATGGTCCAACGCATCAGCCTATCGAGCAGCTTAGCACATTTAGAGCGATGCCAAATTTCTACACTTTCCGCCCAGCTGATGGCAACGAAAACGCAGCTAGCTGGCAAGTGGCTCTAAATTTAAACGCTCCAAGCGCATTTGTGCTTAGCCGCCAAGGGCTTGACCCACTTGCAAAAGGCGAATTTGGCGAGGTTAGCAACGGCGCATATCTTTTAAGCTCGGCAAAAGATGCAAAGATCACATTTATAGCAAGCGGCAGCGAGGTCTCACTCTGCGTAAAAGCAGCCGCACTTCTAGCTGAGCAAGGTATCGGTGCAAACATCGTATCAGCACCTTGTTTTGATCTGCTTTGCGAGCAGCCAGCTGAGTATGTGGCTAGAATTTTAGATAAAAATACAACCATCATCGCAGTTGAGGCCGCAACTGGCTATGAGTGGTATAAATTTGCCGACGCAGTTTATGGCATGAACAGCTTTGGCGCTAGCGGCAAGGCAAATGAACTATTTGACCACTTCGGATTTACTCCGCAAAAGCTTGCAAATTTTGCTAGCGAACTTATATAAAATTTAACTTTGGGGAGTAAAATCCCCAGCTGCAATCTAAAATCAAAAAAAGGCATTTTATGGAAATTTCTCACGTTATCGTTTTGGCCTTGGTGCAAGGCATAAGCGAGTTTTTGCCGATATCAAGCTCGGCTCATCTCATCTTGGTGCCAAAGCTACTTGGCTGGCCAGATCAAGGGCTTGCTTTTGACGTGGCAGTGCATGTTGGTACGCTAAGCGCGATACTTTTTTATTTTAAAGATACGATTTTTAAGCTGCTTCGCGACTTTTTTGCCTCGATAGCACAAAGAAAGATGGTGGGCGATAGCTTGCTTGTCTGGTGCGTGGGATTTGCCACTATCCCGGTTGGCATCTTTGGACTTTTGTTCAACAACGTGATCGAAGAGTACGCAAGAAGCGGCGTTGTGATCGCTGTTACTACGATCATCTTTGGCATCGCACTTTACTTTGCTGATCTTCGCTCAACAAACAAAAGCGAATACGAAATGACCATAAAATTTGCTCTTATTATAGGCTTAGCGCAGGCTGTGGCGCTCATCCCTGGCGTCTCAAGATCAGGCATAACGATGACAGCGGCCTTGTTTTTGGGCTTTAGCCATAAAGGCAGTGCAAATTTCTCATTTTTACTTTCGATACCTGTCATCATACTAGCTGGCGGACTTGAGAGCATCAAGCTTATAAAAGATCCAAACGCCTTGCCTTGGAGCGACATCGCCCTTGGCGTCATCATAAGTGCAGTTAGTGCTTATATCTGCGTGAAGCTATTTATGGGGATCATCTCAAGGATCAGGATGCTTCCTTTTGTCATCTACCGCTTGATCTTGGGTGCGTTTTTGCTCTATCTATTTTTATAAATTTAAGTGATGAAAAGGGCTAGGCTAAGACCTAGCCAAAATGATAAATTTGCCAAAAAGCTTGGCAAATTTACTCCTCTTTTTTATCTTTTTTTATGACGTTTATGAAGTCTTTTGCAGCTTGATAGGCTCTGTCGCCAAATTTCTTAGCTTCTGTTTTTATATCCATTTGTTTGATATCTTCAAGCTTGTCGTTCGCCTTTTTCTCAAACTCCGCGATATCTTGTTTGAGGCCTTCAAGCTTATCATTTGCGTCAAAATTTAGCTTTAGCTTTTTGCTTTTGTCGTTTAGTTCTTGCTTTAGAGCTTCAAATTTATTATTTGCCTCGCTCATAAGCTTTGCAACGCCGTTTGATTTTAGCTCTTCAAGCCTTGAGCTGATCTGCTCTATCGCTTGATCGCTTATGCGTTTAAATTTTGCTAGATTTGTGTCAAGCTCGCTATTTATCACGCTTTCGATCTCGCTTTTAGCTACGCCATCAAATTCGTTTTCAAGCTCTTTAAGAAGCGCTATAAACTCTTCATCTACGTTTTTTAAATTTAAAAGCTGTGAGTTTAGCCTTAGCTCGTCTGGAGCAAATTTAGCCTCATCTTTTAGCTTTTCAATAGCCCTTAAGATGCCATCTCTTGTGCCATTTATCGCGCCTTTTATGAGCTCTTTTGCAAATATGTGCCCCTCATTTGCTAAATTCCCCGCTGCACTGATGATATTTTTTGAAATTTCAAACATTCGCTCTTTGCTAAACTCCCCACCTCTTATCGCAGAATAGGTCATATTTTTAGCTATCGCACCAGCGGTCTCTTCTACATCCTTTGCGCCTTCAAGCGTCGTTAAAAAGGCGATTTGAGCACTCTCTTTTAAGATGCCAAGCATCCTTGTTTCTCTGATAATAGCGTTGTTTAAAAGCTCTAAAATTTCCTCTTTTTCGCCAAAATTTCTATCTTTTACGACCTCTTCAGCCGCTTCAAATGAAATTTTTAGCCTATTTTTTATCTCTTCACGCTTTGCCTCGATGGCTCTATTTATCTCATCTCTTTTATCAAATAGCTCATAAAGATCCTTCTCTTCGCCGCTAACTAGAGCTTGATTTATCCCCTCCATCGCGCTTTTTAGATTTTTGGCATTTATGAGGCTCTCTTTGTCCATCTTGTTGTAAAGCTCATTCATCTTTTGCTTTAAAAGATCAGGCAGTGCGTTTTCGTCTTTGTCTGAGACGTCCCTAAAAAAGTCGTTACAAAGAGCCTTTATGCTAGTTAGTAGCCCCTCGCTATCTTTATAATCACGTAAATTTTGCTCAAGTTTATCCATATTTTTACCTTATAAAACGTATTTTGCTTCGTGTTTTAGGGCTGAAAAAATCTCGAGCCTCTCTTCTTCGCTTAAAACTAGCACCGCCAGATCATAGCTCGCGTACTTTTTATCCTTGCTAAATTTAGAAAAAACTAGCTTAAATTCCCTATCTTTTACTATATCTTTCACCTTTGCCTCTGCCTCATCACCCGCATCAAAGATCACTTTGTACTCCCAGTGTGTTGGGTAGTCGATCTTTGGTTTTTTATTATTTAGATCGCATATACTCGCCACTTTTGCCTCCTGTTTTGCTCTCTAGTACGATGTTTCCGATCTCCATACCTTTATCTATGGCTTTTACCATATCATAAATAGTAAGAAGTCCCACGCTTACGCCTGTTAGCGCCTCCATCTCGACGCCTGTTTTGCCCTCTATCTTTACGCTTACAAAAAGCTTAAAAGCGCAAATTTCAGGCATCTCCTCGATGTCACAATCCACGCCCAAAATGGCCAGTGGATGGCACATAGGTATTAGCTCGCTTGTCTTTTTAGCGCCCATTATCGCAGCGACAACGGCTGTTTGGATGACTGGGCCTTTTTTGCCTGTGTTTTCTTTGATCGCCTTAAAAGCATCTTTGCTCATTTTGATGATCCCACTAGCAGTTGCTACTCTTTTAGTTGGATCTTTTGGGCTTACATCGACCATCTTTGGACGGTCTTTTTCATCTAAATGTGTTAGCATTATCTCTCCTTTTTTTGGTGGATTATAGCCTATTTAAACAAATTTAAGTTATCAGCAAATTTAAGCAAAAAATATCAAAAATCTAAAATTTAGCCCTCGCTCAAAACGCAAGAGAGATTTTTCATTTCTTAATATAATTATATAATTTAAATAATTTTTTTAAAGAAATATTTATAATTTAAATTTTAATGCAAAAAAAGCCTAAAATACGAACTTTTATAGATAATAAATTTTATCAAAAGTATATTTCTATCCGTTAAAATCCAAAGTCTATTTATTGTAAATGGCAAAATTTAAAAAAAATTATTGATATTTTTCTTTAAATGCTTAAAAAAGTAAATTAATCGCTAATTTGCTTTTAAGAGTTATGCTTGTATAGTTTTTACAAATTTTAAATTTACGATGAAAGCAACCTAGATAATGAAATTTCTGCTATGTCTTAGCTTATCTTTGATAGTGCTTTTTGCCGAAGAAAGAGGTTGTTTTGTCGATGAAAATAGTCAAAACATCATCTTTGTAAAAGATGGCGAGACAAAAAGCCTAGGACTAAAGGAGAAAATTTACAAAGATCAAAGATGTGCTTTTGATGAGAGCTCTTTTTACGTTGCAAATTTAAACAACGAGGTTGTAAAGGTAGCTAGCGAGAAGGAATTTTTATTTGCTCTGCCAAATGTTGGCTGTAAGGTTTCAAATATCTTGCTAGATAAAGAGAAAATTTACGTCGCTTGCGATATGGCAAATGTCGTAACGATCGCTATTTTTGACAAGAGTTCTAAAAAATTTATATCAAAAAATTTTAACAATGTTTATAAAATTTCTAGCTTTTTACCGCTTAGCGGTGGAGTGTTTTTTACAAGCTTTAATGGCAAGGCGTTTTTGCTTGATAGTAAGCTTAATGTAAAAGAGCAAAAAAGCGTTGGTTTTGCGCCGATAAGTGCCTGTAAATTTAGTGATGATGAAATTTTCATAGGCTTTAGAAACGGAGAAATTTTAGATCTTAAAAGTGGAGCTAAAAAGCAAGTTTTAAGATCTAAAATTTCAGCTCTTGCTTGCGCGGGAGATGAGGTTTTGGTAGCTAGTGAGGACGGAGTGATCTATAAATTTGACAAAAGCTTTAAGCTAAAGGGCAAAAAAGAGCTTTTTAGCGGCGAGATAAAAGAAATTTTTATAGATAAAAACGTGCTTTTTGGCGTGGATCTAGGTAATAAGACAAAGAGTTTAGAGATAAATTCATTTTAAAAAAGGAGAGTAAATGCAAAAGTTATTTTGTGTCGCAAGTGCTGCACTGCTTGGGCTATCTTTAACTGCTGCTTGTGCTGCTAGTAGTGACCTTGAAAAAGTCATGAAAGAGCGCGGGCTAAGCGAAAAAGATGTCCTTGCAGCTGCTAAGACTTACCAGCCAAGCGGTAAAAAAGATGATTTCATCGTCTTTTCATCTGGCGGGCAAAGTGGTCAAGTGCTAGTTTATGGCGTTCCGTCGATGAGAATTTACAAATACATCGGCGTTTTCACCCCAGAGCCTTGGCAAGGATATGGCTATGACGATGAGTCAAAAGCCGTTTTAAAACAAGGCAACATCAGGGGCAAAGAGATAACTTGGGGCGATACACACCACCCAAATTTCACTGAGAAAAATGGTGAGTATGTTGGTGATTATCTATTTATCAACGACAAGGCAAACCCAAGGATCGCTGTTATAAATTTAAAAGACTTTGAGACAACTCAAATGGTCGTAAACCCTATCATGAAGAGCGACCACGGCGGTAGCTTCATCACTCCAAACAGCGAGTACGTCATCGAAGCTAGCCAGTACGCAGCTCCACTTGATGACAACTACCACTCTATGGACGACTACGAGGCGGTTTATAGAGGCGCTGTGACATTTTGGAAATTTGACTATCCAAAAGGCAAGATCGACGAGAAAGCATCTTTCTCACTTGAGCTTCCTCCATACTGGCAAGACCTAAGTGACGCTGGTAAGGGCGAGAGCTATGGCTGGGGCTTTACAAACTCAATAAACACTGAGATGTATACAGGTGGTATCGAAAAAGGTCTTCCTCCATTTGAGGCAGGTGCAAGTAGAAACGACACCGACTTCTTACACGTTTATAACTGGCAAATTTTAGAAAAACTTGCACAAGATAAGAAAAACTACAAAGTTATAAATGGCCACAGGGTAGTTACGATAGAGGCTGCTGTAAAAGCTGGGGCACTATTTTTAATACCAGAGTCAAAGAGCCCACATGGTTGTGATGTATCACCAGATGGTAGATACATCATCATTGGTGGTAAGCTTGATACTCACGCATCAGTTTATGACTTCAAAAAGATCAAAGAGCTAATCGACAAAAAAGAGTATGCTGGCACTGACCCATACGGCATACCTATCTTAGATAGAGAAAAGACAATGCACGGACAAGTAGAACTTGGCCTTGGACCACTGCACACATCATTTGACTCACAAGATGGCATACTCTATACTTCACTTTACGTTGATAGTCAAATCGTAAAATGGGACTACAAAAATTTAAAAGTACTTGATAAAATAAATGTTCACTACAACATCGGTCACCTTGACACAATGGAAGGCAAATCAGCAAAACCAGTTGGAAAATATGCAATCGCACTTGATAAACTTTCAATCGATCGCTTCAGCCCAGTTGGCCCACTCCATCCACAAAACCACCAGTTAATAGACATCAATGGTCCAAAAATGGAGCTAATCTATGATATGCCGATCCCACTTGGCGAGCCACACGACGTTGTTTCAATAGCTGCTAGCAAGCTAACTCCAGCGCTTACTTACAACATGGGTACAAACTCAAGAACAGGCGAGGCAAGCCCATACGCAACTCTAGCTGGTCAAGAAAGAGTTGAGAGAAACGGCAAAAACGTAACTGTCTATGCAACAATGATCAGAAGCCACATCAACCCAGAGCACATCGAGGTAAATAAAGGCGATAACGTAACAATTCACCTAACAAACCTAGAGCGCGCTCAAGATGAGACTCACGGCTTTGGCATCGATCTTTACAACATCCACGCTTCACTAGAGCCTGGCAAAACTGCTTCAGTAAATTTCGTAGCTGATATGGAAGGCGTCTTCCCATACTACTGCACCGAGTTTTGTTCAGCACTTCACCTTGAGATGATGGGTTACTTGCTTGTTAAAGATCCAAATAAAAAATATGAATCTGCAAAAAATAGCAAGCTAAAAACTCTAAGTCCAGAGGCTCTAAAAGCTGAGTACGACAAAGTAATCGCAACTAACAAAGCAACTGATGATGTTATCCAAGAGGTTGTTAAATATCTAAAAGAGAAACATTATGAGAAATATCCAAAAGTAAAAGCTTTGGTTGATGATGCACTTGATCAGTACGGCCACATCAAAGAGGTAAAAGCTAAAGCTGACGAAGCTTACAAAAAAGGCGACGTAAATGGCGCTATCCTTTGGGAGTACCAAGTATGGCAATACATGGTAAAAACTGCTGACGTTGGTCTAAGAGCTAAAAACAACCTAGCTAAAGAGATCGCAACTCCGATGAGCCCAGCTGCTGCAAAAGGTGAAGAGGCTTATCTAAAAGGCGGATGTAATGGTTGCCACGTTATCGGTCAAGTAAGCTCAGGTCCAGACCTAACTGGCGTCTTGCTAAGACACGAAAACGGCGAAAAATGGGTAGCAGACTTCATCAAAGACCCTGCTAAATTCTATAACGATGACTACGTTAAAGCGATGATTGACTTCTTTAAACTTAGAATGCCAAATCAGCATATGAATGACGAAGAGATCAAAAATATAATCCAGTATCTAAAATGGATAGACGAAAACGCAGGTATGTAGTTTTAAGGGGCATTTTTGCCCCTTTTAAATTTTAAAATTTAACTTTTGCTAGGCTAAATTTTAAAATTTAAAGGAGAGATTATGAGTAAATATAAAATTTATACCATTGTTGCACTTATCATAATGAGCGTTTGTTTTACTCTACCAGTTCTTGGCTGGCACGGAGCAAAGGAGCGTATAGCTAATGGCGACGAGCTACCATCTTATAGCTACACTATCTACGATCTTTATAGCTCATTTCAGTATAAAAACCACCTTTTGCCAAAAGAGGTAGCAAGCGATCTTCATAAGATGATCGAGCAAAAAGCAGAGATTGGCACGCCATCTTTTCCTATCTGGTACGTATCTCTTGAAGCGCCAAACTATCCAAAGGCAGCCTTTCCAGATGGCATCCCAGTATATTTTCACGTAGATGGATATAGTGGCGACGTGCACGAGATGAATACGATAAACCACTACATCGGCATGTATCCTATGGAGCATGGTGGCAATGTCGAGCGAGCTATCGCACCTTATTATCTACTCATCGCTACACTTTGCATGCTTGCATTTTTATACTATGACGGTAAATTTAACTCACTTCTCATGGTGCCAACCATCATCGCACCGGTGCTATTTATGAGCGCATTTGTGGGCTGGCTATACTGGTATGGGCACAACATGCAAGAGTGGGGCGCCTTTAAGATCAAGCCATTTATGCCAACAGTCTTAGGCGATGGTAGCGTGGCGCACTTTACAACGCACTCATACCCAACTATCGGCTTTTGGGTGATGATGGTGATGAGCGTGCTTTGCATACTTGCGGTATTTTCAAAGAAAAAAGAGCTAAATGCGTAAATTTTCTAAATTTGCCCTTGTTTTTTTGCCACTTTTTGGCTTTGCAAACGTCCTTCAAGATGCGATAAACAACGCTAGCCCTGGCGATGTGATAAAGCTGGGGGATGCCGTTTATGAAGGAAATATAATCATTTCTAAGCCTCTTACTATCATCGGAGAAGGCAAAAATGCCCATATAAAAGGGGAGGGCAAGGGCAGCGTTATAAAGATCATCGCTTCAAACGTGACACTTAAAAATTTAAAGATAAGTGGCAGTGGCAACGATCTTGGCGAGCTTGACGCTGGCATAGGCTGTGACAAGGCAAATAATGTTGAAATTTCTAAAAACGACATAAGCGACGTGCTTTTTGGGATTGACTTTAAAGAGTGCAGTAGCTCAAAGATCACTGAAAACAACATCACCTCAAAAAAGGGCGCTAGCCTTGGCTTTAGAGGTGACGCGGTGAGACTTTGGTATAGCCATGAAAATTTGATCGAGCACAACAATATCCGCGACAGCCGTGACATGGTCGCATGGTATGCAAGTCACAATAAATTTCTAAGCAACAAGGCAGTTGGCAGCAGATACTCGCTTCACTTCATGTATGCTAATCAAAATTTAGTTGAAAATAACGAATTTATCGGCAACGCTGTTGGTATGTTTTTTATGTATTCGGCTGGCTCAAATATAAAAAACAACCTCGTTATGGATAGTGACGGCGCTTTTGGTATCGGCATCGGGCTAAAGGACGTGTCTGACTTTACGATAGAAAACAACACACTTATCTATAACGCGCGTGGTATCTTGCTTGATAACTCGCCGTTTCAGCCAGGATCAACTATAAATTTTATAGGCAATAAAATTTTACACAACGTAGTTGGCGTCTATTTTCACGCCACGCAAGGCACAAGCATCTTTGAAAACAACGACTTTATCGGCAACATGGACATCGTCGTAAACGACACCCCAGGCGAAAAGATGCTACTAAACAGATGGAGCAAGAACTATTATGATGAGTATGAGAGCTTTGATAGAGATAAAGATGGCTACGGCGACACGCCATTTTTGCACCTCTCATACATCGATCAGCTTTGGCAGTACTATCCAAATTTGCAGTTTTTCTATGGCTCAAGCGTCTTTAGCGTCTTAAATTTCTTAGCTAAACTCGCTCCATTTTCTGAGCCGATAAAGCTACTTGAAGATAGTTCGCCTAGGATAAAACCGCTTGATGTTTCAAATTTCAACGCTTTAAAGGCGAAACGTGGATAGAAGAAATTTTATGATAATAGGCTCGGCCGCAGCGGTGGCTGGATACGCCATAGGTAAGTTTTTGCCAAAAAGTAGTGGCGACAAACTCTATCTTAGACCCCCAGGTGCTGTTGATGACTTTGATGATCTTTGCGTAAAATGCGGTCAGTGCGTGCAAGTCTGCCCATATCACAGCATAAATTTACTTGATATAGAAGATGGCTACTCAAGTGGTTCAGCTCACATCGACGCCAAAGAGCGAGGCTGCTACTTGTGCGACCTTTTCCCATGCGTGCTAGCCTGTCCTAGCGGTGCGCTCGATCACGCCACAAAGGTCGTGGGTGACGTCAAAATGGGCGTTGCAGTTTTAAGTGACACGGCTGCCTGTTTGAGCGTAAAAAGAGAAAATTTAAGCGAAGCTGGCGTTAAGCATCTGCTTGATCGCAAAGCCTATAACGACAGAGAAGAGGCGCTAAAAGATAAGATAAAAGGCAAGATCGGTCAAATTTGCGATCTTTGTGTCACACTTTGCCCAGTTGGCGATAGCGCGATAGCAATGAGCGAGGCAAATTTACCACTTATAAAAAATGGCTGCGTGGGTTGTGGGGTTTGTGCTGAGGTCTGTCCAGCAAAGATCATAAATATCGCCCCAAAGATGAGCTATGATGAAATTTACAAGGAGAAAAAATGAGAACAATAATACCTTTAATAGCTGCTGCGTTGATATTTGTCGGCTGTGAAAAGAGTGAGAACAAAGCGCAAAAGGCTGCTAGCGAGCAAGGCGCAAAGGTGGCGACAAGTGCTAGCATAAAGGTCGAAAAAAATGAAAACAACGAGAGTGCAAATAAGCAAAATGAATTTATAAAATACGATATGCACGGCGAAAAAAGCGTTAAATTTGGACTTGAAGATAACAACGTAAGCCGCCAGATCGGAGCGCTTGCCATGGTAAAAAGCCCGCTTCAAAGTATAAATTTAAGGCTTATAAAGGGCAGACTTAGCAAGGACTTCATCACAAAGTGCTCAGCCTGCCACGACGACTACGCAAATGGCATCATCGGACCATCTCTTCTAACAAAGAGCGAGGATGAAATTTATAAGATGATAAACGCTTATAAAAACAAAGAGAAGGTAAATGTGCTAATGCGTGATCTTGTTAAAAAGATGGATGAGAGCGAGATAAGAAAACTAGCCAAAGAGATAAGCGATTTTAATGCGCAGTTTAGGAGCAAACAATGAAAATCGGAAAAATCATAACGATCATTTTAGCGGTGCTGATATGCGGCATCATGGTGTTTATGCTAAGCCAAACTCCGCCTAAAAAGGAGAAAGTAGAAGCCAGCGTTCAGCCAAAAGTGGAGCAAAATATCTCAAAAGAGCAGTCAAAGTCTAGCGAGGAATTTGCCAGCGAAGATGAGCTAAAAAAGGTAAAAGAGCTAAGCCTAAGCGTGGCTAAGACACAAAATGAAGGCGTTAGCAAGCAATACCTAACCTCTTGCGCTCCGTGTCACGGCGCAAATGGCAAAGGCATAGTAGCGCCTGACATCACTCATCTAAGCAAGGACGAGCTTCTTAAAAAACTAGCTGATTATAAGGCTGGCAAGGTGCAAAACACGCTTATGAAGGGCTTGCTGACAAACGTTAGTGACAGCGAACTAAACAGCCTTGCTGATGAAATTTCTAAATTTAAAAAGTAAAAATGGATAAATATAACGTTCGCGCGACCGTTAGAAACGTAAGCTTTCTAAGCACGCTAATAACGACTACAAAAGATGGCAAAAAGCGCCCAAGCATACGTTTTTGGCGCATTTTCACCATCGTGCTAGTTCATCTTTTATTTGTGCTCTCATACAGGGTCGATGTGCAAATTTTAGAGGGCGACATCAGCGCTTCTAGGATACTTGGCTTTCACCTAGCAGACGCATTTATGAGCTTGCAAGTCTTTTTAGCAACGCATGAAATTCATGTAAATTTACTAATCGGCTCGCTTAGTATCCTGGCCTTTTACATCATTTTTGGTGGCAGGGGCTTTTGCTCGTGGGTTTGCCCATACTCACTTATAAGCGAGATAGCTGAGAAAATTCATGAAAATTTACGCGCCAAAAAGATAGTAAAACCGCGAGTTTTTGACACAAAGTGGCGATACGCCTTTACTATTTTGTTTTTGGCTCTTAGCTTTGCTAGCTCAAGCTTAGTCTTTGAAATTTTTAACGTCGTTGGGATATTTTCAAGATTTATCATCTATGGCTACTTTCACGCTATCTGGCTAGTTGTGGCTATGCTTGTGGTTGAGATTTTTTTCTCACGCAGGGCTTGGTGCAGATATGTCTGCCCTGTTGGAGCGACCTATTCGCTACTAGCAAAGCCAAATGCGATAAAGGTCAGCTGGGATAAAGAAAAGTGCGACCACTGCTTGGTTTGCACCGATGTTTGCCTAGTGCCACACGTGCTTTTTATGACAAAAAAAGGGGCAAAAACTGATGATAGTAAAAAGCTCTTTAGGATAGCTGGAGCTGACTGCACGCTTTGTGGCAGGTGTATCGACGTTTGCCACCAAGATGCGCTTAAATTTGACAACGGCTTTAAGAAACTCATATAAGGAAATTTTTTGATAGATATAAAAGAAGTAACGAAAATTTTTGGCTCGCAAAAGATACTTGATAGCGTCAGTCTAAATGTAAAAGCTGGCGAAAAGATAGCGATACTTGGGCAAAATGGAGCTGGCAAAAGCTCGCTCATGCGTATCATCTTGGGCGAGTTTGTGCCAAATAGCGGAAGCGTCGCGATAAATGGCGTAAATACCCTAAAAGATAGAAAAGAGGCGCTAAAATTTATATCATTTGTGCCGCAAACCCCGCCACCACTTAAATTTAGCCTGCGTGAGCTTTGCGAGTTTGTCTGCAAAAGCTCAAATGTCAAATTTGAAGATATTGAGAAATTTAGCAAGCTTTTAGAGCTTGACCTGCATGCAAATTTAAACAAGTCCTTTTATAAGCTCTCTGGCGGTATGAAGCAAAAGATGTTAATAGCTATCGCATTTGCCAAAGATAGTGAAATTTTGATGTTTGACGAGCCAACGGCAAATTTAGATGTAAAAGCAAGGGAGTCTTTTAAAAATTTGCTAGATAACTTCACACAAAACAAGACGCTAGTTTTCATCTCGCACCGCATAGACGAGATCGCTCATTTGCTTGATAGATGCGTCTATATGGACCTTGGCAAGATCATCAAAGAAGAAAATTTAAGGAGCAAGAGTGAATAACCTTTTTTTAATAGCAAAACTAGACGTCAAAGAGTCGTTTCGCTCGAGGTGGTTTGCGATCTATGCGCTTCTTTTTTCTGCTTTGATGATAGGATTTTTATTTAGCGGAGTGACCGACTCGCGCGTGCTTGGCTTTTCTGGGCTAACAAGGGCGCTACTTTTGTTTATACAAATTTGCGTCATCATCGTGCCGATATTTATCCTCATCTCAACCGTTAGAAGCATAAATCAAGACAGGGACACAAACCTACTTGAATATGTGCTAAGCTTCCCGCTAAGCCTTAAAGAGTACTATTTTGGCAAGGCGCTTGGGCGGACATTTGTCGTTTTTGTGCCGCTTTTGTTCTCGCTTTTGCTTTGCGTGGTGGTTGGCTTTATAAAGGGCGTGTCGATACCTTGGGGCGTGCTGGTGCTTTACTTTGGTCTGCTTTTTAGCCTAAGTATCGTCTTTTTATCACTTGGCTTTTTCATCTCAAGCCTTATCAAAAACCAAGAAACAGGCCAAGGCGTGGCGTTTTTGCTCTGGCTTATCATGCTAGCTTTTATTGACCTAGCGCTCATTGGTCTGCTTATGCGAAGCTCTGTCGATGAGTACGTCATCTACTCTATCGCGATGTTAAATCCGATAGAGCTTTTTAGGATAGCCGCACTTAGCCTTTTTGACCCAAATTTAGCAGTCATAGGCACTGCCTCTTACTTTATATTAGGCACATTTTCAAAAGCTACCTTCGTAGCTTATGCGATCATCTATCCTTTGGTGCTTGGTGCGATCTTGCTAGTTTGCGGCTATTTGGGCTTTAGCAAGAGAGATCTTGTTTGATTGTTTTTTGTTAAATAAGAGTTGGTTTTAAATTTAGACGAGGCTTGTATTATTCCACTTGTCCAACAAGAAACCTCCTTTTTGTAATGACCCCCTTTCCCCCAAAGGGGGTTTATCTCTCTCAAGGAAATTTATGAAAAAATCCATTTTATTTTTAGCCTTTGCCGTTTTATCTCTAAGTGCAAACTGGGATGAAAATATGCAAAACTGCATCAACAAAAGCGACGCAAAAGCTTGCGAGAGCTTTACTAAAAAGCTTTCAAGCGAGTGCGAAAACAAAGACAAAACTTCTTGCTTTTTATATGCTGACATGCTAGGGCGAGGTCTTGGCGTGGAGAGAGATCTGGTTAGATCTTATGAGATATTTAAGTCGCTTTGCGAAAATGGCAGCAGCGAAGCTTGCTACGAGCTAGCTACAAAATACCTGCAAGGAAACGGCGTAGAGCAAAGCTTTGATCTATCTGCAAATGCCCTTGATAAAGCTTGCAAGATGGGCAGCAAACGAGCTTGCAACGTCCTAGAGCTTGTGCCTAAGAATTGAAATTTATCTAACATTTATATCTATGACGAAGTAAATTTTCAAATTTTAAAACTTTACTCACTCGCAAGAATTGACTACTAAAATTTGGCTTCGCTTACAGCTTAGCTCAAATTTTAGAGCCGAAATTACTCGTTCATGAAATTTTAAAATTTACTTGACACTTACATGATTTAATAAAGCAAATTTGCAAATTTTAAAACTTTACTCACTCGCCTTAGCAGCTTACTAAATTTAGGGCTCATAACTATTCGCCACTAAATTTAGAAGCGTGATATGCTCGCTCATAAATTTTAAAATTTGATAGAACTTTTGAAAAAATAAATAAAATAACTTTTGAATAAACCACGTTTAGCAGTAACAAAAATGAAATTTCAAATGTGATTTTGCTTTCATACAAAGCATATATTTTTACCATTTTAAAAGAGAAATTTCTTTAGAAAATGCCTAAATATCGTGATTTACTTTAGTATTACGCAGAATTTCTTTTTTATTAACTAAAAATTTCATTAAAATTTATATTTAAATAATAACATTTCATCGTCCTAAACGGGCCCTCCTTTTTGTAGCGGTTAAGACTTTGCTTCCCCCTTTTCTGGCTTTTCCGCTTACACAAAGAGGAGTTGTCTCTCTTTTTTAAATCAAATTTTTTACCTTTGCAAACTCAAATTTCACAAACGTCACTTTATTTTTAAAATTATATTTTGATAATAGTTTTAAAAATTATAAAAGCAAAAATCTTATAAAATTGCGAGCTGTTATCAAGACTAACTTTTAAAAGGTGGCATAAGGGGTGAAATTTTTAAATTTAAAGCTTTTTTACAAGGTGCATGCGTATTTGTCGCTTCTCTTTTTTATCCCGCTTGTCGTAGTTTGCTTTAGCGGTGCGATCCTAGTTTATAAAGACGAGCTAAATAGCCTTTTTAACCCAAATATCGTAAATGTAAATTTAAACAAAGAAAATTTGAGCAAAAGGATCAGCTTTGATGAGCTAAGATATATCGTTGCAAGCGAGCTTAGCGGCTACGAGATGGTTGGCATAAATATCGATGCAAACCCTAAAAAATGCGACAAAATTTGGCTAATCGAGCATAACGATAGCAAAAAAGAGTGGAAATTTGTCTATTTTGACGCTTTTAACGGCAAGATAAAGAGCGAGCCACTAGCACACGATGAGGGATTTTTCGGAGTTTTGACGCATATCCATGAGCAGCTTTTGCTTGAAAAAAGTGGCAATGTTATCCTTTTTCTAACAGCTATTTTTACATTTTTTATCTGCATTAGCGGCTTCGTGATCTACCGTAAATTTTGGCTAACTCTGCTTAGACTGCGCGTAAATGGCCTAAATGTTTTTATGAACGACATCCACAAAATAATAGGAATTTTTTGCACGCCAGTTTTGCTTCTCATTTGCATAAGTGGCGCTTGGTGGGAATTTCAGATGGCACGCGCGCCAGAGTTTAAAAATGACTTCGTAATAGACACAAAAATTTATAATAAGAGTTTATCTCTTGATGGGCTGGTGGCGCGCAGTAAAAAGGATATAAAAGGCTTTGAGCCACACTTCATCTCGCTGCCATTCATGCAAGGAGCAAACATCCGCATCTTTGGCTACGTGATATGGCAAAGCTTTTTGCATAACGAATACTCAAGCGTGATCACTTATGACAAAGATAGCGGCAAGCTAGTTAGCGTCCTAGACATAAAAAATGCAAATTTAAGCGAGAAAATCCTCTCGGCCTTTAGAAGATCGCACTTTGGAAACTACAACCAAACTACAAAATTTATCTGGTTTATAGTGGGCATCTCGCCGTTAGTTTTGAGTATCTCAGGGCTTTATCTGTGGTTTAGAAAATTTAAAAGGAGAAAAAATGAAAAGAATTTTACTTAGCTTAGTTGCTTTAAATTTGGCATTGCCTCAAATTTATGCTAGTGAAAATGAGAAGGTTTTAGAAGCGGTCGATGTCGTGGAGAGCTAGCGAAGAGACGATGCAAACTACTTTGCAAAAGAGCTTGTAAAGAGCACAACAAGGCTAAATTTAACCTCTCGTCAAACACCCCAGTCGCTAACTGTGCTAACAGAAGCAAGGCTAAAAGATCAAGGCATCAAGGACTATCAAGTGCTTCTTAGAAATATCCCAGGCGTCACGCTAAACAAATGGGACGAGCGCGTATATCCGACGGCTCGTGGCTTTAAGATAGATTATTACTTGCTTGATTCGATGCCTAGCTTTGGCGGCTTTAGCCTTGGCGCAAATGATATGAGCTTGCTGCCTTATGAAAGAGTCGAGGTGGTAAAAGGAGCAAATGGCCTACTTGCAGGCGCTGGCAATCCAGCTGCTAGCTTAAATTTCATAAGAAAAAGAGCAGACTCAAAGGAGCTAAAAGGAAATTTTGGACTAAGTGCTGGCTCATACGATAGATACGGCGTAAATGGCGATGTGCAAACGCCAGTAAATGAGAGTGGAAGCGTCAGAGCAAGGCTTTCTTTTATGCATGAGAAGTCGCACTCTTATATGGATTATTACAACCGCAAAAATAGCGCGATTTACGGCGTAGTCGATAGCGACATAGGCGATAACTCATGGCTTAGCCTTTGTGCGTTTTATCAAGAGCTAAGACGACGTGGCGTTAGATGGGGCGGTATGCCAGCATTTTACACAGATGGTTCTAGGACAAATTTTAGTAAAAATGAAATTTTCTCTCAGCCTTGGACTAGGTGGGATATAAAAACGCTTGATTTTTACGCTGATTTTAAACACTACTTTGAAAATGAAGCGAGCTTAAATTTAAGCTACTCATTTAGGCGGGCAAACACTGATTCAAATTTACTCTACTACGGCGGAGCGGTAAATTTAGACGGCACCGGCAATATGAGTGGTCTTAGCGCCTATGCAAATAAAAGAGAGGAGAACATCCACAACGTCGATGCATACGCAAATATCCCTTACGAGATAGCAAATTTATCCCATGAGTTTGTCTTTGGTGCGATGTATAACAACTATAAAAAAAGTAGCGATAAAGTAAGTAGCTACTGGCTGCAAAGGACCACGCCAGCTGGGCTTGCTTATACGGCAAGAAGCAGGATTGATTTTAAAAACTTACACCTTGATGATCCAAAATTTCCTTACGAAGATCAAAATAACAAAGACAAAACGATACAAAAGGCATTTTATGCGGCAAATAAACTATCAATCACCGATGAGCTTAAATTTTTGCTAGGTGCTAGGGTGAGCTACTACAAATACGAGATCGAAGGCGGCAAAGACAATAGAAATTTCACAAATGAGATCACGCCATATCTTGGCATCACCTACGACATCGGAGCAAACCACACTCTATATGCTAGCTACACGAGCATATTTAAGCCCCAAAACGTAAAGGACGCAAACGACAAATATCTTGATCCTATCCAAGGCAAGGACTATGAGGTGGGCATCAAAGGCGAGTATCTTGACGGGGCACTTCAAGCAAGTCTTGGCGTCTTTAAGATCGTGCAGGATAAGCTTGGTATAGATACTGGCAAGATAAATCCAGCAACAAATGCCAAAATATATGAATCTGGCAAAGGTGTGACAAGCAAGGGCGTCGAGCTAGATCTAAACGGCGAGATCACTAAAAATTTAAGCCTAAGCTTTGGTGCAACGCACTTTAACGCAAAAGATGCTAATGGTGAGAAATACGCCACCGACTCATCAAGAAGCACGGCAAATTTATTTGCAAAGTATGAATTTAGGGACTTTAGAGTAGGGGCTGGAGCTATGTATAAGAGTAAAATTTATACCGGCAAGGGCGCAGGTGAGATCACGCAAAAGGGCTACACCTTGGCAAATTTGATGTTTGGATATAAATTTGCTAAAAACTTTGACGTGCAGCTAAATATCGACAATCTCTTTAATAAAAAATACTACGAGGGCATCGGCAAAAACATGATGGTTTATGGCGATCCACGCACCTTTAATCTCAGCTTTAACTATAAGTTTTAGCTAAATTTACTCTAATGCGCCAGCTAAATTTCTAGTTGGCGACCTTCATTTTTTGCATAGTAGGTGTATAATTTCAAAAAAACTAAGGAATTTGCATTGCTTAAAGTAGAAGTGATATATAAATTTTGTCTTGTTTGCGCTCTTGCTTGTGGGATCTGCCTGCTTGCATTTACTGGGCTAAATTTCGCCATGGGTGATTATAGTGAGTGGATGATGAGCGCGCACAAATTTGCAGGAGCTTTGATCGTTTGTGCCGTGATCTTGCATCTTTTTAACCGCAGAAGAAAGCTAGTAAAGCTCGTAAATGAGATAATCGACGTCACCACGCACCGCAAAAATCCAACGATCTGCAACATGGACCGCATCATCGCCTCGCTTGAGCCTTACACTATCAGTGAAATTTCGCGCATGCTTGGCTTTGACGAGGCCCTGTTTTGCAAGAGTTTACGCGAAAATGATGTTAAATTTAATAGTCCCAGCCAGACTTTGCGTCAGATCGCACGCATGAACGATGAGAAGATATTTTTTGTTCTCGTGCTCATCGTCGAGGCCAAATTTGGCAAGAGATTTTGCGGTGCGGTAAGTTGCAATGTTGGAAGAAAATTTTAATGCTCGCTATATGGCTGCCACCTTTGCTCCTCAAGGTCGATGCGATACAAAAAGGTCCTGATGATCTCTTCGTCGATTTTTGGGTCTTTGTTTAGCTCAAGTAGCGCCTTTCGCTGCTCATTTAGGATCTCAAAATAGGTCTGCCTGACCTCGTCGCTGATCTCGAAATTTTCATTTGAAAGCTCGAAATTCCAAACTTCTTTGAGTTTCTGAAACAAGAAATTCTCCTCATTGCAAAATTTCTCGCTTTGAAATTTAAGCGAAGCCTCTGCGATCGCCTTTTTGATCTTGATCCTTGCAAGCTCATTTGGCATATGGTCGTTAAAGTCTGGAAATTTCACACTTTTGATGAGCAGTGGCAAGCTTAAGCCCTGAACTACGAGCGTTAGCAAGATCACGACAAAGGTGATAAACAAGATGAGGTCTCTATGCGGAAATGGCTCGCTACCAGCCATAGCGGGGATAGAAAGTGCTGCAGCCAGCGAGACTACGCCCCTCATGCCAGCCCAGCCGACGATAAATGGTGTGGCTTTGCCAGGGTTGCGATCGTCCGCCACGCTGATATAGCGCTTCATAAACATCGTGATATAAACGGCTCCATAAGATGCCAAAAGCCTAATGACGATGAGCACGGCAGTGACCAAAACGCCGTAAGAGACCGCCTCAAATAGCGAGACGCCGCTACGCTTTAGCCCTGCTAAAATTTCAGGCAGGTCAAGGCCGATCATGGTAAATGCAAAGCCGTTTAGTAAGAAAATAAAGTTGTTCCAAACGGGCACAGCGTGGATCATTGTTGCAGCGGTGAGAATTTTATTTCGTTTTGTCGAGAGATAAAGTCCGCCGCAAACCACCGCCAAAACGCCGCTAGCGCCAAGCTCCTCAGCCAAAATATACATGACATAAGGCGTCGTGATCGTCATGATCGTATCGCTGTTCTCATCGGTTGGCAAGATCCTATGCAAAAAGTAGGCTACTAATGCCACCACAAGACCGACCAAAACACCGCCAGCCACCATCCAGACAAAGCTCGCAGCCGCCTTGTACCAGATAAACTGCCCAGTAGTCACCGCCACTGCGGCAAAGCGAAAGATGATGAGCGATGATGCGTCGTTTAAAAGGCTCTCGCCCTCCAAAATAGCGCTGATCCTGCGCGGTGCTTTGACAAATTTAAGGATAGCTGCTGTGCTCACCGCATCTGGTGGCGAGACGATGGCGCCAAGCATGAAGCCAAGGGCGAGCGAGAAGCCAGGGATCACTAAATTTGCTATCAAAGCAACTGCTGCTGCACTTATGAAAACGACGATAAATGCAAAACTTCCTATCACTCGGCGCCATTTATAGAGCTCTTTTATCGAGTTTGCCCATGCGGCCTCGTAAAGAAGCGGCGGTAAAAATATGATGAAAATAAGCTCTGGATCGATCCTAATGGTGGGTAAATTTGGCACAAAACTAATGGCAAGCCCGCCAAGGACTAATAGCACCGGATAGGCGACCTTTAGGCGGTTTGAGACCATCACTAAAGCGATAATGATAGCTAGTAAAGCCAAAAATAGTAGTAAGTGTTCAATCATCTTTTTCCTTTAAATTTTCTTTTAAATTTATGGCGGGCAGAGAGAGATTCGAACTCTCGGTGAGTTGCCCCACACACGCGTTCCAGGCGTGCTCCTTAAACCGCTCGGACATCTACCCAAAAAGAAGGTGATTATATCTTCATTTGCTTAATGCTTGGCTTTTAGAGCTTTAGCCCCAAGATAACAACATCTTTATACTCGCCATCCATCAGGCAAACGCCCGGCAGTTCGCCCCATTTTTCAAAGCCAAATTTCAAAAATAGCTCAAGGCTTGCTTCGTTTTTGCTAAAGATTAGCGCGATAATATTTTTTAAATTTAGCTCTCTAGCTTCATTTAAGCTGTGGGCTAAAAGCTGCTTGCCGATGCCCTTTTTAAGGGCTTTTTTAGCAACATAGATGCTTATCTCTACGCTTATATCGTAAGCGATCTTGGGACTAAAGTCACTTAGCGAGCAGTAGCCTAAAATTTCATAATTTTCTTTGTAGATAAAGATAGGGCGCGAGTCGCCGTGGGCGTTAAACCAAGGCTCTCGCTCTTTTGTGCTAACTGGCCGCATATCCGCAGTCGCACTTCTTTCTAGTATGTAGTCATTATAAATTTTCGTGATCGCTTCAAGGTCGCTTAAATTTGCTCGCTCGATCAAGCCTAGCCTTTTTTGGCTGCTTGATATACTGGCTCAAGCTTTGCTGCGATCTCTTTTAGGTCTTTGATCCTGCTCTCATTTGATGGGTGAGTGCTTAAAATTTCAGGCACTTTGCCGACATTCATCTTGCTCATTTTAACCCAAACTTCGACCGCCTCTTTTGGATCGTACCCAGCTCTTGCCATTAGCTCGGTGCCTATGTGATCGGCCTCGGTCTCGTGTGAGCGAGAAAATGGTAGTGATATGGTGTATTGGCTAGCTAAATTTAGAGCGCTTGCGCCAAGATCGCCAAGTCCTGTGGCGGTTGCGACTGCGAAAATGCCGATGTTTTTGAGCTGGTCGGTGCTCGCTTGCTCCCTGCTGTGCTCTCTAAGCGCATGGGCGATCTCATGACCCATGACCGCTGCTAGCTGCGCATCTGTCAAATTTAGCTTTTTAATAATACCGCTATAAACGACGATCCTGCCCCCTGGCATGCACCAAGCATTTAGCGTATCTTCGTTTATGACATTTACTTGCCACTTCCATTTTAAGGCATCATCTCTAAAAACGCCAGTTTGCGCGATCAGCCTTTTTGCAATATCTTGAACCCTTTTTGTGAGGATCGGATCGACATTTAGCTCGCCCTTGCTTCTAGCAGCTGTTAGCGTCTTGACGTAGGCTTGAGCCGAGCTTTGCTCCATCGCTTCAGAAGATACTAGCATGAACTGCTTGCGATCTGCGCCAACGACGCCTGACTTTGTGACGCTCGTGCAGCCTGTGATAAGCATGCTAGCTGTTAATAACGTAAGTAAAATTTTTTTCATTTTCATCCTTTTTGGATTAAAATTTGGCGTATTATAACCTGAGTTAGATATGCATTGTTAAACGAAGGGTGAAATTTAAATTTTGCGATTTGAAAAATAGAAATTTACTATCGCGCAAATTTTAAAATCTCATTCACTCGCAAGAATTGACTACTAAAATTTGGCTTCGCTTAACGCTTAACTCAAATTTTAGAGCCGAAATTACTCGTTCATGAAATTTTAAATTTTGCGAAAACTTACTTGATAGCAAAACGCATGCGGCACGATAGTGCTATCGCATGCCACTTCTAACGTGCGAGGGGATTGAGGGATCTAAAGGGAGATAAGGGGACGGCCTCGTAACTTGAGTCCCCTTGTCTCCCTTTTGATAAATTTATATCTCAAAGTAAATTTTAAAATTCCACTCACTCGCAAGAGTTGGCTACTAAAATTTGGCTTCGCTTATCGCTTAGCTCAAATTTTAGAGCCGAAATTATTCGTTCATGAAATTTTAAAATTTGCCCGAGTTTCTTCAGTATATAAATTTAATCTTTACGCTTTATAGTCTATATTTCTCTCAAATTCTCTCAAACGCTTATTGACCGATCTTAGCTCCGTTATCGTCGTCCAGTTATCGATAAAGACGCTAAAGCTCTCTCTGACCTGCGAGAAAGCGTTGCTAGCTTGGATCAAAACACCAAGCGTGATGACACCGCTAAACAGGCCATTTCCCATGATAATGTAAGGCACGATGACAAGAATTTGCGAAAACGAGATGAGCCAAAGATTGAAGTAGCCGTAGTGCAAAAATAGCTTGTAGTAGTTTAGCTTGACCCCTGTAAAAAGCTCTAGCATGACGTTTGGCTGGCAAAATTTGAGCTTATCATCCTCGCCATAAACTAGCTCTTTTCTAAACGCCGCCTCCGCTTTTTGGTTGTTATACTCAAGATGTGGTAGCTTTATACCTACAAACCACGATACGATGAGGCCTCCGATGCTAATTAGTAGAGCGATATAAACTAGCGAGCCATTGATATCTTTGATGTAAGGTAGGCTCACACTCTTGCTTAGCTCCCAAAGCACCGGTATAAAGGCGATGAGCGTCATAAATGCCTTTAAAACCTGCACACCAAGGCTCTCCATGATCTTAGCAAAGCGATAAACATCCTCTTGGATACGCTGCGAGCTGCCCTCGATGTCGTTTTGGCAGTTTCGCCAAAATTTGAGGTATTTAAAGGTCATCGCCTCCCTCCAGCGAAAGACCCAGTGGCTTGCAAAGAACGATATCACCGTGTAGGTCACGACGTATGGCATGGCGATCTTTATGAAATTTAATATCTCGCGCCAAAACTCATCTACATTGTGATCTTTTGAGTTTTGCACGATGTCGTAGAAATTTTTATACCACTCGTTGATGCGGACGTTTAGGTGCGTTTGATAGACAAGCAACAAGATGATAAATAGCGCTCCGCCGTAAGCCCAAAGCGCCCATTTTTTGTCTTTGAAAAATGATGAAAACATAAAGTGCCTTTTGTAAATTTTGGCAATTATAGCAGGCAAGGTTTAAGCATTTATATAAAATTTAAACCCAAACTATATCATTTTGCAAATTTTAACGTAAAGGAAAATGATGAAGAAATTTGCATTTTTAGCTCTTAGCCTTTGTGCGACCTTAGCACTTGGGGCCGATATGAAGGTCTATAAAAGCCCAACTTGCGGTTGTTGTGGCAACTGGGCGAGTGCTATGCAAAAGGCTGGCTTTAGCGAAGAGACCATCAAAGTAGATGACTTGGTCAAGGTTAAAAAAGAATTTCACGTGCCACTAGAGCTTTCAAGCTGCCACACAGCGATCGTTGATGGCTACGTCATCGAGGGTCACGTGCCAGCTGATGAGGTCAAGCGCCTGCTGGAGCTTAAACCAAAAGATGCCGTTGGTATCGCAGTGCCTGGCATGCCTATGGAGAGTCAGGGCATGGAGCAAGGCGGCAAAGCCGAGCAATACGACGTCATACTCTTTAAAAAAGATGGCTCACAAGAGGTCTTTGCTACTTACATCGGCTCTAAAAAGCTAAAATAACTTCAAATTTAGACTTAGCTCGTCTTTTGATGGGCTAAGTTAAAAAGAAATTCCCTTGCTAATGGCGATGATGCAGAGCAAAAAGGCTATTGGCACATAGATAAATTTACCCACAAAGTACCAAAATGAGCCGTAAGTTTTATTTGCTCCGGAATTTACTTCGTCTAAAATTTCTTCTTTTTTAATGATCCAAAACCAAGATATTGCACCGATGACTGCGCCGATCGGGATGATGTAGATAGAGACAAAGTCCATCCAAGGTCCCCAACTGCTAATAGGCTCCATAAACGCTCCAAAGCCAAAGCAAACCACGCAAAGTAGCGCAAGCACCCAAAACCTGCTAAGGCGCGGGAATTTATGCATGAGCGACTCAGCGACCACCTCAAACATATTTTGAAGCGATGTGATACCGCCAAAGATGACTGCAGTAAATAGTATGATCGCAAAAATTTGACCGCCGATCATATTTTGTAAAATTTTAGGAAGCGTTACGAAAAGTAGCTTTGGACCCTCAGCTGGATCCATAGCGTAGGCAAAGACCGCTGGGATCATGACAAGCGCTGCTACAAGCGCTGCGAGCGTGTCAAAAAATGCCGTAGTTTTAGCGCTTTCTACGATGTCCTCATCCTTTGAAAGATATGCTCCATAAACTATCATGCCAGAACCAGTGATAGAGAGCGAGAAAAAGGCTTGACCCATCGCTGTGACCCACACCATCGGATCTTCAAGCTTGCTAAAATCAGGGATAAATAGAAATTTGTACCCCTCAAATGCGTTTGGAAGCATCGCGACATTTATAGCCAAAATGGCAAATAACACGAAAAATAGTGGCATCATTATTTTATTAGTCTTTTCGATGCTTTTTGCTCCAAAAAATAGCGTAAGAAGCGTGCCAATAATGACTATGAAGTGATATGGTAGGACTGAGTACTCATGAAGCGCAAATGAGTTAAACCAAACATTTGTATCAACGCTCATAAAGGAGCCAGTAAGCGCCTGAGTAAGGGCCTTTAGCACGTAAGCGATGATGACAGCGTAGCCGATGGCTATGCAAAGTGAGCCAGCAAGTGGAAGCCAGCCGATGATACTGCCTATGACGCCTAAATTTCTACTCTCCCATGCGTATTTATATGAGCCAAGCGTGCCAGTCTTTGCGCGTCTTCCGATCGCATACTCAGCGCTTAGGCCAACGTATGAAAAAAGAGCTACAAAAAAAACGTAGATGAGCAAAAACGCTCCGCCACCATTTGTACCAAGTTTGTAAGGAAAGCCCCAAACATTTGCCATGCCAACGGCGGATCCAACGCAAGCTAAGATAAACGCCCAGCGCGATGAAAAATTCTTTTTACTCATTGTAAAATCCATAAAATTAGTGATGAAAATAATGTTACCAAAATATGATTTAAGAACTTTTTATAAATCTTAAATTTAAGAAACGTTGTTACTTTTGGGCGCGGCTAATTTGACCACGCCATATAAATTCGCTATAATCAAGCAAAATTTTTAACTCTTAAGGATCATAATTGCACCCCAGTAGCGATAACTCGCTTTTAATGGTAATACTTGCCATTGTATTCATTTTATTAAACGCATTTTTTGTTTTGTCGGAATTTTCCCTTGTCAAGGTTCGCAAGTCTAGACTTGAAGAGCTCATAAAAGAGAAAAAGCCAAACGCTCAGCTTGCTTTTGAGATGTCAAACAAGCTTGATACCTACCTTAGCGCCACTCAGCTTGGCATCACGCTAAGCTCACTCGCCCTTGGTTGGATCGGTGAGCCAGCAGTCGCAAGGCTCATAGAAGCTCCTCTTAAAAATGTTTTTAATCTTAGCGATATCTTAGTTCATACAGTCGGCTTTGCGATCGCATTTACGCTTATCACGCTACTTCACGTCGTTATGGGTGAGCTTGTGCCAAAGTCAGTCGCCATAGCCAAATCAGAATCAGCAGTGCTTAAAATCGCTCGTCCGCTTCACTTTTTCTGGATACTATTTTCGCCTATCATAAAGCTTTTTGACATTCTAGCTACATCTGGACTTAAAATTTTAGGTATCCAGCCAGCAAAAGAGAATGAGCTAGCGCACTCTGAAGAGGAGATCAAGATCATCGTTGGCGAGAGCTTAAAGGGCGGTGTGCTTGATAGCTTTGAGACTGAGCTTATCAAAAATGCAGTTGATTTTAGTGACACGGTCGCAAAAGAGGTTATGACGCCAAGACGCGACATGATCTGCATAAATAAACAAAAGAGCTTTGAAGAGAATTTACAAGTCGTTTTTGAGTCAAAATATACTCGCTATCCTTATATAGACGGCTCAAAAGATATCATTTTGGGCATGATACACATTAGAGATATCTTACAGCTGCACTTTAGCGAGGATAAAGAGAAGAGTTTTGATGCGATCGTGCGTAAATTTGTCATCGTGCCTGAGAGCCTTTCTATATCAAAGGTGCTTGTGATGATGAACAAAGAGCAAATTTCAGCGGCACTTGTCGTTGATGAGTACGGCGGCACGGCTGGACTTCTTACGATGGAAGATATCATGGAGGAGGTGCTTGGCGACTTTAACGACGAGCACGACGAGGTCGATCAACACTATAAAAAGATAAATGAAAACATCTATGAATTCCAAGGCAGATACGATCTAGAGAGCGTTGAGGAGCTTCTTGGCATAAGCTTTGATGAAGAGACTGATCAAGTCACGATCGGCGGATATGTCTTTAATCTAATTGGTCGTTTGCCAGTAGTTGGGGATAAGATCGAGGATGAAAACTGCTACTACGAAGTGAGAAAGATGGATGGAGCTAGCATCTCGCGTGTAAAAGTTAGAAAAAAGATAAAAGAAGAAGAGGAGCCTGCTCAGGCTTAGTTTATAAATTTAATGGCTTTTTGGCCATTAAATTTAATCTCACAAAATCATAAAAAATAGGGCAAATTTAAAGTGGCATTGCACTTTTTAAAGACTTTAAGCCATCAAATTTATCTCACAAAACCACAAAATCTAAAGTGACACTACCTTTTTAAATAGCTCTCTAAAACGCTACTGCCGTTTTTTATAAATTTGGTTATAAATTTTAAAATGGCTTGCTAGTTTTAAATTTATTAGCTGCTTGCAAAAGTAGCCAACTGATCTTGTTTGTGATATTTAAATTTACTAAAGCTAGTTAGCCTTGGCTCGTAGATGTGATACTACAAAATTTCATCATAAATTTCTCTATCGCGCTCATCTAGGCTGCAACAAGAGAGCCAAATTTCTTTTGTTAAATTTTAAAATGCCTCTTAATAGCTCTTTTGTAGCCAAATTTGCTTATCTATTTTTATGCGTAAATTTATCATTTATAAAAGCGTGCTAGATCTTTGCCGTGCTTTAATGCTAGCTCGTAGTACGGCGTATCTGGATCCTCTCCTATCATCTCATATATCTTTTTACGAAGCTCTGGCAAAAGGCGAAGATCGCTATAATCTATCCTCTCTTTATACGCTGGCAAACCTTGTAAGAGCAGGGCATTTGAGTAGTTTATGCCGCCAGTTTTGCTGCCAGTAATGTTAAATTCATTCTCATATTGCGCGCGAGTTAAGCCAGTTGGTATGCTAAGCTCTCCCCGCTCTAGGCAAATTTTATCATTGCTACTTACGATATACTCTGGAAATTCTAACTCTTGGTAGTTGATATCTTCGTGATCATAATAGACCCACTTTATGCCGTCTTCATTTTTGCGGTTGAAACTGCTTTTGTAGATGAAGCTACCCGGGATGATAAATTCACGGCTTTTTAGCACTGGTGTATCTGCTATATTTTTATAAACAGCAACCAAGTAGCAGTCGCTAAAAAAATCAAGCGGCCAAAGAAGGCCCTCATTCGCTCGCTTTACAAAACGGTTTTTGATATCAGCTAAGATTTTGCCAAAGAAATATCTCTTGTAGTAGTCATTATAGACGTAAAATATGTCGCCTTCTTTGAGCTTTGTCCTATCTGGCATTTTATAAATTTAGCTCTTCCAGATGTTTTTGTTTAGCTCCAGATCACGCATGATCTGCAAAAAGTCGCTGATACTTGAGATGTAGTTTTGCACACTCTCATTGCTATTTAGTGGCATTTGAAGATCAGGCTCAAAGCTATCTTTTCTAAGATCGATCGCGATGAAAATTTCATTTTTTAAAAACACTGCCGAGAGCGGGGCGTTAAATTTAGTTCTTAGAGTGGTTAAATTTTCCATCAGCTTTGGCGTCAGAGCATATCTAGCAGCGATCTGATTGGTCGTGTAGGTCTTAAAAAGCTCATTAAATTTAGGATTATCCATCACAGCTAGCTCGCCCTCGCTTCTTAGATCAGATGTTCGCTTTTTATCGCAGACGTAGATCGTGGCGTTTAGTTCTTTTTTAAACTCAGCCTTTAGTAAAATACCTTGAAATTTTACCGTCGTATAGGTGCCTCCTTTGCTGGATCTTGTCTCCTCTGCTGCATAAAAATCGCAAAGCTTAAACTGTGTGTTATCGATCTGTCCGTAGATCATATCTTCTGCATTGTGTCTATTTACATAAACGTCATAAATTTTAAAAAAATCATCCAATTTTAACCCACTATAGGCATTGAAATTTAGACCATAGCTTTTTACGATTACGCCAACTACTTTTTCTTTAAAATTTAATGTAAGCTCTTTTTTTAACTCACTTATTGTCTTGCCAAGATAAAAAGCTCCGCCTATTAGCAAAAAGAAAAATAAATTTCCAAGGTGCAATGAGGCTAAAATGCCACCTGTAACTATGGCGCCAAGGAAGCCATAAACGATCATTTTAAAGGCTTTTTTCCCCATAGCAAGGCGCTCTTTTTCAAGCTCGTCAAGGTCGCTTAGATCGATGCCCTTTAGTTCGTCTGCTTGCATTTTTTATGCCTTATTTTTTAAAAAGATCACCGACGTTTGGAGCAACTGCTTCATTTTCAGGGATATCAAAAAATACATCTTTGTGAAAGCCAAACATTGAAGCTACGATGTTTGAAGGAAACATCTGTATGGCGTTGTTGTAAATTTCAACGGCTGAGTTGTAAGCACGTCTGGCAGCTGAAATTTGCTCTTCAATCTCATTTAGTGTGCTTTGGATGTGAAGTAAATTTTGATTTGCTTTTAGGTCTGGGTAGTTTTCTACGCTCACTCTTAAACCATTTAGCAAGCTTGAAATTTTGTTATTTAGCTCAAATTTCTCCTCATTTGTAGAGGCGCTTCTAGCGCTTTCTCTAAGGGCAGTGATGTTTTCTAGTAGGCTCTTTTCGTGCACCATGTACTCTTTTGCAGTAGCTACTAAATTTGGTATGAGGTCATATCTTCTTTTTAGCTGTACGTCGATGCCAGCCTCCACGCTTTTTACCTGGTTTTGCTTTGCAACAAGCGAGTTGTAAAGGCTAATGAAAAAGACAAAAATGACTGCGATAACAAGTATCACGATGACTAACGAATTCATAACTTTTCCTTTAAAATTTAAGTTTGTTATAGTTTATCCAAAGTTGCTTAAGAGTATTTAAACACCGAGGTTGGGTGACTAAATTTAATATTATAATTTAATCTTAAATTTTACATATAATTTATATAATTAAAAATTGTTTTTTACGAGGAGGATAAATGAGAACGGTAAACGTAAAAGATATAAAAGAGACTGTTGCAAAGCTTTGCAAACAAGCCTGTTACGTCGTTACACCAGATCTAAAGGCTGCTTTTACAAAAGCACAAACCACTGAGAGCTCATCTCTTGGTAAAGATATCTTGGGCAAAATTTTGCAAAATGCCAAGCTAGCAGAAGAGGGCGTTGCACCTATTTGCCAAGATACAGGTATGACGGTTGTATTTGTCGAGATCGGTCAGGATGTGCATATAGAAGGCGGATATATCGAAGATGCGATCAACGAAGGCGTTGCAAAAGGCTACACTGAGGGCTATCTTAGAAAATCAGTCGTCGCTGAGCCACTTTTTGAGAGAAAAAACACCACAAACAACACTCCAGCAGTCATCCACACTAGGATCGTCCCAGGCGATAAGCTAAAGATAAAGGTCGCTCCTAAAGGCTTTGGTAGTGAGAACAAATCAATACTAAAAATGCTTGTGCCAGCTGATGGCATAGAGGGCGTTAAAAAGGTATTTTTAGAGGCTGTAAAATATGCTGGACCAAACGCTTGCCCTCCAATGACAATAGGCGTTGGCATAGGCGGCACTATGGATAAAGCTGCACTTCTAGCCAAGCAAGCTGCAGTTCGTCCAGTAGATAGCAAAAATGCCGATGCAAGATATGCAAAACTTGAAGATGAGCTTCTTGAGCTTGCTAGTCAAACAGGTGTCGGACCTCAAGGGCTTGGTGGCGATACAACTGCCATAAAAGTAAATGTCGAGTGGTATCCAACTCACATCGCAGGCCTACCAGTAGCCATAAATATCAACTGCCACGCTGCACGCCACGCAGACGCCGAGCTTTAAGGAGATAACATGTCAGAAGTAAAAAGAATAACAGCACCATTTGATAAAGAGGTGGTAAAAAGCCTAAAAGCAGGCGACAATGTCCTAATCTCAGGCACTATCATCGCTGCTCGTGACGCCGCTCACAAGGCGCTAACAGAGGCTCTAGCACGTGGCGAGAAGTTACCAGTTGAGCTAAAAGGCGAGACTATCTACTACGTCGGACCAACACCGGCTAAACCAAACCAAGCTATCGGCGCAGCAGGTCCAACAACAAGCGGTAGAATGGACAAATACACACCAACTATGATAAACGAAGTTGGCATAAATGGCATGATCGGTAAGGGATATCGAAACGACGCCGTAGTTGATGCGATGAAAAAATCATGCTGTGTTTATATGGTCGCTATCGGCGGTATCGGAGCGGTCATTAGCCAAAGTATCAAAAAATATGAAGTCTTGGCATATCCAGAGCTAGGACCAGAGGCAGTCGCAAGGCTCACAGTGGAGGACTTCCCAGCGATAGTCGCTATCGACTGCGAGGGCAATAACTTCTACGAAGTCGGTCAAGCACCTTACAAAAAAATCTAAATTTGATCCGCTAGCTTTGTGGCTAGCGGAATTTATTTTTTTAAAATTTGGATGTAGCTTTCACCCCTGCCATTGTCATACATTTTATAGGTTATTGTTTGATTTTCTTGAGTGATGCGCTTTGTTATATTCTCAATCATATTTTGTTCTCTTTCGTTAAAATCCTCAACACGTTTTTGAGATATTTTTTCAGAAAACTCATTTTTTTCTTTTAAGTTCATGCTTTTAACATTTATATATGGATTGCTCATGAATTCAGCATAAATTATGAGTGCTTTTTCAATAACTTTGCTCTCTTTTTCATTTTTAGGATCAAAAATAAAATTTGCTTTGCATGTAGAATATTTATTTTGATCATCTATTGTGAGAAGCTCTATGCTATTTACTTTTACTAACTCAGACATTTTATTAAATATCTCTTCTATTTTTGTGCCTTCAAATTCATCACCCATACTATAGGAAATTCTAACGGCATCAGCTACACTATCATTGTTTTGGCAATTATAAGAGTCGTCGCCACAACCAATAAATATAAGCAAAAGAAAAGTACCTAATATATTCTTGGCATTTGATAACATTTTAATCCTTTAAAATTGTTTTTATTGTTTCGTAATTTTCTTTTGAAATTCTTTTTGATAGAAAATGACCATCAAACAGTGATGCAATGTATATTATTTTTGGAACAATATCAAGCTTACTATCACCAATGGCAGCATATAAAATTATGTAACCAATTACAGGTATAAGGAAAAATAACATTTTTTTAAAATCACCCACATAATATCTATGTATGCCAAAGCCTCCTAACAAAAAAGCAAGTAAGACTATATAACTAGGTTTTTTTAAATTACAAAGATTGGCATTTAGTTCATTTTGGTGTTTGTTGATATTGTTGTCGTCTAGTAAATTTAAATTAGATAATTCTTTAAAATTTGTGCGAAAAACTCTTTTTTTAATTTCATTTATAATCTGAGTACTTTGCATTTAAACTCCCTTTTGTAAAAATATAAAGTTATAGTATGACATTATTTCTGAATTCTATATAAATTTACGAATATATGTCGCAATTTGCTATTAAAATTTTAAAAGTTAAACTTGCAAGATGAAATACACACAGCAAGATAAAGCAAGAATTTTAAAGATTACCACTAGAACACTACAAAGATGGAAAGTAACAAAACCAGAATTATATGCAATTATCGAAATTAGTTTTAAAATGCGTGAACTTATAGATGTTGAAGAAAAAGAAATTAACGAAATAAAAGATGTTTTAAAAAAAGCAATATTATAGAGTTAAATCATTTTCTTTAGGTTATATTAGTAGTAGCCAAGACACATAGTCTCAGTCAGTTTTATGCGCTTTTCAAAGGGCGCTGGCGAGAAAAATTTGCACTTTTCTATATAAATTCTATACGAGTAGCTAAGCTTAAAATCATCATAAAATTTCTTTAAATTTAAAAATTTGATACCGCAAATTTCATGAAATTCAAAAAGCTCATAAATTTTCGAGCCATTTTTCGCCACGAGGTGTGAAGGGGCGAGTGAGGTAAATGAGCAAAATACGCCAGTTGGCACGAGGCCATTTAAGGGCGTGCAAGCTTGTAAAGCGCTTGCAAATTTCTCTGGGACGCTCTTTTTTCTAATAAAAACGATGCGCGAGTTTTCAAATTTAGCGCTGATCGCATTTTTCCAAAAGAGGTAGGCATTTGATGAGATGCCTGCGTTTTTGGCAAGCTGCGCACCAAGCACGTAGTCATCTAAAAATTCGTTTGGTGCAAGGGTTATTTGCATCTTTGTCCTTTTGAAATTTTGCTCATTATAGCCTTTGGCGCCTAAAAATTTAGAAATTTATAGTAGGATTTTGCCAAATTTTAAAGGAGAAGATATGAAAAAACAAATTTCAACAAAAAACGCCCCACAAGCGATCGGACCATATTCTCAGGCGATTAGCGCGAATGGATTTTTATTTATCTCAGGTCAGCTTGGCGTCACACCAGCAGGCGAGTTTGCAGGCAGTAGCGTAGAGGCTCAAGCGCAGCAGTCACTTACAAATTTACAAAACATTTTGGCTGAGGCTGGACTTAGTTTTGATAATGTCGTAAAGACTACGATCTTTTTAGCAGATATGGCAGATTTTGCTAAAGTAAATGTCACATACGCTAAATTTTTCAAAGAGCCATATCCAGCCAGAAGCACGGTAGCTGTGAAGACTTTGCCAAAAGATGCACTTGTAGAAATTGAGGTTATTGCAGCACAATAATGTCACAACTGTACCCAAGTACAATATACAAAGAGGATTAAAATGTCTTAAAATTACGTAAAATTTATTTTACGATAAGGATAGACATGCAAACTCAAGTAGGAGTAATCAAACAAATCTCAGGCTTAGTAGTAGCTGTAGATCAAAATGGCGTTAGCCGCGTTTTAAAAGTTGGCGACGCTTTATATCTTGGGGAGGTTGTAAAGACCTCTTCAGCTTCTTCTAAAGCCGTAGTTTCAATGGATAATGGCAAAGACGTCACCATCTTGGGTGATGAGTCGTTAAAGCTTGACGAAAATGTAGCCGCAGGACAAAAACCAAATACCGTAGCAGATGTTAGTGACTTGCAAAAGGCGTTGTTAAACGGCGAGGATCTAACAAAACTAGAGGAGACTGCCGCTGGTGGTAACGCAGCCGCAGCTGGTGGTGGAGATGGCGTTAGCCTTGGTGCGGCGTCGTTTGATGAGGGCGGTCACTACTCAAATATCAATGAAAATTTCCGCTCTATAGGCGATCTAAACAGCGCAAGAGGTGCTGAGAGGATAGGCGGCGTAAGCGGCGCAGCCGATAATGCTGGTGGTGACGCTGGTTTTGTAGATACTACTATCCCAACAGTAACTCTAGATCCAATTAACAACACTTCAACAGTAGTAACTGGTAAGGTTCCAAATCCAGATCCAAATACCACTGTAATTGTTGAAATTCCTGGTCATACCCCAGTTACAGTTCCAGTAAATCCTGATGGTACATTTAGTGTTCCTAC
>JAHAKV010000013.1:0-48870 GCA_018371455.1 Campylobacter concisus | reverse complement strand
ATAAGGTTCATAAGATATATTCTTAACAGCATAAGTATCATTAAATTTATTTGTGAAATACTTATGAAGTATTAGTTCATAAGATCTTTTTTGGTGTTCGTAAGATGAAGTATAAGCACTATCTACCAAGAATTTAAGTCCAGCTTTTGCAATATTACTCAGTGCAGTTTTTCCGGCGTTTTTAGCAAACTCTTTTCCTGCTCTTATATATATGAGTTTTGGAACATTTATTTTATGTTTATTTATAAACCTTTCTACCTCTTTAGTACGGCTATCTGTTTTCATATTATCGTCATAAAGTGCAAGTAATACTCTGTGTTTTACTTGTTTTATAAGGTCAAAAGAGTTTTTTTCTTTTAAAATTTGTAAATATTTTTCACCAGTTTGGTTCCACAGTACAAAAACAGGTTTTTGGTCTAATATTGAAGCTGTTCTAAGTTCGCCACATAATAATAAGAAAAATGAATTTTTTGCGAAATTTGTTTCAAGCGTGGTTTCACCTATTGAAAATAACGCCTTTACAGCACTTTTCCATAAAAAATCGCCAACTTTATCCATAAAAATTCCACTAAAAGGAAAAATATCAAATACAATATCTTTCATTATTGCTTCTAAAGAAAAATCTATCACATAGTTATATTCATCATCGCTCAATTGTTTTATTATTGCTTTAGATTTCTTATTATCTACAATACTATTTGTATCTATTTTGCTAGGTTTGCTAAATACTTTTTCAAGTTCTTTATATTCTTTGTCGGTTAAAGAGTTTTCGTGTTTGAATTTTTTTGCAAATTCTTCATCACTCATATTATATTCATCTAGAGTTACAGGCTCTTCAAGTATCTTTCTTAACTCCTTGTATACATTATTGTCTAATATATGTTCATTTTCCCCTACTTGATTTTTTTCTATTTTCTCCACTATCTCCTCAATACAAATTGCATTTGCTTGTTTTTTTGCTTCTTTTGTTTTTTTGAAGAAATATACGGGCAATAGTGTCTTTTCACCTTGTAAAAAATAGTTATTGGTTGTAAAGACTATGCAAGTTTCATCATATATTTTTAAACTTTCAAAGGCTTCATATGAGCTGTACAGCTCAATAAAAGAACTATGAAGGACTTCATATGGGTTGTACGGCTTAATAATAGAACTATCAAACATTTGTCTGATAGTATAATAACCCATAACTAAAAGAAATATCTTTGTTGCAGAACAATTGTATTTGTTTTTATTCATAGGAATACCCCTCAACTCACCGGATTTAGGTACTCTATTGGTTTTATCCAAATCGTCATATATAACATCTTCATCATCTCTTCTATTAATATTTAAGAAGAAAGTCTTAAATTCTTCTATATTTGCCTCCAAAAATTCTTTCTCATTTTTGATTATCTCTTCCATATCTTTAGCATTTCTAAAGTGCCTATCTATATGACTTAAATAGTCGGTAGCTTGTGTAAATTCAAAGAATCTATCCGTGTTTCCAAAAATTTCTTTACCCATTGGTGTGTCTAATATGACATTCTTTGAAATAATGTTTTTAAATTTCTCGATCTTCTCTTTACTAACCCTTGTAAATGGACTTAAGCTTAATAAATATAGATCTTCATCATTTTTGGCGTCTATTTGTATAGAGTACTGACTATAGTCTTTTATGCCTTTTAGTTGTTTAGGATCGGTCATCTTCTTATCATCCGCTCTATTTAGACTATCTACTATCTTGTAGTTTAATACGTTTTGTAAAAGATGCTCATTTAACTTTGCATTTTCTCTTATTGGGGCATTTGAGATGACAAGATAGTTTTTAGAGATACCACTACTGTTATTTGTATTATGAGTGTTGTCTTTTGTGGTTAAGGATTTGTCTCTTAAAAGATTTGCAAATTTTAAAGAGTTAAAAAATGGATATTGCATATAGACAAAATTTGCTCTATTTGCGATCACGCACTCTTCTATCCTTTTAAGTAAGCTCTCTTCAGTATTATCCTTATCGTTTTTACATATTGATATATTATTCTTTTTGTCTATATTTTCATATTTACTTATCTTTGCATCAAATAGACTTTTTTCATCACCTTCTAATGAAAAATCAGAACAAATTCCAATGTACTCATCATAGTTACTTTTTGTCTTAGTCGCTGTTATATCAAACCCTGAAAAGTCTATAAATGCTCCACGCTTTTGATCGTCGTTTGTAAAAACTAAGATATTATTAAACGATACTGTATTTAATAATCCTAGAGTAAAGCCAAACTTAGTAGCTAGCAAACTCATAACCGGACCAGAAAAAGCATAAAATCCTCTTTTTTGAAGAAATTCACTTACATTTTTTATAGCAGAAAGAGCATCTGGCACGGCAAGCAGTAGTGTTAGTGGTTTAAAGGTAGACCTTAAATCAGTTATATCAATAAGGCTAAAAAGAAATTTAAATATCTCTTTTGCTATGTAAAGCTTGCCATCCTTTGAAGCCTTTTCAAGATTTTCTTTGATTTCTGTAAATCCGCTCTTGATTGCCTCTATGCTCTCTTTTCCCTTATCGAAATTTTCATGGTTTAATATTATGGTGACTTTTTCTATTAGTGCGTTTTGTAGCTTATCCAACAATGAATTAATTTGTTGATCTAATTTTTTATAGTTGCTCACTAGCTCACTAGATGCTTCTTCGAAATTTTTAACTTTATCATCTTTATCCCTAAACGAATTTGCAAGGTTTGCTAACTCTTTAGTAAATTCTTCTATAATATCCTTTTCTTGACTAAGCACCTCTAAATTTATACTGCTGTTTGCGACTTTTATTTCATCCGTTCTTTCAAAACCACGCTCATTTTTAAATAAACTGAACTTATCAAAGTACTTATAAGTCTTTATGCTAACGTTTTTGCCTGCTTTTTTTTGATCATATAGCTTGGTAAATATCTTATTATATAAGGCATCTCCGTTTAGTATATTTGTATTATAAAAATGATTTAAATCACGGCAATAAAATGTTATATTTTTGTATGTTTCACCATTAACACCAAACTCAAAAAGCAATTCCTCTATACTTCTAATAATTTTCGTATTATCTAATCTCAAGAACGATCCTTCTCTTTAAATTTATCAACTAACAAGCATTGTAAAGCTAGTTGTGTTTATGTCGTTTTCATATCCACTATCTAGCCCTTTAGCTATCTCAAGTTCTATACTTTTAGCGCCAGTTGGAGTTAAAAATACATTCGTATAAGTTTGCTTGTTTTTATCTGTACTAGAGCTGTTAAACTCGTCTAAACTAGCATAAAATCCCACACCGCTTTCAGGACTATTTGCTTTTTTATAGTTCTCTTTATCAAGTGCGCTAAAATTCTTTGGAGCAACAAATACCAAATTTAATTTATCCGCTCCATATCTTAGTTTAAATTCTTTGATATCATAACGCTTATCGTCATAATTATCCGCCAAAAGAGCCTTTAAATTCTTATCCTCTATATCTCTTCCCTCATCTAAGTTGAGCTTGATCTTGCTAAATCCATTTTTATCTTCAAATTTTTTATCAAATAGATAGTACGTAGCCACCAAAAGGTTATCACTCTGAGAAGCAAAAGCCTTCACATGCAGTCTTATCACAGGCTTGTTTGCGATGACATGCTCTGAGGCTGCATTATCGTTTTCAGATGTTGGACTACCTACACTATGAGCTAGCTTTATCCTATTTTCTTTTTTTATGCACCTTAGCGGCGAGCTGGTGTTGCTTAGGCACGCTGGCACTAGATCTTGCATAACAGCATAGTGGTTATTCATACTTTTTAGACTAAGAGCTGCTCTTGGCACGTATGCCACCTTTGTGCAAGGATTTTTAGCTGAGCAGCCAACTATCGGTGAGTTTAGAAAATCAACATCAAGTATCACACCTTGATCATCTGACCTTATGCTTTTGCCTGCTCTACTTTTTAAGATCACATGGCCACCATGTGGGCAAACTACCACGTCATCTTCTATTATTGGATTAGCAAAGGCAGTACCACCAGCACTTGCCGCACTACTTTTCTTTTCTAAATTTAGTCTCTCATTTGCCCGCTCAAGCGACTCTTTAGTCTCTTTGTTTGTTGGTTTTAGGTCTATATTTAGGCTTTTGTTTAGTAAAGAGTAGTTTAGTATGCTAGCCTGTGAGTTTTTATAGCTAACACTTAGTCTTCCTTTATCTTTTTCCTCATCCCTTGGCTGATGAGAGAAGCTTAGAGAATTAGAATTTGACTCCTCCCCGTCCTCTTCTTTTTTAAAGTATAGTGGATAGTCTGATTGCTCTGTGGCGGTGTTTAGTGGCTTATCTATGATATAAACCTGCGTTTTTAGCTTTGTAAAGTCTATATCCAGATCAGAGCCAACTTGATTGATATCAAATATACTCTTATCTCTTAAAAGTATATCCACCTTGCCCTCACTGATATGCATTAGCTCATTTGGCTCAAGCCTTATCACATTTAGGTACTCTTTTGCCACGTCGTTTTTAGCGTCTTTTGCCACATTGTCTATTAGCTTAAAGTTATGCGTTAGCACTATGCCTCTTGTTATCTTTTTATCAGCATTTGTCTTAGCTATTACCACATAGTGCTTGTTATCGTCCGCATATTTAAAACTCTCAAATTTTAGCTCATACGCACTTCTATAAATTTCTAGCCTTGTGTTTATATACTGCTCTAGCTCTTTTTCGTTTGAGTTAGAATTTGCATGTGAGCTTGCTATCTTAAAGAAGTCAGATATATAGCTCATACGGTCCTTAAATGCCTTCAGATCAGCCTTTTTACTTAGCATAAAGTATCTGACCGAGTAGATAGCAAAGAAAAGATTTAGATCGCCGCTTTTTACCTTGCTAGCTATATCTTTAGCGTCTAGCGCCTTTATCTCCTCTCTATCTATCATATCTACAAATTTATCTTTCTCTTTGTAGTACAAGAGCGAGCTTACAGGGTCTTCTAAATTTGGCGCCTCTTTTTCATCTTCAAAGCCTAGAGAATTTACATATAAAGCCACAGGATATATCACGCTCTCAAGTATGCTAAGCCTTTTTTTATCCTCGCTGCCTAGTTTTGGTAGATAGCCTAGAGAAATTTTATAAAAGTAGACATTAAAGCTTAGGCTTTGTATATAGTCATTTAGATAGTCTAGAGCGGCTGGCACATCTTTGTCTTTTATCTTTGCCTCATTTTTTTCATTGCTTAGCAGATACTCCATCAAGTATAGGCTCTCAACTATCTGCTTCATAAAGTGTGAGGCGACTAGGATATTTATAAGATGAAGTTTTTTTGTATTTTTATAGTCATATTCTGCCAGATGCCCATCTAAACTTTCAGCCCCTAGCCCATATCTAAATCCAAGGTCAGATATCACAGAAGTGCTTGGCTCATAGAGTTGGTTCCACTCTCTTTTAAGGCTATCTCCGTCATCACTAGCATCAAATAGCCCTTCGTCATTTTTATCATAAATTTTATGCCTGACGCTATCGCAGTGGTGTATCTCTACTTCATGGCTTCCTTTGCTAGATTTGTTGATATTAGAATTTACATTCTTATCTCCTACTTCCTTGCAAGCCTTTTCGTTATTTTGAACTACATTTACGCAGTCTTCTACCGTGCTCTTGTCGTCTTTAAAGCCAAGCATATTTTTTATCTTGTTAAAGACTGAGCCTACTATCTTTCCTACAAAGCCATTTGGGTCAAGCACTCTTGCTATCCACCTTACGCCTTTCATTATTGCCTTAGCTATAAAGCTTACAAATCTTAAAGATATAGTGACTAAACTAGCAAATGCACCGCCAAATCCAGGGGCGTTAAAAGTATATAGCTCTTTTACATCTTTAGTGTATAAAAAGGCAAATGACTGAGCTAGGTGGCCACCTAGTGAGTGACCTGATAAGACTAGGTTAGAAATTTCACTTGTATCGTTTGAATTTGCCTTGTGCTCTTTTATAGCATCATACATATCGCTCTTTAGCATAGCCATAGAGGCTATCTGGTTTAGTCCTGCACCTAAAAGGGCTATCATACCATCGGTAAATACTAGGTCCTTAAACCCTAGCTCTGTTCCTCTAAAGCCTATGATGTAGTTATTAAATTTACTATCATAAAAGACAGTCGAGCTAAAGCCGGTGATAGATGTATTTTTGATGTGGTGGACTAGCTCATAGCGATTGACAAAGGCTTTTGTGCGAAGGGAGATTTGGTGAAAATTTTCTTTATTTACAAAGATATAAGGTGGTTTGTTTATATCTTTTGGTTGATATATAAAACTTTGAATTTCGTTATTTATAGGTTTTATTTCAGGTTTGTCGTCTTCTTTATCTGTTGGCTTGGTTATTACCATATCTTGATTAAAGCGAGCTTCGATTGCTAGGGCGTAAGCGGTAGGATCACCAGCTTCTTTAATAATGTTGTCGTTCTTATCTCGAATATCTTCAGCCAAGACATCACCTATTCTAATATTGTCTTTATATCTCCAAACAGGCTTTTCGATCTCTTGTTTTTTGTAAGAATTTACAATGTTTTCAGGGGCATTATCTTTTCCTACCTTACTATAAAGATCATCTAAGCCATTTTTCTCATTCTCAAATACATAGTGTAGAAAAGCATAAGATGCGTCAGCTATATCTGCATAGTCTTTAAATTTTATTATCTGTTCTTTGGTTGAAACATTATTACTTCCCATTATTGCTCCCTAATGAAAGTATTTTTGTGACTATCAAAATAAAATCTGTTATTTCCACTTATATCTTTTATATCTTTTCTAGATAGCGAAAAACCTCTACCCTCATCTCCAAATAAGCCGTATTTTGTATAACCCTCATAAAAGCTTACATCTAGAGAAATAACCTTTAAATTTTCGTTATCAAAATAAAACTCATCAATCATTATTGATGAAAGCTTGTAGGCTGTTTCACCCATAAAGTTTTTTAACTTGACGACTACATCATCAGGTATTACTACTTTTTTAGAGTAGTTTCTTCTTTGGTAATATGGCTTGCCGTTTGAGAGAATTCGTGGGAGTTTCTCGTTAATGGGTTTTGGATCAATCGCATAAAGACCATCGCCCAAATCTCTACCTTTCATTTTTTTACTTAGCTCTTTTCTCTCAGCTTCTCTTTTTTCTATCTCTTCAACAAATTTTTGATTAAACACATAAACCCCACCATATTTACTAGCTAAATTCTCTAGTTCAGAGTTACTTATCTTATTGCTTGCTTGATTTGCAGAGCAAGCTATTAAAAATATGCTTGTTAGTAGCAGAAGACAAATTGCAACAAATTTCATCCTATATCCTTTTAGAAAATTTATTTTGCTTATTTTATTGTCTTTGAAATTATAATATTATTAATTTATTATGTTTTATTTGTGGATTGTTAAATTTTTTTATTAATTGAAGCTATTGTTTAGTTTATTTCTTTCATTCTCAAAAATGTTATGAAGCATTGCATAAGAAGCGTCAGCTATATCAGCATAGTCTTTAAATTTGATTATCTGTTCTTTTGTTGAAATTTTATTACTTCCCATTATTTTTCCCTAACAAAAGTATTTTTGTGACTATCGAAATAAAATCTGTTATTTCCACTTATATCTTTTATATCTTTTCTAGATAGCGAAAATCCTCTACCTTCGTCACCAAAAAGACCATATTTTGTATAACCAACTGCATAGTAAACAGATACTGCTATGGCTACAACATTATCATTGTCATCTACATAAAAATAAGATGGAAGCATTGTAGGTTTAAATTTATTATAGTTTTCAGTACCTATGTAGTTTATTATTTTTTGTCTATCTTGATTTGATAATTTAGGCTGTTTCTCATAAGTTCTTGTTGGTGTATAGTATGGTTTGCCATTAGAGAGAATTCGTGGAAGTTGTTTATTTATTAAAGTCATATCCACATCATATATAGTTATAAATTTATCCCCTTGTTTTATTTTTCTAGGATTTGACCTTATCTTGTCACCGAGTGTTTTACTTAGTTCTTTTCTCTCAGCTTCTCTTTTCTCTATCTCCTCAACAAATTTTTGATTAAATATATATCCTCCACCATATTTACTAGCTAAATTCTCTAGTTCAGAGTTGTTTATATTATTACTTGCTTGGTTTGCAGAGCAAGCTATTAAAAATATGCTTGTTATTAGTAGAAGTATAATTGCAACAAATTTCATCCTATGTCCTTTTAGAAAATTTATTTTGCTTATTTTATTGTCGATATATTTACGTTACGATTAATTATCTCGCGTTTAAATTTTAATCCTTAAGAAAAAGAATTAATATTAAGAGTAAAATAGGCTCTTTTAGGCGAAATTTCGCAAATGGCGTATCTGACAAATATTGATAAAGAATTTCAATATTTTTTACTATCAAAATGAGCCAAATATTGAAAAAACTAAAGCATTTTTTTAAACTTGCTTTTAACTTTTTTGTTATAATATCCCATCAAAAATAAAAGGGATATTTTTTATCCGAATTAAGGTTTTAAATTTGAGAGTATATTTAGACAATAACGCCACAACGATGGTTGATCCAGAAGCTTTTGAACTTATGAAGCCATTTTTTTGCGAAAAATACGGCAATCCAAACTCACTTCACAAATTTGGCTCAGAAACCCACCCAGCGCTAAGAACAGCGCTAGATCAGCTCTACGCCGGACTAAATGCAAAAGATAGCGATGACATCGTCGTTACCTCATGCGCAACCGAGAGTAACAACTGGGTCGTAAAAGGCATCTACTTTGACAAAATCGCAACTGGCGAGAAAAAACGCATCGTCACAACCGCGGTCGAGCACCCAGCCATTTTAGCAACTTGTAAATTTTTAGAAAAATATGGCGTGGAGCTTACGGTTTTAGACGTAAATAGCGATGGTATCGTTACTCCAGAGCAGCTAAGAGCTGTCATGGACGAAAATGTCGCACTTGTCGCCATAATGAGCGCAAACAACGAAACTGGCATGATCTTTCCTATAAAAGAGCTTGCCAAAGTCGCTCACGAATACGGCGCATTATTTCACACTGACGCCGTGCAAGCAGTTGGCAAGATAAAGATAGATGTTCAAGACCTAGATGTTGATTTTTTAAGCTTTTCAGCACATAAATTTCACGGACCAAAAGGCGTTGGAGCGTTATTTATAAAAAACAGCATGCCGCTAAGCAGCTTGCTTCACGGTGGCGAGCACATGGGCGGACGCAGAAGCGGCACGCTTGACGTACCAGGCATCGTTGGCATGGGCAAGGCGCTTGAGTTAGCAAATAAATTTATGGATTACGAGCACTCACACGTTCGTCGTTTGCGTGACAAGCTAGAAGACGCACTACTGCAAATTCCTGACGTTAGCGTCGTTGGTAAAAAAGAGCAGCGCGTGCCAAACACCATCCTAGCTTCTATCAAAGGCGTCGAGGGTGAGGCGATGCTTTGGGACCTAAATAGAGCTGGCATAGCAGCATCTACTGGCTCTGCCTGTGCAAGCGAGACGCTAGAGAGCAACCCTATCATGGAGGCGATCGGAGCCGACAAAGAGCTAGCCCACACCGCGCTTAGACTCTCTCTTTCAAGGTTTAACACCGAAGAAGAGATCGACTACGCGATCGAGCAGATAACAAAGGCTGTAAATAGGCTAAGAGGCATCTCAAGCACCTTCGCGTACGCCCCAGAGTGGCATAAGAGTGGATTATAAAATTTAAAGGAAAAACATGGCAAAAAATAACTTAATCGGCGGCTCTATCTGGGATGAATACTCAAAGGTAGTGCAAGATAGGATGAATAATCCTAAATTCATGGGCGAACTCACCGAAGAGGACGCCAAAAAAGCAAACGCAAAACTTATCATCGCTGACTTTGGCGCAGAGAGCTGCGGCGACGCGGTCAGGCTTTACTGGCTCGTTGATGAGAAAACTGACAAGATAATAGACGCTAAATTTAAAAGCTTTGGCTGTGGCACGGCGATAGCCAGCTCTGATACGATGGCCGAGCTTTGCATCGGCAAAACGGTCGATGAGGCGGTTAAGATCACAAACCTCGATGTCGAAAGAGCTATGCGTGACAACCCAGACACCCCAGCTGTGCCACCTCAAAAGATGCACTGCTCGGTTATGGCATACGACGTTATCAAGGCAGCTGCTGCAAGCTACAAGGGCATAGACCCAGAGCACTTTGAAGATGAGATCATCGTTTGCGAGTGCGCTAGAGTGAGCCTTGGCACGATCAAAGAGGTGATAAGACTAAACGACCTTCATACGGTTGAGGAGATCACGCAATACACCAAAGCAGGGGCATTTTGCAAATCATGTGTTAGACCTGGCGGACATGAGAAAAAAGACTACTATTTGGTTGATATCTTGCGCGATACTAGGGCTGAGATGGAGCAAGAGAGGCTAGAAGCTCAAGCAAATGCTCAAGCAAACAACACCCTAAGCGACGTTAGCTTTGAGAGCATGACGATGGTTGGTCAGCTAAAAGCGATCGAGTCGATCATCGATAAAGAGATCCGCCCGATGCTTATGATGGATGGCGGAAATTTAGAGATCATAGACATCAGAAACGACAACGGCGAAAATATCGACGTTTATATCCGCTATCTTGGCGCTTGCTCAGGCTGTTCAAGCGGCTCGACTGGCACGCTTTATGCGATAGAAAATGTCCTGCAAGAGAGCCTAAGCCCAAAGATCAGGGTTATGCCTATATAAATTTATCGAACGGCTTCTTTTGGAGCTGTTCGCCCCTGCTAAATTAAATTTACAACCCAAACAATTTAAATTTAACCAAGCTCAAATTTTGCCTTTAAAAATTTCAAAATTTCACTTCTAGTCTGCGCCAAATCGCCCACAAATTTCTTCTCAAACTGCGAGCGGTTAAAGGTTCTCTGACGCTTAGCAAGCTGGGCTGTGTGCGTGGCGATAAGCGTTTCTAGCTCGCTTTTTGAAATTTCACCCTCCAAAAACTGCTTGCACTCTTTTAGACCTATTGATTTTAAAGGCTTTGGCTCGCTCTTATACTTGTCAAATAAAAACTTCGCCTCATCTATCAAGCCCTCATCTAGCATATTTTTCGTTCGCTTTGCGATGCGGGCTCTAAGCTCCTCTCTATCCCACAAAATTTCAAATATCGCAAGCTCTTTTATGACGCTCTCTTTGGTATTTTGCTTTAGCCAGATGCTTGGGATTTGCCCGCTAAATTTATAAATTTGATACCATTTTTCAAGGCGATAAGAGTCGTTTTGGCTAAATTTGCCTGCAAACTCAGGGTCGTTTTGTAAAGCTAGCTCGTAAATTTCCTCGTTGCTTAAATTTATCTCGCATTTTGGCACGTCTGGCGCAAGACCGCTAAGCATCGCCTTTAGATAAAAGCCGCTGCCGCCTGTGATGATGAGCAAGCACTCTTGTGAGCGCGCAAATTCCTTTGCGTTTTTGTAAATTTCAAAAAATGCCCCAACGCTAAATTCCTCATCAGGGTAAATTTCATCCACCCCAAAGTGCCTCACAGCTGCTAACTGCCAGGGCTTTGGCTTTGCACTGGCGATATCTATCTCTTTATAAAGTGCTAGCGAGTCAAGGCTTAAGATGACACCACCAAATTCCTTTGCTAGCTCAAAGGCTAGATCACTCTTGCCGCTTGCCGTGGTGCCAATTAGTGCTAGCTCGCCAAACAAACTTAGCCCTCGTAAAATGAGCTAAATAGCAAAATTTCATCGCTTTGCTCGTTACTTTTGCCCTCTTTTAAAAGATCAGCCAAAACGCCTGCAAAGTGCGGTGCAAAGCTTAGTTCGTTTAGCCCGTATGCTTGGTTGTAGAGTAAATTTTGATATGTCTCATCGCGTCCGATCGCTGGTTTGTCGTTTGAGCTAAGAAGGACGAAATTTGCCCTAAAACTAGGCTCTTTTAGCTCGCTTATGCCAAGGTGTCTTTTTAGCTCGTTTAAAAATGCGTTGATCTTTTCTGTTTTTACAAGCGTATCGATCGCGCCCACTTGTAAATTTGTGATGATCGTGACGCCATTTTTTGTTGGATAAATTTTGGCAAACATATCATTTAAAATGATCGGTTTTTTAGGGATCTGACCCTCGTTTAGCGCGAGATCGATCGTGTAAAATTTAGCCAAAATGGCGCTTAAATTTGTCCCAAGCTTGCTTGAAAGCTCCAAATTTCTACTAGCCACAACAAAGCTATCAGCCTCGTATTCGCCAGCACTGCCAACAGCCTTTTGCACGGTTTGCCCCTGCGTTTTTAGCTCATAAATTTCATCATTTATAAACTGCACTCCAAGCCCATTTAACTCGCTAACAAGCGCCTTTTTTAGCTCAGCTGTGTCGATGCTTGCGTTTTTGCTTAAATTTAGCGCCCCTTTTATGTTTTTATTTATCAGGCCAAAATTTGCTAGCTCACTATCCACGCTTAAAATTTCTTGCTCGCTATCAGCAACCCTTGTCTCATCAAGCCTCTTTTTAAAGCTCTCATCCTCGCTAAAAACGAGATAAACGCCACTCTCATCAAAATTTATCTGCGGATATTTTTCACTTAGCTCTCTTAAAATTTCAAAGCTCTTTTGTCCAAATTTTTTAAACAAAATTCTCATCTTTTTGTCGTGAGCCTTTGTTGATTTAAGTGTGAAATTCGCCATCCAAGCCCTAAAGTTTTCATTTAAGCAAAGCGCTATATCAAGCTCGCTTTTTTTACTAACTAGCCCCAAAAATGAGCTAGATATCGCTCCATCTCTTGCGAGCGCTGGGGTGTTAAATGGGGTTAAAATTCCGCTTTCAAACTCATCTTTTTGGTTACTAATAACTAAAATTTCCTCGCCCTTTTTAGCTAGCTCAAGCGCCGTAAATAACGCACTAAAACCATCTCCGATAATCGCTATTTTACTCATCATAACCCTTCATTTTAAATTACTCTCGCAATGATAATATAAATTTAGATTTAAAGCAAAATGGTGTAAAATCAGACACTTTTTAAAAAGATGGAAATTTATATGATCAAAAAGCTAAAAGATATCGCAGAACTCATCGTTTTTAAGCACTCGGTTTTTGCCCTGCCCTTTATCTTTGTGGCGATGATAGTTGCGAGCAAGATAGAAAATGGCTCAGCTTGGTTTGGCTTTAAACTGCTTATTTTAGGCACTCTTTGCGCGGTCAGCGCTAGAAATTTCGCCATGGCATTTAACAGATACCAAGACGAGGACATCGACAAGCTAAACCCACGCACCGCAAGCCGTCCAAGCGTGGATGGGCGCATCGGCAAGGGCAACATGCAGCTTTTCATCGTAGCAAATGCGCTTATCTTTATCATCTGCGCCTATTTTGTAAATTCACTCGCATTTTGGCTGAGCTTCCCCATCCTTGCCGTGCTTGGCGGATATTCGCTATTTAAGCGATTTAGCGAGCTAGCGCACTTGGTGCTAGGCCTTAGTCTTGGACTTGCTCCGATCGCTGGAGTAGTCGCGGTAAGCGCTGCCATACCGCTTTGGAGCGTGTTACTTTGCCTTGGTGTGACATTTTGGGTGGCTGGATTTGACCTGCTTTACTCGCTTCAGGATATTAAATTTGACCAAGAAAACAAGCTCTTTAGCATACCAGCCATTTATGGCGACAAGGCGACACTATTTTTATCAGCCGTTTTTCACGCCATAGCTTTTATACTTTGGCTACTTTTTGCTTGGGCGGCTGGGCTTGGAGCGATGGCATTTTTTGGCATTGTGGTAAGCGGCGTGATATTATTTTTCGAGCACAAGATCGTAAGGCGCGACTTTAGCAAGATAGATCGGGCGTTTTTTACGCTAAATGGCTACTTGGGAATTTTATTTTTCATCTTTGTTTGGATCAGTGTATTATGAGCGAAGTAAGGCTTTTTAAAGCGCCTCTTAGCATGGTTTATGAGTGCGACAGAAGTGGAGATGAGAAATTTTTAAGAGAATTTAACTCTATCTTGCCAGGTGACGAAGATGCACTTGGCGCGTGGCTAAAGCGAGCCAAATCACGCGGCGAGACTAAAGAGAGCGACCAAGTCTTGCTAACGCTTGTTATCGAGCTTCATAGAAAGATCGACGCGCTAAGTGATTATATAAAAAATGAGCACAAGCAGTATCTGCCACTAAGTGAGAGCGTGGATATCGACGAGATCGGCTTTACGCATATAAAAATAAGCGAAGATAAATTTAAAAAAGATGAAATTTACTACGCAAGGATTATGATGCCTATCTTTCCAAAGAGAAATTTGAGCCTTTATCTAAGGGCGCAGGATGAGAGGCTAGCAAAGATAGAGAACATGCACGAAGAGGACGAGGCCGACTGGAACGCTTACGTGACGGCTAGAGAGCGTGTGATGATAAGAGAGCTTAGGGCAAATTCGTAAAGGAAAAATATGGAAATTTACATTTTTTTAGGTTTTGGCATCGTTTTAGCGATAATAATAGCTTTGATATTTATAAAAGATAGCGAGACAAATAAGAAATTTACAAGATATGAGCGTGCCATAGAGAGCGCCATACAAGAAAACTATAATCTCAAAAAGCAGCTAGCCGCACTAGCAAGCTTTAAGCCTGATGACGACGAGCAGCTAAAAGATGTAAAAGATGAGTTAAAAGAGCAGATAAACGAGCAAATAAATGAAAAAATCGTGCCGATAATCCGCGCTATAAAGAGCATCGAGCGAGTGATCGATGACTTTGCAAACGAACAAAAAGATAGGATGTTTAACCTTGAGGAGCGAACAAGAGATATCAATAAAATCGCCCCAAGTGTCATCAACGAAGAAGAGCAGATCCTAAAGATGTTCAAAGATGGCAAAAGTGCAGCCATGATCGCTAAAGACCTTCACGTGGGTATGGGGCGAGTTGAGTTTGTGCTGAAATTTCACAAATTAGCCTAAATTTGGGCTAATTTTAAAAGACAAAACTACTCTTAAACTACAAAAATTAGCTTAAATTTTTATTTAAATTTAAATCTTTTAACATATAATTGAAAATTAAAAAAGCTCTAACCAAGCTTAAAAAGGTGCTTTATGCTAGTTGATAAATATGGTCGGGTTGTTGATTATTTAAGAATTTCTGTGACACAGCGTTGTAATTTTAGATGTAGATATTGCATGCCTACTACGCCATTTAGTTGGACGCCAAAAGAAAATTTACTGACATTTGAAGAGCTATTTTTATTTGTAAAAGTAGCTATCGACGAGGGTGTGAAAAAGATCAGGATCACAGGCGGCGAGCCACTCGTGCGCAAGGATCTGGACGTCTTTATAAAGATGATAAGCGATTACAAGCCAGACATCGATCTAGCGCTTACGACAAATGGCTTTATGCTGCCACACTTTGCCAAAAGGCTAAAAGACGCTGGTCTAAAGCGCATAAATATGTCGCTTGATACGCTAAATGAGCAAAAGGCTAAATTTATCGCTCAAAAGAGCGTCTTGCATGAGGTTTTAGCTGGCTTTGAAGCAGCACTTGATGCTGGGCTAAAGGTGAAGATAAACACGGTCGCACTAAAAGGCTTTAACGACGATGAGCTTGTAAATTTGCTTGAGTTTGCTAAATTTAGAAACTCTCAGATCAGATTTATTGAATATATGGAAAATTCGCACGCCAAAGAGGATCTAAAAGGGCTAAAAAGCGATGAAATTCTAAATATCATCTCGCAAAAATATAACATCACAAAAGATGAAAAATTGCCAAACGCACCTGCGTCTATTTATAGGCTTGATGACGGCTATAAATTTGGCATCATTGACCCTCACAAACACGACTTTTGCGAGAGTTGCAACCGCATCAGACTAAGTGCTGAGGGGCTTTTGATACCTTGCCTTTACTTTGAAGATGCACTAAGTATCAAAAAAGCAGTTGCAAATGGCGACATCGTCGCAGCAAGCGAGATCTTAAGGCAAGTGCTAGCTAACAAGCCAAAAGAGAACAAATGGGCTCTAGGAGCTGAAAATGAAACCTCTTCAAGGGCCTTTTACCAAACTGGTGGTTGATGAGCAAAGAGCTAGAATTAGTTGAGGCATTTTTAAGCATCCAAGGCGAGGGCGCTTATCAGGGCAGGCTCGCTGTGTTTTTACGCTTTTTGGGCTGCAACCTAAACTGCTCTGGCTTTGGCGTAAAGACAAGGTCTTTAAAAACAGGCGAAGAGCTTTTGGGCTGTGATAGCATAAGAGCCGTTTTTAAGGGACATTTTCACCACAAAAGATATAGCGCAGATGAAATTTTAAGCCTAGTTGATGGGCTTTGTAAAGGCTTAGAGCAAAAGCCGATCATCGTTTTAACAGGCGGCGAACCACTCATCTGGCATCAAAATGAAAATTTCATAAATTTGGTAAGAAATTTGCTTAGAAACTACAAGGTGCATTTTGAGACAAATGGCACGATCTTGGTTGATTTTGCTAAATTTGAAATTTATAAAAACTGCCATTTTGCACTTGGCGTAAAGCTAGCAAATAGCGGAGTTAGCGAGCAAAAACGCATAAATTTAGATGCCATTTTGGCTATCAAAGATAACGCTAAAAGCAGCTTTTTAAAATTTGTCCTCTCGCGCTTTGATAAAAGCGAGCTAGATGAAATTTTATATATAAAAAATAGAGCAAATTTGCCAGTTTGGTGCATGGCGATGGGCGCAAACGAGAACGAGCTAAGCAAAAATGCTCTAAAAACAGCGCAATTTGCCATAAAGCATGGATTTAACTACTCAGAGCGTATCCACATCAGGCTTTGGGGCGACAAAGAGGGTGTTTGATGATTATTAGAAAACTTTTTAGATTTGAAAATGCGCATATCGTGAGATTTTGTAGCTCAAAGCGCTGCAGGACGAGCATCCACGGTCACAGCTACGTGGCAGAAATTTTACTTAGCTCAAATTTTCTTGATAACGCTGGCATGGTCTATGACTTTGGGCTGATGAAGCAAAACATAAAAACGATCATCGATAGCTTTGATCACGCTACGACCATATTTTCAGGCGATAGTGACGAATACAAAAACGACCTTAAAAAGCACTCTGCAAGGTGGATCGAGATCCCGCTAAATCCCAGCGCAGAGCAGTTTTGCCGCATATTTTTTGTAATGATCGAAAGGCTGCTTGAACTTAGCGTGATGAACAATGGCGAGCGCGATGTGAAGCTTCATAGCGTCATCGTCCATGAGACCGACACTGGCTATGCGCAGTGCTTCAAAGAGGACGCGATAAACCCACAAATGGGCGAGATAAGGCTTAGTGATATCAAATTTTCAGAGGCTATTATAGACGAATGGGAAGATAAAAATTTGCTTGAAAAGATGATAAATAAGATAAAAATAGAAAATCCAAAGGACGTTTAATGAAAAAATTTATAACCTCTTTTTTGCTTATAGCTGGCGTATTTTTGGGATGTGGAGATAAAGAAGAGGCAAAAAGTGACGTTAGTGAACCAGTCCCTAGTGATGTTACGATAGCTCAGCCTGATGCGAATGTAACTATCGACGAGCAGCTGCCACCTGAGCCAGTCGTCGAAGAAAATGAGCCTCCTAAAGATAAAAAATGAACGAACACTTAAGCTCGCTTTATGCTTATACTTTGCCATTTCACATGACATTTTTTTATGCACTACTTGCTTTAGCGGCGCTTTATCTAGCGCTTACCCAGTTTGGAGTAAGAACTAAAAACTACGTGCTTCGTATAAGGTATTTTTTACCTATTTATCATATGCTGCTTAGCTTTTTGGTGCTAACTGGGCTTATTTTGTGGGGATATTATAGTTACGAGCCAAAATTTAACGCCATAAAAATGCTTCTTATTTTAATAGCCTTAATCGCACTTAGCGCCATAGGATATAAAAGACTAAAGAGATATGCCGTTGCTGGCGAGCTAGAGAAATTTAAGAAATTTGCCCTTATTAAAGGCATTTGTGACATTATTTTGATCATCATAGCAGGGATTTAGATGAAATTTTTATATGATAAAAACGCTGGCGAAGAGCACCTAAAAATAGTAAATGAGGCATTTTTACACCTAAAAGCCAGAAGAGTTGAAGCAGGAGAACGCATAAGTGTTAGAAATTTACATGACGGCAAAGAGTACATCTACGAGATCGATGAGATAGAGCGCAGAAGTGCAAATTTAAGTCTTGTCTTTGCCAGCCTAAACTGCGAAAACAAATTTGACTTTACCATCGCTTGGGCTGTCGTTGATCCAAAGACGATCGAAAAGGCGCTGCCATTTTTAAATGAGCTTGGCGTTGGTAAGATCGCCTTTGTCTATACTAAATTTTCTCAGGCAAATTTCAAGATCGACCTTGAAAAGCTAAACTACATAAACGCACTTTCATGCGAGCAGTGCGGGAGAACGTCGCTAATGGAGTTTGAAATTTACAAAAATTTAGACGAACTAATGAGCGTTTATAAAAATGTCTCAGCTATAAATTTTGGCGGTAAAAATTTAAATGAAAAAAGAGATGATGAGATATTAATAATCGGTCCAGAGGGCGGATTTAGCGAGTATGAGACGGCTAAATTTAAAAATATCTACGGCCTAAATACAAAAAATATCCTAAGATCGCAGACCGCAGTCATATCAGTGGCGGCAAAATTTCTCGCTTGATTTATTTGATTTTTAGATTAGTTTTTATATAATCAGCAACTTTTAAGGTAACAAATAGCCCAAAATAATAAAGGAAAGATGATGAAAAAAGATATCCATCCAGAGTATGTAGATTGCACCGTAACTTGCGCGTGTGGCAACACTTTTAAGACAAAGTCAAACAAAAGCGAAATCAGAATTGACATTTGCGATAAGTGCCACCCATTTTTCACAGGCAGCGAAAAGATAGTTGATAGCGCTGGCCGTGTTGAGAAATTTAAGAAAAAATACGCTCAAAAATAAGCCTTGCTCTACTTTGTTCCTACTCCAATAGGAAATTTAGAAGATATCTCGCTTCGTGCGATCAAAATTTTGCGTGAATGCGAGATAGCTATCTGCGAAGATACAAGAGTTTGCAAAAGCCTTGTAAATCTACTAAACGAACGCTTTGACGCAAATATAAATATCTCAAATTTTATCCCGCTTCACACCCACAATGAAGATGAATTTTTCGCAAATTTAAATGATGAAATTTGGAGCAAAAATATAGCTTATATGAGCGATGCTGGCATGCCAGGCATAAGCGATCCAGGCGTTAGTCTAGTAAGATACGCTCAAAAAAATGATATCAAATATGAAATTTTAAGCGGAGCAAACGCTGCACTTTTAAGCGTGGTTGCAAGTGGGCTTTGCGATAAAGAGTTTGTTTTCTTAGGATTTTTACCAAATACTGGCAGAGATAGGGCTTTAGCCATACAAAATGCTCTAAGCTTAGCCTATCCAGCTGTGATCTATGAGAGCCCAAAACGCATATTAAGCTTAGTGCAAAGCGTTGCAAATTTAGAGCCAGAAAGAGAAATTTTTGCTATAAAAGAGGCCACTAAAAAATTTGAGACCAAATTTAAGGATAGAGCCAAAAATTTAGCCCAAATTTTAGAAAAAGCAAATTTAAACGGCGAATGGGCGGTGGTCATCTCAAAAAGTGCGAATATAGCCACTCAAAATATCACAAAAGATGAGATCATCTCGCTTGACATCGCCCCAAAAGCAAAGGCAAAACTACTTAGCAAAATAACTGGCAAGGACGTCAAAAAGATCTACGACGAGCTCATAAAAGCATAAATTTAAAAGCTCAAATTCCCTCAAAAAGTTTCAAAAATTCACTCAAATTTAGAAGCAAAATAAGTTAAATTTTACTTGACTTTAGCTACCATAAGCAACCATGATAATATACGGAAAACAGCTATTTTTACATATTTTGAACAAGCGCCCACAGATCCTAGAAGAGATCTATCTCTCAAAAGAGTGTGATAAAAAACTCTTTTCTAAAATTTGTGGCACTGGCAAGAAGATCATCCGCGTGGATAATCAAAAAGCTCAGTCGATGGCGCATGGCGGCAACCATCAAGGCTTTTTAGCAAGCGTTAGTGAGTTTGAGTTTTCAGACTTTAGTGAGCTTAAAAAGCTAAATTTCATCGCCGTGCTTTATGGCATAAGTGACGTCGGAAATATCGGCGCCATCGCTAGAAGTGCCTATGCTCTAGGCTGCGAAGGGCTAGTCATCGTTGCAAAAAGTGTAAATATGCAAGGCGTTTTAAGGTCAAGTAGCGGTGCTGCTTACGAGATACCAATAGCCATTTTTGAGGACGGACTTAGCCTGCTAAACGAGCTAAAACAGTGTGGTTTTAAGCTCTATGCTACGGCAAGCAACGGCAAAAATATAAAAGAGATGAAATTTGCTGGCAAAAGGGCTTTGGTGATGGGCTCAGAGGGCGAAGGCATACCGCAAAAAGCTCTAGCAAAGTGCGATGAGTGCGTCGGTATCAAGCTAAAAGATGGCTGGGACTCCCTAAATGTAAGTGCAGCTTTTGCGATAATTTGTGATAGGATGATAGATGAATGAACTAGAAAATTTAAAAGAGATAGGCATAAAGGAAATTTCGCGTAAGACGCACATTGAACCGACATTTTTACAATACATTTTTGACAAAAATTTTGAAAAATTATCACGCTTAAACATCAGAGGTTACGCCAAAATTTTACAGCGTGAGTATGGCGTCGATCTTAGCGAACTTCTAGCCGAATACGACGCATTTATGCAAGAAAACATGCCTGATGAGAGCAAAAAAACAAAAGTTAGCCCAAAAATTTCATCATACACACCTGAAGATGTCTCGATCCAAAGGCAAAGTAGCGGTGGCGGGGCTGGATTTTTCTTCTGGATCATCATTTTAGCTATCATCGCTGGCGGCGCTTACTACTTTGACGCTTACAAGTACGTCCAAAATTTCATCGCAAGCTTAAATGAAGACAACACAAGCGTGAGCTACTCGCAATCAAGCATCGTAAATGAAGTGAAGAAAAACATCATCGACACAAACGTAACGATCTCTCAAAATACTCCAAAGATCGATGCAAACGCTTCAAGCATGAAAATTTCAGCTCCAGCTGAGCAAAACGTGACTGTAAGTCCTGCTAGCGTTGATCAAAATGCTCTAAAGCCTAGCATGGCAGCCCAGCCAGCTCCAAAAGTAGAGCAAAACGTGACAAAACCACTAAATGAAGCAGTTATCACACCAAAACAACGCGTTTGGATAGGCATCATCAACCTTGAAAATGGTCAAAAAACATCAAGCGACACAAGCAAAAGTGTAAATATAAATTTAGACCAAAGACAGCTAGTCGTTTGCGGAAATGGCAACATCGAGCTTAAGATCGGCGATAAAGTAACAAAGTATAACCCAAGCCGTCCAGCTAGATTTTTAGTAGAAAATGGCGATATGAAATTTTTAACTTATGACGAGTTTGTCGAGATGAATAAGGGCAAATCTTGGTAAAAAAACTAGCCATATTTCTTCTTTTTAGTGTTTTTTCATACGCTTTTGATCTAAATAGCAGCGCAAACGCACTAAGTAGCGGAAAAGATCTGCAAATTTCTTTAGAAAATTTAGACACTAACGGCTCGCTAAACGTTGGCGAGCTAGTCTCAAGACTAAAGCAAAGCTCAAACTACGATGCTCTCTCATTTAGCTCAAATAGCTTAAATTTAAAATTTATAAGCACGCAAAAAGCCCCCTCAGCACTATTTGTAAAATCGATAAATTTAGCTCTTGAAGATGCAAATATAAGCGTGGCAAGGGTAAATTCTCTAAAAAATGGCAATGAAATTTCTTATGGGATTTTAGCCCTAAAAAGTGGCGGTATAGATCCAAATTTACTAAATTTCACACTTAGTAAAAGCGGCTTTAAGATCATGGGATTTGATAGGCTTGATGGAAATTTAGCGCTTTATTTGGACGCTAAAAATATGAGCCTTGATGCGTCAAAAGTAAATTTTAACGAAGAGACCCCACTTGTCAAAAGTGGCGGCGTCTATATCGTAGATGTAGCAGGCGCAAGTAGCCTAAATATCATCTCAAACGAGCCAAACAAATGGGTGCCACTTGTTAGAATTTATGATAAAAACTTAAACCAAATCGATCTAAAAAGAGAAAACGAGATAAAAACTAACTACACCATAAATTTAGCTAATGACGCAAAATACGCGTTAATTAGCGACAATAGCGACATAACTAACATTAAAAACGAGATAATTATCAAGCTTATAAAATAGGAGCAAACAGTGTTTGATGAGATAAGATTTAATACAATTGAGCGTTTGCCAAACTACGTTTTTGCCGAAGTAAATGCTATAAAAATGGCAGCACGCAGAGCTGGCGAGGACATCATCGACTTTTCTATGGGCAACCCAGAGGGCAGAACACCACAGCACATCGTCGATAAACTATGCGAAAGCGCACAAAAAGATAAGACCCACGGCTACTCAGCCAGTGCTGGAATTTATAAGCTCCGCCTTGCCATTTGCAACTGGTATAAGCGCAAATACGGCGTAAATTTAGACCCAGAAACCGAAGCAGTCGCCACCATGGGTAGCAAAGAGGGCTTTGTGCATCTTGCTCAAGCCGTGATAAACCCAGGCGACGTGGCTATCGTGCCTGACCCTGCATATCCGATACACACGCAGGCGTTTTTATTTGCTGGCGGAAGCGTCGCAAAGATGCCACTTCACTACAACGATAAATTTGAGCTAGACGAGAATAAATTTTTTGAAAACTTGATCCAGACGATACACGCAAGCTCGCCAAAGCCAAAATATGTAGTCGTAAATTTCCCTCACAATCCAACGACCGTGACCGTACAAAAGAGCTTTTACGAGCGCCTTGTAAGCATCGCAAAGCAAGAGAGATTTTACATCATCTCAGATATTGCCTACGCTGATCTTACCTTTGATGGTTACAAAACTCCAAGCATCTTTGAAGTAGATGGCGCAAAAGATGTCGCGGTCGAGTGCTACACTCTTTCAAAAAGCTACAACATGGCGGGCTGGAGAGTTGGCTTCATGTGCGGAAACAAGAGGCTTTGCGCCGCTCTTAAAAAGATAAAATCATGGGTTGATTACGGCATGTTTACGCCGATACAAGTCTCTGCCACGGTCGCACTTGACGGCGATCAAAGCTGCGTTGAAGAGATACGCCAAATTTATGAAAAAAGAAGAGATGTGATGATAGAGGCCTTCGCTCAAGCTGGTTGGGAGCTTAAAAAGCCAAATGCCAGCATGTTTATCTGGGCGAAACTTCCACCAAAGGTTAGCCACTTAGGCAGCCTTGAGTTTTCAAAGCAGCTTCTTACAAAGGCTTCAGTTGCTGTTAGCCCGGGCATTGGTTTTGGCGAGGGCGGAAACGACTATGTGCGCTTAGCTCTTATCGAAAATGAAAATAGGATAAGACAAGCAGCAAGAAATATAAAAAAATATTTGAAAGAATTTGAATGAATGTAGCGATATTAGGCGTTGGAACCGTTGGTGAGTCGGTTGCAAAAATTTTATTAAAAAACAAAAAGCTAATCGCAGCAAGATGTGGCGAAGAGATAGTGCCAGTCATCGGTGTGGTTAGAAATTTAAATAAAAAAAGAGACGCTGGCATTCCTTTGACTGACGATATAAATAGCGTCATAAACAGCGATGATATCGACGTTTTTGTCGAGCTTATGGGCGGCGTTGAAGAGCCTTTTAGAGTGGTAAGTGAAATTTTAAAGCGCAAAAAAGCGGTCGTTACTGCAAACAAAGCGCTTCTTGCCTATCACAGATATGCTTTGCAAAATTTAGCCAAAAACACACCATTTGGCTTTGAGGCAAGCGTGGCTGGAGGCATACCGATCATCAGAGCCCTAAGAGAGGGGCTTAGCGCCAACCATATCTTAAGCATAAATGGCATACTAAACGGCACTAGTAACTATATCCTAACCTCGATGATGAATGAAGGTTCAAATTTCAAAGACGCACTTAAAAAGGCGCAAGAGCTTGGATACGCTGAGGCCGATCCTACCTTTGACGTGGGCGGCTTTGACACGGCTCACAAGCTTCTCATCTTAGCAAGCATCGCATACGGCGTGCACGGCGATCCAGAGGATATCTTGATCGAGGGGATACAAGGCATCACGCCAGAGGATATATTTTTCGCAAAAGATTTTGAATACTCTATCAAGCTTCTAGCCATCGCCAAAAAAAGCGAGGGCAAGGTCGAACTACGCGTGCATCCAGCGCTTGTGCCGCAAAATAAAATGATAGCAAAGGCAAGCGGCGTGACAAATGCGATAAGCGTCGTTGGCGAGGTCGTTGGCGAGACTATGTACTATGGCCCAGGAGCTGGCGGCGACGCAACAGCAAGTGCAGTCATCAGCGATCTCATCGATATCGCAAGAGATAGCAAGTCGCCGATGCTTGGATACAAAGCGCCATTTGAGCTAAACACCTTAGAGCTTCTTGATCGCGACAGGATAAAGACGAAGTATTACTTTAGGCTAAAAGTCGAAGATAAAATGGGCGTGCTAGCAAAGATAACAAATTTAATGAGCGAAAACAACCTTTCAATCGATAGTTTGCTACAAAAGCCAAAAGACGAGAGCGAGTATGCCGTGCTATTTTTCACGACACACACGAGCTTGGAGGCTGATGCGAAGCGAACGATAGAGCTTTTAAAAGAGCAAGAGTATATAAAAGAAGAGCCATTTATGATGAGGATCGAGGAGTAGCTTGGGGCTAAAAGAGTATCTCTTTGGTAAGAGCTCCGAAGATAGGGCTTGCGAGTTTTTGCGTAAGCTCGGTTTTGTCATTTTAGAGAGAAATTTTCACTCTAAATTTGGCGAGATCGACATCATCGCGCTAAGTAGCGATAAAATTTTACATTTTATTGAGGTAAAAGCAACCAGCGGAGGATACGAAGCGGAGTATAGGCTAAACAAGGCAAAATATATGAAAATTTTAAAAACAATAAATTTTTATATGATGAAAAATGAGCCAAACAGGGACTATCAGCTTGATCTGCTTGTTGTAAAAAATGAAAATTTTGAGCTGATAGAAAATATTAGTTTATAATAAAATTTATTATTTACCTAAAATTTAAATTTGATTTTGTATAATTGCCACATCTTGAAAATAAGGAGAACAAATGGGAAAATACATCGAACTCACAAAAGAAAATTTTGATGTAACAAAAGAAGGCGTTGCTCTAGTAGATTTCTGGGCTCCATGGTGCGGACCTTGCCGTATGCTAGCTCCAGTGATCGAAGAGCTTGCTGAAGACTTTGAGGGCAAAGCGAAAATTTGCAAGGTAAATACTGATGAAGTACAAGATCTTGCGGTTGAGTTTGGCATCAGATCGATCCCAACATTGCTATTTTTCAAAAATGGCGAGCTAGTTGAGCAAATGGTCGGTGCGCAGTCAAAACAAGCCCTAACTGACAAACTAAATTCGCTTCTTTAATGAGCGAAAAAAGAAGAGGAAGTCTGCTTCCTCTTACTTATATATTTGGTTCATTTTTTGGTGCAGCTATGATAGCGGCTGCATTTGCGTATAGCAACTATCGTTTTTCACAATATAAATTTGTTGATTTTGCGAAGCTAGTTTTTTACGAAAAAAGCGAAATTTTCACTCCAAAAGAGCCAAAATACACGCTTTTAATCTTCAGCTCAAATCAATCAAAATTAGACGAAATTTTACCAACCAAAAATGAAACAGTTGTGGCGATCGATATCTTTCAAAAAAGATATGAGTCAAACTCAACACTAAAATACATAAGCTCAGATATAAATACGGTTTTGGAGCTTATGCGAAATTTAAGCATCACGAAGCTTCCTAGCAGTGTTGAGATAGTTCATCAAAGGGGCGAAATTTACAAACAAAATTCGTCCATAAATGTTTTAGAATAAAGGAAATTTATGCTTGATTTAGCGATCATCGGAGGCGGTCCAGCAGGACTAAGCGCCGGACTTTACGCCACTAGAGGCGGATTAAAAAATGTTGTAATGTTTGAAAAAGGCGAGCCTGGCGGTCAGATCACCTCTAGCTCAGAGATAGAAAACTACCCAGGCCAAAAAGCCCCTGGCGAGAGCGGCTTTGACTTTATGAGTACTTGGTGGAAGCAGTGCAGTGCATTCGGACTAGTTCATAAGTGGGCAAACGTAGTTGGTGTTAGAAAAAATAGCGACGGTAGCTTTGAAATTTTGCTTGAAGGTGGCAAGAGCGAACAGGCAAAAGCTGTCATCGTAGCGACTGGCTCAACCCCAAGACGTGCTGGCTTTAAAGGCGAGGACGAGTTCTTTGGCAAAGGCGTTAGCACATGCGCAACATGCGATGGCTTCTTTTACAAAAACAAAGAGGTAGCCGTTCTTGGCGGTGGCGACACAGCTGTTGAAGAGGCACTTTACCTAGCAAATATCTGCTCAAAAGTTTATCTAGTGCATAGACGTGACGAGTTTAGAGCGGCACCAACAACCGTTGAAAAAGCTAGAAAAAATGAGAAGATCGAGTTTATAACAAGTGCGACTGTAAAAGAGGCGCTTGGCGATAATACGGGTTTAACAAAGATCGTGCTTGATACTAAAAATGGCGAACGCGTGCTTGATGTGCCGGGCATTTTCACTTTTGTCGGACTAAATGTAAATAACGAAATTCTAAAAGATGAAAACGGCAAATTTATCTGCGAAATGGCTGATGGCGGACAGGTAAAGACTAACCTTAAGATGCAAACTAGCCTAAAAGGGCTCTTTGTAGCAGGTGACATCAGAGAGGACGCTCCAAGACAAGTAGTCGTAGCAGCAGGTGATGGCGCAGTGGCTGCACTTAGCGCTATGAGCTACATAGAAAGCTTACATTAATACTCAAATTTAGCCAAATTTTTGGCTAAATTTCTCTTTCAAAATAAATCATTTTAGTAAAAATTTACATTTTAAAGTTGCTTGGTTTTTAGGCTTATCAGAACACTTTTTCAAAAATTGCATTAATAAAATAACTCTAAGACATAGCGTAGTCGCCTTTTTGCACAAAGTAGGCAAAAAGTGCGCTCTAATATAATCAATATCCATTTTTCTTATTGCAGTAATTGTCACAATGATAATTTTTAATTAAACTCTTGCCTAAAGTAGCTCTTTTTCAAAAGCCATTTCGTAATCTCTCTATAATAAATTTTATGTTAAATTTCAACCAAAAATCAAAGGATAAATTTTGGTAAAAATAGGACTTTACGGCGCTAGCGGCAAGATGGCTCAAAGCATCATCTCTTGTTTAAAAGATGAAAAAGACGCCACTTTAAGCGTCGCTTTTAGCCAAAAAAATGAGGTTGAAAATTTAAGTAGCGAGCTTTTGACAAACGACTTTGCTAAATTTTTTGAAGCGTGCGACGTTATCATCGACTTTAGCCAAAAAGAGGCGACCGTAGCACTACTAAACTACGCTAGAACCAACCCAAAACCACTAGTCATCGGCACAACCGGACTAAATGACGACGAGAAAAACTTGCTTCATCTAGCATCAGGCACTATGCCAATACTCTACGCAACAAATATGAGTCTAGGCGTAGCAGTGTTAAACCGCATCGCAAGAATAGCTTCGAAAGTTTTAAGAGAATTTGATATAGAGATCGTCGAGCAGCACCACAGACAGAAAAAGGACGCTCCAAGCGGCACTGCGATGACTTTAGCAGGCTGTGTGGCAGAGGCAAGGGATCTAAATTTAAAAGATGTTTTAGTGACTGGCAGAGCTGGCATGGTGGGCGCAAGAAGCAAAGACGAGATCGCGGTTATGGCACTTCGTGGCGGCGACGTAGTAGGTCGTCACACGGTTGGCTTTTACAATGACGGCGAATTTATCGAGCTAAACCACACGGCAACTAGTAGAGCGACCTTCTCAAAAGGTGCCATTAAGGCTGCCATCTGGCTAAAAGATCAAAGCAGCGGTCTTTACTCGATAGACGATAGTTTGGGGCTTGATGATTAAATTTAAGCTTGATGATATAAAGAGATACGAGTTAGAATTTGGCGATAAATTCTACCTGCCAGAGCGCAAAAATCGTCAAAATTTAAGAGCTAATGAATTTGATTTGAGATGATAAAATTTAGTTTTAGCGTATTTGGATTGTTATAAATGGTGCAAATAACGGCAAATGTGCCAAATTTTGGATAACACGCCACTTACAAAAAGTGCTTAGCGTTGGCTATGAAATTTAACTGCAAAGATGAAATTTAAAAAGATGAAAAGAGGATAAAAGATGTGTGCGATAGTTGGTATCATAAATTCTAAGGATGCAGCGAAAACGGCGTATTATGCGCTATTTTCTATGCAACACCGCGGTCAAGAGGCAAGTGGCATCAGCGTCTGTAACGACGGCGAAATTTCCACTCACAAGGGCAATGGCCTAGTCACCGAAGTCTTTAACGAAGAGATCTTGAGCTCACTAAAAGGCGACATGGCGATCGGCCACAACCGCTACGCAACAGCTGGCAAAAGCTCAGGCCGTGACGCCCAGCCAATAGCCGCCAACTACGCCCTAGGTCAAATCTCAATCGTTCATAACGGAAATTTGGTCAATAAAGATGAGGTTAGAGATGAGCTTATCAAAGATGGCGCGATATTTCAGACAAATATGGACACAGAAAATATCATCCACCTCATCGCACGAAACCACGACGAACACCTGCAAGATCGCATCATCGCAGCACTTAATAAGATAAAAGGCGCTTACTGTTTGCTCGTGCAGTCACGCCACAAGACCTTTGCCATTAGAGATCGCTGGGGTGTTAGGCCACTAAGCCTTGGCAGACTAAAAGATGGCGGATACATCGTAGCTAGCGAGACTTGTGCGTTTGATCTTGTGGGAGCGACATTTATAAGAGATGTTAGACCTGGCGAGATGATAGTTTTTGAGCATGGAAAGAGTGAGTTTCAAAGCTTGCAGATTTTCGAGCCAGAGCCTAGAGTTTGCGCCTTTGAATACATCTACTTTGCGCGCCCAGATAGCGTTATAGAGGGCAAAAGCGTCTATGAAGTGAGAAAAAAGATGGGCGAGGTGCTAGCAAAAAAGAGCAAGGTAAAAGCTGACTTTGTAGTGCCTGTGCCAGATAGCGGCGTGCCAGCAGCGCTTGGATATGCAAATGAGAGCAAAATTCCATTTGAGCTAGCCATCACCAGAAACCACTATGTTGGCAGGACATTTATCGAGCCAAGCCAAGAGATGAGAAATTTAAAGGTCAAGCTAAAACTAAACCCAATGTCAAGCGTGCTAGCTGGTAAAAGTATCGTCGTGATCGATGATAGCATCGTTCGAGGCACCACTTCTAAAAAGGTGGTCGATCTCTTAAGACACGCAGGGGCGAAAGAAATTCACTTCAGAGTTGCGTGCCCTGAGCTCAAGTATCCTGAGCGATACGGCATCGACACACCAAGCTTTGAGGAGCTAATAAGCGCCAAAAAAAGCGTCGAAGAGGTCAGAGAGTACATCGGAGCTGATAGCTTGGAGTTTTTGAGCATCGATGAGCTTAAAGAGAGCATCGGCAATGAGAGAAAATACTCGCTTGTAAGCTTTGATGGTGATTACTTCATAAAATGAGAAATTTAGTAGTTTTGCTGCTTGCAGCACTCTTTTTTGCAGGCTGCTCACAAAAGACACCTAGTAAAAAAGATGAAATTTCCATCATGGTGAGCTACTTTGAGCTAAATGGCAAAAAACAGCAGCTACTAATAAAGAGCATGCCAAATTTGGCTGATAAAAATGCCAGCGTGCCATTTTTTGGCATGATAAATTTTCTTGATCAAAATAAAACGACAAGTGCCTACTCTCTCGTAAATGGCGTTATAAACGTCATAGAAGCTAATAGCTCCTCTATAAATTTAAACAAAGCTAGTGACGTTTTGGCTCTTAAAAAATCTAGTGGAATAAGGTTTTACGAGATAAGGCCTGACGTGGTTGAGAGTGTTAAATTTAGATCACCAAATGGCGTTTGCAGCGAGTTTTTAGCTCAAAAGCCAGTTTTTGTAAATGCAGCCACCAACTACTACTTAAGAGATGATAGCTTTTTTGCAAGTTTAATTGATGCAAAATTTGTCTATAAAAAGGGCGCAAAGATCCTAAAAAAGGAGTTTGTTTATAACATCTCTGAGCCCAAAATCCTAGACGAAGCCAAGGAATTTACACAAAAACCAAACCAGCTTTTCTTAAATGATATGCAAAAGCTTGGCAGACTGCTTGACATACTCTGCACCTATTAAACGCTAAATTTAGACTTTTTCACGAGCCAGCACCCTTTTAAAATTTATTTTAAGTACGGGGGGAGGAGTAGTGCTCCTGCATGGAGCTTGTTTGGCGGCGATAGAGAAAAGACTAAAGAATATAACGACAAAATGAAAAATGGTGATGAAAAGTGGAATTCTGTTCGCTATGATTATCAGCATATTAGATATATTTATAAAAATGCTTCTGCATGGTGGCTTTTGCTAGATTAAGCCAGTCAGGCAATAAATTTATTCACTTTAGCTGACTTGTAAATTTCTCCATTTCAAGTCAGCCACTTTAAATTTAAAGCTAAATTTAGCCCCCTACTCTTTTAAATTTAGCGCTCACCTCAAAAAATCTAGACACCAAATTTATCCTAAAGCATCTCTATAAACGCCTCGAGCCTTGTCTTGATCTGCCCAGCGTCGCTCGTCGAAAAGTCCGTCTCAAGCGCCATATAAGGTGTATCTACGTCGTTGCACGCCATTTTTATATTGGCAGTTTCTACGTTGTAGGTGTGACAGGCTTGCAACACAACGTCGATCACGCCATCCGCCTTATACTCTTTTATCATCTCTTGTAGCACATTTTCTCTCTCTTTATTTGGCGACATGATCGAGCAAGGTATCGCCATGTAGCGCTTTGCTATGGCGCTAATTGGATCATCGTTTTCATCGACAAGGTTGCTAAAATTTTTAGTCCCAGTGCAGTTTTCGTAAGCTACCACGACGCCGCCCGCCTCTTCTATGGCTGGCACGATCTTATCATAGACCCCGCCACTTGGACAGCCTGTGATGATGATGCGTTTGGCGTCCTTATGCACGGGTGAAATTTTATCTCTCACGCACTCTTTTAGCTTACTTACGATAATCTCAAGGTCGCTTATCTGCTCGGCCTTATCAAATATAAAGCCATTTCCATATAGCAGTGCGTGCAGCTCTTTGCCGTTCATCGGTGGTGGCGTTAGTTTCATGAAATTTTGAATTTCCCCCATTAGCTCACGCTCTTTGTTAAATAGCCTGATAGAGTTTCTAAGCTCCTCATCGCTCACGCTCACGCCAAATTTAGCCTCCAGACGCTCTTTTAGCTCCCTGACCTCATCTTGCCAAATCTCTAAGCTCTTTTGGCTCTTGAAATGCGGCAAATGCATGACGTGCACATCTTTAAATTCGCCCATTAGCTCATACATCTTTTTCTTGCCGTCGCACGTCGTCTCGCCGATAACGATATCGGAGTTTCGCACAAATGGGCATTTGTTCGCTTTTGCAAAGCCGTAGCTTGCTTTTATGAGCGGACAGAGGTTTTTAGGCAGATACTTTTTCGCCCTCAACCACCGCGTTATCGCCAGTTGCGCAGACACTCACGCTATAAGCGTTTGCCGCGTGGATGATCTCTCTTGGTGTGTAGGTGCAAAAGATAGCAGCGATCTTTTGGCCGCTATTTTTGACTGCTTCAACATTTTGGGCTAAATTTTTCTTAGCGCCATCATAGGCAGCGAAAATTTCGCTCAGACTCATACTCTCATTTATCGCCATTTTCTCTCCTTAAATTTCTTATCCCTGCAAGGCTAGCGCCTATCGCACCGCAGTAGATCGCATCTTTGTGCGTGGTGACTTTAGCTTGCAGGCACACTTCTAAATTTTCTCTCACATACTCACTCTTACTAAAGCCACCGCTTAAGAAGTAGCTCGTATTTGCCTGTTTTTTGACCAAATTTGAAATTTTATTTATAGCTGAGATGATCACCGCTTTTGCGATATTTTCTCGTGAGATGTTTTGAGCGATGAGACTTATGATCTCAGACTCCGCAAAGACCGTGCACATCGAGCTTATGGATATATCTTTGTCGCTATTTTTAGCAAGGCGTGTAAGCTCGTCAAACCTAACTCCAAGGCGGTTTGACATCACTTCAAGAAATTTACCAGTGCCAGCTGAACACTTGTCATTCATCGTAAAATCCGTCACTGAGCCATTTTCAAGCTTGATAGCCTTCGTATCTTGTCCGCCAACGTCTATAACCGTGCAGTCGCTTTTGCAAAAGTAGTGCGCCCCAAGCGCGTGACAGGTGATCTCTGTAAGGGTTTTATCAGCGTATGGCACCGAAACTCTGCCGTAACCTGTCGCAGTAAAATATAGCTCGCCAAGGTTTAAAGCTAAAACTCGCTCTTTTATAAGCATAGCTGTATCTGCGCTGCTCCAGCCAGTTGGGAGTAAAAATAGCTCCTTTATCGCGCCGCTACTTGCCTCTATGACGGCGACTTTTACAGAAGTTGAGCCTATATCGATTCCGATTGAGTGCATTTTGTATCCAAAAAAGGTCTTTCTAAAACTTAGAACTGGCGTGATTTTACTCACTTTAAGACAAATTTGTCAATAAATAAGACCCAAAAATTTATAGCCTTTTCACCTTTTAAAATTTATAATTTACCCACACTTTACAAAGGGGATGAAATTTGAAAAATTTGACAAACGAGCAGAGATTTTTCTCAAATGCCGACCTCGCAAGGCTCTTTTTCCCTATCGCCGTAGAGCAGTTTTTAGAGTATAGTCTAGGCCTTGCAAACTCACTAATGGCAGCAAGCGTTAGCGAAAGTGCGGTGAGTGCGGTAAGTCTTGTGGAGTTTGTCATGGCGCTATTTATTAGCATATTTACTGCCATAGCCACTGGTGGCTCGGTGGTCGCTAGCCAGTATCTAGGCAGCAAACAAAGCGGCAACGCCAGAAATACCGCCGATCAGCTAGTTTGGTTTAGTCTAATTTTCGCCATCTTTATAGCCCTTGCCATCATAGTTTTAAAAGACCTCATCTTAGATAAAGTCTTTGGCGATATCGGCGAGCAAGTAAGGAGCGATGCTAGCCACTATCTCGTTTTCTCCGCCATTTCAGCGCCCTTTTTAGCCCTCTATGCAGCAGCTGCGGCGATCTTTCGCACGATGTCAAACGCAAAGCTACCTATGTATATCATGGCGGCTGCAAATTTACTAAATGTGCTGCTTACTGCCATTAGCATCTACACATTTCACACAGGGGTGCTTGGCATCGCCATTAGCACGCTCATAGCAAGAGCGATCGCTTGCTTTGTCATAGTCTATCTGCTACTTGATATCAAGCTAAAACTTCACATAAGAAAGAGCCTTATTTATAAATTTGACTACGAGATCATCAAGAAAATTTTAAATATCGGCGTGCCTTATAGCTTTGAAAATTCGATGTTTTACGTGGGTCGCATCATCGTTTTGAGCCTTGTTTCGCTCTTTGGCACGGCAAGCATCGCTGCAAATGCCGTGGGCGGGACGATCGTGATGTTTCAGGTGCTCCCTGGCATGGCGATAGGCACAGGTCTAAGCGTCGTCGTGGCTAGATGCATCGGCGCAAATGACTTTAATCAGGCTAAATTTTACGTAAGAAAATCAATGCTAAGCATCTATATCGTGCAGCTTTTTAGCACGGCTGTCGTGTTACTGCTTCTTGAGCCGCTACTTCGTGTTTATAATCTCTCAAGCGAAGCCATAAATTTAACAAGGCAGATCGTCTGGTATCACGGCATCGCGATGTGCCTCATCTGGCCACTTGCCTACACCTATCCGACCGTTTTTCGAGCTGCTGGAGACGCAAAATATCCGATGATAGTAAATTTAGCCTGCATGTTTGCCTGCAGGATCGTGCTAGCTTATATCTTTGCGCTTACATTTGATCTTGGCATGATAGGCACTTGGTTTGCGATGTTTGCCGACTGGGCGGTAAAGGCGGTGCTCTTTGTGCGCAGATACGCAAATGGCACGTGGATGAAATTTCGAGCCATTTAAAAAAAAGTAGTAATATACACACGATTTTGTCACAAAGGATAAAGATGAAAAATGTTTTAAAATTTAGTGCAGCTCTAGTGATCGCAGCGCTTTTTGCAGGGTGTGCAAGTGAGAGCTCAAGAGTGGTTGAAACTCCAAAAGTAGCAAGCTACGGCTCAGTCTATAACGGCAAAAAGGTCTCAGTTTCTATTGGCCGCTTTAATAACCAATCAGCCTATCAAAACGGCGCCTTTAGCGACGGCGAGGATAGACTTGGCAACCAAGCTCAAAGCATCCTAATCACAAATTTACAGCAAAGCGGTAGATTTTCGGTGCTTGAAAGATCAAATATGTCAGTCCTCAAACAAGAGAGCGAGCTAAGCAAAGAGGCTCAAAATTTAAAAGGCTCAAGATACGTCATAACTGGCGATGTGACTGAGTTTGGCCGCAAAACAACAGGCGATCACGAGCTATTTGGCATACTTGGCAAAGGTAAGCAACAAACCGCCTACTCAAAGGTAAATTTAAACGTTGTTGATACCAAAACAGCTGAGGTCGTCTATTCAGTTAGCGGTGCTGGCGAATACACTCTCTCAAACAGAGAGATCATCGGCTTTGGCGGTACCGCAGGATACGACTCTACGCTAAATGGCAAGGTGCTAAGCCTAGCGATAGTTGAAGCGGTAAATAACCTAGTAAATGGCATAGAAAGCGGAGCATGGCAAGTAAAATAAAGCTCGCCTGCCTTGGCGCTCTTGCGCTCGTGCTAGCAGGATGCAGCAACGCAAGTGGCCCAAGGTCGCTTTACTACTGGGACGGCACATATAGCAGCTCGCTATATAGCTATCTAAACGAAGATGGCGACGCAACCGAGCAAATTTCACGCTTAGAAAATTTGGTGCAAACCTCAACCCAAAGGGGCTACAAGGTTGCGCCAGGGCTTTATGCGCACCTTGGACTTTTATACTTAAATAATGGGAATTTAGGCGCTGCAAATGCAAATTTTGACAAAGAAGTAGAGAATTTCCCAGAGTCAAGAGAATTTATAAATTTCATCAAAGGCTCTAAAAATTTAACCCCTAAAAAGCAGAGCAAAAAAGAGGGAGCGAAAGATGAAAAATAGCCTGAAATTTATAGCTATGGCGCTTCTTGCGCTCTTTTTTGCGGGTTGTTCTTTCAAAGAGCCTGAGCCATACGACTACTCAGCCTTTTTACAAAAAAAGCCACGCTCCATCTTAGTGCTCATGCCAACAAACGATAGTACCGAGGTTGCTGGCTCAGCGGCCGTTCTAGCTAACTCAGTAGCCCCACTTAGTGAGGCTGGATACTATGTATTTCCAGTGGCTCTTGTAAATGATACATTTAAGCAAAATGGCATAACCGAGCCAAGCGAGATCGCAGCCGTGCCTCTAAATAAGCTTGATAAAATTTTTCACGCCGATAGCGTGCTTTACATAAATATAAAAGACTACGGCACGAGCTACGTCATCGTCTCTAGCTCAACAAAGGTAGTGCTTGAAGCAAAGCTAGTCGATATAAAAAGTGGCGCGACGCTCTGGCAGGGCGAGGCAGAAGCTGCGGAAGATAGCGGCGGCGGCCAAAACAGCCTGCTTGGCATGCTAGTCTCGGCCGTCATCACGCAGGTAGCAAACACCATCTCAGATAGATCATACGACCTAGCAGTAAGGGCTGATGCCTACCTCTTTTCTAGAAACTGCCATGACTGCATACTTTATGGGCCATACTCGCCTCACTACGGCAAAGACGCCCAGCTACATAAAGATAGATAAATTTAATGTCTAGCCATCAACTAGGAGTGCTTCTTACGCTAGTTGGTGGCGTGCTTTGGGGATTTAGCGGAGTTTGCGGGCAGTATCTCTTCTTGCAGGGCATAAGCGCTGATTTTCTAGTGCCTTATAGGCTCTTGCTAGCTGGAGCTTTTATCGTGCTCTACTACGCTTTTAAGGCTAAAAAAGCCGTTTTTGCGCCACTTACTGACGTAAAACTGATGGCCGAGCTTCTCACATACGCCCTACTTGGGCTCATGATGACGCAGTATGCCTACTTTTACTCTATCGAGCTCTCAAACGCCGCAGTTGCAACCGTCATTCAATACACAGCCCCAGTTCTCATCCTAGCCATCATCTGCCTAAAAGAGAGGCGAGCGCCAAGACCGCTTGAAATTTTAGCTCTACTTTGCGCGATGCTTGGCGTCTTTTTTCTTGCTACGCACGCTCAAATTTCAGCCCTTGTCATCTCACCAAAAGCGCTATTTTGGTGCTTAATAAGTGCTGTTTGCGTCTGCGTTTACAACCTTGCTCCAACAAGGCTAAATGCCAAATACTCAGTCGCTCTCACGCTTGGCTGGGGCATGGTGATAGGTGGCGTGATGCTTTGCCTTTATATGAGAGTGTGGGAGCTCACGGGACTTAGTGGCACGGCGCAGTGGCTAGCATTTTTCGCCGTTATCACGCTTGGCACGATATTTGCATTTAGCTTTTATATGACTGGAGTTAAGCTCATAGGCGCCTCAAAGGCTAGCATGATAGCCTGCATAGAGCCGCTAAGCGCGGCCTTTTTTGGCTACTTTTGGCTTGGGACGAAATTCGTCTTTTGGGACTTTTTAGGCTTTGCTCTCATCATATCTTGCATATTTTTACTTTCAAAGAAGAGAGATGATATACCTAGCGCAAACTGACACAACGGCTGGCTTTTTAAGCAAAGACTACAAGGAGATAAACCACGCCAAAATGCGAAACGAGGGCAAACCTTGCCTCATCACGACGGCTAAATTTAGCGTTTTACGTGAGCTTGCAAGAGCACCAAAAAAATATAAAAATTTCATCCGTCGCTCGAGAAAGACGACATTTTTATATCCAAATTTAAAGGCGATCAGAGTCGTAAAAGAGTGCGAACATGAGAAATTCCTAAGCAAATTTGACTGGCTTTACTCAAGTAGCGCAAATAAAAATGGTATGAAATTTGATGAAGCTTGGGCTAGAAGCGTGGCCGATGAAGTTGTGGATGAGCACTTTTTTGAAGATAGACCATCAAAAATTTATAAAATTTCAAAATCCAAACTAAAAAAGATCCGCTAGTTAAATTTACACCCTGCACTTTTCTTAAATTTAGGTGGTTTTTGTTGTGGTTTGAGATGATAAATTTGCTAAATTTCACAGCTTGCAAGAGCGATTTTAAAAGCTAGTTTTTTAGACAAGGTCTAAAATTTAATCTACTAATTAGATAAATTTACAAATATCCAAACTAAATTTAGCCTATCTCTTATTATAAAACTCACCCAAGACTACTTTTTAAAATTTAAAAACTGCTAACTATTTTAGCCAAGCACTGGCTGATATAAATTTGAGCCAATATCTAAAATCGCCCACTAAGACCAAATTTAAGTCATTTAGGCTCCGTCAACTCGCATAAATTTACAAATTTAGAGCAAGAAAGGACTAAATTTCATTAAATTTAGTCTGCCTTTTCACCATAAAGCTCTCTCCAAATCCGCCTCATAGAAATTTAAATTCTGCCAACTACTGCATTCTTTTTTACTCAAGCACCAGCTGATATAAATTTAATTTTACAAAACCTCTATCTTGCATAATTTTAGAAGCAAAAACCAAATTTCACTAAATTTAGCTCATTTATGCGAACAAAGTAGCCATTCGACGCAACGCCACTACAACCATGCAAGTAAATTCAGTCAAGCCACAAATTTAAAATTTTAGCCACTGCCTAAATTTGGGTGTAGAGATAGTCAAATAAGTAAATTTAATAGCTCTCAAAACCTAAATTTAGCCATTTTGCAAATTTAAATAAGCAAATTCACTAACCACAGCTAGTTGCTTTTCGCAGACAAAAACATTCTTTCTAAATTTAAAGCAGCCAAGCCCTAAATTTGGCTAAATTTAGCCCACCACTTGGCATAAATAGATAAATTTACAAGCTGATTATTAAATTTGGTTTTTGGGATTAAATTTCACTTGCTAGCCCCTTTGGCTGGCACCAAAGGGAATTTGCTAGCGAATTTGGATTATAGTTTTGCTTTTCTTTTGCGCTCTGTTGGGTCTAGATAGCGCTTGCGAACACGGATATTTATAGGCGTAACCTCAACTAGCTCGTCGTCCTCTATCCACTCAAGCGCACGCTCCAAGCTTAGCTTTCTAGGCGGTACTAGTTTGATCGCATCGTCGCTACCGCTTGCACGCACGTTTGTTAGGTTTTTGCCTTTTATTGGGTTTACGTCAAGGTCGTTTGGACGGCTGTGCTCGCCGATGATCATACCCACATAGACTTTTGCCTGCGGATCAAGAAATAGCACGCCACGATCTTGCAAGTTAAATAGCGAATAAGCAAGCGTTACGCCGTTTTCCATAGAAACTAGTGCGCCGTTTGTTCTGTGCTCTACGGTGCCGCTAAGTGGTCTAAACTCCAAAAAGCTGTGGTTCATAACGCCCTCGCCCTTTGTATCAGTCAAAAACTGGCTTCTAAAACCAATAAGTCCGCGAGCTGGGATCTCAAATTCGATCCTTGTTTGGCCGTCGCCTGTTGGGTTCATAGAGACCATTTCAGCTTTTCTTTTGCCAAGTTTTTCTATGACTGTGCCTGTCGTATCATCAGGCGCGTCGATCACTAAAAGCTCGTATGGTTCGCATTTTACGCCGTTTATCTCTTTTACGATGACCTCAGGTCTGCCAAGTAAAAACTCATAGCCCTCGCGGCGCATATTTTCAGCCAAAATGGTGATCTGAAGCTCACCACGGCCGCTTACTTTAAATTTGCCCTCGCCGATGTTTTCATACTTCATCGCGATATTTGTCTTCATCTCGTTTGCAAGGCGCTCATCGATTTTATTTGATGTGACGTGTTTGCCCTCAGTGCCTGCTAAAGGGCCATCATTTACAGAAAATACAACGCTAAGGGTTGGCTCTTCGATATGGAGCGGATCAAGCGGATGAGGGTTGTTTGGATCAACGACACTATCGCCAACGTCAAGTGCGTCAAAGCCAGCGATCGCTACGATGTCGCCAGTGCCAGCCTCGTTTATATCGATCCTGTCAAGCCCCATAAAGCCGATGAGTTTTGAAATTCTACCAGTTGTCTTCGTGCCATCAGCCTTTGCGAGCATGACATTTTGGTTTTTAGCTATCTTGCCGTTAAAAATCCTCGCAATGCCGATCTTGCCGACGTAGTTGTCATAATCAAGCGTGAAAACTTGAAGTTGAAGTGGGTTCTCGTCGCTGCCGCTTGGAGCTGGCACGTGAGCTAGGATAGTCTCAAAAAGTGGCTGCATATCTTTGTTTTCATCACTTAGTTTTAGCTTTGCGTAGCCATTTTTAGCAGCTGCATAAACGACTGGAAACTCTAACTGCTCGTCATTTGCATCAAGTGCGACAAAAAGGTCAAAAATTTCATTTATAACGCGGTCTGGATCGCCTGCTGGCTTATCTATCTTATTTACGACGACGATTGGGCGAAGTCCAAGAGATAGCGCCTTTTTGACGACAAATTTAGTTTGTGGCATAACGCCTTCTTGCGCATCGACAAGTAGTAAAACGCCATCAACCATCTTAAGAACACGCTCAACCTCGCCACCAAAGTCAGCGTGGCCCGGGGTGTCAATGATGTTGATCTTTGTATCTTTGTAGCGAATGGCGGTGTTTTTAGAAAGGATCGTGATGCCACGCTCTCTTTCGATGTCGTTGCTATCCATTACGCGCTCGCCAAGGTTTTGATGCTCGTTAAATGTTCCTGACTGCTTCAAAAGCTCATCAACCATTGTTGTTTTACCGTGGTCGACGTGCGCGATGACGGCTATATTTCGTATCTTTTCCAAATTTTTCTCCGTTTATTAGTTTGATATTTTTCGCTTTATCAGTTTTAAAATAGGGGCAGATTATAGCCAAATTTTTATAAATTTTAAGCTGATATCAAGAAATTAATTTTTGGAATAGATTTTGCATGTAAGCGTTAAGTTTTTAAATTTAAAGGGATTAAATGCAAGCTTACACAGCGAAAAACAACGTAGATTTGCTAGCTCCTGCGGCTACTAAAAAGCCTGCGGCTGCGAAGAAGTCTCAAAACAACGGCGAGTTTTTGTCGATGGTTTTGGATGCGGCTGCGAGCAAGGCAAACAGCGGTCAAAAGATCACCGAAAAGGATGTCAAAGAGATAGTAAAAACTGTTGATATCCAAAAAGAGACGATAGAAAAGGCGCAAAACGAAAGCGTGGCAAAAATTTCAGCCGCACTTGAAGAAAATTTGGACGAAGATACAAAAAATGAGCTCTATGAAAATGCAAATTTCATGCAGCTTTTGCAAGTTTTAGAAATTCTAAATGGCAATGAAAAAGTAAGCAAATTTCCAAATTTCAGCGACAAAATAGCAAATTTCTTAAGTGTACCCCAAAACGTTGAAGAGCTTAGCAACGTTAAAAGCGTTAGCGATCTTATCGACCTTGCTAAGAAATTTGACCTTGGCCTTGAAAATATCGAAATTTCAAATGAAGATGTGCCAAAACTAAACGAGATGTTTAAAAATTTGGGCAAGCAGGAATTTTTCACACCGATAAAGACTGAGGAGAAGCCTTTTTACCTAAAAGAGCTAAAAAACGAGGTCGAGCAAACTATCATCAAAAACGAGCCAAAAGAGGTCGTAAAGCTTGATACTTTGCTAAAAGAGGTGGTGGCAAATCCAACAAATGAAGTTAAAAATTTAGTCAAAGAAGAGCCTAAAAAACTAGATGATAGTGAAGTAAAGCTTGATGATGAGATAGCGGATGTTGAGCCAGAGGAGCAGCCAAAAGAGCCAAAAGTAAAGGTAAATTTACACGAGCAAAAGGCGCAAAAAGCCCCAACTCTTGAGTCTCTACTCTTTCCAGAAAGAGAGCAGATGAGAGAGGCTGAGCCAAGCGAGGAGACCTTTAGCAGTGATAATAAATCAGAGCTAAATCAAATGGTAAAAGATATCGCAAATAGCGCTAAACACCAGCTTCAAACAAAGGCGGAGATAAAAGAGACGCTTAGCAACTTCTCTTCTACACTAAAAGAGCAGGTGCAAAACTACAAAGCGCCGATCACTCGTTTTAACATCACGCTTAACCCGCTAAATTTAGGCGAGGTCGAGATCACGATGGTAAATCGCGGCAATAATTTGCATGTAAATTTTAACTCTACAACAGCTACGATGAACCTCTTTTTACAAAACCAAGCTGAGTTTAAAAACAGCCTTGTAAATATGGGATTTACCGAGCTTGAGATGAATTTCTCAGACCAAAACCAAAGACAAGAAAAAAGAGAACAAGCAAAGAACAAATATAGCTCAAATCAAAGCGACGAGAGCGAAAACGCTCAAGCGGAACAAAGCTTGCTTGAGCTAGTAATACCAAGATATATTTAGGAGAGATTATGGCTTCAGTTTCAGATATAACTACACAAACAACACAGCAAAAAAATGCCGAGAAAAAGGCAAAAGCAAGACAAGACGCTGCAGCTAGCACAGGAACTAATCCAAATGGACAGCTAGATAAAGATGCATTTATGAAGCTACTTTTAACCGAGCTTCAGTACCAAGACCCAACAAGTCCTATGGATACTGAAAAGATGCTAACGCAAACTAGCCAGCTAGCATCAGTCGAGATGCAAGAAAATACAAACAAAGCGATGAAAGAGCTAGTAAGTCAACTAAAGTCAAACGCAAATGCCTACGCTATCTCAGCCCTTGGCAAGATGGTCTCAACTGGCTCAAATGCAGTCACACTAACAGATGAGAAAAAAGATGCAAAATTTGCGCTTTACTTTAAAACAGATCTTGCAAATGGCAAAATCGAGGTCAAAAACGCAAATGGTCAAGTCGTAAGAACAACTGATCTAAATGAGACAAATGCAGGCGTTCATAACCTAGCTTGGGACGGCAAAGACGCGTCTGGCAACCAAGTGCCAAATGGCTCATATACCATTTTGGCAACTTACACTGGCAAAGATGGCAAAGAGTATAAAACGCAAGTAGGCAACTACCCAGTTGAGGCGGTGAAATTTGTAGATGGCAAGGCTATGATGAAGGTAGCTGGCGAATACGTTTCAATGGATAAAGTATCTGAATATTACGAGGGCTAAAAGCCATGATGAGAGGTTTTTACAACGGGGTTAGCGGCATCAAGACGCAAAGCTTTGGCATGGATGTTTGGTCAAACAACATCTCAAACATAAACAATGTAGGTTTCAAAGCTTCAATCCCTGAGTTTAAAAATTTAATAAACCAAAACCTAGTCTCAGCAGGAAGCGGCCCAACTAGCGATCAAGTGGGACTTGGAGCTACTAAGCAAACGACTGCACTTGACATGTCAAATGGTAGCTTTCAAAGCACTGATAATAACTTTGACCTTGCTATAGGCGGAGATGGCTTCTTTGGCGTTGTCGATAAAACAGGCAAAAACTACTACACAAGAACAGGCACTTTTGACATAGATGCGGCTGGAAATTTAGTAGATACTAGGGGAAATTTACTCCTTGGCACGCTTGCAAATTTTACTCCAACCACGCCAAGTGCGAGCGCCCTTAAAAAATATGGTCAAACCTCAAGCGCGCCACAAGCTTACACAGTCTCGCAAGAGGAGCTAAGTCTGGGCGATCCTGGCTCGCAAAAGGGCATAACACTGCCTCATTTTTTATTTATGCCAGCTGAGGCTACTACAAACATCAGCCTAAAAGGCAACCTAAACTCAACCCGCATAACAGATAAAAAGACAACAGCCCTTGAGGCTAGCCAATACGCCTACACACTTGATAATACAAACAAGACGATCTCGCTAAACGGACAGATCCCGCTAAGCACCACATCACTTGGCGCAAAAGCTGGCGACAGCGTGGTCGTAAAAGTAAAAGACGGCGATGGTAAATTTAGCGAGTTTTCTACCACTCTCGAGAGTGATGGCACTTGGCAGATAAACGACAAGAGCCTTAAATTTATGGATTTTGCAAATTTAGAGGTAAATGCTGAAGTCACATCGCTCGTTGAAGTGCCAAACAAAGAGAAACTAACCTCTGACATCTACAATGCAGACGGCACAAAGAGTTTGGTCACTATAAATTTAACCAAGCAGATCCCACAAACTGGCGACCAGACTATCTGGGACGCGGTGGCAACGATAACTGATGCTAGCGGAGCCGTGCAAAATACGGCGATGGGCTCACTTACATTTAATGGCAGTGGCAGGCTTGTGGCAAATACACTAACAAGCGTTGGCGGCGTAAATTTAAACTTCGAGGGCGACGGCGATGCGGACGTTTATAACGGCATGACAAGCTCAGCAAACGCCAGAAAAGACTTTAATATAAAAAGAGATGGCTACGCTGAGGGGCTTTTATCAAAATATAGCGTCGATGATCGTGGTAACATCATGGCAAATTTCGACAATACGCGAGCATTTCCAGTGGCAAAAGTAGCCCTTTATCACTTCATAAACGACCAAGGCGTGGCAAAGGTTGGCGACAATCTCTATGAAGCCACAGCCAACTCTGGCGAGCCATTTTTTTACAAAAACAAAGCTGGCGAAACCGTTTATGGGGCGCAAATTTTAGCAAACAAGCTTGAGATGAGTAACGTCGATCTTGGTCAAGCACTAAGTGAGGTGATCGTCACGCAAAAGGCCTACGAAGCGAGCGCAAAAAGCATCACAACAAGTGATGAAATGATACAAACTGCGATCCAGATGAAGAAATAATCCTTAAATTAAATTTGGGCGAGCAATCGCCCTATTTTTATAACTTTAAATTTACTTTAGACCTTCCAAATCCCCTAAAATACTTACTTTTCTCTAAATATAGCAATATAATTTTAAGCATGCTGGTTATAAAATTCATTTAATTTATTTTTTTAAGGATTGTCAAATGAAAATGCTATTTTTAGCCCCAGTGTTAGCTTGTAGTCTTGCCTTTGGTGCTGATGTGATCGCAAAAGATGCAAACATAACACTTGATGGTAAGATGATCGGTAAGATCGAGGTTTTAACGCCAGTTGAAGTCGTCGAAAAAGGCGATAAAACGAGTAAGATCAAGGTTAGTGGTGTAGTGTCGGCAAACTACTTGGCTCAGCTTCAAAGAAGCGTAGAAGACCCTGAAGTCTTTGTAGCTTTTGATGACGAGAGCGAGGCAAATTTCAAAAAAGTAAAAGAGCTTGAAGATGACTACGGCGAGGTTTGGTACCAAGCTGATGGCGTTTATGAAGTGCCAAATGACGCGCTTGGTGGCAACCAAAAAGAGCTTTACGCAAAGGCAAAGAAAATTTATGAAGAGACCTGCTCAGCATGTCACAGACTGCACGAGCCAAACAGCTTCACAGCTGCTCAGTGGCCAGCAAATTTAGCTGGTATGGTCGATGCGAAATTTGTTGCACTTGATGAAACTGACCTAAATTTAGTGCTTAAATACCTACAACACAATGCCAAAAAAGTAAAATAAATTTTCATAAGGGAGAAAATATGAAAAGACGAGATTTTATAAAATTTTCTGCACTTGCTGCCACAGCAGCGCAGGCAAATAAGATAGAGGGCGTGACTAAGACCATTTTTGACCAAAACAAGACCTTTGGCGCAAATAGATTTGGTCTATTTTGGGCAAATACCAACTCAAACCAAATCGTCTCCGTCGATCCATTTGAGGGCGATAAATTTCCAAATACCATGAACAACAGCTTGCCAGACCTCATCCAAAACGAGAGCCGCGTGCTCTATCCATACGTGAGAAAGAGCTATTTAAAAGCAAAAGGCGCAGCAAAGAGCGAGCTTCGTGGCAAAGAGGAATTTGTGCGCGTTAGCTGGGATACTGCCCTTGATCTAGCAGCAAAAGCCTTAAAAGAAAATTTTGATAAGTATGGCCCTGAGAGCATCTACGGCGAGTGCTACTGGTGGGGCGGTAGCGGCAAGATCAGCTGGGGTAGGACTGTTGGTCACAGGATGCTAAAAGTGCTTGGCGGATATGTAGAAGAGAGCGGCGACTACTCAACGGGTGCTGGCCTTGTTATCATGCTTCACGTCCTAGGCAACAGCGCCGTTTATGATGCTCCGACAAAGTGGGAGGCTATCGCTAAAAACGCTAAAAATGTTGTATTTTGGGGCACTGACCCACTTGTAACTGATCAAATTTCATGGCAGCCACCAACACATGATGGCTATCTTGGCATCAAAAAGATAAAAGAGGCAGGCATAAAAACTTATAGCGTTTGCGTCTTTAAAAACGACACCACAAGATACCTTGACTCTGAAGCTATCATCGTTCGTCCAAATACCGACGTAGCAATGATGCTTGGCATGTGCCACTATCTATATGAAAACAAGCTTTATGACGAAGAATTTATCAAAAAATACACAGTTGGCTTTAATAAATTTAAAGACTACCTACTTGGCACAACCGACAAGGTGGTAAAAGATATCAACTGGGCGAGTAAAATTTGTGGCGTAAAAGCTGAGGATATCGCTAAATTTGCAACAGCACTTGCAAAAGAGCCAAGCGTCATCATCGCAGGCAGATCACTTCAAAGACAAGATCACGGCGAGATGAGCTTTTGGGGTATCGTAACACTTAGCGCGATGTTAGGTCAGATCGGCAAAGAGGGACTTGGCTTTGAGTTTAACCTCTACCACTCAAATGGCGCTACAGACAAGATCGCTCCGTCACTAAAAGGCATCAGCACTAGCATAAGCGAGAAATACGACAATGTAGATGGCGCTCCTTGGAAGAAATTTAAAAACGTCACCATCCCATCTTCAAGATCGATCGAGGCTTTGCAAAACCCTGGCAAAGAGATAGACTATGACGGCTCAAAGATCAAGCTACCACACATGAGAGTGGCTTACATGGCGTCTGGATCGATGTTTACAAGGCATCAAGACGTAAATAACGCCGTAAAAGCGTGGCGTAAATTTGACACCGTAATAACAGCTGAGCCATTTTGGACAAGCACAGCAAAACTAAGCGACATAGTCTTGCCAGTAGCCCTTGAAGTCGAGAGAAATGACATCAACCAAAGCGTGCCTACAAACGAATACATCGTGGCTTACAAGCCTGTCGTAGAGCCTATGGGCGAGAGCAGGAGCGACTACTGGATCTGCTCACAAATTTGCAAACGCTGGGGCAGAGAAGAGGTCTTTACAGAGGGCAAAGATGAGCTTGGCTGGGCGAAAGAATTTTACGCAGACGCAGCCGAGCAAGCCAAGGGCATAAATGTCAAGATGCCAAGCTTTGATGAGTTTTGGAAAGAGGGATATGTTAGATTTGAGCAAGATGACGAAGCTAGCAGATACTACACAAGGCTTAGCGCTTTTAGAGAGAATCCTCACAAAAACCGCCTAGGCACGCCATCTGGCAAGATAGAGCTCTACTCTCCAACTATCGCTAAATTTGGCTACAAAGACTTTGCGCCACACGTTGCTTGGATCGAGCCGTTTGAGTGGCTTGGCAGCGAAAAAGCCAAAAAGTATCCATTTAGCGTCACGACTCCGCACTCAAGATACCGCCTCCACTCACAGCTAAATAACTCAATAATCAGAAACTACGCTGAAGTATGCGCAAGAGAGCCAATGCTCATAAACGTAAATGACGCCAAAGCAAAAGGCATTGCGACTGGCGACGTGGTGAGAGTATTTAACGACAGGGGCGAAATTTTGGTTGGGGCGCTAGTCACCGACATCATCCCAGAGCATGTCATCGCCATCTGCGAGGGTGCGTGGTACGATCCTGAAGTGCTAGGCGAAAAGAGCCTTTGCAAGCATGGCTGCGTCAATGTCCTAACTCGCGACAAAGGCACATCTAGCATCGCTCAAAGCAACTGCGGACACACGATCCTTGTAAATTTAGAAAAATACAAAGGCGAGATCAAACCGATCACTGCATTTTCTAAACCAAAAATTTTGCAATCTTTGTAGAATTTATATAAATTTAGCCCTCGCTTGGGGGCTAAATTTGATCATTTGCTGCTTTTAATCAAAATATCTTGTGACTTAAATTTATAATCAACCTGCTCTAAGGCGCTAAATATCACTTATTAAAAACAACTTGCGCTAGAATTTATCTATAAAACCAAAATGATCGCTATCAAATTAAATTTTGCAAATTTAGGCACGCTTTATCGCCTGATCAAAAGGCCACTAAGCAAACAAATTTCTATGCCTTTAAAAAGGCAAAATGCTACCCAAAAGTGCTTTTAGATCAAGATGATTGCAGAGTAAATTTCAAAGTCAGTGTAAATTTGGCTAAAAATTTGTTAGTAAATTTTAGATTTAAGTCTGAAGCGATTAAATTTTTCGTGCTGCTAGGTTTTCTCGTCAAATTTAATAAGAGCAAAGCAATCATAACTAGCTCCATTGTCACTAGTTCTCAAAACACTGCAACCAGCACAAGGCAACTATTTTTAATAGCACAAATTTATAATTCACTCTGTTTTTACTCTTTAAATTTAGCTCAAGATATAAAATTTGGCTCCTGAGATAGTTAAATTTGGTCGTAAATTCTATGTTATTAAAAATTTTGATGAGAATACATCAACTATAATCAACTGCGTTGTCGATAGCCACAAGCAATGCCCCCACACATAATATCAGCATTTTCTAGTTGTTTAAATTTATTACTTCTTTTTGTAAATTTACCCTGTTTTATCTTTTTAAATTTGGCTCCAGAAATGTTTAAATTTAGGTGTAAATTTCTATTTATAGTCAAATTTAGTCAGCGCGTATCAGCCGCAACTATCCACCTTATACCGCGATCTATAAAGGCATTGCTAGAACATAAACCAGAAAAAAATATCTTTTTCTGGTAGCTCAAATTTAGCGTTTTCGTTGTAAATTTGGTCTCCTTTTTTAAGTATCGTAGATTCAAAATTTTAAACCATAGCAGATAAATTTAGCCATAAATTTCTATCTCATTTGGTTTTGCGGTTAAATTTAGTGGGCATATCAAACGCAACCAGCTTTATGCTACATTTGATAGACATTGCCTTTATGCAACCCATAAAAAGCCGTCTTTACCCGATAATTTTACCGCCCACCTTTCAAATTTGGCTTATTTTATTATTTGAAATTGCAGCGTCCAAATTTTTAAATTTAAAACCAAAAAACTAGATTTAGCCCTAAAATTTTATGTTTTTAGACTTTACAATTAATTGCCACAAACCGCACAAGAATATGCTTATCTAATAGTTCAAATTGACTGCCTCTATTGTTTTTAAGCATCGCGTCCTTAACGTTTTAAATTTACGCCCAAAATGACTAAATTTGACCCCTAGATTTTTAAAATTTGCACTCAAATTTAGCAATAGCGCCTCGTCTGCACTTAACCGATCTTTCTATCCCCCGCTGATCAATCCTCTTTAAGCCAAAAGTGCGTTGTTAAACTCATCAAAAATGGCTCAAAATACTCATCAAACCTGATCAACGCGCGTCTTTAAGCATTATTAAAAGTGGTAGCCTAAAATACTACCGCACTTGCCCTAGGTTTTTATTGTCTCTTTGTTTCTAATGGCGTAAGAATTTGATCTATAAATTTTATAAATTTAATGCGGATCATTTGATAAATGAAAATTTCTACTAAATTTTGAATAAGCAAATTTGATAAATTCAAATAAAAATCGAGTTTTTGAAAGTTTAAAAATGGAGTTTTAAAAAGATGGTGCGGATGAGAGGACTTGAACCTCCACGCCGTGGGGCACCAGATCCTAAGTCTGGCGTGTCTGCCAATTTCACCACATCCGCATAACAATAATAAGTGGTACGCCCATCAGGATTCGAACCTGAGGCCTACGGCTTAGAAGGCCGTTGCTCTATCCAGCTGAGCTATGAGCGCATAAAGTCTTTCAAGTGGCGCGCCCGATAGGAGTCGAACCCATAACCTACAGATCCGAAGTCTGTCGCTCTATCCAATTGAGCTACGAGCGCCCAAAATGGGGTGAGTGAT
>JAHAKV010000029.1:0-5117 GCA_018371455.1 Campylobacter concisus | reverse complement strand
CATTTGCAAGTGCTTTAAAGGTAGCTAGCGCTTTAAAAAATAGCTAATTAAATAGAAGTGAAATTTAGCTAGTGGCAGCCAAAACTGCCACTAAATTTACTATCTCTCGCTTAAACTCGTAAGCTCACAAAGCTTCTTGTCTGATTTATAAATTTTATTCTTATCTTGAGCTGGGATAAATGTTTGAAAATGCCTTAAATTTCCTATCTCAACAATTACACCTTGAAAATAAGAATGTGTAAATTTCTCATTTTGCTCGATCTTACTATCGCCTGTTTTGGCTAAATTTTTATCTCTAAAATCACAAAGTCCCCAAAGCCTGGCTCTGATCTTATAAAATTCTTTATTAGTCTGCGCTATCCGTCTTATACTAGCAAACGGGGTTTTGCTACCCCAAGTGCTAACATCAGTTTTATGATAGAGATCAAAAAGCGTTGTCATGCCACCAAGGCTAGCTAACGCTTCTATTACGCACTCTTTTTGGTTCATTTCTCGCTTAGATACTCTTGCAAGCTTTTTACTTCAAGTGCTTTGCCAGTTTGAACTGTGTTTAGCGACTTAGCAGCTGCAAGTGCTGCACGGATCGTTGTGAAGTATGGAATTTTAAATCTAAGTACATTTTGACGGATCTTTTTGCCATCATCCACGCTTGATTTAGTATCGCTTGTATTTATAACAAGTGCTATGTCGCCATTTTTAAGCCTATCTTCGACGTTTGGTCTGCCCTCGCTTATCTTATAGACAAACTCAGCCTCCACGCCAGCTTCGCTTAAGTGCAATATCTATAAATTCCAGCTCTTTTTCAATGCCTACAAAATTTCTACCTAGTAAATTCTAATACGAGCATATTAGTTGGCATATTTTGCTAGCAAATTTATCTAAAATAACAAATCAAATGCAGAATTTACTAAAAACAAGACTTTTTTAGTTTAATCAAATAGTAGCAGGTATTTTTGATATGAAATTATAAAATTCTTTTTTATCTATCTAAATTTTGTTTAAAAGGTATCAGACCCAGAAGCTTTAATAAACTTTCACTATTAAGCTTCCTTGATAAAGCTAACAGCCTCATGTGGGTTTGCAAATATATGCTCGCTAAACTGCCTCAAATCAGACTCTTTACCATATCCGCATGTAAGGCCAACGCCCGTTATAAGAGCAGCTTTAGCAGCCTTTAGATCCATAATGGTATCGCCAACCATAAAGGCATTGTCTTTTTCTTTTTCTAATCTCTTTAAAGCTAAATTTATAGGTTCTGGATCTGGTTTTGGATTTACTACATCATCTCGTCCGACAACCGTTTTTATAAATTTCATAACGCCCAAATGTTCAAGTAAAATGATAGAAAATTTTGATGTCTTTGTCGTAACAACACCAATATCAGCAAACACACTAGCTTCTTTTAAAGCATCCATAGCATGCGGTAAAAGCACAGTCTCATCTAAATAGATCTTCTCGTAGCAAGCTTTATACTCTTTTACATATTCACCTATTAAATTCTTCTTGGCACCGAGTTTTTCAAACATTATTTCAAGCGGATATCCTACTAGAGATTTTAGCGCATCATGATCAGGCTCTTTCTTGTCATGAACTAAAAACGCCACATCAAAACCTTTTAAAATAGCAGAAGTAGAGTCTATAAGTGTGCCATCTAAGTCAAAAAGTATAGTTTTTTTCATGATAATCTCCGCAGAAATAAAAAAGGGCTCAGCCGAAGCCAAGCCCTAAAGAGTAATTTTAAATAATAAAATTATTTATTGAAAGTAGCTTCAACACGTCTGTTTTGAGCGCGACCTTCTTTAGTTTTGTTTGTAGCGATTGGTTTAAGTTCGCCGTAACCAACTGTAGAAATTTTAGCTTTTTCTACGCCGTAACCAGCAAGAACCTCAGCCACTGCTTTTGCTCTTTTTTCAGATAGTTTTTGGTTGTAAGCTTCTGCACCTACGCTATCAGTGTGACCAGCAAGTACAACTTTATAATCTGGGTGTTCGCCCATAAAGTCAGCTACTTTTTTGATCTCAGCTGCATATTTTGGTCCAACTTTGTAGCTATCAAATGCGAAGTTAACATCTAGGTCTCTAAGAACGATAACTTTCTCGCATCCTCTTTCGTCAACAACTACACCAGCTGGAGTGTTAGGGCATTGATCGATATCATTTGGCACACCGTCATTGTCATCATCAAGAACTGGAGCTGGAGCTGCTGCTGGAGCTGCTGGAGCTGCTGCTACAACTGGAGCTGCTTTTGAATCAAGACCGATGCCAAAGCCTAGTGAATAGAATAGGTTGTGATCAGCATGCTCAAATTTGATAGCATCTCTTGCCTCTGCTTTAAGAGCAAATCTATCAGTTACTTGGTATCTTAAACCAAGACCATATTGACCAAAACCGCCATCTTCGTTTTTAACAAAAATAGCTGGAACATCTTCATAACCAGCACCGATTAAACCATATAGGCTAACTGGTCCAAAGTCAACGATATTTTTTACAAGGTTAGCGTGGTATCTAAGAGCTCTACCCTCTCTTACAACGTCACCTGTTCTCTCTTTTAGTTTTTGAGAGTAATCAACACCAAGTTCAACTTGGTCAAAGAAGAAATCTTCAAGGTTTCTAGCCGCTCTAATACCAACAAAATTGTGGTCTTTTACACGTAGATTTCCTTCTGGATGAACACCGCCGATAGTTGGAGTGATCTCATAGTTGTATGCTGCGTTAGACGCAAAAACCGCTGTTGCGGCAACCATAGCTAAAGCAATCTTTTTCATAATAGAATTCCTTTCAAATAGGGATTTTTAATGTTGACTATAATTTTACCTAAATAAAAATAAATCAACTTTAAATTATAACCAAATTCTTAATGTAAATCTGACAATTTACATAACCTAAATTTTGCAAATGCAAAAGCACTTGCAAAAAACCATTAACGTTTAGAGAATTGCGGGCTTCTTCTAGCCTTTCTTCTACCAAATTTCTTACGTTCAACAACACGAGAATCTCTAGTTAGTAAGCCTTTTGGTTTAAGTGCCGCTCTAAAATCAGCATCCATATCAGCTAAAGCACGTGAAATGCCGTGTCTTAAAGCCTCAGCTTGTGCTGAATAACCGCCACCTAAAGTTGTAGCTACTACGTCTATTAAACTCTCTTGTTTTGTTACTAAAAGTGGTTGAATAACTTTAAGCTTGATAGCCTCGTGACCGCCAAGCCAAGTGTTAAGATCCATACTATTTACTACGATTTTACCGCTTCCGGCTTTTATCCAAACCTTTGCTACGGCAGTTTTTCTTTTACCAGTTGCATAAACTTTTGCCATAATTATTTTCCTTCTTTTTTAGCTATTTGTGCCGTATGAGGATGCTCACTGCCAGCATAAACTTTTAGTTTTTTTATCATCTCTCTTCCAAGTTTTGTCTTTGGAAGCATGCCACGAACAGCTAATTTAAATAGTTTTTCTGGCTTATTTGCTATCAAATCGCCAAATTTCTCGCTCTTTACGCTGCCAAAATATCCTGAGTGTCTGTGATAAAGTTTATCTTCAGCTTTGTTATTACCAGTAAATTCTACTTTAGAAGCATTTATGATGATAACATAGTCGCCGCAATCTACGTTTGGCGTGAAGCATGGTTTGTTTTTGCCACGAAGTATAGTTGCTACCTCAGTTAGCAATCTACCAAAGCGCTTACCAGCTGCATCAACTACGATCCAGTCTCGCTTAACTTCGTTTGGCTTTGTTATTTTTGTCATTTTCTTACCTTTGCCAAGTTAATTTTTGAGTTGTGATTGTATTTAAACAATGCTTTGACAAAGCTTAAATTAAGTAGCATTTAAACTTCAATATATGAAATTTTACCCTCAAGTGCATAGAAAATGACGGCGATTATACTATGTTTTTCATAAAATTTAGCAAGCGCATCTTTATACTCTTTTACCTGCTTTTTGTTCTCTTCTATATTTTTATCTGTCGTTTTATAATCAATCACGCAAATTTCACACTCATTAAAGCAAAAAAGATCCATCTGTTTTAGCTCATTTTTCACTTTAAACGGCTGCTCTTTATAAATTTCTTTGTCTTTTATGCACTCTATAAATTTTGGCTCTCTTATAAGCATTTTTGCCCTAGAAATGGCATCTTCAAGTGCTTCAAGTGGCAAAAATTTATGAAATTTATTTAGCATCAAATTTTTAGCTTTTTCTAGTGAAATTTCATCAAATTTCTCGCTCATCTCAAGCAGATAGTGAAACGCCAGACCAAAGTATATCGCACTTAAGTTTTTGCCACTCGTCTTTTGCTCTCTTGCCTCAACTTCTTGCCTCTCTATCTTTAAAATTTCAGGCATTTTTTCATCTTTTTTTGCCTCTTTTTGCTCAGTTTTACTAGGCAAAATTTTGCCAAAGCTAAACTCTTTTAGATCAAGATAGTCGTTTGCTTCGCTCTTGTCGCTTCTTGTGTAAAATGAAAAAAAGCTTGGGCTATTTCCGCTTGGGACGGCTTGTTTGATGATGATGAGCGACTTTGTTGCCCTTGTGAAAGCGACGTAAATTTTATTGATGTTTTCTTGCTTTTCAAGCTCTTTCATCTGCTCCAAAACGCTTGCATAGTCGCTATCAAAATTTTCCCTGCCTGAAATTTTACTCTTTACGATCCACTCGCCCTTTTCGCTGTATTCGGTTATGAAATTTGAGTCATCACCCCTGCCCTTGCCCATCATGTCGCAAACTATGACGTGAGCAAACTCAAGCCCCTTTGACTTATGCACGGTCATCACTCTCACGCCGTCGCTGCTTTTTGGGCTGATTTTAGAGCTAAAGCTTTCAAGGTTAAATATAAAATCACTTAAATTTTTATACCCCGCGCTTAGCTCAAACAGCCTCAAGATATCGACATCTGCCATGCTTATGCCTAAATTTTTAGCTAGATAAAATAGACTATTTGTAGCGCTCACTTCTGGCTTTATATTTAGTTTTTTGACATTTGCATTTACTAGCGCTTTTACATTTTTCTCATAAATTTCTTCTTTAAAAAGGCAAAATTTCGCATACTCGATGATCGCAGCGACAAGTGGCGTCCTTTTTAGCTCCAAAGTGCCTTCATTGACGCTTTTTATCCCTGCGCTACTAAGC
>JAHAKV010000012.1:0-51459 GCA_018371455.1 Campylobacter concisus | reverse complement strand
CATTAAAGTCAACATCGACCACAGGGCCCATAACTTGACTAATAACACCCTTCATTCATACTCCTTTTATTTCATTGATTCAACACCACTGATGATCTCGATAAGCTCAGTGGTAATAGACTCTTGTCTTGCTTTATTGTAGGCAAGATTTAACTGTTTTACGCGCTCTTTAGCATTGTTTGTTGCATTATCCATAGCTTGCATTCTGGCACTATGTTCAGCAGCCAAAGAATCAACCAAAGCATAATACATGCTATATTCAAAATACTTATTAAGCAACTCGTCCATGATCTTAGTATAGTTGTCTTCTGGCTCAAATTCCATCAAAGAATTTGTCTCCACCGCAACTATCTTAGACGGCTCAATAGGCACAATATCATTTACTCTAATCTCTTGAGAAATCATATTTTTATAGCCATTGTGTATTAGCACGACCTTATCTGTTATGCCGTTTGTAAAGTCATCAATGGCATCTTTTATGATCTTTTGAGCTTTTTCATAAGTAGGAGAAGAGCTAGCTCCGACATAAGTCTCAAGTAGTTCAACGCCTTGGAAATTGAAAAATTCTATACCTTTTTTACCAACAGCTCTTAGTCTAACTTTGATCTTTTTGGCTTTTAGCTCATCGATCATGCGCCTAACTGTCTTTATAGTCTGAACGTTAAAGCCACCGCAAAGCCCTTTATCAGCGGTAACAAATATAATATCAACCTTTTCTACACTCTTTGTTGTGTTAAAAAATTTACTCTCAGTCATAACTGAAGCGTATTGATTGATCTTATAAGCTATCTCTGATAAAACCTCATTGATCTTAAGTGCATAAACCCTAGAGTAGCGTGCAGCCTCTTCAGCTTTGCGAAGCTTTGCTGTAGAGACAAGCTTCATCGCACGCGTTGTCTTTTGAGTATTCTGGACGCTCTTGATCTTTCGTTTTATATCTTTTAAATTTGACATATCTTAGCCCTAGTTAGCGGCAAAAGTCGCTTTAAAATCTTTCAACGCTTTATGTAAAATTTCTTCTACTTCTTTATCAAGAACCTTTTTAGTTCTGATCTGCTCAAAAATTTCAGGGTATTTTGCCTCGATATATGGATATAGCTCAGCTTCAAATTTTGTTACATTTGTAGTTGCAACGTCATCTAAATAGCCCTTAGCACCAGCAAATATGATAACTACTTGATTCTCAACTGGAAGCGGAGAATATGGAGGTTGTTTTAGTACTTCAACCATCTTTTGACCGCGCTCTAGTTGTTTTCTTGAGCTCTCATCAAGATCACTTGCAAACTGAGCAAATGCTTGTAGTTCGCGGTACTGAGCAAGGTCTAGTCTTAGGTTACCAGAAACTTGTTTGATAGCTTTGATCTGGGCTGCACCACCGACACGAGAAACAGAAAGACCAACGTTGATCGCTGGGCGGATACCTGAGTTAAATAGGTCGCTCTCAAGGAAAATTTGACCATCTGTAATAGAAATAACGTTTGTTGGAATATAAGCTGAAACGTCGCCTGCTTGAGTCTCGATAATAGGTAGGGCTGTCAAAGATCCAGCGCCTAGTGCGTCATTTAGCTTACTTGCTCTTTCTAGAAGTCTTGAGTGAAGGTAGAAAACGTCGCCTGGATAAGCTTCACGGCCTGGTGGTCTTCTTAGGATCAAAGACATCTCACGATAAGCAACCGCGTGTTTTGACAAGTCATCATAGATGATTAGCGCATGGCGAGAGTTATCTCTAAAGTATTCACCCATTGTTACACCAGCGTACGGAGCAAGGTATTGAAGCGCAGCTGCGTCACTAGCACCAGCATTTACAACTATCGTGTAGTCCATAGCGCCGTATTCTTCAAGCTTTTTAACGACTTGAGCAACGGTTGATTGTTTTTGACCGATAGCTACGTAGATACAAATAACATCTTGACCTTTTTGGTTGATGATAGTATCAATAGCAACTGTTGTTTTACCAGTTTGGCGGTCACCGATGATTAGCTCTCTTTGACCTCTGCCGATTGGCACAAGAGCGTCGATAGCTTTGATACCTGTTTGAAGTGGCTCATGAACGCTTTTTCTAGCCATGATACCTTTTGCTTTTTCTTCGACGAAGCGAGATTCAGTAGCTTCGATTGGTCCTTTTGCGTCGATTGGCTCACCGAGTGAATTTACAACACGACCGATCAATGCGTCACCAACTGGAACGCGTAGAAGTTTTTTAAGTCTTTTTACAGAGCTGCCTTCTGTGATACCGCTAGTTTTTCCAAGGATAACTATACCAACACTGCTCTCTTCAAGGTTAAGAGCCATACCTTTTTCGCCGCTTTCAAATTCAACCATCTCGCCAGCCATAACGTTTTTCAAACCATAAACGTTAGCAACGCCATCAGCGACTGAGATGACTTTACCGGTCTCTTCTACATCAACACTTAAATCAAAATTTTCAATACGCTCTTTGATTATCGTGCTAATTTCGTCAGCTTTAATTTTTGCACTCACGCTTTCACTCCTTTTTAAATTGCTTTTAATATATATTCACTCATTTGACTTTTTAGTCTGTCGATAGAGAAATTTACCTCAACACCTAAATCATCTAACTCAACTTTTACACCGTTGTAATCGCTCTTTGAGCCATCAAGCTTGATCTTAGAGTCAAATTTCTTAGAGAAATTCTCTTCTAAAGCTTTTAGCTGCTCGGCGCTTAGATCAAAATTTCCAATAACCTCACCACGATATGTATTTTTAAGCAAAGATTGCTCTATCTTCATCTCGTTTAAGATCGCTGGGATAAGCTCTAGTCTTTTGTTTGCACCAAGAAGCTTTATAAAATTTGCAAATTTGGCGTCTGAATTTTTTACTAGGGAAAGTATAAATTCTACCTTTTTTGCAGCTTTTAGAGTTGGCAAGCTTATGATGCTCTTAAATTTATCGCTTCCAAAAGCGGCAGCTAGCTCAACTAAATTTTCGATAAATGCGTTTAGTTCACCCGGCTTTGCATCACTTAGGATCGCTTTAACATATTTTTTGGCTACTACTTCATTCATTAGCTAACCTTTTTAAGTATGATATTTACAAGCTCTTTTTGATCGACTTTTAGGCTATCGCTTGAGAAAATGTCGCTCAAAATTTCATTTACAACGCCCTTTGTCATCTTGCGCTCTTCAAATTCTTTTTGCTCTTTGTAGCCTTTTTCGATATTTGCGATATCGTTTTGAGCCTCTTTTTTAACTTTAGCAGCTAAATTTACAGCCTCTTTTTTCGCAGTTTCGATTAGAGCATTTGCATTTTGCTTAGCCTCTTCTACACGCTTTAAAACGTCATCTTTTTTAGCTTTTGACTCACGAAGCTTCTCTTGAATGCTCTCAAGCTTATTTGCGATCCTATCGATCCTACTTTGATAAAGAGCTTTTAGTGGCTTAGCAGCAAAATAGACCAAAATAGCAAAGAAAAGTAAGAAGTTTAGCGTTCTCTCGACTATGTCGTAGTTTGTTCCACCATGCTCGCTAGCGTATGCTAGAAATGGAAGTGCTAGAAAAAATAAAATTTTTATCTTCATAAATTTCCTTTAAATTTTAGAGAGCTTAGCATTTAAAGCTGCTCTAAGCTCAGGTAGTTTAGCTGATAGATCTGCCTTTAGGCTATCTTTTTGAGAGCTTAAAGCGTTTAAAAACTCATTATAATCAGCCTCTAAACTACTTTTTACTGCATTTATCTCTTTTAAAGACTCTTCTTTTGCCAAATTTAAGGCTTCTTGTCTTATTTTGTTAGCCTCAGATCTTGCATTTTGTATGATCTCTTCGATCTCTTTTTCATGAACGCTTAAGTCGCTTGCATTTTTGCTAGTGCTCTCTTCGTCATTTTTTATAGAGGCATTTCTGTCATCTATAAATTTAAGCATTGGCTTATATAGCAAAGGATTTAAAATGGCGATCAAGACAAAGAAAACGATAGCCGTTAAAAGCATCAATGGCACATCTATTTCTAACATCCACTCTCCTTATTTTGTTATTAAGTTTTATTTAATATTCAAATCAAAGTCTGATTTTACAATAAATTACTAAAAATAAAAATAAATTTGTAATTCTATTTTAGCTTAGCGATAAATTCTTCTACCTGCGAAATATCGCTAAATTCTAATATTAAATTTTTAGATTTTACTTTTGTTTTTATCTTTAAATTTTTAAAAATTTCTTGTAAATTTGATAATTTTTTGCTCATTTCTTCTGAAATTTGAGGTTTTGGCTCTTTTACTTCTTCTTTATTTTTTATCTTTTTTACTAAAATTTCTGTATCTCTAACACTTAGTTTTTGTCCAATGATCGTATCAACAACCATTCTTTCTTCTTCGCTGCTAAGCCCTACGATGACTTTAGCGTGGCCTTGCGTGAGCTTATCTTCTTGCAAAAGTCTTTGCGTGTAGTCGCTAAGCAGCAAAAGCCTCATCGTATTTGTTATCTGAGTTCTACTCTTATGGATGATGTTTGCTAGGCCATCTTGTGTGATCTTATACTCGTTTATAAGCTCTTTATATGACTTTGCAAGTTCGATTGGATTTAAATTTTCACGTTGTATGTTTTCGATAAGCGCAAGCTCTCTTAAATTTTGAGACTTGATATCAGCGATGATCGCCTTTATCTTGCTTGCTCCAAGCATCTTTGTAGCACGGTATCTACGCTCACCAGCTATTAGCATATAGCCGTCATCTTTTTTGATGACGATTATTGGTTGTATTAGTCCATGCCTTTTGATGCTGGCACTTAGCTCTTTTAAAGCCTCTTCGTCAAAATGCGTTCTTGGCTGGTAAGGGTTTGGTAAAATTTCATCTATATTTATCTCTTCGACTATCTCAGAGTCGTTTAAATTTGCGATCTCTTTGCTGTAGGCCTGCTCTACATCTTCAAGTATCGCGCTAAGTCCGCGCCCTAATCCACCCTTTTTCGCCATTTTTTTCCTTATTTTTTAGTTTAAAATACAATATGCCAAATTTTGATATGCGATCGAGCCTGGTGATTTTATATCATAAAGTATCACCGGCTTGCCAAAACTTGGGCTTTCAGCAAGTTTGACGTTTCTTGGGACGACTACAAATTCCTCTTTGCCGTCCTTGCTCTTAAAGAGCTTATTTTCAAAATGCTGCTTTAAATTTGCAATGGTCTCTTTTGAGAGATTGTTTTGCGAGCTAAACATTGTTGGCAAAAAGCCCTTTATATTTAGCTTTGGATTTATCGTTTTTTTGATGATCTTGACTGTGTTTAGGATCTGCGCCAAGCCCTCAAGTGCGTAAAATTCGCACTGGATAGGGATGATCACACTATCGCTTGCACTAAGAGCATTTATCGTGATGCTGCCAAGTGCTGGAGGACTATCGATGATGATAAAATCATAGTCGTCTACAACTTCTGAAATTTTGTTTTTAAGGATTAGTTTATAGTCTTTGCTTTGATCGTTAAATTCTTGCTCGATGCCGACAAGTCCGATGTTTGACGGAGCTAGAAAAAGCGTTGAGATCTCAGTTTTTAGCACTATTTGTGAGAGCTTTTTCCTATCTGTTAAGACGTGATAGATGTTAAACTCGTAGTCACTTCTGCTAAAACCAAGTCCAGTCGTCGCATTTGCCTGTGGATCGATGTCTATTAATAATACTTTTTTCTCAGCAACCGCCAGTGATGCGGCTAAATTTACGGCCGTTGTGGTCTTGCCAACGCCGCCTTTTTGGTTAGCTATTGTTATTATCTCGCTCATCTTAAAGAATATACCTTTTCCCCGTTTAATAATATCGCTCCATCATCGCAAATTTCAGCATCTTGAAGCGAAACAGCTCTATTTGCAATATGCGTAATAAAACTTTTTGACTTGCAAAAGTCTATCCTAAATTTGCTAAAAATTGGCTTCCATAAAATCTTTTTATCAAGCATGCTAACAAAGCCCCAAACTAGCTCATCTACGCTAGTTTTGATATCCAAAATGCCCGCGTTTTCGGGCGCGCTAGCCAAATTTATCCCCATGCCGCAAATGTAAATTTCATCCACTTTATTTGTCAAAGTGCCGCCTATTTTGCGCTCATCCACGTAAAAATCATTTGGCCATTTTAGCCAGCACCTTGAGCCAAGTTCGCTCAAGACTTCACGCATCAGCATAGAAAAATATATAGAGATCGAGGGCGGAGGTATGTCGCTTGGCAGCTCATCTTCGTTTATGCAAAATGACATAAACAAATTTCCGCCAAGACCCTCCCAGCTGTTGCCGCGGCTGCCGACCCCTTTTGTTTGATTATACGCTACGATCATGTGCGGTGGCTTTATCTCGCCGTTTTTTAGGGCTTCTATCAAAAATTCCTGCGTCGAAGGCAGACTTTGGATAAACTCAACCTTCAAATCACACCTTAAATTTATAGAAGTGATTTACTGGATTTTGTCCGCCGCCGATGATGACAGCATTTTTGATAGCGTTAAAGATATAATCATGCGCGTTTTTCACGCTTTCTTTTAGACTATGGCCATTTGCTAAATTTGAAGCGATCGCGCTTGATAGCGAGCAGCCTGAGCCATGTGTCGCAGTCGTTTTTATGCGCTCATCACTAAAAATTTCATATTCCTTGCCATCATAAAATATATCAAGCGACTTGCCTTCTATCTCGCCACACTTTAGATAGACGCTCTTTGTGCCAAATTTCAAAAGATCCTTGCAAGCCTCTTTTAGCTCGCCCTCGCCCTTTAGCTCACGCTTTAAAATTTCGCGCGCTTCAAAGATATTTGGCGTGATCACGCTCGCAAGTGGGAAAAGCTCCTCCACGATCGCGTCTTTTGCAGCGCCCTCTAGCCAGATGTCGCCATTTTTACAGCTCATTACAGGATCAAGCACGACTGGCGGTAAATTTTTGATCTCTCTTAGCGTTTTTGCGACGCTTTTGATGATCTCAACGCTTGGGACAACACCTATTTTTATCACATCAACTCTTATATCATCAAATATCGCCTTGATCTGATCCTCGATGAGTTTTGGCTCAACTAACTGCATGCCAAAGATGCCCTTTGTATTTTGAGCAGTGACCGCTGTGATCGCTCCCATCGCATATACGCCGTGTGCTATAAAGACCTTTATATCAGCTAAAACTCCAGCTCCGCCACTTGGATCAACCCCTGCTATACTTAACGCATTTTTCATAACCTCTCCTTTAAATTTATTTTAATTCATCGCCAATACTAAGGCGCTTACCATTTATATATGCTTTTGCGTTTGTTGGCTTTTTGCTTGGCTCTTGAAGCTCATAAATTTTAACTGCCCCACCCTTGCAAGCTACCACAACGTGGTCTTTTTCTATGCTTAAAATTTCTCCGCTTTTGCCACTTTTTTCGCTTAGCTCAAGCGATAAAATTTTTAGTCCGCTTGCCAGATAAAGCCCTGGCCAAGGTGTGAGCGCACGAAATTTATTATAAATTTGCACCGCCTCTTCATCGAAGCTAAAAAGCCCGTCGCTCTTGCTTATCTTTTTGCAGTGCGAGGCCTGCGCGTCGTCTTGTTTTTGTGGCTTTAAATTTTCAAAATTTCTTAGCACCCTTACGATTAGCTCGCCGCCAAGCTCGCCAAGCTCACTAAAAAGCTCGCTTGACATCTTGCTCTCGCAAGGCGTGTAGATGAAGTCTAGCATATCGCCAGTATCAAGGCCAGCATCCATTAGCATTGCAGTCACGCCAGTTTGCTTCTCGCCCGCTAGGATCGCGCTTTGTATCGGGCTTGCGCCTCTATATTTTGGTAAGATCGAGGCATGTAAATTTATACAGGTGGCGACGTCTAGCACGCTCTTAGGCAAAATTTTCCCATAAGCTGCCACCACGATAAATTTGGGCTCAAATGCCTTTAGCTCGGCAACCACTGCCTCATCTTTTAGTGTCTTTGGCGTAAAGACTGGCACGCCTACTAGCTCATTTTGTGCGTAAATTTTGACCTCGCTTGGGGTTAAAATTTGCTTTCTGCCAACTGGCTTATCAGGCTGGGTAAAGACCGCTTTTATGTTAAAGCCAGCCTCTTTTAGATGCCTAAGTATCCTAACAGCATAATCAGGCGTCCCCATAAAAACTACATTCATCACTTTTCCTTTAAATTTCAACGACTTTTATTTTGATCTGCGTTTTGCCTGCTTGGCGGCCAAGAGGCGCATGGATCTTTCTGCCAACTAATCTTTTGAAATACCAAACTTCTTAGCTCATCAATGCTAATTTTACCGTTGTGACTAAGCCTCTTAAATTCCTCACTAGTGCATAGATCTGGCGCTATTTTTAGCGCTGGTGGCGCCTTGCAAGCCACCCACTCATCTAAATTTAGCATGCCGTCGCAATCTATGTCATTAAAATCCAAAAACATATATGCCGGGTCCGCTGGCTCGCAACTATATGCACCAAGGCAAAATAGCATAATGCAAAAAACTTTCTTCATTTTATCTTCTTAATTTTTTAAGTTTAAAGCTCCTTTTTTAGTAGCTCAAGCAGTGCAAATTTAAGCTCTTCGATGTTCTCGTTTGTCGCTGATGAGATTGGCAAAACAAAGTATGGTTTTTTCGCGTCAAAGCTGTATAGGTCTTGCTTATAGACAAATTTACCAACTTGATTTGGCTCTAAATTTATACTTTTCATAAATTCTTTTATATTTTCATCTAAATTTTCAGCCGCATCGACTCTGGTGATAGCGATAGCATAGTCCCTGCTGGCAAGCACACTTGAAAATTTAGCGACCTCCTCTTTTAGCACGCTAAACTGCTCGCTCATGCTTCTGTAGTTTGCACTATCTATCATAAAAAGCAAAATTTTATTTCTCTCGATATGCTTTAGAAACTGCACGCCAAGGCCGCGTCCGTCGCTTGCTCCCTCGATGATGCCAGGGATATCGGCCATGACAAAGCCGCTAAACTGATCGACCTCGACAAGTCCGAGCTTTGGCGTAAGTGTGGTAAATTCATAGTTTGCTATCTGTGGCTTGGCGTTTGAGACGGCTGAGATGAGGGTTGATTTGCCGACATTTGGAAAGCCAACAAGTCCCACGTCAGCTATCAGTTTTAGCTCGAGCCTGACCTCTACGCTCTCTTCTGGCATACCCTTTTGAGCGTATTCTGGAGCTTGGTTGATAGAGTTTTTAAAGTGAAAATTTCCAAGTCCGCCCTTACCGCCTTTTAAAAATAGCGTCCTTTGCCCCTCTTCTACCATGTCGCAAAGTAGCTCGTTTGTCTGTGCGTCATAGACCGCCGTTCCTGGTGGCACGATGAGCTCTAGGCTCTCGCCCTTTTTGCCAGTCATTCTTTTGCCCATGCCAGCCTCGCCGTCGCTCGCTCTCATCGCCTTTTTGCCCTTGTAGTTTGCCAGTGTGTGGGTGTTGTTGTCGCAGACAAAATATACATCTCCGCCGTCACCGCCATCTCCGCCGTCTGGGCCGCCTAAAATGACGTGCTTTTCGCGGCGAAAGCTTACTGCACCAGCTCCGCCATGGCCTGAGCTTAGGGTTAATTTCACGCTATCTATAAACATTTTTTACCTTAAATTTATCTATTATTTAGTTTGAATTTTAGGCGAGATTATATCTTTTAAATGATTAAAATTTGTTTTGTATTCAAAATGTTATTTTTTTCTTGCCACATCATAAATTTAGAAAATCAGCCAAATTTTTGCCTAAATTTCATAAAATGGCGCAAAAGGATAGAGAATGAAAACACTTACGATTATTGATACTTTTGGCTTCTTTTTTAGGCTTTACTACGCCATGAGCGGGCTTAAAAACAGGGAGGGCAAACCAAGTGGCATGATAAGTGGCTTTGCAAATTTCATAGCGAGCCTAAAAGATGAGTACCAAAGCGACTACCTCATCTTCGCACTTGATAGCAAGGGCAAGACCCTGCGCCACGAAATTTTGGGCGAATACAAGGCAAACAGGAGCGAGCCGCCAGCTCAGCTAAAAGAGCAGCTGCCAGTTTGTATAGATATGATAGAAAAAATGGGGCTTTACAGCCTTAGCCGTGAGGGTTACGAGGCCGATGATATCATCGCAAGTGCAGTTAAAATTTGCAAAGACAAAGATATATTTGTGCGAATAGTCACGCATGATAAGGACCTTTACCAGCTCATAGAGGACGGCAAAGTGAGCATCTACAGCCCACAAAGCAAGATCGATCACGATAGTGCTAGCTGCTTTGAAAAATATGGCGTCTATCCAGCTCAGGTAAGGGACTTTTTAGCCATTGCAGGAGACAGCTCAGACAACATCCCAGGCGTCAAAGGTATCGGCGCAGTGGGAGCTAAGAAGCTTTTAGCCGAGTATGGTAGCTTAGAGGGAATTTATGAAAATTTAGCCCTTCTTAGAAACGAGCGCACCAAAAATATGCTTGCAGCCGCAAGAGACGAGGCGTTTTTGAGCAAAAAACTAGCCACGCTCTTTGATGATGCGATCACTTCGCTTGATCTTGAGCAGTCTAAATTTCCAGAGCAAAATCCTTTGATAAACATCTCAGAAATTTTAAAAGAATACGATCTAAACAGGCTTCTTAAGAGCTTGCAAAAAGAAGAAAATGCTGAATTTAAGCTTGGCTTTAGAGCAAATTTACTACTTGATGAGGCAAGCATCGAAAAGCTCCTCTCAAGCGTCACGCCAGAGACCATCGTCGCCTTTGACACTGAGACCACGGGCGTTGATAGCAAGAGCGCAAAGATCGTTGGTTTTAGCTTTTGCTTTAATGACGAGGACGCCTACTACGTGCCAGTAGCTCACAACTACCTAGGCGCGCCAAAGCAAATAGACCTAAAATTTGCCACTTGGGCGGTAGGACAAATTTATAAAGGTTGCGTGATCGGACAAAATTTAAAATATGACTTTGAGATCGTAAAAAACAACCTTGGACTCAACCCTCCAGCAAATTTTAAAGATACGATGATACTTGCTTGGCTTAGCGATCCAAACTCTAGTGTGGGCATGGACGCGCTGGCAAAGAGGCTTTATGACTACGACACGATCAAATTTGAAGACGTGGTCAAAAAAGGGCAGACTTTTGGCGATGTGCCGCTAGAAAATGCCGCTAAATACGCGAGCGAGGACGCTTGGATAACGCTTAAATTTTATAAAACTTTTCAAAACACGCTTGATAAAAATTTACTGACCCTTGCCGATACACACGAGTTTCCTTTTATCCTCACGCTCTTTGACATGGAGCAAAATGGCATCAAGATAAATGAAGCTAAGATGCAAAAGCTCATCCTTGAAAACGACACCAAACTAAAGGCGCTAACAAGTGAAATTTACGAGCTAAGCGGCGAAAATTTCAACATAAACTCCGTAAAACAGCTTGGCGTCATACTTTTTGAACACCTAAAACTCCCAACCAAAAAGAAGACAAAAACAGGATATAGCACCGATGAGAGCGTGCTAGCTGAGCTTACGGACGCTCATCCAGTGATAGAGAAAATTTTAGCTTACCGCGAGCTATATAAACTACAAAGCACCTACTGCGAGCCGCTTTTAGCGCTTGCGAAAAAGGACGAGGGCTCACGAATTTACACGAGCTTTTTGCAAACTGGCACAAGCACAGGCAGGCTTTCAAGTAAAAATCCAAATTTACAAAATATCCCAGCTCGTGGCAGCCTCGCAAAGGATGTCAGAGAGTGCTTTGAGGCGCGCGAAGGGTATAGTTTTGTGGGGCTTGACTACAGTCAGATCGAGCTTAGGCTGCTAGCTCACTTTAGCCGTGATCCTGCGCTTCTTGAAGCGTTTAAAAATGACGAGGATATCCACGCAAGGACAGCTATTAGCATATTTGGTAGCAGCGACGGGCAAAATAGAGCCGTGGCAAAGAGTATAAATTTTGGCCTCATTTACGGCATGGGCTCAAGCAAACTGGCAAATCAAGTAAATATCACAAGAGCCGAGGCAAAAGAGTATATAGAGCGCTATTTTAAGGCGTTTGCGACGATCAAAGAATTTTTAGAGAGCATAAAAATTTCAGCTAAAAACGACGGCTTTGTGCAGACGCTACTTGGCAGAAGGCGCTACTTTGACTTTAAAAGTGCCACACCTATGCAAATAGCTATGTTTGAGCGCGAGGCAGTAAATACGGTCTTTCAAGGCTCAGCAGCGGATCTAGTTAAGATGGCAATGGTAAAAGTTAGAGCAAATTTAGATGAAAAAGCGAGTATGTTGCTTCAGATCCACGACGAGCTGATCTTTGAAGTAAAAGACGAGTTTGCGCAGGAATTTGGCAGAGCGACACAAAAGACGATGGAGGAAATTTACACGTTAAATGTGCCACTTAAAACATCTCTAAATATCGCCAAAAACTGGGGCGAGTTAAAATAAAAATTCTATAGTATCTTAATTAGAATTTGATAAAATAAATAATTTCTTATTAGGAGTAAAAGCATGAAGAATAATAAAGAATATGACATTTTAGAAAAAGATGAAGAGTTGGAAGCCGAAAATAGATCTGGCAAAATAATATATGATTTAAGTAGCTACGGTATAGATTTTCCAGTAAGTGCTTATATGGAACGTTACTACGACGATAAAACAATATATTTACCAGAATTTCAAAGAAATTACGTATGGACCAAAAAACAAGCATCTAAATTTGTTGAATCGCTGCTATTGGGGCTCCCAGTACCAGGTATTTTTTTGTATAAAGAAGACAACAATAAAATGTTAATAATCGATGGATTTCAAAGACTAGAAAGCCTATCTAGATTTATAAAAAATCAAGAATTTGACAGTAAGGTATTTAAGCTGGACGTGGAAAGTAGGTTTGATGGCAAGTCTTACGATAGCCTTGATGATGATGCGAAGTTAAAGCTTAGAAATGCTGTTATTCATGCAACTATTATTAAAGCTGAAAATCCACAAAGTGATAACTATCCAGCGGTTTATGAGATATTTGAGAGATTAAATACTGGTGGATCAAAGCTAAGCCCACAAGAAGTTAGAAACTGTGTTTCTCATGGTGAATTAAGAGAAGCACTTCTTAAATTATCAAAGACACGGGACATAAAAAATTTATTAAAAATAAGCGATAAAAGAAAAAAAGATGAGGAGATTATTTTAAGGCTTATTGCATTAACGCAGAAAAACCAAGAATATCAAGGAAATATGAAGCAATTTCTGAATACATTTATGTTTTTAAACAGGAATTTAGAGGATAATAAAATAAAAGAAACGGTAAATAATTTTATTGAAATAGTAAAATTTATAAATAATTTAAATATAGATGACGTCTTTAGACCAAAAGAGCAATTGAGTATAGCAACACTTGACGCGGTATGGGTAGGCATTTGTAAAAATTATAATTTTTTACAAAATATACAGAGCGATAAAATTAGAGAAAAAATCAAAGAACTCTTAAGTAATGATGATTTTAAAGAGAGCATTAAGACCGGTACAACACACAATAAAGAAAGCGTTCGTACCAGAATAAATTTAGCAATAGAATTTTTATCAAAATAGAAAATGAATATTCAAGATCTAAATAGGTTAGATAAAGAGATATATGATTTATTTGACAAAATACAAATGTTAACCAATAATTCAAAGTCGGATACAGAAATCATAAAATATCTAACAAACCACACAGTATTGCTTATATCTGCGTATATAGATAAATATTTCTTATTTATCATTGAAGATTGCATAGGTAGAAGAATAATACCAGAAGAATTAAAGAATTTTATATTAAGTAAAATTAAGGGTAGGCAAGGGTTAACAAATTTAGATACGAAAAAGATAAAAGCAATATTAAATGATTTTAACGAAGATTGGTCAACATTATTGTCGGTACATATTAATAACAACAACCGCCAATCTACTGCACTTGGAAATATTGTGGATACTAGAAATAAAATAGCCCATGGCGATAGTGTAAATATTTCAATAAGTGAGTATATAAGACACTACAAAGATGCAAAAGAATTACTAGAGCATACAAAAACACTTTTTGATAGTATAAGACAAATTTAAACTTACGTAGCACAAATACGAAAAAATTTTATAGACGCTTAGCAAATTCTGCATAGCTTGAAATATTTAGGCGGACATAATTGGACATCAGACGGCAAACCATAGTGCGGGGTCATTATTGCTTTACTGAATGTCCGTATATCAGCTTAAAGCCTTTTAAATTTAGTAACATGATGTAAAAACTTAAGGCACAGAATTTAAAAGGCAGGCCACCTAAATTTATCTACTTTATAAACCCAATTTGCGGTAAAATTTCAACTAATATCTCGTCCTTTTTCTCGTTAAATTTGACCTTATTTCACTCAAAAAGGTTGTTCCGTGCGCGTCAATAGAGGCTATTAGAGGACCAAACTCTTTTACGCTGTATTTCCAAAGGGTTTCTGGCATATCAAGCTCCGTCCAGTCTGCACTCTTTATCTCTTCAACCTGCGTTGCGATCACCGCCCAAACTACTCTTCTTTTTTGGCTCAACTCATCTTTTTTTATAGGCAAATTTATAGCTTCTTTAGCATTTTCTTTCAAATTTATCCTTTTAAATTTATATCGCAGATTTTAACACAGATAAAAAATGCTTCTCAGATTTTAGGATTATATAAAATAAAACTTAAATTTTTTTATTAATAATTTTTAAAAACAAAGTATGAAAAATTTAGATTTTATAGTTTATACAAAGTAAAATTTATAAATTTCAAAAGAGTGGTAATGATGCAGAAATTTAGACCAAAACCACCTAGCACAAGCTTTTATCTAATGCAAAACTCTCGCTTTTGTCAAATTAATCTTAAAATATAAGTTTAATCTCAATTCATAAGAGATATAATCAACATTAAATTTACATTTAACTTAGGAGGTTTCATGGATTTTCTCATGAATTTGAGTGAAGGCATGCAGTTTGCTATCCAGCTTCTCATCGTCCTTATCTGTTTGTTCTACGGAGCTAAAAAAGGCGGTATAGCGCTTGGTATGCTGGGCGGTATCGGTCTTGTAGTTCTCGTTTTTGGATTTAACATCGAACCTGGTAAGCCTGCCATCGATGTTATGCTAACCATCCTTGCTGTCGTTGTGGCAAGTGCTACACTTCAAGCTAGTGGCGGTCTTGACGTTATGCTTCAAATAGCAGAAACCATACTTAGAAAAAATCCAAAATATGTAAGTATCTTAGCTCCATTTGTAACATGTACGCTTACTATTTTATGCGGAACTGGACACGTTGTTTATACCGTGCTTCCTATCGTTTATGATATCGCTATCAAAAACGGCATCCGCCCAGAGCGTCCAATGGCTGCAAGCTCTATCGCTTCACAAATGGGTATCATCGCTAGCCCAGTTTCAGTCGCTGTTGTAACCCTTACTAGCTTTCTTATCAATGCTAAAACTCACTTAGCTGGCTTTGATGGATACTTGGACCTTTTAAAGATCACTATCCCATCAACATTTTGTGGCGTTCTGGCTATAGGAATTTTTAGTTGGTTTAGAGGCAAAGACCTTGATAAAGATGAAGTCTTTCAAGCAAAGCTTCAAGACCCTGAGTTTAAAAAATACGTTTATGGCGACAGCGCAACACTTCTAGGCAAAAAACTTCCTATGCACCAATGGGCTGCAATGTGGATATTTTTAGGATCTATCCTTGTAGTCGCACTTCTTGGATACTTTAAAGATCTTCGCCCAAGCTGGCCTACCTATAAAGACGCAACAGTCGTTCAAATAGTAGCAAACCTTCCAACTGAGCAAAAAGTCTTAAAAACCTTAAAGATAAAAGACGCCAGCATCCAAACTGAAGCTGCTGAGCTAAAAGTTTCAAACGACAAGCTAAACTCAAATCAAAAAGCTCAATCAGTCAAAATCATCGGCAAAGATGCAAATCAAACTCTTACTCGCACAGCTGATGGTGCAGTAACATATATAAATGAAAAAGGCGCAAAAGAGGAATTTCAAGGTGCCTATATCAACATAAGCAACAAACTAGCCTCTTCAAAGAGCCTAAGCATGGTTCATGTTATCCAAATTTTCATGCTTTTAACAGGTGCAATCATCTTGATATTCACTCCAACAGATGCTAGCAAGATCGGTAAAAATGAGATCTTTAGATCAGGTATGATCGCTCTTGTTGCGGTATTTGGTATCTCTTGGATGGCTGAGACTATGTTTGCAGTGCATACTCCGATGATGAAAGAAGCACTAGGTGGCATCGTAAAAGAGCATCCTTGGACCTATGCGGTTATGCTACTTATCATCTCTAAATTTGTTAACTCTCAAGCTGCAGCTTTGGTTGCGTTCGTGCCATTAGCACTAAATATCGATGTTAACCCTGCTGTAATCCTAGCCTTTGCGCCAGCTTGCTATGGATACTACATCCTACCAACGTACCCAAGCGACCTTGCGGCTATTCAGTTTGATAGAAGTGGCACGACACACATCGGTAAATTTGTTATCAACCACAGCTTCATCTTCCCAGGCCTTATCGGCGTTATAGTCTCTTGTATATTTGGCTATATCTTCGCTACTGCGTTTGGCTATCTATAATAGATAAATTTCTTGCTACCTTTTGGTGGCAAGAAATTTCTTCATCAAAGTTTATCTTGAAATTTCTGCTTATTACTCATATAAACAAAGCTTAGCACTTCAGCCACAGCCCTAAAAAGGTGCGCTGGTATCGTATCATCGACCTCACAAACTCTATAAAGCTCCCTTGCAAGAGGTGGATTTTCATAAATTTGCACTCCATTTTCAACCGCTACCTTTTTTATCTGAAGCGCTAAGAAATCAACCCCCTTAGCTAGTATTATCGGTGCTTCGTCGCGGCTTTTGTCGTATCTGATCGCCACGGCATAATGAGTTGGGTTAGTGATGACGACGTCAGCTTGTGGGATATTTTGCATCATTCGGCGCTTGGCTGCACGCATTTGCGCTTGGCGGATCCTGCCCTTAACCTGCGGGTCACCCTCCATCTGCTTGTACTCGTCCTTGATCTCTTGCTTGCTCATGCGAAGGTCTTTAAAATACTGAAAACGCACGATAAGCAGGTCAGCTAGGCCGATCACAAAAAGTATAAAAAGCATGACGCTAACTAGGATGATTAGCTTCTCTTTTAGCCACGCGAGCTGGTCAAACATAGAAAAAAATAGCGTGTGCGGAAGCTCCTTGATAAACTGCAAGAAAAAGTAAAATCCAACTCCAAAGACGATGCTTACTTTAACGACGATCTTGACGCTCTCGATCGCCTTTTTCATAGAAAATAAATTTTTTAGCCCTTTTAGCGGATTTATCTTGCCAAAATTTGGCGTTATAGGCTTTGTGGTAAATATAAAGCCAAACTGCATTACATTTGCGATTATGCCGGCAACCGCGACGCAGATGCAAACTGGTAGGATCATCAGAAGTGCCCTGCCAAAGGTATTTACAACGATCATTTTTACCGTTGGCAAAGTCAGTGGCTGACCGATAAATTTAGAGTAGTAGATGTAAAGCGAGATGACCTGATCTTTCATAAAATTTAGCATCGCAAGCAGCACGCCAATAGCGATAACTAGGGTTACAAAGCCTGATAGATCCTGACTTTTGGGGACGTTGCCGTCCTTTTTGGCGTCTTCTAGCTTTTTGGGGGTCGCTTCTTCGGTTTTTTCCTGATCTTCGCCTGCCATCTTTGTCCTAAGCTCGCTTAAATTTGGGGCGATTATAGCCAAAACAAGGTTAAACTATCCGCCAAAGCCACCTTTTGCACGTGAAAAATTAGGCGTTTTTGGCTAAAATTAGCAAAAATAAGGAGACGCAAAATGTCATTTTTAGAAGGCTTATTTAATATTTTCAAAGCCAAAAAACCACCAAAAAGCGACGAAGAGCTACTTTTAGACGAGTATGCAAGCATTTACGCCGAGATAAAAGAGAAAAATTTAAACGAATACGACTTTTTGTGTGAGCTCATACGATTACTCTCTTTTTCAAGAGCTAGACGCTACGACTTTTGCCTTGAAAAGTGCCTAGCTGATGGCGACGCCGAGGCACTAAATGATCTCATTTTTCAATACGCTAAGCTAAATTTACTCCCAGGATGCAGCGGCGGATATGATCAGTGCGAGAAGCTCATACCGGCATTTTTTGCTATCGCTTGTGGCGACACAGATAGTATGGCAAACATCTTTCCAAAAGGCCTGCCACCTAGCAAAAACGGCTATAAATTTCTATGCGTTATGCATGATCTGCTCACAGCGATACTTTGGCAAGATGAAAATTTACTCGCCCCAGCCCTAGAAAAAGCTCGCACTTTTGCAGAGTCTAAAAAGCCAGCAAACGAAAGAGAAGCGGTTAAATTTGTGCTTGCCTTGCATGAAAAAGATACGGCTGCTATGAGCGAGCATTTGCAGAAATTTTGCTCCACTTTTGGCAGGACAGATGCACCTAAATTTGAAAAACGACTTTACATTTTTGCACACGGACTTCATGCCTTAGCGCGTTACTTTTTACCGCTTGAACTCTTTAAAGAGATAAAGCTACCAAAGAACGAAAATTTCAGTAAATTTTATGCGCAGAGGCTCTTTCAAAATGAAATTCCTAAGCCAAAACTTTATTTTACTTTTCCGCCTGAATTTAAACTGATAAATGTGATCTTAAGTGCGCCAGTAGCCAAGACGCTAATATATCAGCCACATTTGCCAAGTGATAAAACATTTTTCTTAGATCATAGCTCTATGATAAGAAATTTAGCCGATGAGATCATAAGATCAGGGGCATTAAAGTAGAATTTATAAACTTTTGGCTAATATTCACACCTTACAACCAACAAAGCTCCATAAATCTTTTGCAAAAAAGTGCTTTTTGGTCTTACCAAATTTTAGAAAGGTAGAGTATGTCAAAATACGCTATATTTAAGCATGGCGGTAAGCAATATCGTGTTAGCGAGGGCGAGTACCTTAAGCTAGATCACTTTAGTGCTGAAGCTAAATCAACCGTTGAGATTACAGAAGTTTTAGCTGTAAACGACGGCGAAGTAAAGGTAGGTGCGCCATTTGTTAAGGGTGCAAAAGTTGTTCTTGAGGTCGTTAATGAAGGCAAAGACAAAAAAGTAGTTATCTACAAAAAACACAGACGTAAAGACTCAAAACTAAAACGCGGCTTTAGAAGACAATTTACACGTGTAAAAGTCGTAAGTATCGCAGCTTAAGGAGATAAAATATGGCACACAAAAAAGGTCAAGGTTCAACCCAAAATAACCGTGATAGTATCGGACGCCGATTAGGTGTTAAGAAATTTGGTGGCGAGTTCGTTCGTGCTGGAAATATAATCATCCGCCAAAGAGGAACAGCAACTCACGCTGGAAATAACGTAGGTCTTGGCAAAGATCACACTATTTTTGCATTAGTCGATGGCTTTGTAAAATTTGAAAGACTTGATAAAAACAGAAAAAAAGTATCTGTTTATCCAGCTGCATAATCCCAGGGGCATTCGCCCCTTTTTCTTTTAAATCCACCCAAAAATTTAATTTATCTTTTCTAATTCTTTGATTATTTTTATAGCTCTATTTTGCCAAGTATTTTTACTCATACTTTCATAGGCATTTTTTGAAATTTTATTTAGCTCTTCATTACCTAAAGTCTTTATATAGTTAAATTTTTCTTCTAAACTTTTTTCATCACCCGCTTCATATAAAAAACCGTTTTCGCCATCTTTTACTATTTCAGCAACTGGTGGGAAATTTGGAGCTAAGACGACATTTGAATTTGCCATATATTCAAAAAGCTTTAATGGAGTGCTATAAAGCGAATAATCACTTTTTACACTAGGTATTATCAAAATAGTATTGTTATCAATAAGACTTTTTACAACTTCATTTTGAGGCAGCAGTCCTTTAAAACATACCAAATTTTCAATCTCTCTTTCTTTAAGAGTGTTTTTTAAAGTCATAAAACTATTTCCGCTATTTTTGCCATAAAGTTCTAGTTTTATACTAGTTTTTAAGGCAAAATCTAGCATCAAATCAAGGCCTTTCCATAACAAGAATGAGCCATAATAGTTTATAATTGAAAAATCAAAATCTTTCTTCTTAAAATCAGAATCTTGCTTACAACCATTATAAACAACTGCCGAATTTGCTATTTGTAAGCTGAAAAATTTTCTAAGCTCGTTTAGCGTACTGCTATTGTGCGAAAATACAAAATCGGCATTTTGTAGTATCTCTTTTTCCATATCATAAAGTGCTTTGTTACCCAAAGTAAAACACTCATGCGCTTCAAATACAACCTTTTGATCGGGCATTTTATTTTCTAGTAAAAATTTAGCTATCTTTAAATGTCTCGTATAAAATATTGCATCTTTATTTGAGTAGTTATTTATTATTTTTTTTAGAAAAAAATTAAAAATTTTATTACTTTTTAAAAATAGAATCTTTTTTCTTACAAACAATATGTCATTAGCTTTTAGCTTTAAAGCGAATTTCTCATTTACCTCATTTAATTTTAAAGGAGACTGCGGTAAGACCAGCTTAGCATCGCACATATTACTAAGCTCAAAAAATGTATTTAGTATTGCTATCTCTCTTGCATTACCTTGTGGAATTTGTTCTGGATATATGTAAAATAGTTTCATAAATCACTCCTTGTTTTTGCACAAAAACACTATAAAAAGCCCAAGCATTACATAAAGATGAGTAAAGTATATAGTTTCAAATAGTCCTCTAAATATATAAGTGCAAAGTATGCTTCCAAATATTGATATATAAAATTTGTTGTTTGACAAATACCTTTTAAAAGAAACAAAAAGCATATAAAAAACAAGCGCAACAAAAAAAGCAGTACCTACTACACCGTAATGATAATACTGACCAATAAATACTGGCTCGTCATGATGCGGATACTTAGTTCCATCAGCGCCTACACCAGTTGGGCCAAGGTCATCATTATTAACATTTTTATCATTTAAAAATTTAGTATATTGTTTACCACCAAAGCCTATACCTATATAAGCTCTATCAGAGTTAAAAAGAAGCGGCAACCTCTTTGTTAAAATATCTCCTCTACCAGAAGTATAAAATCCTTGTGCAACTTTTAACTGCAAAAGCGTAGAGTTATGATAGACGCAAGCAGAGGCGACAAGTAAAAATAGGCAAAATATCACGGATTTTTTATTTATAAGATTAATTTTTTCATTTTTAAAAGTTAGAGCCAACATAACCATCAAACTTAGGGCAAGTGCAAGCCATGAGCCCCTAGCACCTGTAAGCAAAATAAAAACTAAACTAACAATAATGTTAAAAACTATGATAAAAAATTTGTAAAAATTATTTTTGATAAAAAATATTGAGACCAAAGAAAAAATAAATAAACTATCAAAAAAGCCTGCATAAAATCTATCTATAGGTTGCGTCCATTGGTCTTTTTCATTTTTTAAATTTAAAAGAGTGCCATCTTCTATCCCTTTTATAAAAAAATGTATATTATCTATACTAAGTGCTGCAACCATAGCAAAAAATAACCATTTTGAGTTTTTATAGCTACCATCATGCCAAAGAAGAACGATAAAAATAAATATAAACGCTCTTTTAAATTCATTAAGCGCTGAAAGTGCTGCATTTTGCGTAGCATCATAAGGAAAAAATGATATGCCAAAAACATATAAATTTAAAAGCAAAAATAGCAACAAAATAGCTTTATTGTTCTTTGCATTGTTCTTTATATTTTGTACAGCATTTTTAGTATCGACTGTAAAAAGGATCAATGTTAAAAATAGAGCTAAATATATGGATAAATTTTTAATAGCAGTTATGTGTTCGTTATACTGACCTATTAGGAACAAAGATAAAAAAATTAAAATTGCTATATTTAAATATCTGCTAGCTTTTAGCTTTTCTTGGAAAAATCCTTTCATACCTCAACTAGCTCCTGTGCAAATTTTGACCACTCATACATACCTTTTATACTCTCTCTTGGTCTTAAATTTTCTATATTTTCTAGCGTTAAATTTATCTTTTCTATCATGTCACTTTCATCAGAAATTTTAAATTTATATCCATTTACTCCATCTTTTATGATCTCTTTCATGCCACCGTTTAAGCTAACTACGCAAGGCTTGTTAGCGGCTAATGCCTCAATGACGGTTATACCAAAAGCTTCATGGCCTATGCTTGGTTGCAAGTAGACATCGCAAGCGTTATAGTACTCATTTAGCTCATCATGTCCGATAGCACCAACAAAAATAACCTTTTGCTCCAAGTTAAGCTTAGCAGCTAGCTCTTTTAGGCTTTGTAAATTTTCTCCATCACCAACTAGCATAAATTTGGCGTTTTTGATCTTGTCTATATTTTTTACCATCATGCCAAAGCCTTTCCAACCAACTACTCTACCAACGCTTCCTATCAAAATTTCATCACTTTTTACACCAAATTTCTCTCTTGTCTTCTCTTTTAGTGACGCATCTGAATAAAACTTCTCTTTATCTACGCCATTATAAACGACTTTAACTTCTCTGCCATATCTTTCTCTTAAAATCTCCGCATTTGCGTCGCTAACGCTAATGATCTTATCTATAAATTTGATAAAAAATTTATCAAAAAAGTAAAAATCCTCGCCACCGCTTACAAAGACTGCTTTTAAATTCTTATCACGCCTCTTTAAAGCCCATGCAACAAAAAAATCAAATGGCTTATGCACAACTAAAATATCAAATTTCTCAGACTCTAAAAATTTTCTGGCATTAAAATAAAAACTAACTCTTTCAATAAATTTTCTAAATCTATTGCCTATTTTTACGACCTTTTCTCTAGGGCAAAAACCAAACATCTTTAGATCAATGCTACTGTCTTTTAAAAATGCTGGTATAAATTTACCTCTGCCAGTGCAAATGGTCACCTCGTGTTCTTTGATAAGCTCCTTTGCTACTGAGTAGTAAAATGTCTCAACACCGCCAATTTTTAGTGCAGTTGTCACGTTATAAAGCAATATTTTCAAAATTTATCCCTTAATTTTTTCATAATATTAGCATAAAAGCTGGTCTTATTTTTTCTTCATCTCTTCAAGCTCTTGCGCTAGAAATTCCCCTGTGTAGCTGCCAGTTTTTTTGTAGTTTTTAGCTACATCTTTTACGCTGCCACAAGCTATCACTTTACCGCCTTTTGCACCGCCTTCTGGTCCCATATCTACGATATAGTCGCAGTTTTTGATGACATCCATATTATGCTCGATCACAAAGACTGAATTTCCAAGATCGACCAGGTGATTTAGCACCTTTACTAGCCTATCAACATCGGCAAAATGAAGTCCTGTCGTTGGCTCATCAAGGATATATAGCGTATTTCCAGTGTCGCTTCTACTAAGCTCTTTTGCTAGCTTCACACGCTGCGCTTCGCCGCCACTAAGTGTGACTGCGTTTTGTCCAAGCGTGATGTAGCCAAGCCCTACGTCTTGCAGTGTGGTGAGCTTTGAAGCGATCTTTGGCACAGCCTTAAAGAACTCAACTGCCTCATCTATACTCATATTTAGCACCTCGGCGATATTTTTGCCTTTATATAAAATTTCTAATGTCTGAGCGTTATATCTAGCGCCGTTACAAACGTCACAAACCACGTTTATATCAGGTAAAAAGTGCATCTCGATCGTGATCTCGCCCTCGCCTTGGCACTTCTCGCAGCGTCCGCCTTTGACATTGAAGCTAAAGCGACCTATTTTATAGCCTCTAAGCTTTGCCTCTTTAGTCTGCGCAAATAAATTTCTTATCTCATCCATCACGCCAGTGTATGTCGCTGGATTTGAGCGTGGAGTGCGGCCAATCGGGCTTTGATCGAGGTATATGACCTTGTCTAAATTCTCAAGTCCGTTTAAATTTACCCCAGCTATTTTTTTCACTTTTTTGGCTCTATTTAGCTGCTCCTGCGCCTCTGGGAGCAAGGTCTGAAGCACTAGCGAGCTCTTGCCAGATCCTGAAACGCCAGTGATACCCACAAGGTTTCTAAGCGGAAATTTAGCGGTTAAATTTGAGATATTGTTGATATTTACATTTGAAATTTCAAGCCACTTCTCAGCCTTTCTATTTTTTTGATAGTCGATCTTTTTCTTGCCATTTATGTATTGTGCAGTCTGAGTGTCCGAGCTTAAAAGCTCTTTTGCTGTGCCTGCAAAGACTACGCTACCGCCAAATTTACCAGCTCCAGGTCCGATATCTACGATATAGTCAGCCTCTTCTATTGTCTTTTTATCATGCTCGACGACGATCACGGAGTTGCCTTTAGCTTGTAAATTTCTAAGCGTCTTTATAAGTTTTAGCGTATCACGCTCGTGCAGACCGATGCTTGGCTCATCAAGCACGTACATGACGCCACTTAGCCCACTTCCTATCTGGCTCGCGATCCTGATGCGCTGTGCCTCGCCACCGCTGATCGTCCTAGCATCACGCCCAAGCGACAAGTAGCCAAGTCCCACGTCATACAAAAAGAAAAGCCTTTCGTTGATCTCTTTTAAGATAGGCTTCGCGATCGCCTTGTCGTAGTCGCTTAGGTAAGCAAAATTTTTCTCATTTGAGAAAAAAGCGGTGCAGTTTTCTATACTCATATCTAAAATTTCACCAAGCCCAAGGTCAGCGACCTTGACCGCTAAGCTTTGAGGCTTTAGTCTATGACCATTACAAGCGTCACAAATTTTCTCGCTCATATACTCGTCAAAATCCTTATAATCCTTCAAGAGCCCGTGTGAAATTTTGACCACGCCATCAAATTTTCTAAGTAGCTTGTTTCGTTTCCAAAAGAACTCAACATCCTTGACGTTGCCATATAAAACAAGCCTCTTTTCATCTTCGCTAAGCTCGTAATATGGCTTTTTGATATCTATGCCATTTTGCTCGCAAAAAGCAAGCAAAAATTTATAGTAATAGCTCATGTTGTAGCCGTAAAGTAGCTTGATAGCGCCGTTTTCTATCGACTTTTCCTCGTCTATGATCTTGCTCATATCTAGGCTATATCGTATGCCAAGTCCGTCGCAGTGCTCGCAAGCGCCCTTTGGCGAGTTAAAGCTAAAGCTTAGCGGCTCAAGCGGCGTAAATGAAATTTTACAGTCAAAACAAGCCATGTGTTCGCTGTAATGTATAAAACTCTCTTTTAAGCCCAGCTCGTCAGCGTTTGCGATCTCTATCTCGACCTCGCCAAAGCTCTCATTTAGCGCCTTCTCTACGTCGCTTGCAAGGCGTTCGTGATTTTGCTCGTCGATGGCGATCCTATCAACGATGACCTTTATCGTGTGTTTTTTCGTTTTTGCAAGCTCGATCTCCTCATCAAGCCTCACCACAACGCCATCTATCTGCGCCCTTACAAAGCCTTTTTGACGTAAATTTTCTATCAGATCCGCCCATGTGCCCTTTTTTTCACGCACTAGCGGCGCATAGATGATCACTTTTGCGCCAAGTGGAAGCTTTGAAATTTCATTTATGATGTCGCTCGCACTCATTTTTGAGATAGGTTTGCCGCATTTATGGCAGTGCTGCACGCCAACCCTTGCGTATAAAAGCCTTAGATAATCATAAATTTCAGTAATCGTGCCAACCGTTGAGCGAGGATTTTTTGAAGTTGTCTTTTGATCGATCGCGATTGCAGGCGTTAGACCCTCGATCTTATCAACATCAGGCTTGCCCACACGGTCTAAAAACTGCCTAGCGTAGCTACTAAGGCTCTCCATATACCTGCGCTGCCCCTCAGCATAGAGCGTGTCAAAGGCTAGCGTGCTCTTGCCACTGCCGCTAAGACCAGTAAAAACTACTAATTTATTTTTAGGAATTTCAAGATTTAAATTTTTAAGATTGTGCTCTCGAGCGCCAGTTATTTTTATAGTATCATTCATTAAATTTATACGACCTTTTTGAAATTTTAATCTGTAAATTTAGTCTAAAAGTGATAAAAACTTTATAAAGTAGTTTAGAGAAATTAAGCGTGTTATGAAAATTTAAGAGTATATTTATATCATTTTCAGTTTTTTTTGATATTCTACGCCAAAATTTTATTTAAGGAGAAAAAATGTCTGTAAAAATAACCGATATATGCATAAGCTGTGGTTCATGCATCGATGAGTGCCCAGTTTCAGCTATTGTTGATGATAGCGACAACCCAACTGGAGCAGATACATACTATGTTTATTCAAACAAATGCGTTGAGTGCGTAGGCTACAACGACGAGCCAGCCTGTGCATCTGCCTGTCCAACTGATGGTTGCATCGTTTGGGACGCCGTAGTAGCAGGACAACCTTCACGTGATCAAATCGGTGCTGACGCTCGCACTGGCAGCACTCCAGTTATCCAATAAATTTACAAAATTTAGGCTCAAATTTGAGCCTATTTTATTTTTAAGCTTTATTTGATATAATTGCCAACTTCATTTAAATAACCTAAATTTTGAAGGAAAATTTATGCAAAGAACACTTTCTATTATTAAGCCTGACGCTGTTAAGAAAAATGTTGTTGGAAAAATTATAGATAGATTTGAAAGCAATGGCTTAAGAATCGCAGCTGCAAAGAAAATAAAACTTAGCAAATGCGATGCAAAAGCATTTTATGCAGTTCATAAAGATAGACCTTTCTTCAACGATCTAGTTGATTTTATGGTAAGCGGACCAGTTGTGGTTATGGTTTTAGAGGGCGAAAATGCAGTTGCTAAAAACCGCGAGCTAATGGGTGCAACTAACCCAAAAGAAGCAGCTCCTGGCACAATTAGAGCTGATTTTGCTGATAGCATTGATGCAAACGCAGTTCACGGAAGTGACAGCCTAGAAAACGCTGTAAATGAGATAAATTTCTTCTTTGCTTCAAGAGAAATTTGCTAATTTTGGACTAAAATTTGATTATTCCGTTTTCTAAAATAGCAAACAAAGAGATAAACTTTGAGCTAGTAAGAAACAATGATCTAGTTTTTAGTGGAATTTTAAAAAGAAAAGACCCTTTTTTGGTAAAATGCCAAGGTACTATAAAGGGCGAGATGAAATATATTTGTGATCGATGTGGTGATGAATTTATGTTGCCTATCGATCAAGACGTAGAGCTAAATTTAAGTGACGGTGTCTATAAAGACAGAGAAAATGAGCTTAGCGATACGGTTGAATTTTTTGATGGCAATATTGATTTAAAAGAAGTTTTTGAAAGCGAGCTAGAAGCTTTTAAGAGCGATTATTTTTATTGTGAAAAATGTAAAAATTTATAAAGGAGAGTAAAATGGCAGTACCAAAGCGAAGAGTGAGTCATTCTCGTGCAGCAAAACGTAGAACACATTACAAAGTTACACTTCCAGTGCCTGTAAAAGACAAAGATGGTTCTTGGAAAATGCCTCACCGCATAAACAAAACAACAGGTGAATACTAAAATATGATTCGCATTGCTATTGATGCTATGGGTGGTGATTTTGGTGCAGAGCCTATAATATCTGGCGTTATTGAAGCACTGAAAGAGGCAGAATTTAAAGCTGTATTAGTTGGCGATAGCAATGCCATAAAACCACTCATCCCACAACCCTATTTAAAAAATATAGAATTTATAGAAGCTACTGAAGTCATCTCGATGTCAGACGGAGCGACAGACGCACTAAAAAGAAAAGATAGCACGATCTACAAAGCTGTTGAGCTTTTAAAAGAAAAAGAAGTCGATGCTGTCGTTTCTGCTGGTCACAGCGGTGCTACTATGAGTTTAGCTACGTTAAGAGTTGGTAGACTAAAAAATGTTTCTCGTCCAGCGATCGCAACACTTATGCCTAATTCAAAAGAGACAGCTACTTTGGTTTTGGACGTTGGTGCAAATGTTGATTGCAGAAGCGAACACTTATTTCAATTTGCTATAATGGGCGAAGCCTATGCAAAAGAAATTTTAGGCAGAAAAGAGCCAAAAGTAGGTCTTTTATCAAACGGCGAAGAAGAGAGCAAAGGCAACGAGGTCAGTAAAGAAGCCTTTAAGCTGGTTTCTAGGCTTGATAGCTTCGTTGGTAATGCAGAGGGCAATCAAATTTTTGATGGCAGTATTGATGTCATGGTCTGCGACGGTTTTATGGGAAATATCCTACTAAAAACTAGCGAAGGTGTCGCTGATGCCATAGGTAAGATTATCAAAAAGCAAGTCAAAAAATCACCTCTTGCCATGGCTGGATCAGTGCTTATGAGAAAAGTCTTTAAAACTCTAAAAAAACAGGTCAGCTACGATGAGTATGGCGGTGCTCCACTTCTTGGCGTAAATGGCTGCGTCATCATAAGCCACGGCAAAAGCAACTCAAAAGCTATAAAAAATGCAATCTTTCAAGCAATTAAATTTGCTAATTCGAATATAAATAAAGTTATAGAAGAAGAACTTTCACACTTTGCAAGGTAAAATATGCCAAAAGCTTCATTGATCTCCATTGCGTCATATGTCCCAGAAAAAATTTTAACAAATTTTGATTTTGAAAAAATGGTCGACACGAGCGATGAGTGGATAGTGAAGCGAACTGGTATAGAGCAAAGACACATCGCAACAACCGAGATAACAAGCGACCTTGGCACAAAAGCTGCCGAGCTAGCTATAAAACGCTCAGGGCTTGAAAAATCACAAATCGATGCGGTAATCTGCGCTACGATATCTCCAGATCATCTTTGCATGCCTTCAACTGCCTGCAAGATAGCTGCAAATTTAGGTTTAAATTTTGGCATTACAGCTTTTGATATAAGTGCGGCTTGCACAGGATTTATCTATCTTTTGGAGCTTGCAAATTCTCTTATCGTAAGTGGTGCTAAGAAAAATGTCTTGATCATAGGAGCTGAAAAACTAAGCTCGATAATTGACTACACAGATAGAAGCACATGCATACTTTTTGGCGACGGAGCAGGAGCAGCAGTGATAAGCGCTAGCGAAGAAAATGAGATCATCGACATCCACACTGCAAGCGATGGCAGACAGGCTGAGCTTTTGATAACTCCAGGATGTGGTAGTGCTTTTCCAGCTAGCGATGAGACACTAAAAAATAGGCTGAATTTCATCCACATGAGCGGAAATGAGGTCTTTAAGATAGCGGTTCAAACGCTTAGCAAAAGCGTGATAGAAATTTTACACGCAAACAAAATGCAAAGCGAAGATATCGACTTTTTCATACCTCATCAAGCAAATATCAGGATAATAGACGCCGTAAAAAATAGGCTAAATTTCACTGACGAGCAGTGCGTTCTGACGGTTGCAAAATATGGCAACACAAGCTCTGCTTCGATCCCGATGGCGATAAATGATGCTTACGAGGATGGACGCATCAAAAATGGCTCTGTTTTGCTTCTTGACGCATTTGGTGGCGGCTTTACTTGGGGTTCGGCGATACTAAAATTTGGCGGTAGAAATTTTAGCGATCTATAATTAACCGCTTCTATACCCAAAACTCTAAATTTAATAAAATTTCTACAACATCTTCTATAAATTTTTAAAAATTTCCATTCATTTTCAAATAGATATTAAAATTATAATTATTTAAATTTTCAGATACATTTAATCTGAATTTAAATTTTTATGGATATAATTTCGCAATCAATAAAATTTATTATTAAGGAGAAAAAATGTTAGTAACAAAAAAAGCACCTGACTTTACAGCTGCAGCAGTTTTAGGAAACAATCAAATTGTAAATGATTTCAACCTTTACAAAAATATCGGCGAAAAGGGCGCTGTTGTCTTCTTCTACCCAATGGACTTTACATTCGTTTGCCCAAGCGAGATCATCGCATTTGATAAAAGATATGACGAGTTCAAGTCACGTGGTATCGAAGTTATCGCGGTTTCTTGCGACAACCAGTTCTCACACTTTGCATGGAAAGAGACTCCAGTAAATAAAGGCGGTATCGGCAAAGTTCGCTTCCCGATCGTAGCTGACATGACAAAATCAATCGCTCGTGGCTTTGACGTACTTCTAGAAGACGCTGGCGTAGCACTTCGCGGATCATTCCTACTTGACAAAGATGGCACAGTTCGCCACGCAGTTATAAACGACCTACCACTTGGTAGAAACATTGACGAGATGATCAGAATGGTAGATACTATGCTATTTACAAACGAGCACGGCGAAGTTTGCCCAGCTGGCTGGCACAAAGGTGACGCTGGTATGAAACCAAGCACAGAAGGTGTTGCTGACTACCTTTCACACAACGAAAGCAAACTATAATTATTCAAATTTCTAGGCAGCTTTGCCTAGAAATTTCCTCTCTACACAAATTTAAATATTTTTTTAATATAACTTTATATATGATAGCGATGTTTTAATAAATAACCTTTTTTGGAGACCCCATGGAGTTTAAGGGCAGGCAAGAACTTGTCGAAAATTGCGAGGATTGCATACTTGGTTTAAGAGCTAAATTTATAGATGAGGGTATCAAATTTTGCAGACAACTAACCCTTGTAGTGCCACACGAGCAGATGAAAATTTGCCTTGAGAGTATCTTTGACGCGCTACTCATCCAAAAGCCAAATGCCACACAAATTCGCGACGACTTAAACAGCCTAATACCAAAACTAAATGCAAAAGATGAGCTAGTAAATTTCTTGCTCTTAAATTTGACACTAAATTTTAGTCATGCCTGCGACAATGCAGTATATGTGGGCTATTTTGTAAATGCCGTCTCAAGGATGAAAGAAATTTTATATAACACGCAGGATCACCAAGAAGCCACGGTAAAAACGATGATCGATACTGGCTCATTTTTTTATGAAGATCCAATCAACACATTTACACGCATGAAAAATGCCAAGGTCCGCCCTGAGTTTTTAAATTTATACGACGGACTAAATATAAAATACGAAGCCGAAATTTTAGAGGTTAAAGAAGATAGCGTCGTTTTTCGCGTAGATATGATGCAAATTTTAGCTATGAAGCAAGATGGCAAGGGCTTTATCCTGCCAAACAGCTTCTTCTCAAAGCAACTTCGCGCCGACATCATCGACTACAATATCGCCGATAAAAGTGTCACCCTTTCAAATTTCTCGCGCACAGCGACCATGCATGCAAACAAGAGAAAATTCCAGCGCGTCTTGCCAAATCGCTTTACAAAAATTTCTCTAAAAGGAGAGCAAGGCGAGCTTGTTGGTAGCCTTTATGACATCTCAGAGGGCGGCATGAGCATATTAAGCTCACAAGCTACAAATTTTAAAGACGGCGAAGAGTTGGAGGCAAATTTTGACATCATGCTCTCACCAGATGAAGTAAAAAACGTCTCTTTAAAGCTAAAGCTAGTCACAGAGCTAGCATACAAGGGCTACATCAGATACTGCATGCAGCTAGTTGATGATGATAAAACTATAAAAGACTTCACGCAAAAGCGCGTCAAAGAGACGCTTGACGAGCTTCGCTCACGCATAAATTTATACGAATAAGGCAATTAGTGAAAACCATACAAGAAAATTTAAAGCTTTTTTACATCGGGCTAAAAGATAAAGAGCCATTTTTTTATAAAAACAAGGACCTAACCACTCACGCAGCCATTATCGGTACGACTGGTAGCGGCAAAACAGGCCTTGGTATCACGCTTTTAGAAGAGGCCTGCATAGACAACATCCCCTCTATCATCATCGATCCAAAGGGCGATATCACAAATTTAGCCCTCACCTTTCCGCAGATGAGAGCAGAGGATTTTTTACCATACGTCGATGAAGCAGAAGCGGCAAATAAAGGTCAAAGCGTAGAGGAATTTGCCACCGCTCAGGCCGAGCTTTGGAGAAACGGTATAGAGTCGAGCTTTCAAGACCTTGAGCGCGTAAAAATTTTAAAAGATAGCGCTAGCTTTAATATCTACACACCAAAAAGCTCAGCTGGCATAGGTGTGGCGCTACTTAGCGACTTTGCCTGCCCAAATATTAGTGACGAAGAAATTTTTAGCAACTATATAAACTCACTCGCAGCGTCGGTGCTATCGCTTATTGGCATGAGTTCAGAGGATATGAGCTCAAAAGAGCAGCTGCTAATATCCACTATATTTGAGAGCAAATTTAAAGAGCAAAAAGACGTCAGCATCGAAGAGCTTATAAATTTTATAGCAAATCCGCCGTTTAAAAAGATAGGCGTTTTTGACGTGGATACCTTTTATCCAAGCAGTGAGCGCCTAAAGCTTGCCATGAAGATAAACGCACTCATCGCAAGCCCAAGCTTTAAGGGCTGGACACAGGGCGTTAGACTTGAAATTTCAAAGATGCTTTTTGACGAAAACGGTAAAGCAAAGTGTAATATCTTTACGATCTCACACCTAAATGACGCTGAAAGGATGTTTTTTGTCACCCTTTTACTAAACGAGATCATCGCGTGGATGCGCGGCACAGAGGGCACTAGCTCACTTAGAGCGATCCTATATATGGACGAAATTTTTGGCTTCTTTCCACCAAACGCAAATCCGCCGTCAAAAACGCCTATGCTCACGCTTTTAAAACAAGCCCGTGCATTTGGTCTTGGCTGCGTTTTAAGCACGCAAAACCCAGTCGATCTTGACTACAAAGGCCTTAGCAACATCGGCACTTGGTTCATTGGCCGCCTCCAAACAGCGCAGGACAAAGCTCGCGTGATCGACGGCCTAAGCGGCATCGCAGGCTCAAGCTTAGACAAAGCTTCACTTGAAAATCTCATATCAAATTTAGCCAAAAGAAATTTCTTACTTAAAAATATAAACGAGGACGGCCTAAATGTCATCTCCACGCGCTGGGCACTTAGCTATCTAAAAGGCCCGCTAAGCCGCGAGCAAATTTCAAATTTGATGAAAGATAAAAAAGAGAATTTAAGCAGCCAAGGCGTAGATAAAAGCGAGATGAAATTTAGCGCAAAACCTATCATCTCAAGTGCAATCACGCAGCTTTATGCTAACTCAAAAAGCCTCACACCAAATTTGCTAGCAAGCGCAAAGGTGAGAATTTATGATGCCAAAAAGGGCATAGATAGCATTTGCGAGGTGAGCTATCTTTATGAGCTTAGTGAAAACGACAAAGAGCCAAACTGGAGCGAGGCTAGCGAAGGCATGCACGTTGATGCGAGCGAAAATGAACCAAGCGGTGCAAGCTTTGCTGCTGTGCCAAATTTCATAACGAGCGCTAAAAATTTTGACGCTTTAGAGAAAGATTTTAAAGAGTTTTTGTATAGAAATTTCAAATTTAACACCTTTGAAGCGATGGGAATTTACTCAAAAGAAAACGAGTCAAAAGAGGAGTTTTTCATAAGGCTTCAGGATAAGTGCAATGAAATTTTAGAGGAGCAAACCGCAAAACTCACGGCTAAATTTGAAAAAGAGCAAAAGAGTTTGCAAGATAAGCTAAACAAAGCCCTTGCAAAGCTTGATAAAGAGCAAAAAGATATGACCACAATCGGTCTTGACGCAGCTATAAATATAGGCGCAAGCATATTTGGAGCGATATTTGGCAACAAACTCTTATCTCGCCAAAACGCCGGCAAGATCGCATCAAGTGCAAGAAGCGCAAACAAGGTCTTAAAAGAGCGAAGCGACGTCAAGCTTAGCGAGCAAAGCGTAAATGATATAAGCTTAGCCATAAGCGAGCTTGAGGAGAAATTTGCACAAGAGTGCGACGCGCTAAAAGAGGCAAATGATGTTAAAAACATCACGATAAACGAAACGCAAATTTCGCCAAAGAAAAGCGACATCTACGACGAAAAAATCGTGCTTTTTTGGAGATGATTTATAAAAAAATTAGTATTTTTTTAATATCATTTCTCTTTAAATTTAAAAGGTAAAATATGCAAAATTTAATACTTTATGCCGTTAGCTACCTACTTGGTAGCATCCCGTCAGGGCTCATACTAGCAAAAATTTTTGGACATGTTGATATAAAAAAAGAGGGCAGCAAAAGCATAGGCGCGACAAATGTTTTAAGGGTTTTAAAGCAAACAAACCCAAAACTCGCCAAAAAGCTAGCTATTTTAACCGTAGTTTGTGACGTTTTAAAGGGTGCTTTGCCACTCATCATAGCCTCTTTGCTTGGAGCTAGCCAAAGCGTGCTTTGGACGATGGCAGTTTTAAGCGTTGCGGGGCATTGTTTTTCTATATTTTTAGGCTTTCAAGGCGGCAAAGGCGTGGCAACTGGAGCTGGCGTGCTAGCATTTTTCTTGCCAGTTGAAATCATCATCGCTCTTATCGTTTGGTTTTTGGTCGGTAAATTTTTAAAGATAAGCTCTCTAGCCTCGCTATGCGCGCTGATAGCTCTCATCGCATCAAGCTTTATCATCCACCCAGAGCTTGATGAAATTTACACTCACGCGCCGATACTTATCATCGCATTTTTGGTAGTTTATAAGCACATACCAAATATCGTTCGCCTGCTTTCAGGAAAGGAGCAAAAAGTCGTATGAAAAGCGAAATAACAACTATCATTAAGGATTATAAATTTCAAACCGTCATCGGGATGTTTGACTTTGAGCGAGTTGCAAAGCAAGAGGTAAAAGTAAGCTTAGAATTTCGCTCAACTAGTTTGATTGATTATGTTTTAGTGGCGGATTTTATAAAAGAATTTTACAATGAAATGAAATTTCAAAGCGTAGAAGAGTCACTGGAAGCAACTTGCAAAGCGCTAAAAGAGAGGTTTAGCTCGCTTACTAGCTTGGATATGGAGATTTTAAAAACCGAGATTTTACCAAATGCAATTGTCGGTGCAAAAATCAGCACTGTTTTTTAAAAATTTATTAAAGTATCTTGAAATATTTCTTAATTTATGATACAATCGACCATAAATTTTAGTTTAAGGAAAAGAAATGCGTATTTTAATAGTAGAAGACGAAGTAACGCTAAATAAGACGATTGCTGAGGGGTTGCAAGAGTTTGGTTATCAGACAGATAGCTCTGAAAATTTTAAAGACGCTGAGTACTACATCGGCATCAGAAACTATGACCTAGTTTTGACTGACTGGATGCTTCAAGATGGCGACGGCGTTGATCTTATAAACATCATAAAACATAAATCTCCACGCACTTCAGTCGTAGTTCTTTCTGCAAAAGATGACAAAGAGAGCGAGATAAAAGCACTTAGAGCTGGCGCTGATGACTACATCAAAAAGCCATTTGATTTTGACATTTTAGTAGCTAGACTTGAGGCCAGACTACGCTTTGGTGGCACAAATATCATCAAGATAGACGAGCTTATCATCAACCCTGACGAAGAGAAGATCACATATCTTGGCCGCGACATCGAGCTAAAAGGTAAGCCATTTGAGGTATTAACTCACCTTGCAAGACACTCAGATCAGATCGTATCTAAAGAGCAACTACTTGACGCTATCTGGGAAGAGCCAGAGCTTGTAACTCCAAACGTTATCGAGGTTGCTATCAACCAAATCCGCCAAAAAATGGACAAACCGCTAAATATTTCGACAATAGAAACTGTTAGAAGACGCGGATATAGATTTTGCTTTCCCAAAAAAGCTTAAGAAATAGATTTATACTGCAATTAGCATCTGGTGCGATGATGCTAATTGCCGTTGTTTCGGTGATGCTCTATCACTACATAAGAGTTACCGTTTTTCAAAGCGTAGTTAGTGAGCTAAACCAGCAAGCCACAGCTTACAAAAACAATCCACAAAATTTCAATCCTAACAATCTAAAAACTTTTACTATAGAAATCCCAAACAAAACTCTAGCCAACGTAAAAGCGGGCGAGCTTAAAGGTGAAAAGCCCTACCTTGTGATGCAAAAGATAAAAGATAAGAGCACAACCACTCTAACAACAAGGCTAGATGAGAGTAGCTACTTAGTCCTAGAAAAAGAGACAACGCTTCAAAGCCAGATAGTCGAAGAAATTTTTATAGATATTATAATCGTAAACGTCACAGCGATACTTTTGGTGCTATTTTACGCACTATTTTTATCAAGAATGCTTTTAATACCTATAAAAATTTTAAGTCACAAGCTTACAAATTTAGATGAGAAATTTCTAAAAGAGATTGATATCAAAAGCTTGCCAGATGAGTTTTTGCCACTTGGTAATAGCATAAATAGGCTAATTACTCGCATACAAACTTTCGTTTTATACCAAAAAGAGCTCTTTGTAGGCGTTGCACATGAGCTAAAGACGCCGCTTGCCGTCATGAAAACCAAAAACGAAGTGACACTTTTAAAACCACGCGAGAGCGAAAAATACATAGAAGCGCTAAAATCAAATAACGAAGCGATCAACGGCATGAACGCTATGATAGGCTCGGTCCTTGAGATAGGTCGTCAAGAGGGTGCGCAGTTTGAAGAGCCAGTAAATACCGACGTGATCGCATTTTTGAAAAAACTAGGCAAAAACTACGAGGTGCTCGCAAAAGGTGAAGAAAAAAATCTCGCACTCGATCTAAAACCTGAAATTTTTAATCTAAACATCCAAACCAGCCTGCTAACTCACATAGTGCAAAATTTCGTCCAAAATGCTATCAAATTTTCTCCAAAAAATAGCACGATTACGATTAGCTCAAGGCTTGAAAAGAGCAAATTTATCATCGAGGTTGCCGATGAGGGCGTGGGCATAGACGAGAGCAAGGACTTGTTTGCTCCATTTAAAAGATACGGCAACAAAGGTGGTGCTGGACTTGGACTATTTCTCGCAAAGGGCGCAGCACAGGCACTTGACGCTGAGATATCTATCAAAAATAGAGAGAACACAAACGGAGCAGTTGCAAGCCTCGTTTTAAATTTAAAAGGATAAAAAATGGCAAAACGAACCGCAGTGATCGATCTTGGCTCAAATTCTATGCGTATGGCGATATTTGAGCGCACGTCACGCTTAGCATTTTTTATACTAGCTGAATACAAAACCAAAGTGCGACTGGGCGAAGGTGGATACGGCTCAAACAACGAAATTTCAGAAGCTTCAATGCAAAAAGCGATCAAAGCTTTTGGTGAATTTGCTAGTATCATAAAAAGCTACAAATGCTCTAAAGTCCTATGTGTCGGCACTTCAGCGCTTAGAGATGCTCCAAACTCAGGCGTTTTGATCTCACTTCTAAGAAAAAAACTTGGCATAAATTTAAAAGTCATTGACGGCAAAGAGGAGGCTACTTTTGGAGCGATAGCGGCTAAAAATTTGCTTCACAATCTAGCCGAGTGCGTCACTATCGATATCGGTGGAGGCTCGACCGAGCTTGCTAGGATAAGCAACGGCAAAATAGTCGATGTCCTCTCGCTTGATATAGGCACAGTGAGGCTAAAAGAGCTATTTTTTGATAAGAAAAATTTAAACAAACTACCAAAATTTTTATCGCAGATCACGGCGCAGATAGATGAGCGATTTAAGTGTCCAAATTTAATAGCGATCGGCGGCTCTTTAAGAGCGATATCATCGGCCATAATGAGTAAAAATTTATATCCGCTCTCATCACTGCATGGCTTTTGCTACAAGCTTAGCGACGAGCAAGCCTACATCGAAAGCATCGCAAACGTTAGCGTGCTTGAACTAAATAAATTCCCTATAAAAAAAGATAGATATGACACCATCAGAGAGGGCGCACATATATTTTTAGCCCTTGCCAAGGCGCTAAATGCCAAAAATGTCATCACAAGTGGCGTTGGCGTAAGAGAAGGGGTCTTTTTAAAAGACTTTTTGCGTCCAAGTCTTAAATTTCCAGAAAATTTTAACCCAAGCGTCAAAAGCCTGCAAGACCGCTTCATCCTCTCTTGCAACAAAGCCGTGGCAAGATATGCAAAGGATATTTTTGTGGCGCTTAAAAAGCTTCATGGGCTAAACGAGAGCTATCTTGAGACACTGCTAATTGCTGCAAAGCTTCACAACGTCGGTCAAGAGATAGGCTTTTACGGCGATCACAAAAACTCAGCCTATATCATACTAAATGCCCTAAACTACGGCTTCTCACACGAGCAAAAGGCACTAATAGCCGCGGTCATCGGCACAAATGGCAAGAAAAATATTTATGAGTTTGAAAAGTATAAAAATTTATTACCAAAGGCTGAATGTGTAAGGTGGCTAAGCTTCATCCTTGCGCTAGCCAAGGCACTTGATATAACCTGTGAGAAGATAAATTTAAGCTTTGAGTTTAGCGGCCACACACTAAAAATAGAGGGCGCAAAAGAATTTGCCATGGCAAAAGAAGAGATAAAAAAGATCGCAAAACCTGAAATTTTTGCCATTTCGTTTGTATAGATCAAAAGTAGCTGATATTTTTAAAAAACGCTAGTGTATTTGGGCAAATTTTAAAATTTCATGAGCGAGTAATTTCGGCTCTAAAATTTGAGCTAAGATGTAAGCGAACCCAAATTTTAGTAGTCAATCCTTGTGAGCGAATGGAATTTTAAAATTTGCAAAGACAGCTTGACTAAATTTGTAAATTTCTTTTTATTCAAAAGGGAGACAAGGGGACTTGAATTTTGCTCAGCAGGCTCGCAACTGCAGGGCAGACACGAAGCCCGTCCCCTTATCCCCCTTTTTGAATCCCCCAATCCCCTCGCACGTTCAAAGTGCATGCGTCAGTGCTGAAGCACTGCATGCGGTTAAAAAAATACGATAAATTTTAAAATTTGCAAAAATAGTTTTTTTAGAAATTTAAAGTTTTGTTTCTTTGTTTAGGGGGAGGGGCTTAAATTACGAAGTCGCTCCCTTCCCCCTTAACGATCCCCCTAACTCCGACAACGTTAGAAGTGGCATGCAATGGTGCTGGCGCACTGCATGCATTTTATGCAAAAACTTTAAAAATTTAGTAGTGCAAAAAGCGGAGTTAAAATTCCCCGCTCATTTTGTCTTTGTAGTTATTTAGGCTATTTTGACGCTCTTGCAAAAATGAGCCAAGTTTCTTCTTATTTTCTTCAAAGAATACCGCGAAGTCCTGCTCATTTTGGATCTTATCCTCGCCAAAGCTATCAAGCATGACGTTTGAGCTGCCAACTATCACTAGATAGCGCCTATTTTCGTAGCTTAGAAGCATTAGCTTGTTTGTGCGGTCAAGATATTTTTCATAGATGATATTGACGCCGCTATTTTGATTTTTAAGTAGCCAGTTCATCGACTTTGTGTCGTTTTGTGGTTGATTTTGTGGCGTTTTAAACCCGCTAAAATCACTACTTTTTGAAGTGATATATCTTTTAAAAACATATAAAAATATAAGAAGCGCGATGAGCACACTTAGGACGATGAAGTATCTCGAATCAATATTAACCATAGGTTCATTTTCTGTCTTTGGCGTGCTAGCAGTTTCTATCTTTGCGCTAGCTTGAGGCATATTTTGCACCTGCGTTTTTGTGTTTTTTAGTGTTACGCGGATGCGAAGTCCGAAGCTATCAGTTGTCTTTGAAGCATTTACGATGATCGCATCGTTTGAGCGTAAATTTAAAACTAAAGAGTTTTGCTTTGGCTCTATCTCAAGCTCTTGAATGATCTTTGAGTTTATATCCTTGCTCGCGCTTTGATCGTAGCTTAGAGAATTTAGTATCAAAGAGGTCGTATCTTTTTCTCGCTTTTGAAAGATGTTGCCCTCATACGGCGCATCAAAGCTAAGCATGATATCGACCCTGTCGGTGCGCTCATAGATGTTGTATGTTAGCAGGTTTGAGGCAAAGATCTGCGTAGCAAAAAGCACAAAAAATAGTATAAATTTCATAAAAGTTCTTTTTTGAAGTACTGAATAACTGACTTTGAGTCCAAAATTTCATTTATCCTGATGGCTAAATTTTTCTCATAAACCATTACTTCGCCTTTTCCAAAAATTCTATTATTTATATATAGCTCCACGCTCTCGCCAGCTGGTTTTTCGAGGTCTATGACCGAGCCAGCTTCAAATTTCAAAAGCTCATTTATGCTAACTGTGGTAGTTCCTAGCTCAGCTATAAAATCAACGCTTATATCCATAAGCTCGTCATAGCTCTTAAAAAGCCCTAGCTGTTCTAGTGTCTCTATCGCACCTTCGTCGTTCATTGTATCTTGTAGCCTATTTGAAATGTTCTATTTTTTATCTTATATATAAATTTCTCTTTTAGCTTTATGCCAAAATTCTCAACCTCGCCCAAAAACTCAGGCGTTCCGAGTTTATAAGCATTTGGCTCTTTTTCATTTAATAGATTTTTAGCCTTGCCGATGATCTGATTAGCTATCTCTTTGCAAAGATCGTCCAGATCGCCACCATCGACATCTTCGTGACCAAAAAAGGCATTCATGAAAATTTTCAAAGTATCTTTTTTAAAAAATAGATAAAACTGATACTCGCTTTTACCCTTATAAACTGGTATGCTAGCCCCGTAAAATCCCTTACCAAGGCTCTTGCCAACCTCTAAATCCAACCCCAAAGTATCTTTGCAAAGATAGCTCGTGGCTTCATCTATAACTTTTCTCATATCTCTTCCTTAAGACTTGAAATGCGCGTTAATTATACTTTGGCTTTACTAAATTAGCTATAAATTTATTAAGCATTTTAAAAGAGTTTATCGACCTCTTTAACTAGCTCTTTTGCGCTAAATTTGGCGCAAAGCTTGACTATTTGCGTGCCTATGATCGCAGCGTCAGCATATTTTTTCACTTCGCTAACATCATCTTTATTTTTGATGCCAAAGCCCACAGCCACTGGCAGATCGCTCTTTTTCTTAAGCTCTAGGACTAAATTTTTTATCCTATCCTCATCGGCTCTTTTTGAACCGCTAACGCCGATAGCACCTAGCACGTAGATAAATCCTGAACCAAATTTTAATATCTCATCCGCCCTGCCCCCAGACGTGACACTGATAAGTGGCACAAGGCATAAATTTAGCTCCTTGCACTTTAGAGCAAACTCCTCGCACTCCTCACAAGGTAGATCCGGCACGATAAAACCGCTAACTCCAGCTTCATGTGATCTTTTTAGAAATTTATCAACGCCATAAGCAAATATGATGTTGTAATAAACCAAAAAAACAAGTGGCTTTGTCACTTTTGCCTTGCAGCCCTCAAGCATGTCAAAGACAACGTCGGTATTTACGCCACTTTGAGCCGTCTCAAAGCTAGCTTGCGCAATGAGTTTGCCATCAGCCAGCGGGTCAGAGTATGGGATGCCTATCTCAAGTAAATCAAGCGTGCTCTCATCTAAATTTTCTAAAAATTCTTTAGTTTTTTCTAAGCTTGGATAACCAGCCACGATGTAGCCGATGTTTGCCTTTTTGCCGTTAAATGTGCTTCTTACCTTATCCATAAATTTTTCCTTTTTCGTAGCCGATAACTGTGTTTATGTCCTTATCGCCCCTGCCTGAGATATTTACGACGATGACGCTTTTTTTATCAAGTTTTGGGCAAAGTTTCTCCAGGTACGCCACCGCATGCGCGCTCTCGATGGCTGGGATGATGCCCTCCATCTTGCTTAGAAAATACAAGGCATTTATGCACTCATCGTCGGTCACGGCCTCATATCTTACCCTTTTGATGTCGTTTAGGTGGGCGTGCTCTGGGCCGATGCCTGGGTAGTCAAGACCAGCTGAGATGCTATGTACTGGCGAGATCATACCGTACTCATCTTGCAAAACAGTCGTTTTCATGCCATGGATGATGCCGGTTTTGCCTTTGCTAAGCGTAGCTGCGTGATAAGGCGTATCTATGCCAAGGCCACCAGCTTCTATACCTACTAAATTTACGCTCTCATCGTCCAAAAACGCACTAAAAATGCCAATAGCATTACTGCCGCCGCCAACGCAGGCGATGACGTAGTCGGCCTTTTTGCCGTAGTCTGCAAGCTGGGCTTTAGCCTCTGTGCCAATCACGCTTTGGAAGTCACGCACGATCTTTGGATACGGGTGTGGGCCAACAGCTGAGCCAATGACGTAAAATGCGCTCTCTATCTCATTTACCCACGCTTGTATGGCCGCCGTAGTCGCCTCTTTTAGCGTTTTTAAGCCATCTTCTACGCTCACCACCTTTGCACCAAGAAGCTGCATGCGAAAGGCATTTAGCTGCTGTCTAGCCACGTCTGTTGCGCCCATATAGACATCACACTCTAAGCCCAAAAGTGCCGCTGCAGTCGCTGTTGCCACGCCGTGCTGACCAGCTCCAGTCTCAGCTAAAATTTTCTTTTTACCCATTTTTTTAGCAAGCAACGCTTGAGCCAGCGCATTATTTATCTTATGCGCGCCCGTGTGGTTTAGGTCCTCACGCTTGAGGTAAATTTCATGTCCGTAGTGCTCGCTCAGACGCTTTGCAAAAAAGAGCGGACTAGGCCTGCCAACGTAGTTTTTCAAAAGATCATCAAGCTCGTCTTTAAACTCTTTTGTCTTTGCGATGCTCTCATAAGCATTTTCTAGCTCATCAAGGGCAAACATCACCGTCTCAGGCACGAACTGCCCGCCAAATTTTCCAAAATACGCCTTACTATTCATCTTCTACCTCATCTATGATCTTTAAAATTCTCTCTATCTTTTTCGCATCTTTTATGCCGTTTTCATCTTCGACTTTTGAGTTGATATCGACTAGATATGGCTTAAATTTCAGCGCCTCTTTTATGTTGTGCTCGCCTATGCCCCCAGCCATGCCAAATTTAAATTTTGCCTCTTTTAAAATTTCCCACTCAAAGCTAGTGCCGTTTCCGCCGGCATTTTCGCCCTTGCAGTCAAAAAGCGCCATGTCAAAATGCTTAAAATCAACCTCTGGCAAGCTATCTTTCACGCTAAAAACCTGCCAAATCTCAAGCCCCATATCTTTTGAATTTGCCTCTAAATTTTCACTCACCACTCCATGCACCTGAGCCACGTCAAGGCCAGCAAACTGGCAAATTTCCATTATCTCACAATCACTTTGCTCCGCAAAAACGCCAACTACCTTTTTGCCCTTGCTGTGAGCAAATTTCGCTATCTGTCTAGCTAAATTTAGCTCGACATTTCTTTTGCTTTTGGCAAATATCAGCCCTATAAAATCAACATCCAAAGCGCAAACCGCACTCGCCTCATCTAGCGTTTTGATACCACAAATTTTAACTAGCGCCATTAGCCCCAGCCTTTATAAACTCTTCATAAAATTTATATGCCTTGCCAGAATTTATCGCCTCAAGCACCATTTTTTTAGCCTCGTCTGGGCTCTTTGCGCCATCAGCCGCGTAGAGTGCAAACATCGCATTAAAGACCACGATGTCAAATTTCTCCCCCTGCTCCTCGCCTTTTAGCGTGCGGATCAAGGTTTTGGCGTTTTCTTCAGGTGTGCCGCCCTCGATATCGCTGTGAAGCGCTCTTTTAAAGCCAAACTGCTCTGGCGTGATGCTGTATTCAAAAATTTCGCCATTTTTTAGCTCCACAACACTTGTTTCACTGCAAAGTGTGATCTCGTCTAGTCCATCATCGCCGCGAACGACCAAAGCGTGCTTTCTGCCAAGGATCTTAAGCGTCTGGGCGTAAAGCTTTAGAACAGGCTTATGATAGACGCCAACTAGCTGATTTGTAAGGTTTAAATTTGGATTTAAAAGCGGTCCAAGCACGTTAAATACGGTTCTTATGCCAAGTCTTTGGCGCACTTCTCTCACCTCGCCAACTAGCGGATGGAAAAATGGCGCGTGAAAAAAGGCTAAATTTTTACTAGCTAAATTTTCACGCTGTTTTGCCAGTGATTTTTCACTTTTTACGCCTAAAATTTCAAGCACATCAGAGCTACCAGACTTGCTTGAAACTGCCTTGTTGCCGTGTTTTGCGACCTTTATGCCAAGGCTTGCAAGGATAAATGCAACTGTAGTTGAGATATTTATCGTCTTAAAGCCGTCGCCTCCAGTGCCGCAAAGATCGATCATAGGCGTATCGTCGCGGTAAGTTTGCGAGTATTTTAGGATATTTTTTGCAAGCGCAGCGAGACTTTTTGGATAGAGACTCTTTTCGCTAATAAGCACCAAAAGGGCTGAAAGCTGCACGATCTCATACTCTTTGCTAGCTATTATCTCGCAAATTTGCTCAAAGTCACTATCATCAAGCGGGATGTTCTCTTGAAGCTTGATAAGATATGGCTTGAATGAGCGAATTTTAGGCTCTTTTACCTCTTCTTTTGCCTTGTAATTTACAAAATTTTCAACTATCTTTTTGCCGTATTGCGTGAAGTAGCTCTCAGGATGAAACTGGATGCCAAAGATCGGCTTATCTTTAACGCTAAGTGCCATAACTACGCCATCATCACTTACCGCATCAGCGCTTAAGCAAGCTGGGAGCTCATCGACATAGAGCGAGTGGTAGCGCATAACCTCAAAGCGCTCAGGCAGCCCTGCAAAGAGCGGCTCTTTATTTTTCACGTCGATAAACGAGGTCTTGCCGTGAAGCGGGTCGTCTAGCCTTTTTATCTTTGCGCCAAAACTAAGCCCTATGGCTTGGTGTCCAAGGCAAATGCCAAGCACTGGCACGCCAAGGTCTGCCTGCAAAATCTCTAAGCAAACTCCGCTATCTTTTGGGTGTTTTGGCCCTGGGCTTAGGATGATCTTACTTGGATTTAGTTTTTTGATCTCTTCAAGCGTTATCTTGTCGTTCCTAACGCATCTAACCTCTTCATTTGTGAGCTCTTTTACGTACTGCTCGACGTTGAAGACAAAACTATCGTAGTTATCTATAAGTAAAATCAATCTCTATCCTTTTAAATTTAGCGGCTGCTGCGCGGACTAAATATTATAAATTTAGGTGAGATTATAACTAAAAGAAATTTTAATTAGGCTTTTGTGCGGCTCTCGTAGGCTTTTAAGAGTGAGAGCATATCGACGTTTTCTAAATTTACGCCAGTTGGTACGCCCTGAGCGATCTTGCTAAATGAAATTTCACTCATGCCAAGCTTATCCTCGACGTAAAGCATGAGCGCGTCTGAATTTAGCCCTGGCGTAAAGGCAAAGACGACCTCTTTTGAGCCATTTTGCTTAATAGCACTTCTTAGCCTCTCTATGGCGTCCTCGTCGATCTCGTCAAGCACGAAGTAAAGGCCATTGTAGATGCCATTTTGCTCAAAAACCAAGATATCTTTTGGGCTCTCAACTAGCAAGATGACCTCGCTATCCCTGCTCTCGTCGCTGCAAATGTCGCAAATTTCATTTTCGCTTAGCCCACCACAACGCTCACAGCGCTTGATAAACCTTACCGCATCTTCGATATTTTGCGCCAGCCTTAGCCCTGCAAAACTATCTTGCATGCAGACAAAATAGGCAAATCTTGCGGCTGATTTTTTACCGACACCTGGGAGCTTAGCAAAAGACTCAGTTAGCTCGTTAAATTTCTCTAAGCCCCTTTTCATGCGCGTTTTGCCTTTGCTCGAAGTAAAATTTTAAAGACGTGATAGCCGTCCTCGTAGTCATAAGCAAGCTCAAATTTTTGCATCTGACAAATTTGCTCGATGATATAAAGTCCAAGCCCCATGCCACTCCCCGCACTCACTTTATCGCCACGCACGAAGGCTTGTTTGTAGTAGTCAATCGGGTGATTTAGCTTTTTGCCTAAATTTTTAACCGCTATAAATTCGCTATCGCAGATCAAAATGGCCTTTTTATCTTCTGCGTATTTTAAGGCATTGTCTATCAAATTTTTAATCGCCAAACTAAAAAGCTGAAAATCAACTCTTAATATAACGTCGTCTCTGATGTCGCAGCTCACTCGCTCCTCAAATTTATCAAGCATGAGCATATCTTGCACCTGCTCTAAAATGAGCGAGAAATGGCACTCTTGGTAGTTTAGCGCATAGCTTTTTGAAAGAAGCTGCTCAACCTTACTAAATTCATTTATAAGCATCTCAAGGCGCTCAAAAACGTTTATGAGCCTCATTTTTTGGGTGTCGTTTGCGACCATCTCAGAGACGATCCTACCCTTGCCAATAGGCGTCTTTAGCTCGTGCATGATCGCACGTAAAAATAGCTGCCTTGAGCGGATGAGCTCTCTGATCTTGCAAACGGCGTTGTCAAACTCAACTGCAACCTGCCCGATCTCGTCTTGCTCGTTTTCATTTAGCCTTGCAGTCATCGCCATCTCCATATTTCCGCTGGCAAATTTCCTGATATCTTTGCTAAGTCTTCTAAGCGGCAAAAGACTTCTAAGCACCGAGACATAAAGCGAGATAAGCAGAGCCGAGATGATCAAAAATGCCACCCAAAGCGGGTCATTTACGTGCCTTGCGTCATTACTCTCAAGTAGCAGCTGAAAAGATGGATTTTTGATGAGTAGATATAAATCGCCTTTGTAATTAACAGACTGCATCATGCCAAGAGGCGTGTGCTGCGTAAAAATGGCGTTTCCGCTTGTAGTAACTGAGGTGGCTAAATTTTTGTTGCCGACATATTCTAGGTTGAAATTTTTAAAGTAGTGCTCCAAATCTCTTGGGGGATTGCCACGCTCGTAAAGCGCCACAAGATAATTCATAGCGCTTATTTGTTTGTCTTTTAGCTTCTCAAGGGCACTTTCTTGCTGAATGTTTGCAAATGTTACAAAGAGCAAGCACATCAGCGAGAAAGCGATGGCAAAGATGATAGTTATCTTGGTGGTTATGGAGTATTTCATCCGATAAGCTTATATCCTATGCCTCTAACTGAAAATATATGTTTTGGCGCTTTTGAGCTGTCGCCGATCTTTGTTCTAAGGCGTCCGATGATGACGTCTAAGCTCTTTGAGTCCTTGTCTTTTAGGCTCTTGCAGTTATAAACTAGCTGCTCACGAGAGACTGAAAAGCTGTGCTGTTTGATGAGATAGGTTAAAATTTCATACTCAGCTGGTGTTAGAGCAAGGGCTTCATTATTAAAGTAAATTTCATGGCGCTTGTCGTCTATCCTAAATGCGCTATCAACGACCTCTTCTTGAACTTCATTTGTCTTTTTATATCTTCTGATAAGACTTGTGATGCGAGCATACATCTCTTTTGGATCGTATGGTTTTGGTAAATAATCATCCGCTCCAAGCTGAAGGCCAACGACCTTGTCGCTTATGTCACTGCGAGCTGAGCTGATGATGATAGGGATGTCGTATTTTTGGCGAATTTCTTTGCAAACTTCAAGGCCGTCTATGCCTGGTAAAGTAAGGTCAAGTATTAGCAGATCATAGTTTTTTATCCCTGCGCTTAGGCCTAGATATGGGTCTTCAAAGTTAGTCACTTTTATATTAAAGCTATCAAGATATTCAGATAAAATTTGAGCAAATTCTGGATCGTCTTCTATCATTAAAACGTTAATCATAAATCATCCTTTTCATTGAAAAATAGTAGAGATTATACGGCAAAAATGTAAATTTTTTTTTAAATTTAAACTTTTTTGGATAAAATCTCACATTTAAAATAAGCTTAATAACAAGGAAAGATGTGGAGTTTGATTATTACGAGATCCTTGAAATTTCAAGAAATGCAAATGGCGACGAGATAAAAAAAGCCTTTAGAAAGCTCGCTTTAAAATACCATCCAGACAGAAACGCTGGCGACAAAGAGGCTGAGCAGAAATTTAAACAGATAAACGAAGCCTATCAGGTCTTAAGTGACGAGCAAAAGCGCTCTATCTACGATAGATACGGCAAAGAAGGGCTTGAGGGCAGATTTGGCAGTGGCGGTGGCTTTAGCGCCGATTTTGACCTTTCAGACATTTTTGACTCGTTTTTTGGAGGCGGTTTTGGCGGTGGCTCTAGACAGAGAAAAAGACGAACCGAAAAGTACTCAGCCGACCTTGAAATTCCTATAAATTTAGAGTTTAACGAAGCTGTTTTTGGCTGCGAAAAAGAGATCAAATTTGATCAAAAAGTGCCTTGCCCAACATGCAACGCCACAGGTAGCAAAGACGGCAAAAACAAAACTTGCCAGCACTGCGGCGGAAGCGGCAGGATCACACGTGGAAATGGCTTTATGAATATCGTTCAAGAGTGCCCATACTGCCACGGATCTGGCGAAGTGATAAGCGAGCCATGCCCTGATTGCAATGCAAAAGCTTATAAAATCCAGCAACAAAGCGTCAAGATCACGATCCCAGAGGGCGTTGATAGTGGCATGAGGATGAGGGTCGCTGGTAAAGGCAACATCGGTGCAAACGGAGTTCAAGGCGATCTTTATGTGAGCATAAATGTAAAAGACGACAAGCATTTCATCCGCCACAACGACGACGTTTATATAGAAATTCCAGTATTTTTTACCCAAGCCGTTCTTGGTGAGAGCATAAAGATACCAACTCTTCGCGGTGAAGCCGAGCTAAAACTACCAGTTGGCGCGAAAGATAAGCAGCAATTTATCTTTGAAAATGAGGGCATCAAGGGTGTAAATTCACGCAAAAAAGGCAGACTTGTAGCTCAAATTTCTATCCAAACGCCTGATAAACTAAGCGACGAGCAAAAAGAGCTTTTAAACAAGCTTCAAGCTAGCTTTGGCATAGTTTCAGGCAAGTCAAGCACCGATGAGAGCGTCTTTGACAAGATAAAAAGCTGGTTTAAAGGCGACGAGCCAAAAGGCAAAAAGAAAAAATAAATTTAAATTTGTGACGTTAAATTTGGCGTCACAAATTCTTTCGAAAATAAACTTTTAAATCTTATTTTTTACAAGCAAAATTCATACAAATAAAATTTCATGAACGAGTAATTTCGGCTCTAAAATTTGAGCTAAGCGATAAGCGAAGCTAAATTTTAGTAGCCAATTCTTGCGAGTGAATGGAATTTTAAAATTTGCAAAAAAGTAGTAGTTTTATTTTAAAGCACATAGTTTAAATTTCAAATTTAGATCCAGCATATCACGGCTCTAAATTTAGTGGCAAAATGAAGAATTTAAATTTGGTAGATTTTCAAGGCGAGTGCATAAAAGCGCATAAATTTAAAAGAAATTTTAGTGCCAAAATATCAGGCACTAAAATCCATAAATTTACTCGGTTGCAAGGTCTAGGTAATAATCAAGCTGGTCGCGTCTGATGATACGTATGAGGTTTGTGCTGCCCTCTACGCCTGTTGGGTGGCCAGCTGTGACGAGATAGGTCTTGTCATGCTCGACATATCCAGCGTCGTAAGCCTTTTTGATGACATTTGCAAGTAGGATATTTAGCTTTGTCTTTTCAAGCACTAGCGCTGGCGTCACACCCCAAGCAAGGGTAAGCATGTGAGCTGTCTGCTCGTCGTGCGCGATGGCGATGATGTCGATACTTGTGCGGTTTCTAGCTAGCTTTATGGCCGATTTGCCAGAGCCTGTGATAGAGAGTATCGCATTTGCCTTGATGCGAACAGCTAGCGAAGCTGCACTATTTGCGACCATATCTGTCTCGTCTAAAAAGTCAAATTCGTCAAATTTATTGTATGGATAGATGCTTTGCGTTTGGATGATCGTTTTGCTCATCGCCTCTACGACTGCGACTGGGTTTTTGCCGATCGCGCTCTCCTCGCTTAGCATAACCGCGTCGGTGCCGTCTAGCACGGCGTTTGCCACGTCACTGATCTCCGCTCTTGTAGCAGTTTCATGCTCTGCCATGCTTAGCATCATCTGCGTTGCTGTGATGACTGGTTTGCTGGCTGCATTTGCCTTTTTGATGATGAGTTTTTGTATGGTTGGCACCCTGTAAAATGGCACTTCTATGCCAAGATCGCCACGAGCTACCATGACACCATCACTCTTTGCGATGATGTCGTCTATGTTTTCAACCGCGTCAAATTTCTCAATCTTAGATAAGATAGCCGCACGTGATCCAAATTCTTTTAAGATATTTCTCGCTTTTATCACGTCATTTGCGTCTTGTACGAAGCTAATAGCGACGAAATTTACGCCCTCCTTTGCGCCAAATTCCATATCCTCTTTATCTTTTGGCGTGATGATGTCGATGCCAAGGGTAGTATTTGGGAAATTTACCCCTTTGTTTGAGTTTAAAATTCCGTCATTTTCGATGATGGTTTTTACCACATCTTTGCCCTCGCCTACAACTCTTGCTCTGATCGAGCCATCATAGAGATAAACGTACTCGCCAGCCTTTAGCATAGGTAAAATTTGAGGCTGATTTAGGCTTACTCTATAAACGCCCTTTTCGATCTTTTCGCCCACGATATCCTCTGCGTAGATGCTAAGCTCATCGCCAGCTTTTAAGTAAAATGGCTCGCTAAGCTTGCCAACTCTGATCTTTGGACCGCAGATATCTTGCAAGATGCCTATGCGTTTGTTTAGTCTTTTTTCGATATTTCTGATCTTGTCGATGTTTGATTTGTGGTATTCGTGTGTTCCGTGGCTAAAATTTAAACGAAAAACATTAACACCTGCTTTAACCATCGCTTCCATCGTCTCTTCGTTATCACTTGCTGGCCCTAAAGTCGCTACAATTTTCGTCTTTTTTATCATTTTTATGCCCTGTAATTTGATTTTTGCGATTATAACACAATTTAATAATGTAAATTTTTTGTATAATAGGCAAAATTTTTAAAGGAGAGAGTATGAATAAATTTTTATTAGCATCTCTTGGTCTAGCAGCTCTTGCTTGCGCTGCTATGGGAGATGACAAAGTCTATAAGCTCAAGCTTGCAACCTCATGGGAGAGCACTATGCCAGTGCTTGGTGACGTGCCAAAAGAGCTAAAAGAGAAGGTCGAAAAGATGAGTAACGGCCGCATCGAGATCAGGATCGACTACCCGTCAAAACACAAGTCGCCTTTTGCGATGCTTGACTTTGCAAAGAGCGGTCAGTACGACATCGGCTACACAGCTAGCTACTACTACAAAGGCAAAGACCCTAAGACAATGTTCTTTACAGCGACACCATTTATGATGAATACCGACGAGCAAACAGCTTGGTATGAATTTGGCGGCGGTAAAGAGCTAGAGGCGAAAGTTTTTGACCCATATAACATCAAAATTTTTAGAGCGGGCAACACTGGCATGCAAATGGGCGGCTGGTTTAAAAAAGAGATCAAGTCAGTTGATGATATCAAAGGCTTAAAGATCAGAATTCCAGGCTTTGGCGGTGAAATTTACGCTAAACTTGGTGCAAATATCAACACTATCCCAACTGGCGAGCTTTACATGGCGCTTGAGATGGGTACGATCGATGCAGTCGAGTGGGTTAGCCCAGCGTACGACATGGCGCTTGGCTTTCACAAAGTGGCAAAATACTACTACACAGGCTGGCAAGAGCCAGATGGCGAAACTCAGTTTTTCTTCAACAAAAATGCGTATGAAAAACTTCCAGATGATCTAAAAGCTATCTTTGAAGCGGCTGCTGCTGAGGTGGCAAGAGATGTGAATACTAAGGTATTTTACGCAAACGTAGAGTACTGGGACAAGATGAAGGCTGAGTATCCAGACATCCAAGTAAAATCTTTCCCACCAGAGGTCATCGCAGCTCTTAAAAAGGCTACAAATGAGCTACTTGATGAAGAGAGCGCAAAAGATCCACTATTTAAAGAGATCGTCGAGTCTCAAAGAGCTTTCCTCAAAAAAGCAAGAGAGTGGACTAAAATTTCTGACTACGCTTACATCAAAACAAACGAAGAGAAATAACCACAGCAGGGAGCTCTCCCTGCTTTTTAAAATTTAAAACCACCACAAAAACTAATCACAATAAGACTTTAAAGCAAAAGATAAGACAATAGTGAAAATTTCATAGGAAAAAGAGATGAAAAAAGTCAAATTTATAGTTTTTATCTGCTTGTTTATACTGCTACCACTTGCTTATTTTAATGGCTTTATAAGAATTTCTGATCTAACTAGCGA
>JAHAKV010000011.1:0-53907 GCA_018371455.1 Campylobacter concisus | reverse complement strand
TATTATTTAATCATAATAGACTGGCTCAATCGATCACTTGTTTAGATTTCAAAGATTGACTAATAGTTTAACAATTGTAAGTTAAAAGAACAACGATAAAAAGAAAAGGCTTTATTAACGGTGAAGTTAAAGGTGGTTTCTTGTTTCGTGAGCTGGAATTATATATGAGGGATGCTTAAATGCAGATTAAAAAACGGCAACTTTTTTAAAAAATAAAAACTATAAATTTTTAATCAAATTTAACTATTTTCTTTTATGGATGCAAAGCCACTTTCTTTTTCTATAATAATGGTTGTTTGATTGCCGCGTTTATCAGTTATTGTTATACTGCAATCTTTTTTAACAAGTCTATCGTATGGTCGCTTTATACCACCACCAATGGTGCTTATTGTCCACATCGGTCGTCCCATTTCATCAAAAGCGATTTTTTTCTTAGCATTTCCTTTTACACATCCACCAGATAGGGTTACATCTGTTATACCAAATCTTTTTTCTATATTTAGCTCTTTGTTTATCTTTTTGCAGTCACCACCTGACATACCGCTCCAGCCAGCTGTTAGTAACTTTCCGGTCTTATAAATATCACTTGCAAATTCATCTTGCGAATTTGGATTTCCGGTCATACTTTTATCATAATAAACACTATATTTCCAAGTTTGCTCATTATTTTTATCGACCGAACAGCCATCTACTTTATCTTTTGCAAAAGCTATCGTCCAGCGCTGTTTTGCCCATCCTTTTTCGGCAATAGAATACTTATCATCCTGCATAGCAAGGTGTTGAGTGTATCTTATATGAGTTAGGATCTGATTTGCAGCTTCTCTTGAGGCATTTCTGTTTAGTTTTGGGATCATAATAGCAGCTAAAATTCCAACAACAACAATAACAAAAATAAGCTCTATAATCGTAAAAGCTCTTTTTTTCATATTTTATCGTTCCTTGATATTGAAATTTGCAACTACTTTTCCCATTTTTTCTATACTAAATTTTGACTTCTCATCTAAATCGGCACTTGCTAATAAATTTTTAGAGTAACTTTTTGTTTTTATCCCATAAAATTTAAGCCTTAGCGCAAGCCTTGTATCATCAGTTGCTATATCTTGCGCTCCAGCCTCTTTTAGTTTGTCTGCTAGCTCTTTTGCTACATCAAATTTATAAGTGAAATGTTTTGTAGGATCGCTTAAAAATAGGTAAAAAATTTGATTAAAGATGATCGCTGACCAGTTAAATACCAAAAAGAGCATCACTAAACTAGTGCAAATTTTATGACCTTTTCTAAATTTTGGCAGCCTCACGCGATATGAGTTGAAAAAAACTCTTACCATAAGTGGCGTTGCGATCACACAAAATGGCAAAAACTGCTCAAGCTCCAGCCTTTGACGCACAGAGACTATCATACAAAAGCAAAATGAGCAAATGGCGATAAACCACAAAAGATCCTTCTTCTCCTTAACCCAAATTCTATAAATCGTATATACAAAAAAGATAAAGACAAATGGCGAAAATACAGCAGCAAATATACCAAAAGTATCGATAAAGTGCCCGCTTGGTCTGCCATTTGTTTCAAAGCCAAAAAAGTAAAGTGTCAGTAAAAATAAAATGGCGCTTAGCCAAGCAAGTGGCGGCTTTCTTTTATAAAGCGCAAATATAAAAAATCCTGCATAAAATATCAAAAAATCGCCATCTATGAAAAAGGCTAGGCAAAAAAAGATGCCAAATAAAATTTTCTTTTTAATATGAAAAAGATATATACACAAAAGCGCTAGAGTAATGCAAATTCCGGCGTTATTTATGATAAGGGCTGAAGCTAGCGTACCAGGCAATAGCACAAAAAGTAGGACCGCTATGATCCTGTCAAACTCGAGCTTAATGTAAAATTTACTTACTTTATACATCAAAACCACGCTTGCGATGTGAAAAAAGATCATCACGCCACGCACAGCAAGGTCATTTTGACCAAAAAAATGAGTGCTTAGTTTTAAGATGTAGCTTAGAAGGCTGTGCTTTTGAAAGAAAATTTCAGCCTCGTTGTAGCTTATACTAAGAGAATTTGCCGCATAAAGCAAAAAAACAAAATCAATCAAACATATCAAAAACACGCTAAAAGCGATGTGTCTGCTAGCAAATTCTCTAACTCTTTCTAACAAATTTAGCCCTTAAATATGTATATCCCAGAAAAACTCAACCCAGTCATGAGCCTCTTTTACCTTAAATTCAGGCAAAAGCAGAGCCTTTTCTTTGTAAAATACAGTTGCTATCTTTATATCTAAATTTGGATAGCGTTTAAGCAGCTCTCTTTTTATCTCGACCATGCTCTCGCCGCTATCGATGATATCATCAACAAGCAAAATTTTAGTGTATTTGCTAAGATCTGGCACGTTAAAAATTTGTATCGTATCAAGCTTGTTTGTATCCTCGTAGTGGATAGAATTTAATGTAAATAAATTTCTATTTTCAAGCGCAACAGCTAGCGAGTGGCCAAGCGTTAGACCACCTCTTGCCACAGCTAGTATCACCTCTGGATCAAACTCATCTTTTATCTGTTTTGCCATCTTTTTAGCATCAATGGCAAATTCATCGTAGCTATAAAATATCATCTTTCATCCTTATCAATGCACTAAAAATACGATAAAACTAATGAGCGCTAGCACGACTACACCTAAATTTATATCGCTAAATTCTCTCTTTATGAGCTTAACTATGACGTATGACATAAAGCCAAATGCAAGGCCGTTTGTGATCGAGTAAGTAAGCGGGATGAGCACAACTATGAAAAATGTCGCAACGCCAATGGCTGGATCTTTGAAATTTATGCTAGCAAGCTCAGCAAACATAAGCACGCCGACCATTACGAGGATCGGATAGATGGCATTGCCAGGGATCGCTTTAAAAAGCGGCAACATAAATAGTGTAAGTATAAATAAAAGTCCGCAAAATACAGCCGTTAGACCAGTCCTACCGCCCTCTTCTACGCCACTTGCGCTCTCTACAAACGATGTGGTCGTACTTACACCTACAAGCGAGCCAGCTGCAGTAGCAACAGCATCAGCTTCAAGAGTTTTTTCAAGTTTTACGACGCCATCTTTTTTGTTTTCGTCAAATATCCCAGCCCTTGTGCCAACGCCAGCTAGCGTGCCTATCGAGTCAAAAAGATCGGTCACAAAAAATGTGATAATAACTGGGAGTAAAGCTAGGCTAAAGGCACCTTTTATATCAAGCTCTAAAAATATCGGTGAGATAGAGGCTGGAGTTGAGAAAATTTCTGTTGGATGAGGAGCGATGCCAAGCACCCAAGCTATCACTGAAGTGACAAGCACAGCTAGGATAAACGCGCCCTTTATCTTCCACGCCCAAAAGCAAATAACCAAAAATAGCCCCAAAACGCCAAGAAGCACGTTTGGATCTTTGAAATTTCCTATGCCAACTAAAACTGCATCGTTATTTACGATAAAGCCCATTTGCTGAAATGCGACAAAGCTGATAAATGTACCAATGCCCGCACTTATCGCTCTTCTTAGATCAAGTGGGATCGATCTTATTATCCACATCCTAAAATTTGTAAAAGACAAGACGACAAATATCACACCACTTAAGAAAACAACGCCAAGAGCCGTTTGCCAAGGCACTTTCATGCCGATGCAAAGACCAAATGTAAAATAAGCGTTAAGCCCCATGCCAACGCTCATCGCTACTGGCGTGTTCGCCCAAAGACCATTTAATACAGTAGAAAATATGGTAATTAGCGCTGTTGCAGTGATGAGTGCCTCATAAGGCATGCCAGTTTTGCTCATAATGATCGCATTTACCGGCACGATATACATCATCGCCAAAAATGTCGTAAGTCCCGCTCCAAATTCCTGCTTCACACTCGTTTTGTTTTGTGCTAAGTCAAAAAATTTCACCCCAAGCTCCTTTAGTAAATTTTAAGTTCGTTATATAAGCTATCACGCTCAACCGGCGTAAAACCAGATGTTTTAATAAGATCACAAAATGTCTTTAGTGTGACGCCATTTGCGCTATTTGCGCCGGCTGCACTTTGGATGCTCTCTTTTTCTATCGTGCCATCAAGATCATCAGCGCCAAATTCCTGAGCGATCATCGCTAAATTTAGCGTCGAAGTGGCCCAGTACGCCTTTATATGTGGGACGTTATCAAGCACTAGCCTCGAAATCGCCATAGTCTTTAAAATTTCAGCTGATCCTAGAAATTTTACATCTTTTAAGTAGTTATTTTCTCTTTGATAGACAAGCGGGATAAATGCATTAAATCCGCCAGTTTCGTCCTGCAAGTCTCTGATCCTTAGCATATGATCGATCCTATTTTCACGGCTTTCTATGTGGCCAAAGAGCATTGTAGCGTTACTTTGCCTGCCTTTATCGTGCCACATTTTGTGGATCTTTAGCCAGTTTTCGCTACTTACTTTGCCTTTACAAATTTTAGCCCTGACCTCTTCATCAAAAATTTCAGCCCCACCGCCTGGCATGCTATCGACGCCATATTCGAGCATCTTTTCTATCACCTCATCGTAGCTTAAGCCATAATGCCTTGATAAAAAGTCGATCTCAGCCGCCGTCATCGCCTTTACGTGAAGCTCTGGATGAGCTGCCTTTATCTTTTTAAAAATTTCTAAGTACCACTGCCAACCGCTAGTTGCGTTGTGAGCAGAGACGATGTGTATCTCTTTCACGCCGTGGCTCACGCTCTCATCAACGATCTTTAAAATTTCTTCGTGACTCATTAGATATGGATTTGGATTTTTTCTGTGGGCTGAAAATGCGCAAAATTTACAGATGTCAGCACAGATATTTGTTGGGTTTATGTGACGATTTACATTAAAAAAGACCTTGTTGCCGTGCAGTTTTCTGCGCTTTTTGTCGGCAAATTTAGCCAAGGTAAAAAGATCAAGCTCATAAAGCGAAAAAGCCTCTTGCTTGCTTAATCTCTCGCCACTTTCTAGTTTTTGTAATAGATTCATTATTTATATCGTCCTAAAGCTGAGCTTAAGGCTTTATTATAAGCAAATAAAGCTTTGTTTTTGCAAAAATTATGTAACATTTGCCAAGATATTTTTAACAATGGAAACACTAAATGCTAGCTGATAAAAGTGCCAAAAATAGCGATAATTATTCAAAGATCAAAGAGAAATTTCTTGATTTTAAGGCAAATTTGCCAAAACATTTTCAAAAAAACCAAGGCAGAAATTTCACAAATTTCTTAGCCAAAGAGTATGATGATTTTATAAAATCTTATTTAAATGAAACTATGCGAGAATTTTTTGATGAGTTTGTGCCACAAAATGACAGCTTTGCTTTTAGCGTTCTAGCCACTGGCAAATACGCTCAAACGCTACTTAGCGCAAATAGTGAGCTTGAAATCTTACTAGTTTATAAAAATTTAAAGGGTTATAATATAAAAAATTTCTTAAAAGAATTTTCTGAAATTTTAGATAGCTCTGGCATAAAATTTGTGATAAAAAGCGCCGAAGTGGATGAAATTTTTATAAATTTCAAAGATGACCTTAAATTTAAAAGCGAAACCTCGCAACTTCGCTACATTTGTGGCTCAAAAAGCCTCTACCGCCTAGTAAAAAGCGAGATCATAAAGATAAAAGAATTTGATAAAAAAGCCTTTTTAAACTACCATTTAAAGGCATTTTTGCCATTTTCTAGCATAAGCTACTTGGCACAAGAGCCAAATTTAAAAAGTGGCTTTGGCGGGATCGATGAAATTTACCACTTAAACTGCATACTAAACTGCCTTGATAGCGACGTTTCAGTTAGATCACAAGCCCTTAAAGTGATGAATGAAAAAGAGATAGCAAGTTTTAATCTAAACGTGGATTTTTTACTAAGCTTGCTAAGTGCTTTAAATTTAACTCAAAACACCGATACTTTCAGCGCTTCAAGTGTTGAGATCACGACAAATTTCATGCAGACAAAGTCCAAAAAGCTTCAAGACAACGAAAGCGTCATCAGCCAAAAGATGCTAAGCTCGATGAATAATGTAGCCATTTATTCAAGATTTATTGCAGCTTCGCTTTGCAGGCCATTTTTCAAAAGCGAGCTAAGCTTCGTTCAAAGAAAATTTGCTAGGCTAAAAAATGGCTTTTATGAGATAAATGGCGTCATCTACGTGCCGCTTCACAAAAGGCCAGCGCTCATCGAGGATCTCATAAATGAGCTTTTAGAGCTAAAAGATGTGGATTATAAATTTGATATAAGCGCGATCTTTTATATCAAGCGAGCCATCATCACAAAAGATGGCCTAGAGCGCGCTATAAGCGAGTTTAAGAAGATATTTTTAAGAGAAAATTCCTACGCTATTTTAAAGTCTTTACTAGATGCGCAGATGATACAAATTTTGATAAAACCGATGGAGCATATCTCCCAGCTAGCAGAATATGACGGCTATCACGAATTTACGGTTGATGAGCATAGTATCTTAAGTGTCAAATTTCTTGAAAATATAAAAGATAAATTTATAAAAAATCTCTATGCTGAGCTTTGCTTAGAGGGCAAAACGATGCTTAAGATCGTGACGCTTATGCATGACGTTGGTAAAGGACTTGGCGGCAAAGATCACGCAAATATCGGTGCAAATATCTTTAGAGCCTATGCAAACAAGCTAAATTTAAGCCAAAAAGCTATCAACGTCGGCGTAATCTTGATAAAATATCACACCCTAATGAGCAACGTCTCAAACAGAGAGGACATCTACTCGCAGCGCGTCATCTTTGCCTTTATCTCAAAGCTTGGCGACAAGCAGGTTTTAAAGCTACTTTACATCCTTAGCTACTGCGTGATAAACGCCACAAATGAGAGGCTTTACAACGCCTACACAGCAAAGCTTTTAAGAGAGCTTTATGAAATTTCTCTTAGCGCATTTAGCGATGAAAATTTACTTGATGAAGCGACAAGGCGGGTAAAAAAAGAGCAGTCTATAAAACGAAATAGCGAGTTTTTGGCACTTGAGCCAAAGCTGCAAGATAAAATTTTTAAGATCACATCAAATTTGGTCTTTACAAAATATAGCGCGAGCGAGATCATAAATTTAAGCAAAGTGGCTGATAGCCTAAACGAAACCGAAATTTTCATAAACAATAGTAAAAATTTAAGCATTCAAATTTATACAAACAAAAGCCTAAATTTAAGCGCCCTGCTCTATGAATTTGCCAAATTTGACCTTGCATATATGGAGATATTTGAGCTTTTTGAGAAGAAATTTTATATCAGGCTTGACTTTAACCAAAATGTAAAAAATCATGAGCTTGAAAATACTAAAATTTTAGCCCTAAAATCCCTAAATAGCGAGGTTTTAAGAGAGCCTTTGAAACCAAATATTAACAAAGATGAGATAAACTTCGAGCTAAATCACTCAAAAGATTACGCCAAGCTTAGCATCAACGCAAAAGATCAGCGCGGGCTAATGGCTTATGTGATGAGTGTTTTTGACAGGCTTCATTTTCAAGTCACGAGTGCTAGAATTCAAACGGTTAAAAATAGAACGAGAAATCTCTTTTTGATCGAGAAAAACGAGCGACTTGAGAGTAAAGGCGAAGAGATATTAAATTTATTAATAAGCGAGTAAAACATGTGTGGAATCGTAGGATACATCGGAGATAAAGAGAAAAAAGAGGTCATTTTAAGCGGGCTAAAAGAGCTTGAGTATCGTGGATACGACAGCGCTGGCATGGCTGTGATGAGTGATGGCAAGATCGACTTCTTTAAAGCGGTTGGCAAGCTTGAAAATTTAGCCCTAAAGACAAAGGACTTTACATCAACTGGCTTTGGCGTGGCGATAGGTCACACACGCTGGGCGACGCACGGCAAACCAACTGAGATCAATGCTCACCCACACCTTGGCGAGCACTCATTTGTCGTTCACAACGGCATCATCGAAAACTACAAAGAGCTTAAAGATGAGCTTGAGGCAAAGGGCGTGAAATTTGTCAGCCAAACCGACACCGAAGTAATCGTGCACCTTTTTGAAGAAATTTTAAAAGAGAAAAAAGACCCATTTAAGGCTTATGAGGCGACTATCGCAAAGCTTAGAGGCGCTTATGCAACGCTACTTATCACCAAAACTGCCCCTGATAAGATATTTTTCGCAAAAGATGCCGCTCCTATGGCGATAGGCAAAAGCGACAAAAAAGAGCTATATTTTGCCTCATCAGATGCCCCGCTTATCGGCAACGCAACAGAAGTAGCCTACCTTGATGATAACAACTACGGCTACGTGAGCTTAGACGAGATAGCTGTTTTTAAACACGGCAAAAAGGCTAGCATAACATTTAACGCTTTGCCAAAAGATAAGAGCTATGCCCAAAAAGAGGGTTATACATTTTTCATGGAGAAAGAAATTTACGAGCAAGGCGCAGTCGTGTCTGAAACCATCATGGGCAGAGTTAAAAACCACAAAGTCACCCTTGAAAATTTAGACGATGAATACCTAAAAGGTATCGATGATGTCGTGCTTTGTGCGTGCGGTACGAGCTACCATGCAGCGCTTGTTGCAAGCTATCTTTTTGAAAGGCTTGCCAAAGTTAGAACAAAGGTCGAAGTGGCAAGCGAATTTAGATATAGAAAGCCTTATCTAAACAAAAACTCGCTCTTCATCGTCATCTCGCAAAGTGGCGAGACAGCTGATACTCTTGAGGCACTTAGGATAGCAAAAGAGGCTGGGCTAAGGACACTTGCGATTTGCAACGTCGATAACTCATCTATCGTTAGACTAGCTGATAATACGCTTCTAACTCGCGCTGGCATCGAAAAAGGTGTGGCAAGCACAAAGGCCTTTGCAACGCAAATCATCGTGCTTTGGATGCTTGTGCTTCAAATGGCATCAGCAAAGGGATCTATCAGCAAAAAAGAGCTTGATCACGAGATCAAAACGCTTCTTCACATCCCACAAATTTTAAATATAGATAACTCTTTGCAAGAGAAGCTTCACCGCCTAAGCAAGCACTATTTGCACGGTCATGGCTTCTTCTTCATCGGTAGAGACATCTTCTATCCGCTAGCACTTGAAGGTGCGTTAAAACTTAAAGAAATTTCATATCTTCATGCCGAGGGCTATCCATCAGGCGAGATGAAGCACGGACCTATCGCACTTGCAGATGAGAAGCTATTTACGATCGCTTTAATGCCTCAAAACTTACTATATGAAAAGACAAAAAGTAACGTCGAAGAGCTTGCTGCAAGAGATGCTTATATCCTAGCGATAAGCCCACTTGAGTTTGAACTAAGCGATGACTACGTAAAAACTAGCGTTCAAGATCACTATATGAGCGAATTTTTCGAGATGATGCTAGTGCTTCAGCTACTTGCACTTGAAATTTCCGTTAGACTTGGCAACAATGTCGATATGCCAAGAAACCTCGCAAAAAGCGTAACTGTCGAATAATTTATGTGGCTGGCATCTTGCTGGCCGCTTAAATTTTACTTTTATATTTTTCTTTTAAAATTTAAGTTTTCACAAAATATTATTTTCTTATAATATTTGAACTTCTAATTACATTAAAAAGGATCTTCATGAAAAAGAGATTTTTAGCATCTAAGGTCTTTAGCAGCGTTGCCGCTCTTTGTTTATTTGCTGGATGCGCTAGCAGCAATAGCGGTGTAACTGGTGCCGCAGCAGGAGATACAGCCAAAAATGCCAACACGAAAATCGAGCGTTGCAGCCAAACGCTAGGAACATTGTCTTTTTACGAGGATCAAAGTAGTTCATGGTACTCATATCTAACTAGAGATTATCAGCTTGGCTCAACAGTGCCGGTGCTAAGGATCTTAGCTCAGCAAACTGGCTGCTTCGTCATCGTAGAGCGTGGCAGAAGTATGGACAATATGATGCAAGAGCGCGCACTTGAAGCTAGTGGCGAGCTAAGAAAAGGCTCTAAATTTCACAAAGGTCAAGTCGTAGCGGCTGATTATACCATGCAGCCAGAGATCACATTTAGCAAAGAGGACACTGGCGGTATCAGCGGACTTGTAGGCGCTGTCTTTGGCAACGTTGCTGGCAAGGTAAGCGGAGGCTTTTCAAAGAGCGAAACACAAACATCTTTGCTTCTCATAGACAACCGCTCAGGCGTACAGATCGCTGGTGCAGTCGGCAGCGATAGCAACTTTGACTTCTTTGGCATGGGCTCAAATTCATTTTCTCGTGTGAGCGCTGGACTTGGTGGCTACACAAAGACACCAGAGGGCAGAATGATCGTAAATGCCTTTATGGACGCGATGAACCAACTTATAGTCGCGCTAAAAGACTATAAAGTCCAAAATGTAAAAGGTGGTCTTGGCAAAGGCGGAAATATAAAAATAGGAGACTAAGATGAAATTTATAGCCATTTTGTTTTGTACATTTACGATGTTGCTAGCTGCAAACTATACTAAAAAGATAGAGATCGGGCTTTGCAAACTTATAAACGAAAGAGAAATGGCTAAATTTTATGGTGATACGAGAAACTACGACGCCCTTAGTAAAAAGATAGACGGATATAAATTTCGTTTTGGATTGAAAGATTTTGATGAGGATAGTTGCCGCATGAGTGGCTACTATCCAGTAGGTCCAAACTACGGACCATATCCACCTGCCTATCCACCATACTATCAAGACGGTTACGACAGATATGACAGATATGAGCGTGGATATGACGACTACAACTACGAGCGCGGATATAGACGTGGCTACAAAGATGGCAATAGAGACTATAGATTAAACAGATAAAATTTGGGCTAAATTTAGCCCAAATTTTCCCGCTAAATACACAAAAATATAGAGCGGATATGGCAGGCAACACCCTAGCTATCCAAATTTCCATTTTGATAGAGCAAGCGCTGATAACACCCTAGCAAAGATAGAAGAACACCAAATTTTAAGCAAGATCAGAAAATACCATTTTAAAAGCGCAGACTATCATAATAGGCCCACCTCTCAGAGGACGAGGCACATAAAAGATCGAGCGTTTGCTTATCAGTAAAAAAGTAGATAGAAATTTTGGCAGCCTCGCTGATACTTTTGCCACTAGACAAAGTGACGATCTAGTCTAGTTTTTGCTTGATATAAATTTAAACAAAGCACTCATTTCATGGCTGGTACAATGCCTTGTTTGAATGTGGTTACCAGAAAAGCTTACAAGATAAAATAGCTAAATTTTAGAGTCGATGAGATATAAGTTGTCTCAGGCTTACCAAAAAACGCACAAATCCACTACAAAGCCGTTACATCAAAACATATCGAAAAAGAGATGAAGCTTTTTATAAATCAAAAACTCCAAAAACACCTATATAAAAAGTGCCATAGTACGCCTTATAATGATGGCAATGGACGCATGGCAAGGGCTTTGGCACACTTTTGTTTGTCTGATAGCGGAATCAATATTTACCATATCTCAAATGTTATTTACGAAAACAAAAAAGGGTTATTGTGAAATTTTATAGCAGACTACAAAACTTAAAAATAATCCAAATTTTGACTTCCCAGAGTGTATAAGTGGCATTTAGAAGCGGTAAACAGCGCATAAGGCAAGCTATAAATTTGTAAATTTAAGAGCCCGTAAGCCCTTAAATTTCGTTTTTGTTTAGTATCTTTGCAAGCTGCTCTTTGATCTCGTCATCAAATTCGCTAACACTTATCACGCCCCTACTTTCACACATCTTAGCGTCATTTACCTCGCAGTAGCCACTTAGTGCGTTTTTGTATCCGCCCCTTATGCAAGCCTCTCTGTCTTCTAAAAATCCAGCCCCGCCAAGGATGAGCACGCCAAGGTCAAAGCCGATCTTAAATTTCGCACTCGCTGAACTTTTTATCCAGCTTAAAAATATCTCATCATACCTTAGCCCAAGCGCTCCAACGCCATCTGGCACGACCAAGATATCCACGCCGTAAAGGCTCTCAGCGTAAATTTCAGGATGAAGCCTGACGCCAAATTCATCGACTATCTCAGGCTTTAGGGCGTAGGTTTTGATGTTAAAACCTTCAAATTTATGCAAAAAATCATAAATTTTGGCAAAGCTTAACAAATTTATCTTGTCAAACATCAAAATGCCAACTTTCATGCTAGCTCCTTTTAATGAAGTGCCTCATTTAGCTTGATCGCCCTTTTGCTCGCGCTTGCAGTGATCTTACCTGTTTGGCTATTTTGTCTAAAATGAAGCCCGTTTAGCCCGCCAAGCTCAAGCGCTTTGTAAATTTCAGCTTCAAATTTAAACTCTGGATTTAGCTTAGCTAGCTTTTCGCGCTCGCTTGCCGAGATATAGACCTTTGTGCCCTCAAGCACCGCTATGCCAGCATCCACGATGCAGTTATCGCCAAGTGGCACGCCAGTAACTGAGTTTGCGCCAAGTAAGCAGTGTTTGCCGATACTTACAGGGTTGCCGTTCGTGCCGCTTAGCACGCCAAGTATGCTTGCACCCCCGCCAACGTCACTGCCCTCGCCCACGACGACAGAGCTGCTGACCCTGCCTTCAACCATCACGCCACCAGTTGTGCCTGCATTAAAGTTGATGTAAGCAGCTCCTGGCATGACGACCGTGCCAGGATGCACAGCTGCGCCCATGCGAACCTTGGCAGCGTCTAAAATTCTCGTGTTATCAGCTGGGATGATGTGACTTAGAAATCTTGGGAATTTATCCACGCTCACGATCGCTGGATACTCGCCAAACATCTTTAGAGAAATTTCATTTTCTCTTAGCCACTCAAGCTCGATCGGGATGTTTTGACTAGTCCATGCGACATTTGGTAGCACTCCAAAGGCTCCATCAAGTACGATCGTCCTAGGTGCGACCTTGCCAAGTGAGATCAAGTAGAGCTTGAGATAGACGGCCTCCACGCTAAGTGGCTTTGCGTCATCGAACAAAAATACAAGCTTAAATTTATTCTCATTTAGCTCAAGATCATCCTCAAATGCCATCTTCACAGCGTGTAAATTCTCTACGTTTTTATGCAATTTTATATCTTTTTCAAAGACACTAAAGAGTTTGCTAGCCTTTTTTGCTACCTTTGGTGTGAGATCAGTCACGAACTCGGATGCGCTAAAATCAACCTCAACATCACACTTTTGCAAGGCGTAGATAAAAGCAGCTGCGCTTAAAAAGCTCTCTTTATAATTTACAACGCCAAAACTTGCTTGCAAAATTTTGTCGCTATTTTTTTGTCCGCGATCGATCCTTGCGATGCCAAAAGCAACTGGATCTTTGTAACCATCTTTTTTTCTAAATTCTTCAAAAAATTCCTTAAATTCGTTTGCGTCTTTGAACTCTTTAGACATCTATTCTCCTTTAATTTTTTTCTTAGTCTAGCCAAAAATGGCTAAAAATTTTATGATTTTAAAGCATTTGAGCTTTGATAAATTTATAAATTATAATAATGATTAACCTTATCATAAAGAAAATAGAAATAAAATGCCTCAAATTTTACAAGGAGACAAAATGTCAAATTTAGCTACCAAACCAAAATTTGCCTTAGCTGCGTTGATCGGCCTCGTCGCTGGCGTAGTTTCAGCTTTTGTCAAGTGGGGCGCAGAAGTGCCACTTCCGCCAAGAAGCCCTATGGATATGTTTAACGCAGCTTGCGGACCAGAAAGTGCCATCAGAGCGGCTGATGCGATCGACTGCTCGAGAAATTTCTTAAACCCGCCTTATGTGTTTTTGAGAGATTATGTCGGTATCGCCGATCCAAACGCCGTTATCTACGAGTTTGCGGGGCATGCATTTAACTACGTGATGCTAACACACATCATATTTTCAGTAGTCTTTGCCGTTGGCTACTGCGTCGTGGCTGAGAAATTTCCAAAGATCACGATGTGGCAAGGCGTGATGGCTGGTATCTTAGCAACTATCGCAGTTCATGGCATCTCACTGCCGCTTCTTGGCCTCACTCCGCCACTTTGGACACTTCCTTGGTATGAGTATGTCTCTGAGTTTGTAGGTCACATGGTCTGGTTTTGGTCGATAGAGATCATCCGCCACGACCTAAGAGCTAGGATCACAAAAGAAAAAGATCCGAGCGACTGCTGCAACGCATAACTTATAAATTTGCTGTTTTGGGCGCAAAACCTAAGAGAGCAAAATTTAATAATTTAAAAACTCTAGCGCCTCTTAGACCACAATCACATTGATGAAATTTATCTGCCTAAAAATTCAAAAATTTTATTTTTCACAGGACTTGAAAATTTTAAATTTATATATCTTTTAATGTGTAAAATTAAAAATTTAAGCGTTTAACACTCACTACTAAGCTCTAAATTTTCTAAACAAAGCGGTCTTTCACCCTCAAAGATCACCCCTATACCGTAAGGTTCGCAGATATCAAGCTCACCCTCAGCAAATCTCATCAGCCACTGCTTATCACGCGCATAAAAAGTGCATTGCGGCGCGCTAAAGGGCAGGTCGCAAACTGGCGCGTCAAGCAAGCTAAGCTCATCCTCGCTCAAAAGGCACCCTCGTCTAAGCTCATCTTTTAAAAAGGCAAGCGACTCTTTTATGTATCGGTCGATATCTTTGGCGATGCGCTCTGCTAGCAAAGTAGTCTCATCATCTACGTCTGCCATGTCTGTGCTAACGAGGCAAAATGTCACCTGTCCAAAAATTTCACTTTTTAGTCCAGTCTCCGCATACCAGATAAAACCTTCATCTGTTGCAACTTTTTCAAGTTCGCCAAATTTCAAAGTCATTTTGTATTCTCATTTTTTTGTGCTTTTGCTACTCTTATGAAAAAGAGCCAAATTTAGGCAAATTTGTCGTGATTTAAAATAGAAATAGCTTGTAAATTTGCCCTTTTAGCATAAAGCAAAAGCTAAATTTACAAGCAAATTTTCAGTTTTTCTCGCTACTTAAAAGCAAAATTTCTCATCAGTGCCATTTTGCTTGCGCATAGCTTTAAAGTTAGCAAGATTGTCTTTGTCTAAAAAGTAATCTTTCTCTTTTTTGTTGCGCGCTTCAAGCTTTTCTATGCCTTTTGCAAGGGCTGCTTTTCTATCTTCGTGAGGCGAGCTAAATTCTGGCGAAAACATCGCTTCATAGGCATTTTTCTTAGTCCATTCAAGCGCTTTATCGGCGATCTCTTGTTGCTTTTTGATATCGCAAAATGCATAAGGATTGACCACGTCGCCAACAAGCTTCATAAACGCCCCTATCGCAGCCACCACATCAGTAAATTTCTCGCCCTCCATGTCTATAACGCCTCTTAGCAAGATCGCACGGTTTTTTGCCGCATAAAACCAAAATACCGCATCATCGCGAAGTCCAAGATCATAAGCGCGAGCTGAAAGGACAAAAAGAGTTATCGGAGAGACCATTTGTGGGGCGTCTTGCACGATCTTTTCAGCCTTTTTAAAGTCCTCTTCTTTGCCACTTTTTAAAAGCTCATCTATCTTGTCATAGACCTTGACATACTCCACCTTGCCAGCATTTGCTGAGTAGTATGGCGTGACGTAGATGTCGATACTTCTTACTTTGCCGTCATTTGCAAAGCCACATACCGCTCCAAAAAGTAGCGCCGTAAGCAGTGATAAAATTTTCATTTTAGCTCCTTGTTAAATTTTTCTTTTTTTACTATCAAATTTATTAAAAAACTCGTATTTTTACATATCCTTATGAATTTAATACGCCTTTATTAGTCGTAAATTTTTTAAATTTATACCGCCTAAAAATACTCCTCTTTCAGGCTCAACCCACTCTACGACTATATTGTCTAGATCATCATTTGGCTCGCAATACATTTTTGAGCAATCATATTTTGATACAAATTTATCACCAATGTTAAAATCCATCTGCGTAGAATTACTTGGTATGTGCAAAGTATATATTATTCGGTATTTTTCGCCCTCTTTTGTCTTTGCTGATGTCATCTTAATAAGAATGTCTTCATCATTATTAAAATTTGATCTATAGATACCATCTTTACCAAGACCTGCTGCTTCAAATTTCATCTCTTTGCTATAAAATGGATATAGTGCCGAGCAACCAGATAAAAGCAAAATCATAAAAAATAGTCCAACTGCTTTCATTTTATAACCATCCTTTTAGAAACTTTTAGTTTTTAAAACTATGAATAGGCGCTGGAATTTGTCCGCCACGAGCGATAAAATCAGCACTTGAGGCCTTATTTATCTTCATCACAGGCGCTCTTCCTAAAAGGCCGCCAAACTCGATCATATCGCCCTCACGTCCAAGAGGTATGATACGAACGGCCGTTGTTTTTTGATTTATCACGCCGATGGCCGCCTCATCAGCGATCATCGCAGCTATGCTTTCACTTGGCGTATCCGCAGGTATGGCGATCATATCAAGCCCCACCGAGCATATCGCTGTCATCGCCTCAAGCTTTTCTAAATTTAATGATCCCGCGCGCACCGCAGCTATCATGCCCTCATCTTCTGAGACTGGGATAAACGCACCGCTTAAGCCGCCCACTTGGTTGCACGCCATGACGCCACCTTTTTTGACCGCGTCATTTAAGAGAGCAAGTGCCGCAGTCGTGCCGTGCGTACCGACAGCCTCAAGCCCCATCTCCTCAAGCACGCGAGCCACCGAGTCGCCCACAGCAGGCGTTGGAGCAAGAGAGAGATCGACGATACCAAATTTCACCCCAAGGCGCTCACTCGCCATTTGACCGACTAACTGGCCGATACGAGTGATCTTAAACGCCGTCTTTTTCACAGTCTCAGCCACCACGTCAAAGCTTTCTCCACGCACCTTTTCAAGCGCTCTTTTTACGACGCCTGGGCCTGAAACGCCGACATTTATCACCACATCAGCCTCGCCCACACCGTGAAATGCACCAGCCATGAAAGGATTGTCCTCGACTGCATTTGCAAAGACGACAAGCTTTGCACAGCCCATCTCTGAAGCTGCTGCCGTCTCTTTTATGATGCGTCCCATGTCACGCACTGCGCTCATATTTATGCCACTTTTTGTTGAGCCGACATTGACGCTTGAGCACACTTTCGCGGTTTGTGCGAGCGCTTGCGGGATAGAATTTATCAAAATTTCATCGCCCTTTTGATAGCCCTTTTGCACTAAAGCCGAAAAACCACCTATAAAATCAATACCAACTTCAATAGCCGCCCTATCAAGCGTCTTTGCGATCATCACGTAGTCACTTGCGCTCGTTGCGGCGCCGATTATCGAGATAGGCGTCACGCTCACTCTTTTATTGACGATTGGTATGCCTAGTTCAGCAGAAATTTCGTTGCCCACTCTAACTAGGTCTTTGGCTTTAGTGGTGATTTTTGCGTAAATTTTATCGCAGGCTTTGCCTATGTCAGGGTCGATGCAATCAAGCAAACTAATGCCCATCGTGATCGTTCTGATGTCAAAATTTTGCTCCTCGATCATCGAGATAGTTTCGGTTACATTTTTGATATCCATCTTTTGTCCTTAAATTTTATGCATCGCATCAAAGATGGCTGAGCTTTGGATATTTATCTTTACTTTTAGGCTCTCTCCAAGCTTATCTAGCTCCGCTCTTAAGGCTGTAAAGTCCTTATTTTCATCGCTTGAAACCACCGCCATCATCGTGAAAAAGTCGCTCAAAATAGTCTGGCTTATATCATCTATGTTTAGCCCTAGCTCGCTAAGCTTTGCTGAGACGCCAGCAACGATGCCAACTCTATCTTTTCCGACTACGGTTACGATCGCTTTCATCTTTTCTCCTGTTAAATTTTAAATTTTCTATATAAAGTGCATTTTGGCTCCAAAATTTAAACCCTGCACCAAGCAAAGCTAAATTTTGGTAGCCAAATTTAATTAAAATTTGCTCTAAATTTTATCTTTTGTAAATTTACTTCGAGCAAGCACTCTTGCCGTCATTTACTGGCTGGATCGCTGAGTTATCAGCCCCGCCGCCGTTATTTATATTTTCTATTATCTCCCAAAGCCTTGCAGCTGCGCTCTCGTAGCGTTTTGCAGTGACTGAGTTTGGCTCATAAAAGCTAACTGGCTTGCCATTATCGCCGCCAACTCTAACAGCTGGCTCGATAGGAATTTCAGCCAAAATTTGAGTGTTGTAAGCTTTTGCCACCTCTTCAGTCGTGCCTTTGCCAAAGATGTCATACTCTTTGCCGTTATCTGGGCAGATGAAGCCACTCATATTTTCGATGACGCCAGCGATTGGGATGTGAAGCTTTTCAAACATATCAAGCGCACGTTTGCTATCATCAAGTGCTACCACTTGAGGCGTTGTGACGCATACACCTGCTGTTACTGGCACGCTTTGAGCAAGGGTAAGCTGCGCATCGCCCGTTCCTGGAGGCATGTCGAGAAACAAGACATCAAGCTCGCTCCAAAGCACGTCTCTTAGCAGCTGCTCAATCGCTTTCATGATCATCGAGCCACGCCAGATAAGGCTCATGCCCTCCTCCATCAAAACGCCCATACTCATCATCTCCACGCCATGGCTAAGTATCGGTTTTAGCTTGTTGCCGACGACTTGTGGCTGAGTATTTACTTCGCCAAGCATCCTTGGGATGTTTGGTCCGTAGATATCAGCGTCCAAAATTCCCACTTTTTTGCCTAGTTTTGCCATTGAGATGGCTAAATTTAGCGTTGTGGTTGATTTACCAACGCCACCTTTGCCAGAGCTTACCATTACGAAATTTTTAACTTGTGGCGCGATATTTTTGCCACTTTGAGTGTTACTTTTCTCCTCAGGTATCTTTGGCTGGATCAAATTTAGCACGTACTCGTTTGAGCCCATGACACGTTTGATGTCCGTTTTTAGCTCGTTTGCCACCTCTGGGCTTGAGCTAACGATCTCGACTTCTATTAAAATTTTCTCGCCGATCTCCACGTTTTTTACAAAGCCAAAACTAACTATATCCTTCTCAAATCCCGGATATATGACACCTTTTAGTCTGTTTAAGACCTCTTCTTTATTTAACATTTTTCTCCTTTTTCTAGATCTTTTGAAATTTTATATGCACAAAATTTTGGTCCGCACATCGAACAAAAATGAGCGCTCTTAAACGCATCTTCTGGCAAGCTCTCATCGTGAAGCTCTCTAGCCTTTTTTGGATCAAAGCTAAGCTCAAACTGCTTGTTCCAGTCAAATGCATACCTCGCGTCACTCATCGCATGGTCTTTTTCGATAGCTCCAGCCTTGCCAAGCGCGACGTCTGCGGCATGAGCTGCTATCTTGTGAGCTACGATCCCCTCTCTTACGTCATTTTCATTTGGCAAGCCAAGGTGCTCTTTTTGCGTCACATAGCAAAGCATGCTAGCGCCGTGATATGCTGCCATCGTACCACCTATCGCTGAAGTGATATGATCATACCCCGCGCCGATATCGCTAACAAGCGGCCCAAGCACGTAAAATGGGGCGTCATGGCAGAGCTCTTGTTCGATTTTCATATTATACTCAATTTGACTTAATGGCACATGACCAGGGCCCTCTATCATCACCTGCACATCTTTTTGCCATGCACGAAGTGTAAGCTCTCCAAGCACTTTTAGCTCACTAAGCTGCGCCTCGTCTGTCGCGTCATAAAGGCAACCTGGGCGAAGTCCGTCGCCAAGCGAGAGTGAGACGTCATATTTTGCGCAAATTTCTAAAATTTGATCAAAAATTTCATAAAATGGATTTTGCCTATTTAGCTTTGACATGTAGCTAGCACTCAAACTGCCACCACGGCTAACTATGCCCATTTTGCGCTTTTTAACAAGCGGCAAAAACTCACGCAAAAAGCCAGCGTGTATCGTAAAGTAACTCACCCCTTGCCTTGCTTGCTTCTCTAGCACGCTTAAAATTAGCTCATTTGTGATATTTGTAACCTCTTTTGCCTCTTTTAAAATTTCATACATAGGCACTGTGCCAACTGGCACGCTTGAATGCTCTATGATAGCGCTTCTAATGGCGTCTAAATCGCCGTCCGTGCTTAGGTCCATAACCGTATCAGCGCCAAATTCTAAGCAAATTTCAAGCTTTCTAAGCTCAGCGCAAATGTCGCTACTTAGGCTTGAGTTGCCGATATTTGCATTAACCTTTGTCTTTAGCTTTCTTCCTATACCCATTGGCTTTAAATTTATGTGATTTACATTTGCTGGGATGATGATCCTGCCATTTGCCACCTCATCTATAAGCAAATTTTCGCCTATCCCCTCGACCTTTGCCACATAGCTCATCTGCTTTGTGAGCTCACCTCGCCTAGCATAGTACATCTGAGTCTTTTCTCTCATGAATAGCCTTTTTAAATTTATAAAAAAGCTAATTTTAGTCCTTTTTATATTTGAACTAACTAAATAAATCTAAATTTCTACTCTTTTTTAAAAAGATTTTTTCAAGTTTTAGAATGTATAATTCCGTAACAATCTTTCAAAGGAGCTACCTTGCTTGATATCTCACTTATAATGCTTGGAGCCGGAAATTCCAGTCGTTTTGAGCTACCTGTAAAGAAGCAATGGCTTCGTATAGGCAGCGACCCACTTTGGCTATTTGCCACTAAAAATTTGAGTAACTTTTACACATTTAAAGAGATCATCGTCGTTAGTAAAGAGTGCAAATATATGTCTAAATTTGCTCCAAATTATAAATTTGTTGATGGCGGCGAGACAAGGCAAGATAGCCTAAAAAACGCACTTGAGCTAGTAAGTAGCGAATTTGTCCTAGTTAGCGACATCGCGCGTCCTTGCATATCAAGCGAACTCTTTCACAAGATCATCGAGGCGGCCGCTCAAGCTGACTGCGTGGTGCCTGCGCTAAAGATCGCTGACACTGCCTATCTTGGCGAAAATGCAATAGACAGAGAAAAGGTAAAACTTATCCAAACACCGCAGCTCTCGCGCACAGCACTTCTTAAAAAGGCTCTTAGTAGCGGCGAAATTTACACAGATGATAGCTCGGCTATGAGAGCCATAGGTGCAAGTGTTTGGCACATTTTGGGCGATGAGATGGCTAGAAAGATCACTTTTAAAGAGGATCTTGCCAAAATTTCAGCCCTAAAAGCACCAGAAAACGAGGTTTTTGTTGGTAACGGCTTTGACGTGCATGAGTTTGAAAAGGGCCGTCCGCTTGTGCTTTGTGGCGAAAAGATCGACTATGAGTTTGGGCTAAAGGCGCACAGCGACGGCGATGTGGCACTTCATGCGCTAACTGACGCCATCTTGGGAGCTGCTGGGCTTGGCGACATAGGCGAGCTCTTTCCTGATACGGACGCTAAATTTAAAGATATTAGCTCCATTTATCTGCTACAAGAAGCCTACAAAAGAGTGCAAAGCGTGGGATTTGTGCTAACAAACGCTGATATCACGATAATGGCGCAAAAGCCAAAACTTTCAAAACTAAAATCAAAAATGGAGGCAAACATCGCGCAGGCTCTAAATTTAAGCCAAAGCCGCATAAATGTAAAGGCGACGACGACTGAGGGGCTTGGCTTTGTGGGCAGATGCGAGGGGATCGCCGTCATGGCAAGTGCTAGCCTTAAATTTTACAACTGGACACAAATATGAAAATTTTAATAGTAGAAAACGAAATTTACCTAGCTGGCTCGATGGCTAGCAAACTAGCTGACTTTGGCTACGACTGCGAGATCGCAAAGAGCGTCAAAGAGGCTTTGAAATTTGAAAATTTTGACGTAGTGTTACTTTCTACCACACTCCCAGGGCAAGACTTCTACCCAGTCATAGAGAAATTTAAAAGCTCTATCATCATCTTACTCATCGCCTACATCAACAGCGACACCGTGCTAAAGCCGATACAAGCGGGCGCGGTGGATTACATCCAAAAGCCATTTATGATAGAAGAGCTCGTTAGAAAGATAAGGCATTTTGAAGAGTTTAGAGGCTTTAAAAACGAGATCAAAAACTACGAAAACTATATAAATTTCGCCCTAAAAGACTACGAGATACCTTGTTTTGAAGCCAAAAAAATCAAATTTCCACTTCTTTTAAAATCAAGCAAAAATGGCTACAGCGATAAATTTATCTTTAACTATGTAAAGGCAAACAAAACGCCATTTTTGTTTTTAGGCAAAGCCTGTTTTAGCGAGCTTGAAAAAGCACTTGCTCAAAGTGGCGACGAGCTAATATACATCACAAATCTCGAAGAGCTAAAAGAAGATGAAAAAGAGAAAATTTTAGAGCTTTGCAAAAAGAAAAAAGTGGCTATACAAACTAGCGATTTTGCGCAAAGTGCGCCATTTGATGAGCTTGAACTCTCGGTTAGAGATAAAAATTTTGACATCGGCGAGATCGTCACGATCGATGAATACATAAAATATATCATCGTTAATTATCAAGATAAATTCCCCGACACCGAGCTTAGCAAAAAGCTTGGAATTTCTAGAAAATCACTTTGGGAAAAGAGAAAGAAATATGACGTCAGCAAGAAAAAATAGTGAAATTACTATAAACACCGAAGTTTATGGCGCCTTAGAGCTTATCAAAAACAAAATTCTCTCAAATTTTAGCGCCCTGATGGACGACGAGCAGATCAAAGAGGTGGCAAAAAAGGGCTACTTTAACGGCGAGCCGATGCCCTACTCTTTTGGCTTTGCCCCATTTGGCGAGGTCAATCAAAATATCGCTAGCAAGCTACATGCTGGACAAAGAGTAAATTTAAATATGGACGGCAAGATCGTTGGGCATATCGACGTGGCAAAGGTCTTTAAATTTGACGAGAGCATGCGAGCTAAAAATATATTTTTAGCAAATGAGTCAAACAGCGAAATGTCGCTAAATTTAGGCAAATACGGCATAAGCGGCGAGTTTGAGCTATATGATGAGAGCCTTCAAATTAGCAAAGATGCGCTAAATGAGCTGATAAAAGAGAGTGGCGCCAAGAAGATAACGGCTGTTTTTTTAACGGCTGATCCATTTAACCGCGCGCATGAACGCCTAGTTAGGATGACTATCGATAAGGCCGATCTCGTGGTCGTTTTTCTCATCAGAACGCGCGAAGAGAGGCATATTGACTACGAGATCAGAAAGCAAGTGCTTGACTTTTTTAACCAAAACTATCTGCCGACAAAAAAAGTCTTTGTCTTTGCGCTAAAAAACACGACCCTTTTTAGCTCGCACGCCAACCCAACGCTTGAGTGCATCGCAGCTTCAAGACTTGGCGCAAATAAGCTAGTCATCGGACAAAACCACTCAGGCATTGGCATGTTTTTTGATCACAACGAAGTTCATACGATACTTGACATCTACAAAAACGATCTAAATTTAGACGTGATCGTCCTGCCAGAGCTCGTTTATTGCAACAAGTGTAAGACACTAGTTAGCACCAAAAGCTGCCCGCACGGACAGCACCACCAGATCAAATACCACCCAGACGTGATCAAAGAGCTACTATTTAACGGCATCATGCCACCAGCTATACTAGTAAGACCTGAAATTTCAGCGCTCATCTTAAGCAAGCTCTATGTAAATCGCTTTAAAGATATACAAAAGCTCTGCGACGATCTCTTTGTAAATTCTGGGCTGCTTGAAAACAAGACCGACCGCGACTTTTACGAGGAGCTCATGAAGCTCTACCAGACATCATCACTCACTTAAGGAAATTTATGCAAAAGCTATTTTTGACATTTTTTGGATTTGGACTTTTACCAAAGGCGCCTGGCACTTGGGGCTCGGTGGCTGGGGCTGTGGTGGCTTATTTTGTGTTATATTTTTTTTCGGCGACTACGCTTTTGTTAGCTAGCATTTTGCTATTTTTGGTGAGCATCAGCGTCATTGATGATTTTGAAAAAAAGGTAAATTCGCACGACGAGAGCTTTATCGTGATCGACGAAGTTGCTGGCGTTTGGCTCGCTATCGCCATTAGCGGAGCGACGATCTCACAGCTAGTTCTATCACTCGTGCTTTTTAGAGTGCTTGATATCAAAAAACCTTCGATCATTGGCAGGATCGACCGCAATGTAAAGGGCGGACTTGGCGTAATGGGCGATGATATGGTTGCTGGATTTTTCGCTGGTATTATTAGCGCGATGATATATGGCGTGGCTATGAAATTTGGCGTAGTTTTGCCGTAAGCTGAGCTAGCCGTTTTGCTGGCTCTTTTTAAATTTAACTCTCTATGCTTTTTATTTTAGACCTCTTTTTAGATGAGAGCTTTATCGTTAGAATTTATCTCATCCCTGCCTGCAAATTTATCTTTGTCGTGAATTTTTCTAAAGACGATCATATTATAAAGTGAAAACCTAAGCTCTTCAAAAATGCTTAAATTTTTTGCATTTTCAGGGGTTATCTCATTGCCATTTTTATCACGTCCTTTGCCACCTAAAAACAGCAAATAAACAAGCGGGGTCATGAAGCTAAATCTTAAAAGTATGGCTAAAAGGCAGTTTAAAAAGCCGTGATTGTATTTAATGCAAACGTAAAAGCCAAAAACAGTGTAAATAGCCATTATAAAAAGCATGGCATAAAATATGTAAGATAGCCCAGTGTCGTTTGAAATGCCAAAATACTCGGCCACTTCACTAAAAATGGCTACAGATATAGGAAATATCACAAGTGGAAAGATAAGATGTAGTCCGATCAAATCAAATTTACTCAGATAGACTTTTATATTTCGCCTGCCAGCAAAGATCATCAACAAAATAGCTAGCACTATCGGCAAAAAGACCAAACTAGCATAGAGATCATTAATATCCAAATTACACTCCTATTTTACTTTGCAAATTTTATTTTTGCTAACGATGTTTTGCGTTCTTAAATTTAAAAAAGCTAAATTTACCTGCGATTTTTACGGTTTTCTATGCCTATCCTCTCGCTATCTTCGATCTCTGCAACATAGCTTGGATTTTTCTTTTTAGCCTCTTTGTCTAAAAAGCTAATAAGCTTTGCATCGGCATTTTGGTGAGAGCAGATGAGGATTATAAAATTTATGTAGTTGCTAGCTTCTTTTGGAGCGACCTGATTTTTTTTCGCTGGTATTATAAATTTCTCTCCAAAAATTTGTATAAGCTCGAAAAGCTCGTTTTTGCTTAGAGTTTTATCGCTAGCAAGCTCTTCAAGCTTTTCGATCGTGATCTCTTCTTCGCCCTCAGCTTCTAGTCCTCTTGTTAAGACTTGATGATCTTTGTTTTTTAGCAAAAGATAGACTAGCGCGCAAATGGCTACTATAAGCAAAAAGACAAAAAAGACTATCAAGCCTTTAAGAAGCATCTATAGCCTTGTGCAAAGAGAGCGTTTTGTAAATGCAAGAACGCTCATCGCTATCATCACTACGATGCTTATCCAGACAAAATCAGGCACCGGAAGCGGATCTCCAGCTGCGTATGAGTGCATGCCAGCTAGATAGAAATTTACCCCAAAATAGGTCATTATGATCGACCAATAGGCAAAAAATGATGCAACAGCAAATGCGTATTGATTATTAAGCTTTGGTATAAATCTCATGTGAAGCACTGCCGCATAGACGAGGATCGAAACTAGCGCCCAAGTCTCCTTGCTATCCCAGCCCCAGTATCTACCCCAGCTCTCATTTGCCCAGACGCCACCTAAAAAGTTTCCAAGCGTAAGTAAGCTAAGACCAAGGATCATCGCCATCTCATTTATACGTGTCGCTTCAGTGATATTGCGTGCGATCTCTGCATTTGGCTTTTTCTTGTTTTGCAAGATGATAAGCAGCAAAGTAAATCCACCAAGCAACGCACAAAGGCCTAAAAATCCATAACTTGCAGTTATGATAGAGACGTGGATAGTTAGCCAGTAGCTCTGAAGCACAGGCACAAGCGTCGTGATCTGTGGATCCATCCAGCTAAGATGCGCGACAAATAGCGTAACGCCAGCTAATATAGATGTAAGTGCAAGTGCGATCGGACTGCGTTTTGCAAAGATGATGCCAGATAGACCAAGCGCCCAAGCGATATAGACCATCGACTCGTAGGCGTTACTCCAAGGGGCGTGCTCAGCGATGTACCAGCGAAGCCCAAGGCCAGCTGTGTGCGCAAGAAAGGCTAGTAAATTTATAATATATACAGCTTTAACTATGCCATTTATCTGCACTTTTGGTGCTAGCATCTTGACAAAAACAAATAGTAAAAGTGCAAGTCCAGCCAAAAGATATATCGGTGTCAAGCGGTCAAATACTTGAAATTTATTAAATAAAATTTCTATATCTATCTTTTTCTCACTTGGCATGACAGCAGCGCCGTATTTGTGCTGATAGGCTGAAATTTTCTCAAGCGCCGCATCCGCCTTGCTCCAGTCATTATCCTTTGAGGCTGCATCAACAGCTGAGAAATACTCTCTCATCATGCCAACGACTAGCTCAGCCTCTTTTGGCGAGAAGTACATCATCGCGCTAGCAGGCGAATACCAAGAATTTGATGGATCATCTTGTTTTGGGAAAATTTTGAAAATTTCACCGATAAATATCATATAAAATACATTTAGTCTCTCATCGATCTTTATCACATCTTTGTCAAATGTATTGCGTGAGCCTGGGTGTTTGCGGTTTGCTATCTCGGCAAATTTTGTTAGTTTATATTCGCTTCCACCATCTTTTGTCGCTTTAAAAAATTCATCAAAGCTTGCGTATCTTGCATTCTCATCAACGCCTAGCTCTTTTTTTAGCTCCTTGCTCTGACCAAGCGCGATGATCTTCTCATTTCGCCAAAAATCAGGTGTTACCATTATAGAAAGCATCGCTTGATTTGAATTTAGACTACCTATGCTCTCGCCTCTGTGGATTTTGTTTAAAACCTCTTTACTAAGCGTATCAAATGGCTTCATCCTACCATCTGGACTTTGCACTATAAGTCTAGCAAGCTTGTCTGCATGCTCTTTGCTGATACGTGGCAAGAAGTCCTCCGCCTTTAGCGAGCTAAAATTTAAGCCCAAAAGTAAGACCGCTATGAGTGCAGCCACTTTTTTACCGCCCTTTATTGATTCATTATCTATTAGTTTTGCTAGCTTTCTAAAGCGGCTGTTAGGGTTTATGACATTTAGCAAGAAGCCAAGACCTAGCAAAAAGTAGCCGATATATGTCGGGATCTTGCCTGGGTCTTTATTGACAGAGAGGATCGTGCCTTTTTCGTCAGTATCGTATGAGCTTTGGAAAAATCTATATCCATCATAATCAAGCACGTGGTTCATATAAATTCTATAATCAAACCCCGGATCATTCGTGCCGTCTTTTACCACAACCTCACTTGAGTAGCTCATAGGAGAATTTGAGCCAGGATATCTTTTTAGCTCAAAGTCTTTTAGGTAGAGGCTAAATGGGAGTTTTATCTGCTGAGCTCCCCATGAGGCGTTAAATTTCTGTCCAGCCACGGCGATACGTGAAGGCTCCATTAGGTTGTAAAATACATGCATCTCTTTACTCTCACCTTTGTAGTTTAGCTCAGCTATCAACGCATTAAACTCGCTATCCTTTGAGCTGACTAGCTTTCTTGAAGCGTGCGCTGAGACTAGTCTTGGGGCGAAATTTATATTTGAGATAGTATATAAGCTACCTGTGCCAAATTCATTCACACTGCCAGCTTTTAGCTCAGTTTTTGAGCTATCCGCCATAGTAAATTTTGAAAGATCAGCATTTGAAGTAACTGTGAAATTTCCATCATTTAGTCTAAAAAGAACGTATTTTTTATTTTCATCTGGTTTGGCATTAAAGATAAAGCTGATATCTCCAACCCTTGCCTCTTCTTCTTCAAGTAAAAATATCTCTTCGCTTTCGCTCTCGTTTGATACTACAAATTCAACGACAGGCTTCCCGCTATCATCATTTACAAATTTATAGCTTGCATTTGGCACAAATTCTTTAAATTTTAAACTAGCCTCGCCATCTGCTGTTTTTAGCTTTAGATCAAAGCCCTTCTTCACATCAGCAAGTCCCAAAGGCATAGCCGAGCTGATCTCCTCGCCTTTGTCGTTAAGCGCTGTTAAATTTATATATGAAACCTTCGTACTAACAACGTTTGAAGCGGTGTTTTCACGTATATGCATATCAGCTTCAAAACCAAGGTATCTTGTGATGCCAGCACCGATTAAGATGACGATAAAACCTAAGTGAAAGATGAGAGATGGGAGTTTTTTAGGATCGATTAGGTTGTATCTAAAGATATTGAAGGCTAAATTTATACCGAGCAGTAGTTGGATAAGCGCAAACCAGCCAGCGCCATAAACATAGTACCAAGCTGCTTCAGTGCTGGTTTTGCTCTCTATTATTGTGGCGGCTCCACTAGCTACGGCAAAGATTATCATCAAAACGATAGCTGAGCCCATACTTAAAAATAATGTTTTTGGATTTAACATCTGCTTCCTTTTATTTATATTGTGGCAAAGCTACCGAAGTGAAATTTATCTTAAATAACTGCCTTGCTTTGTTTCGGTTGAAACTGGTTTATTTTCGTTTGTATCTTGATCTGCAAGTGCATCTTTACCTTTTAGATAAGCAAGTATTGCACCTAGATCATTGTTTGAGACGATCTTAGCTTGGTTTTGCATCACGTTTTTACCGCTACCACCAAAGCTTGAGTCGCTTCTATAAGAGATGATGCTATCTTCTATATCTTTAGCATCCATGTTTTTAAGTGGTGTTGAGCCAAATGGTCTTTTGTCTGCGCTTTCACCATGGCAGCTAGCGCATTGTTTATCATAAAGCTCTTTTCCTAAAGAGACACTATATCTACCTTTTCTATCAACGCCAAATTTTAAAATTCTATTGTCTTTATAGCGCCTTGGATCTTCATCGACATAGACATTTACTTTTTCATTTCTGTCATTAGCCTGCTTTTTTGCCATTTCGGCAAGCTCTTTACCAAACTCACCACGAGCTTCTATATAATAAACCTGAGAAGCTGCAAAGGCATTTGCCACCAAAAAACACGCCAAAAAAGAAATTTTGATATTTTTCATAAGTTTCCTTGAAATTTTGCTCTAAATTTAAAAATCCCGGATCAGATTGCTCCGACCCGGGATTATATCATAAGTTGATTAACGAGCTATGAATTAGAATGAGTATTTAGCTTCAAATCTAAATTTGTCTTCTTTTGTCTTCACATCATTAGGTAGTTTGTGAGTTTGGAAAGAGTAGAATGAGCTAAATGTTAGCTTTTTGTTGTATTGGTAAGCAAATCTTGGAACAAATTCTTCAACTTTATCTTTTACATCTGGGTTACCAGCACCAGCTGAAGTTTTTTGAGTACCTTTAACATAATCTAAACCAACTTTGAATTTATCAAATGTATATGCACTTGTTGCATAGAAGAAGTTACCTTTACCCTCTGCATATGTCCAGTCAAATACATCTTCACCAGCAGTTATTAGGCTACCTTGATCTTCAAATGTAAATGCTGATATACCTTTATCTTGAGCTTTCCAGCCGATATAACCAGCAGCTAGGTCAAAACCAAATAGTGAAGTTGAAAGTTCGCCAGCATAGAAGTTACCATCATTGTATCCAAGGATGTTTTTAGCTTCTTTATCAGCTGTGCTATTTGCATAGTTAAGTCTTGCACCTAGGGCAAAGTCATTAGTGATGTCGAATTTAGCTGAAACGTCAGCTGCAAGTACATCAGCTAGATTAGTTAATGTACCGTACCATAGTTGGAAGCTAACTGGATTAAATGAACCAGCAATACCAGCTGCATATAAGTTACCAACATCATATCTATCTAATTTATTAGTTACAGCTGCATCATATAATTTGCCATCGCTCTCGCCATTGCCTTCAAGAGCATCAAAAGCTAAAGCTGTTAGAGTAAGACCTTCAATATCTTCATTTACTACTCTTACGCCAGTACCGATTGCGTCATCAGTAAAGTATGAGTCAATAGTTTGTTTACCAGCTGTTATAGTAGTACCGCCGATCTTATAGCCAAGATAGAATTGGTGAACACCAAAAGTTCCAGTTGTGTTTGTTTTATCTGTACCAGCACCAGCATTATCACCTGAGCCATCAGTAGCATTGTATCTTAAACCAACAACGCCAAAGAAGTTATCATCGATAGCAGCTTTAAAATTTGTGATCATTTTAAAGTTATGGCCAGCCTCATTTGATTTTTTAACATTTTTTTGTGTTTTGTCATAATCATGTACATGAGTATATCTGTATCTTGCCATACCAGAAAGATCAACATTTTTTATAGCTTCTTCAAGTGGAGTAGCACTTGCTATACTTGAGAATGCGCCTAAAGCAACCAAAGCGGCTAAACTAATTTTTGTTAGTTTCATTTTTTCTCCTTTTAAGGTTTTTGTGTCGACGATTATAATCAATAAATTTTAAGATGAAGCTTAAAAAATCATAAAATTTTGCATTTTTGTTACCGATCGTTTACCGATTTTAACCAAAAAGAGGTATATTTTGATAATTTAACTTTTACAAATGAGACTTTTAAAAAAGGGATAAAAGGAAAAAGGGGCCGTTGCTTTGCCCCTTAAAAGGAGTTCTAGTTTTGATTGCTGATGAAATTATATATGCTAGCAGTAAATCAACGGTAATCTAAAAAGAAATTTTCTCCTCTTTTGGTACTTCGATATTTGTTTTTATATTTTTTCTTTTAACGACTACTTCATTTTGTGGTTTTCTTATGCCATTATATGCGCCTCTAGAGCCGCCCTCTTTTATAAGAAGCATGTCTATGAGCTTATCTGCGTAAAAAGTCGCATAGACAAGATCGCCTTTATCGTAATAATATCTGTTTGCACAAAAATTTGCTTTGTTTAGTTTGTGATTTTTCACATCGCTGGCTACTATCTCGTAGCAGTATTTCGAATCTTTATAGCTAACATCTTTTATGAAGCCTTTGATGGAGCTTTTTGCAGGTGTAGTTTTGATAGCTTGTCTTGGTTGCTTGCGGACTGGCGGATTGTCATCAAAAAATGAACATCCCAAAAAAATAGTGGCTACTGCTAGAGGAAGTAAAATTTTAGCTTTCATCTTTTCTCCTTAATATAAAGAGAAAAGTATAGCTTTTAAGATTAAATAAAATTTGCGAATTTTAAAATTTGAGTTTTGTGCTTACATTAATATACAAATTTCTTGGGAGAGACCCCAAGAAATTTAGGCTGATACGTTTAAAACATTACCGCCAAGCTCAGCGATCTTTTTATCGAGCGTCTCAAGCGTCTTTTCGATAGTCTTTTGTGAAATTTCAGGAAGCTCTCCGCCCCAAATTTTCTTTGCATCCTCAAAACCTTTTGCCACGCCCTCTCTGCCAGCTTTTAGCTTCTCTACATCATCACCTGCGCCATTTAGCACAAAGCCGGCTATCCTCTCAGCCGTATTTGCGATGCCAAAAAAGCCATTTTCACTAACTAGCTCGCTCGCCTCATCGCTACTTAGCTCTCCTAGAGCTTTGCCGTTGTAGCCGATGCCTGCTAGATCAAGTCCAGCTAAAATGTCTGATAAATTTTCAGGTACGTTAAAGCTTAGACCACCTTGAGCTAGTAAATTTGAACTAGCATTTTGAGTAATATCTTTTTGATACTGCAAAAAGTAGCTATTTGATATCTCTTTTGCACTTAAATTTGAAACCTCAGGCTGCTTTTTAGAAATCTCTTTTTCATCTTTATGAAGTGAAATTTCTGATTTTACATTCTCTTTTACGCTTGAAGTGTTGTATGAGCTTACGATTTGACTGATTTGCATATTTGGCTCCTATAAGTTTATAAAAACTATATCGCCAAAAGGTGGAATTTATTTAGAGTAAAGCGGGAGAGCTCCCGCTGTGATTATTTACCAAGTGTTGCGTTTAGCATCCAGATGGCTTTTTCAAATTTAGCTATTTGATCTTGTGCGTACATCTGAGTTGTTGTGTCACCCTCTGCAAGCTCATCTAGCTTTTTAAACTCACCCAAAAGGTGCTTGTAATCAGCCAAAACAATATCCAAAACTTCAGTCGGAGTGTAGCTCTCTTTTGGCTCGTGTTTTATGTGAGCGACTTTTGCTAGCTCCTCAGCCTTGACGATAGGTCTGCCGCCAAGCATAAGAGCTCTCTCAGCTGCGTCATCAAAAATCTCACTCATATCCTCATAAGCTTTTTCGGTATACTCGTGGACGCTAAAAAATTGAATACCTTTTACATTCCAGTGAAGATCATGAAATTTGATATAAAGTGCATTTGCATCAGCCTGAATTGTGTTTAACTGTAAAATAACTTTTGACATTTTGTCTCCTTCTTTATTGTTTAAATGTGATGAAATTATATTGACTTAGAGTTAATCACTGGTTAATCAAATAATAAATTTTATTATTTAGTATAAATTTTGGCTACAAAATAAATTTATCTTGTAACCAAATGTAGAATTTAGAGATTTGTCTATTTTTTATAAGGTGTAGTTTTGTAGCCTTGCTCGATCAAACTACTCATGCCACCATCTAAATTTATAATCTTAAGATCTGTGCTATCTATCGCTGCAGCTGCTGCTGTGCTTCTTCTACCACTTCTACAAACAAGAGCGATAGGCTTTTTGATATCAACCGCTTTTGAAAGCTCATCTAAAAATGCACTCTTATTACTTGGATCAAAAGTGATGGTCTTAGCACCAGCTATGATGCCAGTCTCTTGCCATTCGGATGGAGTTCTAATATCAACGATCTGATCATATTTTTTGATCTCATCTGGACTTATATTAACAGTTTTAACGTCAGCTGACAACATGCAACAAACAGCTCCTAAAAGTAAAATTTTTTTCATCTGCTCTCCTTAAATAAATTTTTGAAATGTTAGCATGAATTATTAAATATATAAAATTTTTGTTGATAAATTTTATTGATAATAAAATCATGTGAATAATACGATTAAGAATAAAAATAAATTTATTTAAATTTTCAAAGCTAGCTACTTATAAAAGAAGACGAATTCTAAATCTAAATGATTTAAAATACTTTACAAAAGATTGTTATTGCATGGTATTAAAAGCAGGAGTGGTGTCCCCAGCGAGGTTCGAACTCACGACCTCAGAATTAGGAATTCTGCGCTCTATCCAGCTGAGCTATGAGGACAAATTTACAAGATATTTTAAATTTTTATCCAAGTAGTTAAATTTTAAAGGGCAGATCGCTCTGCCCTATTTTGGCTAATTAGCCATTTCTCTTTTTAATAATCTCTTCACTTACGTTTTTAGGAACTTCTTCGTAGTGATCAAATTCCATTGAGTAAGTCGCACGACCTTGAGTCATTGAGCGAAGATCTGTTGAGTAGCCAAACATTTGAGCAAGTGGACAATAAGCTGCAATGATTTTTACACCATTTCTATCATCCATTGAATTTACTTGGCCACGGCGCTTATTAAGGTCACCGATAACATCACCCATATACTCTTCTGGAGTCTCAACTTCAACTTTCATCATAGGCTCAAGGATAACCGCACCTGCTTTTCTAGCGCCCTCTTTAAAGCCCATAGAAGCAGCGAGTTTAAATGCCATTTCAGATGAGTCAACTTCGTGGTAGCTACCATCAAAAAGTGTAACTTTAACATCTTCAACTGGATATCCGGCAAGAACACCGCTTTGAAGTGCTTCTTTACAACCTTTTTCAACAGCTGGGATATATTCTTTTGGAACAACACCACCTTTGATGTCGTTAACAAATTCAAATCCGCTAGCAGCTGGAAGTGGCTCGATGCGTAAGAATACATGACCATACTGACCACGACCACCTGATTGTTTAGCATACTTGTACTCTTGTTCAACTGCCTTACGGATAGTCTCGCGGTAAGCAACTTGTGGCTGACCAACTTCAGCATCAACTTTAAATTCACGAAGCATACGATCAACAATGATCTCTAGGTGAAGCTCACCCATACCACTAATGATAGTTTGTCCGCTCTCTTCATCAGTGCTAACTCTAAAGCTTGGATCTTCTTGAGCTAGTTTTTGAAGAGCGATCGCCATTTTCTCTTGATCTGCTTTTGTTTTTGGCTCAACTGCAACGCTAATAACTGGCTCTGGGAAGTCCATTCTCTCAAGGATAACTTTATCTTTTTCGCTTGCAAGAGTATCGCCAGTTAGGGTATTTTTTAGACCAACAACAGCACCGATTTCGCCAGCGAAAAGCTCAGTAATCTCTTCACGTTTATTTGAGTGCATTTTTAGTAAGCGGCCGATTCTCTCTTTGCAGTCTTGAACTGTGTTGTAAGCATAGCTACCACTTTCAAGGCTTCCTCTATAAACACGAATAAATGTTAGCTGTCCAACAAATGGGTCAGTCATAATCTTAAACGCAAGAGCAGCAAATTCGCCATCATCTGTACTTTCAACAGTCACTTCGGTGCCATCTTCGTAAACACCATTTATCGCTGCGATCTCATCTGGAGCTGGTAAATAGTCAACAACAGCATCAAGTAGAGGTTGAATACCTTTGTTCTTAAACGCAGTTCCGCAAAGCATAGGCGTGATAGTCATTCTTAAGCAGCCTGCTTTTATACCTTTTTTGATCTCTTCTTCAGTTAGTTCTTCGCCTGCAAAGAATTTCTCCATTAAGCTATCGTCTGTTTCAGAAACAGCTTCGATTAGTTTTGCACGGTATTCTTCAGCTTTATCTTTAACTTCAGCTGGAATTTCTTCTTCTACATAGTCAGTTGGCTTTTTCTCGTCATTCCAAACGTATGCTTTCATTCTTACAAGATCAACCACACCTTTAAAGTTATCCTCTGCACCGATAGGAATTTGGATAGGCACTGGATTTGCTTTTAATCTTTCTCTGATCTGCTCTTCAACTCTAAAGAAATTTGCACCAATTCTGTCCATTTTATTGACAAAAACGATTCTTGGTACGTGATATTTATTTGCTTGTCTCCAAACAGTTTCAGACTGTGGCTGAACACCACCAACAGAACAAAATACCGCAACAGCACCGTCAAGAACACGCATAGAACGCTCAACTTCAATAGTAAAGTCAACGTGTCCCGGAGTGTCGATTAGGTTTACTTGATAGCCCTTCCAAAATGCTGTAGTTGCAGCTGATGTAATAGTAATACCACGCTCTTTTTCTTGCTCCATCCAGTCCATAGTAGCAGCACCATCATGAACCTCACCTATCTTATGGCTCATACCAGTGAAGAACAAAATTCTCTCACTAGTAGTTGTCTTTCCAGCATCAATGTGAGCCGCAATACCGATATTTCTTACCTTATGTAAAGGCGTTTTTCTCTCTGCCATACTAATTCTTTCTTACCAGCGGTAGTGAGCAAATGCTTTATTAGCCTCTGCCATCTTGTAAGTATCTTCCTTCTTCTTGAAAGATGCACCTTTTGAATTTGCCGCATCTAAAAGCTCATTTGCTAGTTTATCAACCATTGTTCTTTCGCTTCTTTTTCTAGCAAAAGTTATAAGCCAGCGGATAGCAAGAGCTTGTTGGCGAGCTGGGCGAACCTCAACTGGCACTTGATAAGTAGCACCACCAACACGGCGTGATTTAACTTCTAAAATAGGTTTTACATTTTCGATAGCGTCGTTAAAAACGTCGATGCCTTTAACCTCAGCATTTTTCTTTTCGATAGCTTTAATAGCACCATACATTATCTCTGTAGCGACGCTTTTTTTGCCATCATACATAAGAGAATTAATAAATTTAGTGATTATTTTATTTCCGTAAATCGGATCAGGTAAAACTTCCCTTACAGGAGCTTTTCTTCTTCTCATTTTGATTTTTCCTTCAAATTTTTATGAAATTTTACTCAAACGTTTGCAAATTTAAGCAACGTCTGCGAACCTAATTTTTTACTTTTTTGGAGCAGCAGCGCCAGCTTTAGGGCGTTTTGCACCATATTTAGAACGAGAAACTGTTCTTTTTGCAACACCAGCAGTATCAAGTGCACCACGAACGATGTGATATTTAACACCTGGTAAGTCTTTAACCCTACCGCCGCGAACTAAAACGATACTGTGTTCTTGTAGGTTGTGACCTTCACCGCCGATATAGCTGATGACTTCAAAACCGCTTGTAAGCCTAACTTTGGCAACTTTCCTCAAAGCTGAGTTTGGTTTTTTAGGAGTTGTAGTATAAACCCTAGTGCAAACTCCTCTTCTTTGAGGGCACTCTTTTAACGCTGGAGATTTTGACTTAACAGTCACTTTCTTGCGTTCATTTCTGACCAATTGATTTATGGTTGGCACAATAATTCCTTTCAACTAAATTTATTAAAAAGACCTAATTTTATTTAAAAAAAGCTTAAATAACGGTTAATAAGTTAGACTTATTCATAAGTTCCTTTTTTGATAAAACCGCTGTCATCTTTTAAAATTTCACCCTTTGCAATGACAAATTTAATCTCAAATTTCTCATCTATTAGCAAAATATCTGCATCGTAATTTTCTTTTATCTCACCTTTTTTATTTTGCAAGGCCACACTTCTTGCCACATTTGTCGTAAAATATGGCAACGCTTCCTCGATACTAAAACCATCTTTTACAAAATTTATAAACTCTTCATATAAGCTCTTAACGCTAGCGATGCCTATTTTTAGTAAATTTCCGTCTCTATCATAGCTAGAGTAGCTACCAAAGCCGTCTGAGCTAATGGTTATCTTATTTGTCGGTAAATTTTCTTTTTTGATGCGCTTTACAGCTTCAAGTGGTGTAAGTCCTGGCATGCAGGTAAAGTCGATGTAGCCACCATCTTTTATAAATTTAAAGCTTTGTTTAAAAAGCTCCTCGTTTCTATTGACGTGCGTTGGCTGAAATAGCGTGATCGGTATATCATACTCATTTAGAACTTCATAGATCAAATTTAAGCCCTTTTTGCCGTCACCCATGTGAAGCGTGGTGTGGCCTGACTTTGAGCTGATCATACCAGCCACCCTGCCAGCTGAGACTATGTGAGCTAGCTCATCTTTGCTTACACTTGATGAGCGGTGGTCGCTTATGGCTAGTTTTGTGCCGATTATCGGATCAACAAAGACAATATCTTTTTCGATCTCGCCAGTTATGGTTGGCGTTTTAGAGCTGTATGCGCCAGTGTGAGCGTAGCATGTGATGCCCTCGTCATTTAGCGCGTGTGCTTTTGCGACTAAATTTTCAACGCTTCTTGTCGTGCTGTCAGTTCCAAGTAGGCCAACAGCCGTCGTTATGCCAGCTTCTATTAAATTTGATAGCATGATCTCAGGCACCCTAGTCTTAAAGCCGCCCTCGCCGCCGCCTCCAGTGATATGCACATGCTTATCAATTAGACCTGGTATAGCCGCGAAATTTGAAGCGTCGATCACCTTTACATTTGGTAAATTTGGCTCTAAATTTTCAGCTATGCAGACGATCTTGCCATTACATATAAATATATCTTTTTTGCCAAGAAATTTTGGCGAGTAAATTTTGGCGTTTTTTATAAGTATCATTTGGTGTCCCTGTTTATCTTAGCTATGCCGATGCCAGTAAGCGCTAAAATGATAGCAAAGACAACGCCCATGTAGTTTAAAATAGCCCATGGCAAATACTCTACCGTTGGCACGCCAAGTGTAGCTGTCATATATGCGCCTGCTGCTGACCAAGGTATGAGTGGGACGATCACGGTGCCAGAGTCTTCAAGCGTTCTTGAGAGGTTTTTGGCTGCTAAATTTTTCTCTTTATAGAAGTCTTTAAACATCTCGCCAGGGATGAGGATAGAAAGATATGAACTACCTGTGACAAATGCGACAGTTAAGCATGAGCCGATAGTCGAAATGATGACGCCTGCTGTTGATTTGACCTTCGCCATGATGGTGTGAAGTACCTTTGTAAGCATGCCAGTTTTTGAGATGATGCCAGCAAAGCCCATAGCGCAGATGACTAAGATAGTGGTTGAATTTACCGAGCTCACGCCGCCTCTATTTAGAAGCTTAGTGATATCTTTTGAAAACTCCATATTGATGCCGCTCATCGTGACGTTAAAGCCAGTCATCACTGAGATAAAGCCATTTTTAAAGCTAAAATCTTGAACGATAACACCAAGAAGCACTGAAAATAGCGAAGCTATGATCATGACAGGTATAGTTGGCCACTTTAGCACCGAACCAGCCAAGACAAAAAGCACAGGCAAAAGCAAGATGATATTCCAGTGAAAAATTTTATCAAGCTGACCTTGAAGTGCTAAAACCGACTCTGAAACATTTGCACCACTGCTTGCCGCCTCGCTACCAAAAAATAGATAAGCCGCTATCGCAACGATAGTTGCTGGGATGGTCGTATAAAACATGTGTTTGATGTGCTCATAAAGCTCTGAGCCAGCTGCTATTGGAGCTAGATTTGTCGTGTCTGAGAGTGGAGAGAGCTTATCGCCAAAGTATGCTCCTGCGACTACCGCGCCAGCAGTTGCTGCTAAATTTACATCAAGACCTTGAGCTATGCCCATGATGGCGACACCGACTGTGCCAGCAGAACCCCAAGATGTGCCAGTTACGGTTGAGATGATAGCTGCGATGACAAAAGCTGTTAGGACTAGATACTGCGGACTTATAAGATCTACGCCGTAGTAGATGATCATAGGGATGGTGCCTGAAAATACCCACGAGCCAATAAGCAGACCGACTGCCCAAAGTATCATAAGCGCTGGCAATGAGCTTGAAATTTTCTCTATCACCCCTTCTTGAAGCTCACTCCAACTATATCCTAGCCTCCAAGCGATGCCACCAGCCACTAGGGCTGCTATCAAAATGATCGGCTCAACCTTTAGCTTCATATAACCAACGCCAAGTGCAAGACCTACGATCATAACCAAGATAGGCGTAAGGGCTAGCAGAAACGAAGGCTCTTTTTTTGTAGAGTTCATCATGCGTCCTTTAAATTTGAGATATTTTTTGAATTTAAAGGCTACAAACTTAAATTGTTATAAAAAAATAAAATAAAATTAAAATTTAAAATAAATGTGTGAAAATTTAGCACATCTAATGTGTGCTAAATTTAGATCAGTCTTGTTTGATAGCGTATTTGCCACTACCAGTCGAGATGATGCAAAGTGACATAGCGATATAAAGATATATAAGCTCTGCTTTAAAGCCATTTACATTAGTTAGCTCAAGTAGATTTGATAAGCCAAAATACGAATACAAAATGACAAGACTTGAGCCAAAAACTAGGAGCGCGCCAAGCCTTGAGTAAAAACCAACAGCGATCATTATAGGGGCTAAAACCTCGCTCATATAGGCAAAATACGCCAGAAAACTAGGTAGTCCAGCATCAACTAAAATGCTCTTTACGCCGCCAACTCCGTGTAAAATTTTGCCAAAGCCGTGCATAAAAAGGCAAATTCCAAGACCTAAGCGCAGAAATAAAAGTCCAAGATCGACATTTTTCATAATATCTCCGTTACATATTTTTAGTTATGGATTTTATTTAATATTGATTAACGGCTTGTAAATTTTGAAATTTTGTAAATTTGAGTAGGTAAATTTATAAGAGGATTAAGCCCCAGCGGGGCTTAATATATTAGTTTTCTTTGATCTTTATCTTTTTATCTTTGTAAAAACCAGTACCAACTGGGATCATACGTCCAAGGATGACATTCTCTTTTAGATCTTCAAGATAGTCAAATTTAGCAGCGATTGACGCTTCTGTTAAGACCTTAGTTGTCTCTTGGAATGACGCAGCAGAGATCACACTATCACTTCCGATGGCCGCTCTTGTAACACCAAGAAGGATCGGCTCAGCAATAGCTGGCTCGCCACCCATCTTCATAATGCGCTCGTTCTCTTCTTTAAATTTGTTTCTTGAAACCATGTCGCCAACGATGAAATTTGTATTTCCACTATCGACGATTTTGACTTGGCGAAGCATTTGAGAGACGATGATCTCGATATGCTTATCAGCGATCGCAACACCTTGGCGACGATAAACTTGCTGAATTTCACTGATCAAATAGTAGTGAAGTGCCTTTTCACCAAGAATTCTTAAGATATCGTGGCTTGAGATAAGTCCGTCTGTCAGTTTCTCACCAGCGTGAACAAATTCGCCGTCTCTTACTTGGATCTGGCGGCTCTTCTCGATCAAATACTCAGCTGTCGTGCCATCTTCTGCTTGGATGATGATGCGCTCTTTTGAGCGAAGTGGCTTGTCAAATCTAACAACGCCGTCGATCTCTGCAACGATAGCTGTATTTTTAGGGCGTCTTGCTTCAAATAGCTCACTAACTCTTGGAAGACCACCAGTGATATCTTTTGACTTAGCAACAGCTTTTGGAGTCTTAGCCAAAATGTCAGCTTGAGCCACTTCATCACCGCTTGAAACAAAGATCGCAGTTTTTGGATCAAGTGGATACTTGATCAAATGTCCGCTCTTTGTAGTGATAATGATCGCTGGTTTTACGCCACTTGGCAAATACTCGTTGATAACAAGACGTCTTTGACCAGTTGCCTCGTCAGCTTGCTCAGTCGCACTATATCCTGGCTCGACATCCTCAAAGCTAACCACACCAGCCTCTTCTGCGATAGTTGGAGTTGAGTATGGATCCCACTCAGCGATTATTAGCTTATCATCTTTTTCAGGTAGTGAGACCACTGTCGCTCTTTCTACCGCATCATTATCTGATACTTGGATGATAGAATTTCTTGGGATGTAGTGGCGAACTGCCTCACGTCCGTCCTTGTCAGAAACGACAACAAAGAAGCCTTTTTCAGTTACTTTGTGACCTTTTTTGATATCTTTTAGTCTATCAAGGAAGTCACCTTTTAGTATGAAAAATTTAACCACGCCATTTGCATCTGCTGTGATCTTTCTAGTTACTGGATCGCCATCTGAAATTTTAAGCTCACTTGCGTATGGGATACGATTTGGAACGTTCCAGCCCTCTTTTATAATTTCTACGATACTCTCATTCTCTTTTACCTTGTCGCCATTTGCATAAGGGATATACATCTTGCCTTCGATCTTACCGCTAACGCCAGCTAGTTCGTTTGGTTTAGCAAGGTCGTTTCTTCTGATGGTATATTTTATCTCTTCTTTTTTGCCTTTGATAACGATATTTACATCTTCGTGGGCATATTCGATCTCGATTTTACCCTCGATTGTTGATTTTATCTTTGGCTCAACAAGTAATACAGCTGCACTTCTTCTGTTTGCAACGATCTTCTTGCCGTTGTTCTCGTATGTGCTAAGGTTGTAATATCTAATAAAGCCCTCTTTTTGAGCGATGACTTGGCGGTCTTGCTGCTCAGTAGAAGCCGTACCACCGATGTGGAATGTTCTTAGCGTTAGCTGAGTACCTGGCTCACCGATTGATTGAGCTGAGATGATACCGACAGCCTCGCCTGGTTTTACAAGTTTGCCCTCACCCAAATTTAAGCCGTAGCATTTTGCGCAAACGCCTTTTGGCGCCTTGCACGTGATAGGCGTTCTAATGCTTACTGATTTTATGCCAGCTTCTGTTATTGCCTTAGCTTTCTCCTCATCAAGCAATGTGCCTTCGCTAAATAAAATTTCATTTGTTATAGGATCGATCACATCATCTGCTAAAACACGGCCCAAGACTCTCTCTTCAAGGCTCTCTATTAGCTCGCCGCTCTCTGTGATATCTGTGATCTCAACGCCCTCGTGCGTACCGCAGTCGTGCATTGTGACTTTAACGTTTTGAGCAACGTCGATTAGCTTTCTTGTTAGGTAACCAGCGTTGGCAGTTTTTAGCGCGGTATCTGCAAGACCCTTTCTAGCTCCGTGGGTTGAGTTGAAGTACTCCATTATGTTTAGACCTTCACGGAAGTTTGAAATGATTGGTGTTTCGATGATCGAGCCGTCAGGTTTTGCCATAAGACCACGCATACCAGCTAGCTGACGAATTTGCGCAGCACTACCTCTCGCACCTGAGTCAGCCATCATATAAATTGAGTTAAATCCGCCCTTATCACTTTGGATAAGCTTCATCATCTCGCTTGCAACGCTGTTATTTGTATCTGTCCAGATATCGATGATCTTGTTGTATCTCTCACTATCTGTTAAAAGACCAGCGCCATATTGCTTTTGAATTTCACGAACTTTTTTCTTAGCTTCGTCGATATATTTTTGCTTGCTATCTGGCACGATGATGTCTGCGATAGAGATAGAAATTCCCGCTTTTGTAGCATACCTAAAGCCTAAATTTTTAAGCTTATCAAGGAAGTCAGCCGTTACTTCAAGGCCGCCATTTCTATAAACATAATCAACCAAATTTGCAATGTCCTTTTTCTTCATGATCTTATTCCACATATTTTCAGGGACAAAATCAGGAAGTATCGCTCTTAATATCAAGCGACCAGCTGTTGTAAAGATGATCTTGTTATCAACCATAGTTTTGATTTTAGCGTGAAGGCCAAGAGTGTTAGCCTCTTCAGCGATCATTACCTCATCGACGCTTGAGAAAATTTTGTTTGCGCCTTTTTCATCGTTTCTCTCTAGGCTTAGGTAATAAATTCCTAAAACCATATCTTGCGAAGGGACTGTGATAGCCTTACCACTTGCAGGAAGCAAGATGTTCATTGAGCTAAGCATCAAAATTTTGCACTCAGCGATAGCTTCCTGCGATAGTGGCACGTGAACAGCCATTTGGTCACCGTCGAAGTCAGCGTTGAACGCCGCACAAACTAGTGGGTGAAGCTGGATCGCCTTACCTTCAACAAGCACAGGGTGAAACGCCTGGATAGAGAGCTTGTGAAGTGTCGGAGCACGGTTTAGCATGACTGGATAGTCTTTAACGACCTCTTCTAAGCACTCCCAAACCTCATTTGTCTTATCTTCTATCATCTTTTTAGCTTGCTTAACGGTTGTCGCATAGCCTTTTTCTTCAAGGCGAGCAAGCAAATGTGGCTTAAATAGCTCTAAAGCCATCTTCTTTGGAAGACCGCACTGATCCATCTTTAGCTTTGGACCAACGACGATAACAGAACGTCCAGAGAAATCAACACGCTTACCTAGCAAATTCTGACGGAAGCGGCCTTGCTTACCTTTGATTATCTCGCTTAGTGATTTTAGTGGGCGTTTATTTGCACCTTTTACTGCATTTGCTCTACGGCCATTGTCAAATAGTGCATCAACAGCCTCTTGAAGCATTCTCTTTTCGTTTCTGATAATGATCTCAGGTGCGTCAAGCTCAAGCAGGCGTTTTAGACGGCTATTTCTATTTATTACACGGCGATATAGGTCGTTTACGTCTGAAACAGCAAATTTACCGCCATCAAGATTAACAAGTGGTCTAAGGTCAGGCGGAAGAACTGGTAAATTTGTTATCATCATCCACTCTGGGCGGTTGCCTGAATTTAAAAAGCTCTCGATAACTTTTAGGCGTTTTACGATGGTTTTTTTCTTAGCCTCAGAATTTGTAGCTTCCATCTCTTCTTTTAGTTGATTTAAAATTTGAGTTAGATCAAGCTCAGCTAGCATATCATAGATGACCTCGCCACCCATTCTTGCTGTAAAGCCAGTCTCTTCATATCTTGAAGCTAGGCTTTGATATTGCTCCTCGTTTAAAACGTCATATTTTTCAACTTTTTTAGAATTTTCATTGTCATAGTAAGCCTCGCCAGCATTATCAACAATGTATGCCTCATAGTAAAGTACGCGCTCAAGGTCTTTCATCTTGATACCAAGAAGCGCACCAATACGGCTTGGCAAGAAATTTACATACCAGATGTGAGCCACTGGAGTTACAAGCTCGATATGACCCATGCGAGAGCGACGAACCTTAGATGTTGTTACTTCAACGCCGCACTTTTCACACTTGATACCTTTATAGCGCATCTTTTTATATTTACCACAAAGACACTCGTAGTCACGGATCGGTCCGAAAATTTTGGCACAAAACAGACCGTCACGCTCAGGTTTTAGCGTGCGGTAGTTGATAGTTTCTGGTTTTTTAACCTCGCCATAACTCCAAGATTTTATCTTCTCAGGACTTGCTAAACGAAGTTGGAAAGCTTCAAAATCACGAGGTCTATGCTCTTCTTTTATCTCAACTGGTTTTAAATTAGTTAGTTTCATTTGTCTCATCCTCATCATATATTTCCACATCAAGAGCTAGTGATTTTAGCTCGTTTGTTAGAACAAAGAACGTCTCAGGGATACCAGTCTCAGGAACGTTTTCACCTCTTGTTAAAGCTTTGTAAGCAGAAAGTCTTCCCTCAACATCGTCTGATTTTACAGTTAGCATCTCTCTTAGTGTATGAGCAGCACCATAAGCCTCAAGTGCCCAAACCTCCATCTCACCAAACCTTTGACCACCAAATAGCGCCTTACCACCGACAGGTTGTTGTGTAACAAGGCTGTATGGTCCAGTACTTCTTGCGTGAACTTTTTCATCAACCAAGTGGTGAAGTTTTAGCATATACATACAACCAACATTAACGCGTTCTCTTATCTTTGAGCCTGTACGTCCGTCATATAGCTCAGTTTTACCGTCACTATCTATCTTTGCCATCTCAAATAGTTTTGCAAATTCGTCAGCTTTAACGCCTTCAAAAATAGGAGTTGCAAATCTTACGCCATTGCTCCAATCTTTTGCATACTCAAGAAGCTTCTCATCACTCATCTTACCAAGAGCTTTTTTAGCGTCCATTAGCTTAGCAATGCTTGCGATCTCTATCATCTTAGCTCTTAGCTCTTTTATCCACTCGCCTTTTTTGGTCTCAAAAATTTCATTGATCTGCTCGCCTAAGCGGTAGCCAACAAGACCAAGGTGGCTCTCTAAAATTTGACCGATGTTCATACGGCTTGGAACGCCTAGTGGGTTTAGCACGATATCAACGATCTGACCGCTTGGAAGATATGGCATATCGACTTCTCTAACTATATTTGAAACGATACCTTTGTTACCGTGACGTCCAGCCATCTTATCGCCAACTTTTAGTTTGCGTTTTGTAGCTATGTAAACTTTTACAAGTTTTACAACGCCACTTGGTAAAATATCATCTTTTTCTAAAATTTCTATCTTAGCGTCGTGCTCTTCTTTAAGCTTTTTCTTCTCATTTTGGAAGTAATTTTTTAGCTCATCATATTTCTTTTGGATATCTTTTGAAAAGCTCTTTACGATAGCATTTAGGGTAAATCTATTGATATTCTCAAAGTCAGCCTTGTTGATCTTTGAGCCCTTTTTATACTCTTTTTTATTTACCTCTTGATCGCTCGCTAGTGGGTTTTTAGAAAGAAGCGCTGTAACTTTTAGCATCTCTTCGCGGTCTAGCATAAGCAGTCTATCGTGGTGCTCTTTTTCTAAAAGTGTCTTCTCTTCTTCATAAGCCTTGTTTGTTCTGCTATCTTTCTCATAGCCTTTTTTAGTGAAAATTTTAACATCAACAACCACGCCTTCCATTGAAGCTGAAGCATAGAGCGATTTATTTACAACATGGCCTGCTTTTTCACCAAAGATAGCACGAAGTAATCTTTCTTCTGGAGTTGGCTTAACTTCACCTTTTGGAGATACTTTACCAACAAGGATCATACCAGACTTGATCTCTGTACCGATTTTAACGATACCGCTTTCATCAAGGTGCATAAGCTCCTCTTCTTTGACGTTTGGTATATCTTTTGTTATCTCTTCAACGCCGTCTTTTAGCTCACGAGCCTCGATCTCTTTTTCATAAATATGAACGCTTGTAAAGGCATCTTCACGTATCATTTTTTCACTAATAACGATCGCGTCCTCGTAGTTGTAGCCATTCCAAGGCATAAACGCGATTAGTGCGTTTTTACCGATAGCTAGCTCGCCTTTTTCCATACTTGGACCATCAGCTATGATTTGATTAGCAACGATCTCATCGCCTTTTTTAACGATCGGATGTTGTGAAAATGTCGTATTTTGGTTTGTTCTTAAATTTTTCTCTAAAGAGTAGTGATCGATATATGGACCAGCTTCATCTTCGCCAAGAATAAAAATATTTTTATTATCAACCTTTTCAACCACGCCGCCTCGTCTTGCTTTTACGCTCTCCCAGGCATCTCTTGCGATAACACTCTCCATACCTGTTCCAACGATAGGAGCAGTTGAGCGAAGTAGTGGCACAGCTTGACGCTGCATGTTTGAGCCCATAAGCGCACGGTTAGCATCATCGTGCTCTAGGAATGGGATAAGCGAAGCTGCAACACCAGCTATCATACCAGAGCAAAGGTCGATCAAAGTAACATCTTCTCTACGAGCAAGCATCATCTCGCCCTCTTTTCTAACCTCGATCAAGTCCTCAACGATATGTCCGTTTTCATCAAGCTTGGTTGATGCTGGAGCGATAACATTACCCTCTTCTTGTGTCGCTGTTAGATAGACTATCTCATCAGTCACTTTGCCATCGACAACCTTTTTATAAGGCGCCTCAACAAAGCCAAGGTCATTTACTTTTGCATAAGTTGAAAGAGTGTTTATAAGACCGATATTTTGACCTTCTGGAGTCTCAACCGGACAAATTCTGCCGTAGTGAGTTGGATGAACGTCACGCACCTCAAATCCAGCACGCTCTTTTACCAAGCCACCCTCGCCAAGTGCAGAAAGACGGCGCTTATGTGTAACCTCACTAAGTGGGTTTGTCTGATCCATAAACTGACTTAACTGACCGCCTGTGAAAAATTCCATAATTGTTGCTGTAATCATTTTTGGATTGATAAGATCATAAGGCATGATCTCGTCAGTATTGTTGCTCAGGCTTGTAAATTTATCACGGATAGCCTTTTGCATCTTAACAAAACCAAGGTGAAGCTCACTAGCAAGTAGCTCGCCGATCGATCTTATGCGGCGGTTACCAAGGTGGTCGCGGTCGTCAATGTGGCCTTGTCCGTTTTTAACTTTTATAAGATATTTTGCAGTTTTGATGATATCTTCACTAGTTAGCAAAGTAACATACTCTGGCACATCAAGCGAGAGCTTGTGGTTCATCTTCATACGACCAACTTTTGTTAGGTCATATCTTTCAGGATTAAACAATATATCATTTACAAAGCTTTTTGCAGCCTCTTTAACTACCGGCTCACCAGGTCTCATGACCTTGTAAATTCTAATAGCAGCAAGGTCATTTTCATCATCAACGCCCTCAGTTTGTTTTAAAACCTTGAGCATATCGTTATCAGCGATAAATGAATTTATAATAGCGTCATCAACGCCAGCAGCAGAGTTGTTTATAATATCAATACTTTCATGCTCAGCTAAAATTTTTGCAAGTTTATTCTCATCAAGAGCAGATAGTGTGTCATATAAAATTTCACCGCTTTCTGTGTTTATCACAGGGTTTGCCAAATATCTACCTATAAGTGCTTCGATCGGATACTCAACAAATTTAACGCCATCTTCGATTAATTTATCGGCTTTTTTCTTTGTTAGGCGCTTGCCGGCTTGGTGAAGAACCTCTCCATCTTCATTTTTTATATCATACTCAACTCTTCCTAGATAATCCTCTGGATTGAAAAGAGTTAAAAATTTATTATTTTTAATAACTAAATTTTGTATTGGATAAAATAGCTTAATAATGTCTTGTTTTTTATATCCTAATGCCCTAAACAAGATAGTTACAGGCACTTTTCTGCGCTTGTTTATCCTAACATATAAAATATCTTTTGTATCATATTCAAAGTGCAACCAAGATCCGCGATCTGGAATTATTTGAGCTGTATAGATAAGTTTATTTGCAACAGTCGCACTCTCTTCTTGTTTAAAGATAACGCCAGGGCTTCTATGGAGTTGATTTACAACAACACGCTCAACGCCATTTATAATAAATGAAATTCTATCTGTCATCAACGGAATTTCACGTATAAAAATTTCTTGCTCTTTTATATCTTTAACGCCAACTTTATCACCAGTCTTATCGTCTTTTTCATGTACGATAAGGCGTATTTTCATTTTTAAATTTACAGAGTATGTAAGACCTCTTTCTATGCACTCTCTGATTGTATATTTTGGTTTTCCAATCTCTGAGCTAACATATTCTAAAGTCAAACGATTTTGCGGATCATGTATAGGGAAAATCGACTTAAAAACTTTTTCGATACCGCTTTCTGTCTGATTGTTATTTAGATTTAAAAAATTATCAAAGCTCTTTTTTTGTAGTTGTAGTAGGTTCGGAACGTCTATCTCTTTAACGACATTAGAGAAGTCAACTCTAAGACGATTTCCTGAGTATAAGCTATTTAACATTGCATCTACCTCGTGGTAATTTTGAAAGAAAAGTATAGCCTTTTACAAGGCATCTAAAATTTAAAAAAGAGAGAGCCTCTGCTCTCTCTTGAAATATTAAGCCTAAATAATAAAAAATTATTTAAGTTCAACCTTAGCACCAGCCTCTTCAAGCTCTTTTTTAGCTGCTTCAGCTTCGTCTTTGCTAACGCCTTCTTTAAGAACAGATGGAGTTCCTTCAACTGCGTCTTTAGCCTCTTTAAGACCAAGACCAGTAAGTGCTCTAACAACCTTAATAACGTTGATTTTCTTATCACCAGAATCAACAAGAACGATGTTAAATTCTGTTTTCTCTTCAGCAGCAGCTGCACCACCAGCAGCAACTGCACCACCAGCTACCATTACAGGAGCTGCGCTAACACCAAATTTCTCTTCAAACTCTTTTACAAGTTCGCTAAGTTCAAGTACAGAAAGATTAGATATAAACTCTAATACGTCTTCTTTTGTAATTGCCATTTTTAATCCTTATTATTATTTAATTTAATTTAATTAAGCTGATTGTTCTTTTTTCTCTTTAAGCGCATTCAAACCAATTGTGAAATTTTGAATTGGCGCATTCCAAACTTGCAAAAGCATCGCAATAAGCTCATCACGGCTAGGCATTTTAGATAGAGCTTTAACTTTATCAACGCTTGCAACTTCACCATCAATATAAGCTGTTTTAATTTTGAAAAGATCAGAATTTGACTCTTCAAATTTTGCGGCTACTTTAGTTACTGCTAATTGATCTTCACTCCAAAGATAGATATTTGTATCTTTGAGTTCCATTCCGACTTTATCAGAATTTTTAAGAGCAATATTTGCAAGAGTATTTTTAATAACTTGAACTTTTACATTTTGTTCTTTTGCAGAATTTCTTAAAACTTCAAGTTTTTTAACTGAAAGACCACGATAGTCACAAACTACAATAGCTTCAGCAGTTTTAAATTCACTCTCTAATTTTGCAACAACTTCAGTTTTTTCGTTACGTGTCACTTTTTCTCCTTTCCGACCGGTAATTTCAAGCAGAGCGGGTCGAATCAATTAAGCCCAATGGCCTCGGCTATCTCCAATCTAAGATATAAATTTGTCTAAATTTTTATTTTAAGTCCATAACTTCTTGAGTATCAAGAGTTACAGAAGGGCTCATTGTTAAAGACAATGAAGCATTTTTTACATATCTACCTTTTGCAGTCGCAGGTTTATGTTTATTAATAGCTTTAATAAATGTTGAAATATTTTCATTTAATTGCTCTTTAGTAAAATTGACCTTACCAAGACCTGCATGTATATTTCCTTGCTTATCAACACGGAAATTTACTTGTCCACTTTTTGCATTATTAACAGCTTGTGCAACATCCATTGTAACTGTTCCAGTTTTTGGATTTGGCATTAAACCTTTCGGTCCTAAAATTCTACCAACTTTACCTACAAGACCCATTAAATTTGGAGTAGCTATAAGAACATCAAAGTTCATTATACCCTTCTGGATATCCTCAACTAGATCATCGGCACCAACTATGTCAGCACCAGCAGCTTTTGCCTCATCAGCTTTAGCATCTTTTGCTATAACAGCAACTCTTACAACTTTGCCTGTACCAGCTGGTAAAACAACTGAACCACGAACCATTTGATCTGCATGTCTTGGATCAACGTTTAATTTTAACGCAATCTCAACTGTCTCATTAAATTTAGCAGAAGCTAGAGTTTTAACTGTATCGATAGCCTCGCTAAGATTATAAATTTTGTCTTGCTCTACTTTTTTGAGCAATTCTTGAAATCTCTTACTAGTTTTTCCCATAAATTTCTCCGCATATAAATTGCTTCCGTCTTTTGAAAATCAACCTGACGGTAAAGGTTTTAGTCTACTACTTCGACACCCATTGAACGAGCTGAACCAGCGATAATCTTAGCTGCTTGCTCTTTATCATTTGTATTTAAATCAACAAGTTTTTTCTCAACAATTTCTAAAACTTGAGCTTTTGTTAATTTGCCTACTTTATTTTTTAAAGGATTATCTGTTCCTTTTGTTATACCCGCAGCCTTTTTAATAAGGTCTGTAGCAGGTGGTTGCTTTGTGATAAATGTAAAACTTTTATCAGCATAAACTGTTATAACAACCGGGATATTAAATCCAACCATATCTTTTGTTTTTTCATTAAAGGCTTTACAAAATTCCATAATATTAACGCCCTTTTGTCCTAATGCTGGACCAACTGGCGGGCTAGGATTTGCTTTTGTTGCGGCAATTTGTAATTTTATTTCACCTATAACTTTTTTAGCCATTTCTTGCTCCTTAAATTATCTTCTCAACTTGTGAATACAAAATATCAACAGGGGTACTTCTACCAAAAATAGAAACATTGAGTCTAAGCTTACCATGTATCATATCGTATTCTTCAACGATACCTGTAAAGTTAGCAAAAGGACCTTCTGTTATGCGAACGCTTTCACCATCCTCAAAAAATATTTTAGGTTTTGGTGCCGCTCTTTTTTGAACTTTCTCCAAGATAGTATTTATATCTTTTTCAGTCAATGGCGTAGGCTTTTTAGCCTCACCAATAAAACGTCCAACCTTTGGTAAAGACTGAATCTTATGCCAAAGAGCTGTATCAAGATCTAAACATGCAAAAGCATATCCAGGATAAAGAGTTCTTTCATTAATTTTTTGCTTACCGTTTTTTATCTCTATTACGTCTTCTGTAGGAACTATAACTTCTTTTAGTTGATCTTCAATACCGTGATCTCTAACTAAATTTTCAATTCCTCTTTTTACTGCCATTTCGCTACCAGCGTAAGTTTGTATAGCATACCATTTATGTGACATTATTTTTCCTTATCCTATATAACTTTAGAAAGAACAAAGGACATAATAACATCAACAAGAGCTAAAAAAAGTGAAACAACAGCGACCACGATAAAAACTGCAATAAAAGCATTTCTAATTTGTTCTTTAGTGGGGAAGATAACTTTCATTATTTCCAATTTAGATAGCTTTATATAATTTATAAATTTTTCCATAATCTTAACCTTAATTGTGGCAGGGCAAGAGGGATTCGAACCCCCAACCATTGGATTTGGAATCCAGCGCTCTACCGTTGGAGCTATTGCCCTAATAGCTACTTATTCTTAATTAGCTTTTTAACTTAACTTCTTTATGAACAGTATGTTTTTTTAATCTTGGGCAATATTTTTTGAGCTCAACCTTATCTGTAGTGGTTTTGCTGTTTTTTGTAGTAGTATAATTGATATCACCACACTCAGAGCATTTTAAACCGATTTTAATTCTCATATATATTCCTTATAGAAAGCCAAAGGGTTTCCCCTTTGGCATAATTTTATAAATTAACCAAGTATTTTTGAAACAACACCTGAACCAACAGTTCTACCACCTTCACGGATAGCAAAACGAGTACCTTCTTCTAGTGCAACTGGAGCGATAAGCTCAACAGAAATTCTTACGTTATCACCTGGCATAACCATCTCTGTGCCTTCTGGCAATGTAATAGAACCAGTAACGTCAGTTGTTCTTACATAGAATTGTGGTCTATAGTTGTTAAAGAAAGGAGTATGGCGACCGCCCTCTTCTTTAGTTAGAATATAAACCTCGCCCTCAAATTTTGTGTGAGGAGTAATTGATTTAGGTTTGCAAAGAACCATACCACGTTCAACATCTTCTTTTTTAGTACCACGAAGAAGAACACCAACGTTATCGCCGGCTTCACCTTGATCCATCTCTTTTCTAAACATCTCAACACCAGTAACTGTTGTTGTTTGTGTAGGTTTGATACCAACGATTTCTATTGTGTCACCAACTTTAACAACACCTTTCTCAATTCTACCTGTTACAACTGTACCACGACCTGAAATTGAGAAAACATCTTCGATTGGCATAAGAAGATCTTTGTCCGTAGCACGAACTGGAGTTGGGATATAGCTATCAACCGCATCCATTAGTTCCATAATTTTTGCTGACCATTCACCATCTTGTCCAGCTTTTGCCTCTTCAAGAGCTTTAAGTGCTGAACCAGAAACTATTGGAGTATCATCACCTGGGAAGTTGTACTCGTTAAGTAGTTCGCGAATTTCCATTTCAACTAATTCAAGTAGCTCAGCGTCATCAACCATATCTGCTTTGTTCATGAAAACAACGATATAAGGAACACCAACTTGGCGAGATAGCAAGATGTGCTCTCTTGTTTGTGGCATTGGGCCGTCTGCTGCAGAAACAACTAGAATAGCGCCGTCCATTTGAGCAGCACCTGTAATCATGTTTTTTACATAGTCGGCGTGACCTGGGCAGTCAACGTGAGCATAGTGACGTTTTTCTGTCTCATACTCAATGTGTGAAGTAGCAATTGTAATACCACGCTCTTTCTCTTCTGGAGCATTATCAATATTATCATAATCTTTTAGCTCAGCAAGACCTTTGCGTGAAAGAACAGCAGATATTGCAGCTGTTAAAGTAGTTTTACCATGGTCAACGTGACCGATAGTGCCTATGTTTACGTGTGGCTTGTTGCGTGAAAATTTTTCTTTAGCCATCTTTTCCTCCGTTATGATATGTGTCTTTATCTAATTCAAATTCGTATAGTAATATAAAATCATATAAACCAGTGGAGCTCATAGCGGGACTTGAACCCGCGACCTCTTCCTTACCAAGGAAGTGCTCTACCTCTGAGCCATATGAGCGAAAAACGCTTGGCTGAGATGATTTTTAATCAACATACAAACAACTAAAAATTCATGAAAATAAAAATGGAATAACTGTGTTTAGTAAAATCTAGATACAGCTCCCAGTTTACTTTCCCAAATTTTGGAGCGGGAAACGGGGCTCGAACCCGCGACCCTCAGCTTGGAAGGCTGATGCTCTAGCCAACTGAGCTACTCCCGCATAACAATGGTGGTGAGACGTGGATTCGAACCACGGAAGACATAGTCAGCAGATTTACAGTCTGCCCTCGTTGGCCGCTTGAGTATCTCACCTTAAACATTAATAAGTTATTTTGGTATTTTCTGGTCAAACACTGTTACAAAATGGAGCTGGTGAACGGACTTGAACCGCCGACCCACTGCTTACAAGGCAGTAGCTCTACCAACTGAGCTACACCAGCACCCTAGTTTGTGAAGTGTGAATTATATCTCAAATCAAACCAAAAGTCAAGGCTACATAAAATAATCTAATTTTATAAAATAAAACTGCAAATTTAATTAATTTTAAAAACTATATTCTTATAATATGCGAAAATTTTAATTTTAAAAGGATGAATATGGAGTTTTTACCTTGGGTCGTGATCTTGATGTTGATTTACGTCATATATTTTCTAATGATACGCTATGAAAAAAGGATCGCATCGCTTAACAAGAAGATAGAACAAAACAGCGACGGCATAAAAGAAAACAGAGATATGATAGGACAAAACAGATCTTTGATCGAAAAAAACAAACACGACATAGAAAAAAATGCTAAAAATATAACCACAAATTTAGAAAAGATCGATATAGATTTGGACGATTAAGGTTTCCAAAATTTTTCATTTTTCTCTTTTTGTAACAAATTTTCATAGGCTTGCATTTTTATATTCACGGGCTCTAAATTTACGCCGTCTTTTTTGAGTCGGTAATATTTTCCGCCCGTCAAACAATACTTTGGCTCTAAATCATAGCGTTTAGATAGCGGCAAAACGCGAAAACTAAGGTTGTCTAGGATCAAGGGCTCTTGCTTTACATCTTTCCAAACGGCTAGGACCATATGATATCCGCCTGAAAATTTCTCTTTGACGATCAAAAGGCAGCTTTGATTATCCACGCCAAGATCTTTTAGACTCACTTCTTTTGTGATCGCATACTCCTCGCAGTCTCCGCCTCCGCGGCGTAAAAATTCGCCTCTAGTGCTCCATACGTCGATGTTTGTATTATAAAAATCATCGTATCTTGGCATCAGTGAATTTATATAAGAATTT
>JAHAKV010000010.1:0-55682 GCA_018371455.1 Campylobacter concisus | reverse complement strand
AGCAGAGATCATCAATCCAAATAACCCTAATAACCCAGGCAAGGATAGCAAGGTGATAGGTGAAGATAGTGAGAATACTAAAGCTCCAGAAGCTCCAGTAATCACAGAAGTAATTGATGATCAAAGGGGCGGTAAATTTAACGAAGATGTTAAAGGTGGCTTAACAAATGATAGCACGCCTACATTTAAAGGCACAGCAAAACCAGGTACGACTATCACTCTTAAAAATGGTAATGATCTTATCGCTGATAATATCCCTGTAAAAACTGATGGTAGCTGGGAATTTACTATAAAAACTCCACTTGCTCAGGGTGATTACAGTATAACAGCAACTGCAACAAATGCAGCTGGTAAAGTAAGCGCTCCTTCAGATGCTGCAACTATCAAGATCGATCTTCACTCTGATGAACCAGTCATCACTGAGATCATTGATAATGTGGCTGGTGGTGTAGTAAATGGTGATGTTAAGGGTGGCTTAACAAACGATAACACTCCAACTCTAAAAGGCACAGCTGAGCCATTTGCGACTGTTGAGATCAAGATTGATGGTAGAGGTAGTTATAGATTTGAGAATGGTGAAGTTATCAGCAACTGGACTGCAGTAGCTGATAAAGACGGCAACTGGGAATTTACAACACCTAAACTAAGCGATGGACACCATAACTTCGAAGCTCAAGCGACTGACGTAGCTGGTAACAATAGCCAACCATCTGCTCTAGTAAGCATAGACGTTGATACTCATATCGATGCTCCAGTCATCACTGCAGTAACAGATAACTGGTGGGGCGGTGTTGAAAATGGCGGAAATATACTTGGTGTAAATGACGGCTTTACAAATGACACTACACCGACATTTAAAGGTACAGCTGAGGCTGGCTCGACTATTGTTCTTAAAAATGGCAATGACATTATTAACAAAGACATCATTGTAAAAGCTGATGCAAATGGTAACTGGGAATTTACTCCAAAATCTCCACTTGCTGAGGGTGAGTATAATGTAGTAGCTATCGCAACTGATAAAGCTGGCAATGTTAGCAATCCATCAAATGTTGCAACTGTAAATGTTGATACAAGTACTACACAGCCAGTTATAACTGAGATCATCGATGATGTTGCTGGTGGTGTTGTAGGTAATGTTAAAAATGCTCTTACAAATGACAACTTGCCAACTCTAAAAGGTACTGCTGAGGCATTCTCAACTGTTAAGATAATAGTAGATGATAAGATGGTATTTAAAGATGGCAAAGAAGTAACAGTTACAGCTGATAAAGACGGCAACTGGGAATATACATTTGAGGCAAACTTAAACTGGGGTGGTGAAGTACATGCTGCACTAGAAGATGGAGTACATACTCTTAAAGTTCAAACAACCGATAGAGCAGGCAATAGAAGTGCTGTATCAGAGTGGTCAAGTGTAGATGTTGATACAACTATTGGCGCTCCAACAGTTAAGATAACAACTGATATAAATAGCGACAAGAAAATAGATATAGCTGATGCTTCAGCTCTAAAAGATGGCAAGCTTAAATGGGTTATCGACATCCCAGAAAATACTGTAAAAGCAGGCGATAGGGTTCAAATTCTTGGAAGCGACGCTAAAACTTGGACAGATATCTTTAAAGTAACTGCGCAAGATATAGCTAAAGGCTTTATAGAAAGAGATGAATTTAGCATCGATATGCCAAAATCAAGAGGCTTCCAAACTCCATCTTATAGACTAGTCGATGATGCAGGTAATGTAAGTGAAGGTTCTATGGATGCAGTAAAAATAGTAGGTTTTGCTCCAAAAGCTCCAACTATCATAGCAGTTTTAGATAATGAGTATGGCATAGATCCAAAGAACCCAACCGACATAAACGCTGGAGATACAACTGGTAATGTCTTAGAAGGAACTATAGCCATAACAAATGATAACACTCCTACGTTAATGGGTAAAGCTGAGGCTGGCACAACCATCACTCTTAAAAATGGCGATAAAGTAATCGCTGATAATATCTCAGTGGATGCTAACGGTAGTTGGCACTACGAACCAGAGGAGGATTCTCCATGGGCTGATGGCGACTATGAGATAAAAGCAATTGCTAAAAATGTATTTGGCAAAGAGAGTGAGTCTTCAAGTCCAATCACTGTAACAGTTGATACTACAGCGCCTGAGGTAACTTTGACAAGTATCGAAGATAGTGTAAAAACCAACGATGTAGTTGATTTTACAGGAAACGTCAAAGATAAATTTACTAATGACAATACTCCACTTCTAAAAGGCACAGCAGAGGCTGGATCTGTAATCATCATAAAATATGGTGAGCATCATGAGAATGAGGTTACCACTAAAGCTGATAAAAATGGTCATTGGGAATACAAGATCACTAATCCTCTTAGCGATGGTGAGCAAATAATCTCATACCAAGCAGTAGATAAAGCTGGTAACACTAGCCTTGAATATGTAGCTAATGTAACAGTTGATACTAAGATAGCAGATGCGAAAGTTGAGTTTATTGAAGATACAAACAATGACGGTAAATTTAGCTGGAAAGAAAATATAGAAAATCCTAATATCGGACGTATGGCTTGGAAAGCTCTTATACCAGATGATGGAAGCATAAAAGCTGGTGATACATTCAACTATAGATGGGGCGCAAGCGATAGTTGGCATAATCGTACTATAACTCAAGCAGATATCGATAGAGGCTATATCGGAGAGAAAGTACAAAATCAATACGAGCAAGGCCAACCAAATGCAGGCAAACCATTAGCGTTTGGCGCAAATGCTAATGGACGTGTATATGAAGCTGAAGCATACTTTAGCGATGCAGCTGGCAATAAAGGTGCTAAGGGTAGCGATAAAGTAGTATTTGACTTTAGTGATTCTGAAAGCGGTGCTAAAACTGTTAATGTTAAGATTACTTCAATAGATGATAATGTGCCTGGTTGGAATAGCAAAACCGGAAATATTATCACAAATGAAGCTGCGCATATTGCAGGCTTGACAAATGATAACACTCCAACCATAAGTGGAACAACAGAGGCCGGTGCTATTGTAAAAGTGTCTATAGTTAATAGTAAAACACATAAAGTTTGGGAGAGCGATGTTAAAGCTAATGAAAACGGCGAGTGGAGCATTACAACTGGAAATATCGCAGATGGTAAGTACTCTGTCGTAGCAGTGGCTACTGATAAGTCAGGTGTTGCATCAAGCCCATATACTGTTTCAGGCCTTGAGATAGATACAACAGTAGCAAAACCAAATATTTGGGTGGCTGAAGATAGAAATCATGACGGATTTTACGATAATGCTGAATATCATAATCCTGCAAATGGAAAAGGTGATATAACATTTGTTGTTGAAGTTCCAAAAGATGGTTCTGTAAAAGTTGGTGATACATTCCATTATACGCTCAATACCGACTATAAAGGATGGAGTAGTATAAATGGATATGGAGAAAATATAACAATAAGTCAAGCCGATATAGACAACGGAAGCTTTAGTCGTGTAGTCACTCTTTGCAAGGATAATCAACACTTTGATTTGCGTCATGATGGAGCTACTGTATCAATGAAAGGTCAGTTTAAAGATCTAGCTGGTAATGCACTTGCTGATGAAACATCAGTAAAATTTGACCTAACAAAAGTCCACAGCGGTAAAGTAAGAAGCACTAGAAGCTTGCCAGATGATATCTTAGACAATGATAGTGTTGATCTAAGCAATGCTGCTCGTATAAATGAGCCAAAAGCTGAGCCAAATGTTCTAAATAACAATAAAATAGGCGTTAGCGCAAATGATCTTTTAGAAACACCAAAAGATCATATCATGAATGAAGGTAAGTCAGAAGCTAAACCTTCTTATGCTACTGCAAGCTCACATGCTGGCGAAGAAAATATAGCTACAACTCATCCTATCCAAATCGAAGAGAAAGTAGAAAACCACTTCTAATTTCTTAAAAGCAGGGCGGATAAAGTCTGCCTTGCTTCGAATTTGTTTGCGGTGAAGGGAGTTTGTATGCAAAGCGAGAAGACAAAAAATTTACTCGATGAAGTAAATGAAACAATAGATTTTATATTTAGAACATGTAACAGAAATGGTGGCACAAAGAAGGCTTTAGAAGATAAAAAGCTAAGTAGAGAAATTTTAAAAGATAAATTTAAATCGATCTTTTTAAAATTTGGCCAGATAGATGAGGCTAGTTTTAAGAGTGCGATCCTTGCAAATGAGGAAGCAAAAGAGCTAAATGAGATAGCGATGGCTCTTGAGATAGACAAAGATGTAAGCTTGCTAGAGCTAGAGCGAGCGATAAATTTTGACCTAACTAGCGTCAAAGAAGAAATTTATAAATTTCAACATAATAACTAATACACTTTGGTGTGAGAGGGGGTCTCACACCAAAATTTAATAACTAAATACTTCTGGATCGATAACCATCGCTCTATAAGCGACATCATCTCTTGAAGCAGAATCCACATCCATCTCAAATTTTATATCATTTGTCTTTGGGTCGATCTCAACTAAGACCATTTTGATAGTCTTGTCAGGGCGAAGTAAATTTACGTCTGAGCTTGAGATAAAGTAGGTGCTTTTATCCTTTTGCCACTCGACGTTGCTGGTGACTGCGCTGTAAAAGTCAAAGCCACGCTCCTTGCCAAACTGCCAAGTCTGCTCAACCGTGCCCTTTTTCTCATCTATTTTATACTCAACCGCGCGGGAGTATTTGTCCTCTTTAAAGGCTGGCTGCTCCATGCCTCTAGCATCGCCATTGTCAAAGACGCTTATATGCTTTATGTCGCCCTTGTTTTCATATCTTGGCGTTAGCCACGCAGTGTGCTGAGTCCATGACCAGTCAAATTCGCCCTCGCATTTTGAGTTTTCACATTTTATCTTGTTGCCTTTACTATCGACTGGAGTTAGCACTTTTGCTTTAAAGTCCTCGCTCCAACCCTCGGGCGAGGCTAATATCCATTTTACTTTCTTGTCACGTCCTATCTTTACGATGCCTTGGTGACGAAGCGAAAGGATGATGCTATCATCGCTCTCATCGTATGAGATCGAATTTACATGTGCCCAGTTTCTGCCTGTGCCAGTGGAGGTGACATCGCCAAATGGCTGATCGTCGCTTATCTTGATCTCTTTTGCGTCCATATCGATGTTTAGGCAAACAGCCCTAGCATCAAGCGCTTTTATGAGGTTGCTACGATAGACGTTGTTGCCAAAAATTTCGTTTAGATCCCACTCTTCGACCACCTTGCCGGTGTTATCTACCTCGATGATGTGATCTCTTATTGTGTGAGAAATTTTGCCGTTTTTGTGGTGGTAGTTGTATTTTGCTACTCTAAGAAGCGCGTGATCATCTTTTAGTGGCATCACCTCGTGGCTTAGGTCGATGTAGCCTCTAGGTAGTGGGCGGTTGTAAATTTCTTTTCCCATTAGATCATATCTAAGATATCTTTGAGCCATGCCAAAGCTGATATCGCCGTTTTTTAGCTGATGAAAGCCCATCATCATACCCCCATCCATCACTCTTCTCTCGCTACGGTCGTAAAATTTCTGATAGTCAAGGTACCATCTGACCTCACCCTTGGTATCTACGATGTATTTTTCGGTAAAGTCGTTCCAGCTAGCAGCTCCGCCATTTTTCCAATCAAGCGGTTTATAGACGCTTGTTATTGTGTTGTTTATGAGATAGAGCCTGTTTTTAAAGGCAGGATCGACCTTTTTGACGCGAGTTTTTTGCATGTGTGAGAACCTAAAATCACGGCTATATGTGACGATAGGCTGGGCGTAAATTTTATATGTCTCAACCTTTTTAGCTCCGTTAAATGTATAACTAAGCACGACCTCGTTTAGATAGTCTGGATAAAGCCCCCAAATAGGCACGCCGTCATGTGTGAGCAGGGCATGCTCTGAGATGTTGTAGTCGATATCTATGCCGCCATCTGGCTTGCCTTTTACTTTGACGTGGATATCTTTGATGTCCTTGCCAGCTCTATCTATGATAGCAGTTAGCGGCGATACATCGTAGGGGTTTATAAAGACTGAGCCAAGCTCTCCTTGAACCTTTACTTGATGAGCCAAGACTCCAGCGTTTAGTGGAGCACTAAAGCCAAAACCACTCACCAAAACAGCCGCAAGGGCAACTGAACCTAAGAAATTCTTGCTCATTTTCGCTCCTTTAATAAAATTTAATGATATCTTACTACCCAAATTTCACGCAAAACTAACGCTTATATAAAAAGATGCTTAAGTAAATTTATAAAGAAGTGGTTTTAAAGGGTGAAAATAAAAGAAGAATTTAGGAGCAAATGCCCCTAAATTTTAGTTATTTGCGTCAAATTTCTTGAGAGAAAAGAGAACAAATTTGTAGCTAATAAATAGCGTTACTGGCCAAAGTATCAAAAAAATTCCTGCTTCTAACATCTTTTATCCTTAGTATGCGTGATGATCGTTTTTGATCTCATCTTGCGTGATCTTCTTGCTATCTATCGCTCTCCAGACGATGAAGATATAGGCAAGCACTACTGGCACTAGCAAGCTAACATAGGCCATAACGCCAAGTGTGTAGTGGCTAGAGCTTGCATTTTTGATAGTTAGCGAGCTAGAAAGGTCGCTAAATGACGGATAAAATGCTGTGCCATTTAGTCCTGTTATCAAAAATAGCGCGGTCACAGCAAGCGTTACGCCAACGCCGTAAGCAAAAATTCCGCGGATGCTTTTTGTAAATGCTCCTTGGAAAATTCCAACAAGCACCAAAAGCACGCCAACAAGTAGTAGCACGCCAGCGACAGGCATCTCGATCAAATTTATAGCGTATTTGTAAGCAACAAGGCTAACTACGCCGTTTGCGTCGTATGCAAAGCCATCTTTTGTAAGTATCCAAGCAAGAAAGCCTAAGAAAAATGGTAAGAATAGCACGGTGTTGATAATTAGCTGTTTTCTAGCGTTTTGTATAAATTCGCCATCAGCGATGTTGTTTATAAGATATAAGCAGCCGCCTACGCGAGATAAGAAAAACATCGCTATGCCAAGCAAATACAAGTAAGGATTTGCCAATGCTTCAAGACCGCGAAACGGAGTCTTCCACTCGACAAAGTTGTGCTCATTTAGTACAAAGTCACTACCGCTAAAGAATGTACTAACCGCCATGCCGATAAGGATAACACCAAGTGAGCCATTTATGAAAAGGAAAATTTCATAAGTCCTAGCGCCTAAGAAGTTATCAGGCTTTTTGCGGTACTCGTAGCTTACAGCTTGGATGATAAAGCAAAACAAAATAGCCAGCCAAACCCAGTAAGCGCCACCAAAACTAGTAGCGTAAAATAGCGGGAACGCCGCAAAGCACGCGCCACCAAACATAACAAGCGTCGTAAATGTAAGCTCCCATTTTCTACCGATAGAATTTATGAGCATATCTTTTTTAAGCTCGTCCTTGCCAAGGCTAAAGATGAGCGTTTGACCGCCTTGAACAAACATCATAAATACCAAAAGTCCGCCAAGAAGGCTAACTATAAACCACCAATAAATTTGTAAATTTTCTAAGCTTAAACTATGCATGATCGTTAAATCCTATCTTTATTTGCTTAAGCATGATCTTGATCTCGGCAATTAGCAAGACCGTAAATAAAACAGCAAATAATATAAATGAAATTTTGACATTTGAGTCAGATAAATTTGTAGCTCCTACGCCAACGGTCATGAGATCTTGTATCGCCCATGGCTGACGGCCGACCTCTGCTACTATCCAGCCAGCCTCAGCTGCGATGTAGCCAAGCGGTATGGTAAAGAGGCAGATCCACAAAAATGCTCTTATGTTTTCAAATTTATATTTTCTTGAGAGATTTAGATAAAGAGTGATAGCAAAAAGAGCTATGAAATAAGTGCCAAGTGCGACCATGATGTGGAAGCTATAAAATGTAAGTGCAACTGGTGGCACAGCATCTTTTGCGTCTTTAAGATAGCCATATCCTAAGAAATTTAGGTTGCTCTCTAAATTTGAAAGTGAGCTTTTCATCAAGCTCTCATCATTTGCTTTTTTAGCCTCTTTGTAGTTTTTAAGAGCTTCGATAGCTACTTTACCTTTTGCCATCTTCTCTTCTACGCTTATTAGATTGTGCTCGCTATTGCCGTAAAGTAGGTCGTTTATGCCTGGTGTAAATGAGTCAAGCTCTCTGTTTGCCATGATGCCAAGTGCATAAGGTACTTTTATCTCAAATAAAAATGCATCGCTCTCATCGCCAAGCTTTTTAGCTGGGTTTAAAATACCAGCAGCAACTAGGCCAGCGTTTTTCTCGCCCTTGTAAAGTCCCTCCATGGCTGCAAGTTTCATAGGCTGCTTTTGAGCTGCAAGATATGCGCTCTCATCGCCACTAAGTAGCAAAAATGCCGAAGTGATAAGGCCAAATGCGCTAGCAACGACGATGCTTTTTTTAGCTAGCAAGATGTGGCGTTTTTGGATCAAAAACCAAGCAGAAATTCCTATCACAAAAAGAGCTGAGATAGTGTAGCCACTAGTTACTGTGTGTAAAAATTTGCTAATGCCAAGTGGATTTAGCGCGACTTCGAAGAAATTTTCCATCTCCATTCTAGCGGTATCTGGGTTAAATTTCATGCCTATTGGATATTGCATCCAGCCATTTGCGATCAATATCCAAAGTGCGCTTAAATTTGAACCGATCGCAACAAGCCAAGTTGAAAGCAGGTGAAATTTCTTACTAACCTTCTCCCAGCCAAAAAACATAATGGCAAAAAATGTACTCTCCATGAAAAATGCTAGCAAGCCTTCTATCGCAAGTGGAGCGCCAAAGATATCGCCGACAAACCAGCTGTAATTTGCCCAGTTTGTACCAAACTCAAACTCCATGATGATGCCAGTAGCCACACCGATAGCGAAATTTATACCAAAGAGCTTTAGCCAAAATTTCGTTATCTCAAGCCAGGCTTTATCGCCAGTTTTGACATACATCGTCTCCATAATGGCGATGATAAAACTTAGCCCCAACGTAAGCGGGACAAACAAAAAGTGGTAAATGGCAGTCAGCGCGAACTGAGCCCTAGACCAATCAACAAAATCCATCTCAGACATTTTATTCCTTTATTAAATTACGAATTACAAATTCGCTTTTTTCTTCGTCGGTTTGAAATTTGGTATTAAGAGTTTCATCAAATATGAAGACCTTTAATATCCCAAACATAATGATAAGCTTTATCGCTATGAGAAGCCATAGTTTCTTGCCTATTTTCATATTTTTAAAGCCGTCTATATATAAAGAGGCGATATTTTTTAAGCAGTTTTTAATCATGATGTCGAAGTCTATAACAAAAAAACTTAAAGAATAATTTTTAAAAATTGCACGATTAATGCCTTACTAAATATTTAAGGGGTATAATCGGCAGATTAAAAAATAACTAAAGTTAAGGAAATTTTGATGGCAAAAGAGACGAAGTATATTTTTATCACAGGTGGCGTTTTAAGCTCACTTGGAAAAGGCATCGCAGCTGCGTCTATCGCGACATTACTTAAAAATTCTGGCTTAAAGGTGAGCGTTTTAAAAGCTGACCCATATATCAACGTAGATCCAGGCACGATGAGCCCACTAGAACACGGCGAAGTCTTCGTTACAGATGATGGCGCCGAGACTGATCTTGACCTTGGTCACTACGAGAGATTTTTAGATGAGAGCCTAAGTCAGGATAATAACTTCACAACAGGCAGAGTTTATAGCTCGGTTATAGAAAAAGAGCGCCGTGGCGACTACCTTGGAAAGACCATTCAGGTTATCCCTCATATCGTTGGCGAGATCGTTGATCGCATCAAAAAAGCAGGCGAGGGCAAAGATGTACTCATCGTTGAGATCGGCGGAACCGTTGGCGACATTGAGGGACTACCATTTTTAGAGGCGATAAGGGCGCTAAGAGTAGAAGTTGGCAAAAAAAGAGCGCTAAATATCCACCTAACGCTTGTACCATTTATCAAAGTAGCTGGTGAGCTAAAAACAAAGCCAACTCAGCACAGCGTAGGCGAGCTAAGACGCATAGGCATAAGCCCAGATATCATCATCTGCAGATCTGAAATGCCACTAAACCGCGAGCTAAAAGATAAGATCGCAGCAAGCTGTGGTGTGGAGAAAAACTGCGTCATAGAAAGCTTAGACAGCGCAAGCATCTATCAAATTCCACTCTCATTTTTAAAGCAAGATATATTAACGCCGATCGCTGAAAATTTAGGCTTTGGCGAGCTAAAACCAGACATGGCAAACTGGGATAGCCTAGTAAAAAGGATCATCGCTCCAACAAACGAAACTACAATTGCCTTTGTAGGCAAATATATCGATCTAAAAGAGAGCTACAAGAGCCTAACTGAGGGCATCATCCATGCTGGAGCAAATTTGGACGCTAGGGTAAATTTACGCTGGATAGATAGCGAAAAGATAGAAGAGAGCAATGTAAATGAGCTTTTAAAGGACGTGGATGGCATCTTAGTAGCTGGCGGCTTTGGAGAAAGAGGCGTTTTAGGCAAGATGCAGACCATTAAATTTGCTCGTGAAAATAAGATCCCATATCTTGGAATTTGCCTTGGTATGCAGCTAGCGATGATCGAGTTTGCAAGGGATGTTTTGGGCTTAGAAGATGCAAATTCTATGGAATTTAACAAAGAGTGCAAAAATCCTATCATCTATCTAATAGATAGCTTCATTGATGCCCACGGCAAAAAGCAGATAAGAACGCACACAAGCCCACTTGGCGGCACTATGAGGCTAGGTGCTTACAACTGCGACATCAAGCCAAAGACGCTTTTAGCTGAAATTTATGGCAACGCAAAGAGCGTAAAAGAGCGCCACCGCCACCGCTACGAGGCAAATCCAAAATACAAAGAGACCTTTGAAAAGGCTGGTCTAATAGTAAGTGGTGAAAGCGACGGACTAGTAGAGGCTATCGAGCTAAAAGGCCATCCGTGGTTTGTAGGCGTGCAGTGTCACCCTGAATTTACTAGCCGTCTAACTAGACCAAACCCTGTGATACTAGGCTTTATAAAAGCAAGCTTGGCTAATCACATAAAATGATAAATTTGGCAAGCTTTTTTGCCAAATTTTCTTTAAATTTCTCTCAAATTTATATTAAAAATAAAAGTAAACGTATTATTGATAAAATTTAAATCATTTAAGTATTTTTTAATCTTGCTAAACATACAATGCTTACGCAATCATTTATAAAGGAGAAAAAATGAAAAATTGCGTTTTAAAAAGTGTTTTGGCACTTTCACTTGCTGGCTCATTTGCTTTAGCACAAGGTGGATTTGTCGGAGTTGAGGGCGGCTATGATTTTAGCTCAAAGCTAAAAGACAATGATGGTCTTAATTTTAAGGATAATAGACCAAATCTTGGCATCAAAGGCGGTTATGACTTTGACGTAGCTAGAGTTTATGGTGGATACTTCTATCATACAGAGGCAAAAGATAACTTTAACTATACTGATAATGGCGTAAAACACGATGTTAGTATAAAATGGACAACACATAAATTTGTAGTAGGTGGCGATTATACTCCAGCTATAACAGATAACTTTAAGTTAATAGCAGGCTTATACACTGGCGTTTCAGTTGTAAATTTTAAAGCAAGACTTTATACAAATACACTTAAAGCGACTTATGATACAACAAAGGCTGGTTGGCTAGTTGGCACAAGACTTGGTGCAGAGTATAGCTTCGATAAAAATAATGCACTTGAATTTGGTATAAAAGCAGATAGATCTTGGTATAGCACTGATGAAGATCTTGATAACCTTAAATCAACAGATATCGGCGCTTACCTAGGCTACACATATAAATTTTAATTTTTGGGGTCTTATGACCCCTTATTTTTACTTAAAATTTCTCTCATTTTTTACTTCAAATTTATAATGGCTAATTTATAAAGAGTATCAATTTAACAAAAGTTTTTTGCCCTAAAAATCTTACTTTCATTGAAAATTATAAGAAATTAAATTTCAAAAAGATATAATCAAAGCATTCAAAATAAAGACGAAAGATTACGATGAAAAAAAAGCATTTTTGTTGCCAAATTTTTGGCAGTTTGGGCGTAAATTTAAGTGAGCAAATAGCATTAGTAAAAGTTGGCAGGGCGTCAAAAAGTCCTTGCCAAAGCTATGTTAACTAAAGAGGATATTAGGAATTTACTAGCACGTAGATTTTGTAACGACATACACAAAAAACTTAGTGAAATTCCAACGCCAAGCGCTCTAAAGGATATCTACAAAGGCGCTAATCGCATCAAAGAAGCGATCGAGAGAAACGAGCATATCGCTATTGTTGGCGATTATGACGTTGATGGCGTGGTTTCAAGTGTGATTTTAGCCGAGTTTTTTGATGATCTTGGCGTAAAAAACTACCTAGTAAAGATCCCAAACCGCTTTAAAGACGGATACGGCTTAAACCCTGAGATCATCGACGAGCTGGCAAGCGATGTGAGTCTAATAATCACCGTCGATAACGGCATCTCAGCCAATGAGGCAGCTAGCATTTGCAAAGAAAAAGGCATCGATCTCATCATCACAGATCACCACATGCCACCAGCCATTTTGCCAGAAGCCTACGCCATAATCAATCCAAAACAAGAGGACTGCAACTTTCCAAATATCGAAATTTGCGGTGCTGAAGTGGCTTGGTATTTGGTTGGAGCGCTAAAGGATGTTTGCAAGCTAAACTACGATATGAGCAAGTTTTTAGAGCTTTTAGCCATCGCGATAATAGCTGATATGATGGAGCTAAGAGATATGAACAGGATGCTTGTTCGCATGGGTATTTGCAAGCTAAATGCCTCTAAGCGCTCGGCATTTTGTGTCATAAAAGAGTTTTACGGCAAGGATAAATTTGAGTGTGATGATATCAGCTTTCTTATAGCGCCTCTTATAAATTCAGCCGGACGCATGGACGATGCGATGAATTCATTTAACTTCTTGCGTGCAAAGAGCATCGAAGAGGCTTACAACTACCTTGATACGATCATTGAATTTAACAACTCCAGAAAAGAGGAGGAGCGCCAACTCTTTGAGTGCTCGCTAAAGGACGTAAAAGAGGACGATGAGGTCATCATCACTTGGGGCGAGCAGTGGCATGAGGGCGTGATGGGCATCGTGGCTAGCCGCCTAGCAAAGCACTTTGCAAAGCCAGCTATCGTCTTTAGCATAGATAAAGGCCGCGCAAAAGGCAGTGCTAGAAGCGTTGGCAAGCTTGATATCTTATCACTCATCGCAAGCCACGAAGATCTGCTAACAAGCTACGGCGGTCATAAAGGTGCAGCAGGGCTAACTCTTGCGCCTGAAAATTTGGAAAAATTTAAAGAGGCGATAAATAAAAGCTGCTCATGCCTAAATATGCAAGAGTGCAAAAGCTCAGACGAGCTACTTGGCGACATAATGCCAAGCGAGATAGACTTTGAGCTACTTGAAATTTTAGAATTTTATGAGCCGTACGGACAGAAAAATCCACGCCCAGTCTTTAAGATAGAAAACGCTGTCGTGAAGAACGAGAGGCTCATAGGTAGGGACCAAAACCACTTAAAGCTAATCTTGCAAAAAGACAACAAGACGCTTGAGGCACTGTTTTTTAACTTCACAAGGCACGTTAGAGTAGGTGAAATGATAGATATCATCTTTTGCGTATCTAAAAATTCGTTCCGCGGACTTGTTACGCCACAGCTTCTCATAAGAGAAATTTTGTAAATTTGAGATGAAAATGGCTTTAAATTTTGCTCTTTTATTAAAGTGAAAAGATGGACAAGCTAAGAAGAAAAAGAACAAGTAAAGTTAAAAATAAAAAAGAGGCAGATCCTTCTAATGCCAATAATGCTAAACTAAGCACTACTCATAAATTTATAATATCGATTGCGCTTGGCATCTTCTTGGCCCTTTGCGAGGTAGCTTATAAAGAGGCTAAAAAACATGAATGCGAGGATCGCTGGGACAGATCATTAGGACCAGAAGCGCTTGGCGGCGGCGGTATAGTGCGTGGCCTTTTAAAGGCTGGCTGTGGTGCTGAAAGCAGCTACGAGCATCACTATATACATCATAGAAGAGGATGGTAAATTTAATACTTCGACTGGCTCTTTGTCCTCTTGCATTACACTTACAAATGCTTCTTAGGATGCCAAATTTTTAGATATTTTTTTAAAGTTATAAATTTTATCTATTAAATTTAATGGGTTATTTGATAAAAATACAGAAAAGCTAGAAATTTAAGCCCTTTTAGAAATAGTTTATCTCTAAAAATCATTTAGCTGACCTCTTATATCGCAGCTTCTCATAAGAGAAATTTTATAGCATTTTACCTAGTTGTTTGAAATTTAACGACTAGGTGTTACTTTTTAATAATTAAAAATTTCATAAATTTATCTTTATAAATCCATAAAATACGAACTTTATAAACAAAGTAAATTTATCAATGCTTATTTAATATTATAAATTAATAATATTTTAAATAAAAATCCGTAAAATTACATTTACATTATATTTTTAAAGGATTGAAAATGAAAAGTTCATTTTTTAAAGCTAGCATGATTGCATGTGCGGTTTGCTCATTTGCTATGGCAGAGGGAGCATTTATTGGTTACGAGGGCGGATACTCTTTTGCGTCAAATTGGAAAGAAAAAGCAAAAGACGGCGAGAGCGGAAGCGTTAGAAAAGGTCAATTTAACAGCGGTGTAAAAGCTGGTTATGATTTTGACAGCTTCAGAGCTTACGGTGCTTATTTTTATAGCTTTCAAACAAAAAAACAAATAGAAGACGATGATGACAGATTTACTGTTAAATGGAAAAAGCACAGTTTGCTAGCTGGAGTTGATTACACTCCAAGCATCACTGAAGACATTAAACTTGTTGCAGGTGGCTACACTGGCGTATCAAGACTTTCTATCACAAGAGACGATGTGAATAAAAAATTCTATGATACAGGATTTGTTTTAGGCGCTAAATTTGGTGCTGAGTACCTACTTGATCAAAACAACATCCTAGAAGCTGGCGTGAAGACTGACTACACTTTCTATAAGGCAGATGACGTTAGCAGAGTTAGAGAGAGCAACATCGGTCTTTATGTAGGCTACACTTATAAATTTTAATATTTAAACATTCCCTCCTTAAGAAATTTGCGTCCTAGCTTGGGCGCAAATTTATCTCTAGTATTTTTACCATTAAATTTAATATACTTTGCAAAAAGGCTACAAAATGAAGAAAATAATATTGTCTCTATTTATACTCTTGACGGCTGCCTTTGCAGTTGATTGTGATAATGCATTTATTAAAGCCGTTGTAAGCATGATCGATGAGCCAGCTCCCACAAGAGTCGATGAAAATAGCGTAATAACAGGTGCTACATGTGAAAATGAGACCCTAAAAACCACGTTTGTTATAAACGATAGCGAGGATATTAAATTTAGTAAATTTACCAAAGAGCAGGTAGATGAGTTTAAAAGGATGCAGACTGAAATGCTAAAAGAGGACTTTTGTAGCAGTAAAAACCCTCTTATCGATAAAGCCTCGTGGATATATAACTACGAGAACGGCAAAAATTTTACTGTGATAAATTTGACAAAAGAGGATTGCAAGTAAGATTTTCTGGGGTCTCCCCCAGAAATTTAGGCTTTTTTGTCTTCAAGCTCTTTTAGATGCGCTTTTACAAACTCACCAAATTCGTCTTGAGTTAGCACTCTTTTAGCAAGTTTTTCCTTGCATTTTTTGCCAAGCTCGCCAAGTGTTGCTCTATTTTTTTGGCTTTGTGATTTGCCAAATTTTGAAAGGATTGCATTTAGCTCATGCTCTTCACCGAAATTTACTAGCTCTTTATCTAGTGCCATTTTCTCTCCTTTGATGAAAAATTTTCTAATTTTAAAATTTAATAGTAAATATAAATAAATTTAAATTTTAAAGACTGAAAAGAGCGAAAAATAGGGCTTTGTTAAATTTAAATTTCATATAGATTAAACGCGTAATAGTAAAATCACGAAAATTTTTAAAGGAGAAGTATGAAAAATTTACTTGTAAAATCAAGCTTGGTTTTAGCTTTAGTTAGTTCAGCTGCACTTGCGCAAGGTGCATTTGTCGGTGGCGAGGGTGATTATTCGTTCAATTCAAAGATCAAAACTAAAAATATCGCAAAAAGCGAAAAAAATAACTTCAACAAAGGTCACTACGGACTTGGCTTTTATGGCGGTTATGATTTTGACAGCTATAGAGCGTATGGTGGCTACTACTACGACTTTAAAGCTAGAAAAAATGCTGGCGAAGCAGACGCAAAATGGAGCAAACATAAGCTTATAGCAGGCGCTGACTACACACCAAACATCACTGAAAACTTTAAAGCCGTACTTGGCGGTTACGCTGGTCTTGGTTATCTAAGTGTTAGACAAAGCTTTGAAAACGAAACTAGCAAGAAAAATTTCAAAGGTTTGTTAGTTGGCGCAAAAGCTGGTGGTATCTACTCATTTGACGCTCACAACGCGCTTGAGTTTGGCCTAAAAGCTGATAAGACATTTTATAAGAAAAATAGCGGCGCTCAGCTAAGAGATACAAGTGTTGGAATTTACACAGGCTACACTTATAAATTCTAAAAAATCTAAATTTATGGCAAGGCTTAGGCTTTGCCCTCCATAAAAACTCACATTTATTCTTTAAATTTATAACTCAAGCAACTTTTAAGTGGCACAAGATAGAATGGCTCTTATATAAAAGGGAGAAAAATGAAAACAAAATCTCTTCTTGCCATTGTGCTCTGTGTCGTTTTTGGTAGCTTTGCTTTTTGCGAACCACTAAGCCAGCCAATGCTAACAAAAAGTAGAAATTTAGTTGGTCAGACGGTGCCAGGTGCTATTTTGGGCGTTAAAGTGCCAAAGGAGTATCAAGCGAAATTTGACAGCGCAAAACCTAGAATGCAGGAATTTTTAGCAAATATGGCATGCTATAAGGCTAATAAAAATGATAAATTTATGGAAGGTGGCACAACACCTGCGCTACGAAGAGATGATAGCCATTTAAAAAGGGCTAGTGGCACTTGTAGCGACAGCGTTGATATCTTGAGTATAGAAAATGTGAAATTTATTGCCAAAAACGCATTTAGTTTTAGTGTTACATTTATCACAGCAGATGGCGAAGAAACTACAAAATTTGATGATCTTATATTTACGCAGCACCCTAACGGTGAGTGGCTAGTTAGGTGGTAGTTGTAGAGGTAAAAGCCTCTACTCTCTGCCTTCAAGAAGTGGCACAAAAAGGCACTCGTCTAAAAACTCTTTTTCTAAATTTCCACTCTCATCTTTTCTAAATTTAGCGATAAACTGCTTGCCATCTCTTTTCATCGGAGCGACCAAGATGCCGCCATTTTTTAGTTGAGCGAATAGATTTGGCGAGATCTCATCAGCAGCAGCCGAGAGTAAAATCCTATCAAATGGCGCGTAGCTTCGCCAGCCGTTGTTGCCATCATCATATCTTACGTGCACGTTTTTGATCTTTAGCGCCTCGAAGCGTTTTTTTGCCTCCATGGCTAGCTTTTCTATGCGCTCGACGCTAAAAATTCTATGCGCGAGCTTGCTTAGTATCGCTGCTTGATAGCCGCTGCCACAGCCTATTTCTAGGATGTTATCCACATTTTCGCACTCTAGCGCCATCGTCATCTTTGCCACAGTTAGCGGCGAGCTGATCCACTGGTTGCCAAGTATCGGCTGCGCGTCAAGCTTGTAAGCATGCGCAGGGATAGGCACGAAAATTTCACGCTCGGTTGTTGATATCGCGTCAAACAAAAGCGGACTTAGCGTGATCTCATCGGCTATGTCGCTAGCTAAATTTTGGCATTTTATCGCTTCTAATTGGGTCAAAATTTCTATCCTAAACAAATTTTAAATCGTTATTATACGATTTAAAGCTTATCTTAAAATTTATAAAAGCCCTAAATTTTTCTTTATCTGCGTGATCAAATTTGCGTCAAAAACTGCGCTTGCTTCTAGCGTGCCATCTGGCAAAAAGACCCCAGCGACTTCAAGATCAAGTGAGCTTGAGATCATGACGTAGCAGTTATTTGCGATCGCAAGCGCCTTACAAAGGCTAAGGTAGGCCTCTTCTCTGGCCTTGCCCCACATGGCTGGCACCATGATGACGTCGCACCCTTTTAGCTTTGCCCAAAGCCTGCTATCACGCAGCTCAAAACATATTAGTACGCCAAGTTTTAGCCCTCTAAAATCAAAAGCATTTATATCGCTCACTTCGCCAGCTGCAAAGATCTCGTGCTCTAAATTTGGCCTAAAAAGCTCAGCCTTAAACTGCGAATGAAAGACGTTGTTTGAGTTAAGAAGTAAAAATTCGTTATAAATTTTTGGTTGGTGCGGATTTAGATTTGAAATTTGAGCTAGCCCTGCGCTTTTGTTTAGGCTACTAAGGTGCGTAAAACCAAGAAATTTATCCGGGCTAAGCGCCTCTTGCAAGCGCTCAAGCAGCATCGCATCAAAGCTGCCTATCATGCCACCAAGCATCGCTTTATTCGCCCCAGCAAAAAAGCCGTCAAAGTCGTAGCCGCTGATGCAAAGCTCGCTTGCAAGCAGGAGCGAATTTTCAGGCGCTGCCTCAACTAAATTTGCAAGCTCCTCTAGCCGCTCGGTAGCATTTTTTGCTTTTAAAGTTAGACTTATTAGGTTTAAATTTTCGCTCATTTATTTTCCAAATACAAATGTAGTTTGCTTTGGCGCATGACAATTTTCTGGAATTCTAAAATCCATATCCGTTCCGCCGATATCAGGCGTTGGCTTTAGCAAAACAGTTATAGCTGTGATCTTGTCATCACGCCCTGAGAGCGGGTCGTTAAAGACCCAGACTTCGTAAGAAAACGAGGTTTTATCGTCAAAATATACCATCCTAGTCTCTTTTAGGTCGCTATATTTGAAGTTGCATGTTTTGTTTATCTCTTTAAACACATCAACAACAAGTGCAGAGCCAATAGGCGCTAGACTTGGCCAAACATCGCCAGCTGGCATGCTTTGGTAGGTGACGGCATCTTTAGTTTCGCTAGTTTTAGCAAGTATGTAAGGGTTAAAACTATTTAATAGATCCTTATTTGCTATGTCGATCGCCCTCTGGCTGCTACTGCTTGCACACCCCACAAAAAGCACGCAGGCAAGGGCTAAGATGCCATTTTTAAAAGTCATCAAAGCTGATACTTCCCTTACTATAGTTTGTCACCTTTGCTTCAAAGAAATTTGACTTTTGGTCATTAAATTTAGCAAAGTCATCGACCCATTTGATCGGGTGAGCGACGTTGTATTTGCGTTTTAGACCGATTGCAACTAGGCGCTGGTCGATGAGATAGTGGATGTACTGCTCGATGATATCGTCGGTAAAGCCCATTATTTGGTTTTGGGTGATGTATTTGCCCCATTTGATCTCTAAATTTCCAGCTTTTTCAAACATATCATAAATTTTTGCCTCGGTTTCAGGCGTAAAGAGGTCAGGCCTTTCCTTGCGGACTGAATTTATCATGTTTTGAAACAAAAGTAGGTGCGTGATCTCGTCGCGTTGGATGAAGCGTATCATCTGCGCTGAGCCTAGCATCTTGCCAGCGCGCGCCAGCGCATAAATCGCCGTAAAGCCACTGTAAAAGTAGATCCCCTCTAAAATTTGGTTCGCAACCATCGCAAGAAGTAGCTTCTCGTCAGTCACTTCGCCTGCAAGCTCCTCATAAACGCTTGAGATGTAGTCATTTTTCTCGCGCAAGACGTCGTCGTGCTTCTCCATCTCGTAGATGAGGTCGGTGTTGTCACAGATCGCCTCGACCATGACAGCGTAAGACTTGCTGTGGTTTGCCTCTTCGTAGGCTTGGCGGCTTAGCACGGCGTTGATCTCTGGTGCGGTGATGTAGGGGTTGATGTTGTCAGCTAGGTTGTTTGTCTGAAAGCTATCCATCGATATGAGCTGGCTCCAGACGAGATCGTACATGCGTTTTTCAGCCTCTGTGAGGTTGTAGGCGTAGTCGCGCACGTCGTCTGTTGTATCAACCTCTTTTGGAAACCATGTGTTTGCCTCCATGAGGTCCCAAAGCTTTAACGCCCACTCGTATTTCGCCTTGGTGAAATTTAAAATGCCGTGTGGATTGCCGTTAAAGACTCTTCTGTCGGTCAAATTTTCATTTGAACTTGGGTTGTAAATGCGTTTTCTGTTCATAAATTTCTCTCTTGTTTGTGGTAAAAATTTCTTAAAATCTTACCCAAAGCAAGGTAAAAATTTACTTTTATTTAGAGTGCTTTGCTCCTTTTTATGGTCATTAAAAAGCCAGTTATTATTAGTAAAACGGCGATCACGCAAGAGATGGCAAAGACGATCTGACCGACCTCGCCAAACATCTCTCCAGTATGCAGGCTAAGCACTTTTCGACCTGCCTTTTTAGCCTCTGGGATGCTATCACTCTTGCTAACAAGCTTATTTTCTTTTATCTTGCCAGCGCTTGCGTCAAGCTTTAGCTTGCCTACCTGACTCTCGGCAGTTTCGTAGTTTATTGTGTAGGTGCTTTGGTTGTTTTCAGGCATGTTTATCGTGAGGGATTTTAGCTCTAGCGTGACATTTTCTTTAAAAATTTGCTCCGCAACCTCGATCTCTTTAAATTTCTCATCGCTTATTGGGGTCAAATTTCTTTGTGGCATTGCCCTTTGTGCTTGGCTTGGCTTTAGTTCGAAAAATACGCTATTTACGCTATTTCTGACCCAGCCATAAGACCAGTAAAGGCCAGTTAGCGACATCACGACAAGCAGGATCGCCACGTATGTGCCAAGGCTCGTGTGGAGGTTGTAAAAGCAGGCATAGCCCTTTGCACTTGGCTTGATTTTGAGCGAATTTAGCAAATTTCGCTTGATCGCTGGGGCGTAGAGGATGAGGCCGCTTATGGCAAGAAGTGCCATGATGATCGAGCTAATGGCGACTATTTGCTTGCCGATGTTTGCTGGGACTTTGCTATCAAGCAGGGCAAGGCCTAAATTTCTATGCAGGCTTAATATTATCATGCGAGTTTTCTCGCCCAAATCTTCGCTGATCACCTCGCCATTTCTTGGATCAATGAAGAAATTTAAGAGCTTTTTATCTTTAGTGACACTGATGCTATAAGCTTTGTTTTCACCGCCGATTTGTACGTTTTCAAGCGTGTCAAATTTGATCTCACTTTTTGCCTTGGCTAGAATTTCGCTTAAGCTTAAATTTGGCTTTTCGCTAGGTGCTAAATTTATATATTTTTCATTTATCGCAGATTTTATCTCCTCTCTGTAAGAGGCAAATGGCGCTGCAAGCGTCATGATAAGTAGCGGTATAGTCGCGATTAGGCCGATTATTAGGTGGATGTTGAAAATGATTTTGTTACGCTTGAAAAGCATATATCTCCTTTTAGATTTTAATAACGAATATTAATTTATTTTTTGTTAAGCAGAGATAAAATTTAGAAGATTATTTTTTAGTTATCTGGATGTGATTTTGGATTTTGCGGCTGGCAAAAGTAGCTCAAATGTTGAAATAGCTGCGTTTAGATCCTTTTTATCTAAAAATTTAAACGGCCTTAGCAGGTAGAAAAGTGGCTTAAATTTCACTATTAATCGCAAAGAGTGCTTGTAAATTTCGCTGCCATTAGCCTTAACGTACTCATCAATCGCCTCTTTTACAAGCTCGTTTGAAATTTTTTGTCGGTAGAGCTCGTGGATGAAAACTAGCAGATCACGACACTTTCTAAGCTCTAGATCATCGCTAAAAAATTTTGACTCAAAATCAATAAAATTTATCTCGTCATTTTTTATGGCGATATCCCTAAGTGCTGGGCGTCCGTGCACGAAATTTAGTGCGTGAAGTCCAGCTAATGCGCGGGCTGCTTTTAGTAAAATTTCATGCTTAAAATTTTCATCGGTGCTATATTTAAATAGCCTAGCAACTGGCTCGCCAACATCTTCTATAACGAAAAATTCATCACTTTTTAGCACTATTTTTGGAGCAGGAGCATTTGCCTCGTTTAAAATTTCAAGCTTTTTTATCTCAGCGGCAAATGACTTAAAAGGGTTTGGTTTAAAAATTTTAGTTAAAAAGCTGCCTTCGATGCTCTTTTCAATGCGCTTTAACCAAAATTTTTGCCCATCAAATTCAAAGCTAAATACACGCTCATCATAGTGATTTTTTAAAATTTCATTTACATATTGTTTTAAATTTTGCATGTTGTAAATGTAGCGAAAGAATTCTAAATTTTTACATATATTTGACGTAAAATTTCATGAAAAACGTGAAAATATTTGTTAGCAAAAAAAGAGAGTAAAATCATGGTGGAGTTAAGCGGGATCGAACCGCCGACCTCTTGAATGCCATTCAAGCGCTCTCCCAGCTGAGCTATAACCCCAAAAGATTTGGTATTTTATCTTTTTATGGCTTACATTTTTTTGAAAGTCGTTTTTATAAAATAAATTTTTAAGCAACTTTTGGGTAACATTGCAACCTTTAATGCGGGAATAGCTCAGGGGTAGAGCACAACCTTGCCAAGGTTGGGGTCGCGAGTTCGAATCTCGTTTCCCGCTCCATTAAATTTTGCCCGAGTGGCGGAATGGTAGACGCAAGGGACTTAAAATCCCTCGGTAGTTTTTACCGTACCGGTTCAAGTCCGGTCTCGGGCACCACCAAAACGGCGACATGGCCAAGTGGTAAGGCATGAGCCTGCAAAGCTTTGATCCCCGGTTCGAATCCGGGTGTCGCCTCCAACTTCAAAAATAACTACATAAAGGGTTAACGATGAAAAAATTGCTTTTAATAGTTTGTATGGCATTTTTTGCAGTAGGTTGTTCAAACACTTGGCACGGCGTAAAAGAAGATAGCCACAACGCCAAAGAATGGACTAAAGAAAAGATCAATGACGGCGCTAGCTACGTCAAAGAAAAAACAGAATAATTCTTAGTGGTTATAGCAAATTTTAAGCAAAGTTGGCTATAATCACAAATCTTTAAATCGGGAGATGGCTGAGCGGTCGAAAGCGGCGGTCTTGAAAACCGTTGAGGTGTGAAAGCCTCCTGGGGTTCGAATCCCTATCTCCCGGCCACTTCAAATTTAAAATCACTTTTTAATTTTTTAGTCATTTTTATTTTCAATTTTTTAGAACTTAATATAAATATGATCCGTGTTGAATTACAGCAAAAACTGTGTTCTTGGAAAAGCTAAAAATAGCAGAATTTTAATCTCAAAAAAGTGTGAGAACAAAGCAAATTTAATGCTTAGATGAAAATATACAAAAGTACCTTGGCGCTAAAGAGCAAGAGGCAATAAATGTGCCTTACCAGATGGAGAAACAAGTGTCGTTTTAAGTAATAGCAAGGTCGCTGTAAATGCCATAAAAGAGAGCGTCTTGCCAGAGGGCAAAAATGTAGAGGTTTTGACTATGCAGTCGATCAAGGGCCTTGAGGCGCAAAATGTCATCATCCACAACTTTTTGGCGTTTTTACAGACTATATATAAAAATGAAGGGGCGCTTTTTTATAGGAAAATTTACGTCTTGCTAACTAGAAGTCGTGAAAATTTATATATCTCGCTACCTAAAAATTTGGATGAAAATTTGCCAGATGAGATAAAAAAGGTGGTAGAGATCATCAAAAAATACGCCACTATCACACAAGACCTGCCTCCGAAAAACGAACAAATAAAAGAAAAATCAAGCCTAAAACTAGCCTCAATAAAGCCAGTTTTAAGGGACGTAAAAGATGGAGCCGAGCTAGTGGTGGCAGGCAGTCAGCTCTTTGCCATCATAGCTGGGCTTTTTGCATAGTAAATTTTAATGGCAGCCGCAGCCACAACCACATCCGCCACTTTGTTTTATCGCGTCAAAAACTGCGTCGTAGTTTGGCTCCTCTGTCACTTCAGGGACGATTTGCTTGTGAATTATTACGCCATCTTTGATGACAAAGACCGCTCTTGCAAGCAAGCCTTTTAGCGCCCCGTCACTCATCAGCATGCCGTAGTTTTGGGCAAATTCGCCATATCTAAAGTCGCTTCCCATGCGCAGGTTTGCTATGCCCTCAGTCGTGCAAAATCTCCCCATCGCAAATGGCAGGTCGTTTGAGATGATGCTAAGTCTAATGCCTTGTTTGCCAGCTACTTTTTCGTTAAATTTACGTGCTTCTGCCGCGCAAACACCAGTATCTAGTGATGGCAAGCAGACAAGCACCTCGATGCCGTTATTTCCGCCCACGCTAAATTCGCTAAGATCTTGCGCTACGACTCTGGCTTCAGGCGCATAAGAGCCGACAAATAGCTCATTTCCGCTTAAATTTACCTCACTACCTTTAAATTTTGTAGTTGCCATGATTTCTCCTTATCTTTTAGCTTTTTTAAATGCTTGATCAAGGTCGGCTATTAGATCATCGACGTTTTCGATGCCGATGGCTAGGCGAAGCAAATTTTGCTTTATGCCGATCTTATCTAGCAACTCTTTTGGATATGCCTCGTGTGTCATCGTAGCAGGCCTGCAGATAAGGCTCTCTACACCGCCAAGGCTCACTGCTAGATCAAAAATTTCTAGCGCTTTTACAAATTTATTTACATCATATTTTTCATCAAGCTCAAATGATATAAGAGCGCCGATATCGCTTGCTTGAGCCGCTTGCATCTTGGCCTCTTGCTCGCTATATGAGCCAGGGAAATGCACTACGCTAACGGCGTCACTATTCTCTAAAAATTTGATGATTTTATGGGTATTTTGCGTTTGTCTATCAAACCTAACGCTAAGCGTTTTAAGCCCACGTATTAGGTAGTATGCATCCATCGGACTGATGATGCCACCAAGCGTGTTTTTAGCAAATTTGATCTTTTCAGCCAAAGCATCGTCGTTTAGCGTGATGATACCAGCGATCACGTCAGCGTGTCCGCCGATATACTTTGTGGCGCTATATACCACGATGTCAGCTCCGTGCTCAAGTACCTTTTGATAGTAAGGCGTCAAAAATGTGTTATCCACGATGACTAGAACGCCCTTTTTGTGAGCGATCTTTGAAATTCTAGCTATGTCTGTCACTCTTAAAAGAGGGTTTGAGGGGGTTTCGATGAAGATAGCTGCCACGTCGTCGCTTATGTCATCTTCGCTTAAAAAATTTAGATCATCTATAAATTCGCTCTTTATGCCGTGGCTTTCAAAAACTGTCGTGACATATCTATATGTGCCGCCATAGACGTTGCTATTTAGCAGGACTTTTTGCCCTGTTTTTATAAGGCTAAGTGCAGCTGCAGTTGCTGCCATGCCTGAGCCAAAGCTAAATGCGTATTTGCTGCCTTCAACTTTAGCAAAGATATCATCAAAGGCTTTTTTTGTAGGGTTGTTGCCACGTGAGTAGGCAAATTCTTGAAAATTTTTAAGGTCATCTTGCACGAAGGTGCTAGCTAAAAATACTGGCGGAACGACCGCTTTGTTTGGGTTGTTTTTAGCTTCGATGCCTTTTACGATTAGAGTGTCTAGTTTCATAAATTTCCTTTTTAAAAATTTACGAAATTTTACATGATAAAGATTAATTTTCCCCAAACCCACCCAAAATATAGCCAAACCAGTAAGTGGTAGTAAAAGTGCTTTTTAAATTTGCATTTGTAAGATTGCTAAGACTAAATTTAAGCTTTTGCCTGGTCTTCGCAAGCCGCCAATGTATGGTTTTTACTCGCTTTTGGCTAAATTTTTACCATAAATTTTACTCTACTAGATCAACTGCCCAGTTTGCCTCCTGAAGCTTCATCTCAAGCTCTCTGATCTCTTTTGAAAGCGCATCTACTTGCTTTTGAAGTGCGCTCACATCGACCGTGCTTAAAATTTTGATCTCGCTGTTTGAGTAAAGATCGACCTTTTGGCTAGCACTCGTGGCAAACTCCCTAAGCACGTTTGCTTTTAGCGTCAAAGCGTCCTTTTTAGCGATCATCTCAGTTAGGCTCATGCCATCAAATTTAGCACTTGAGTTTGTTAAATTTATGGAGCAAATGAGCCTAAAAAGCTCGCTTGTTAGCTTATCAAGCTCTTTTAAAAGAAGCTTTGGATCCTCGCTAGGTTTTTCATTTTCCTGCGTTTTTGCGTTGCTAAGTAGCCTAACTTTTAGCTGTTCGATGCGCTTTTGCGTGTCAGATCTTAGGATGAGAGCCTGAGCTAGTTTCATCATTTTTCCTTTTTGGGTATTAAATTTTTAAATCATCTTAGTATCTTTTGGGTTATAATTGATTTAAAATTTTATTTAAGGAAAAGCTATGAAGTACGATTTTGACACATTAGTAAGCAGAGAAGGCACAAACTCATCAAAATGGCGTATGAAAAATGACGTTTTGCCGATGTGGGTTGCAGATATGGACTTTAAGGCTGCACCTGAGATCTTAAGCGTCTTGCAAAAGCGCCTTGATAACGGTGTCTTTGGCTACTCGTTCATCCCAAAAGAGTGGAACGAGGCGATAAAGAGCTGGTGGCAAAGACGTCACAACGTGAGCTTAGAGAACGAGTGGATGTGCTTTTGCACTGGCGTTATACCGGCCATTTCGACTGCTATTAGGAGATTTAGCAGTCCAGGAGATCAAATTTTAGTGCAAGCGCCTGTCTATCACGTATTTTTTAACTGCATCAAAAACAACGGACGTGAAATTTTATCAAACGACCTTGTCTATAAAAATGGCTCTTACGAGATCGACTTTGACGACCTCGAGGCAAAGCTAGCCCAGCCGCTAACTACAATGATGCTTCTTTGCAACCCTCACAATCCAATAGGCAAAATTTGGGACAAAGAGACGCTTAAAAAGATAGGCGAGCTTTGCTACAAGCACGATGTTTTGGTTATCAGCGATGAAATTCACTGCGATATAACCGACCCTGGGCTAAGCTACGTGCCATTTATCAGCGTGAGCGAGGAGTGCAAAAACAACTCCATCACGTGCATCTCGCCAACAAAGGCCTTTAACATAGCTGGCCTTCAAAGCTCGGCCGTCGTCACGCCAAACGAAAAGATCAGATCAAGGCTAAATGCTGCTATCAACTACGATGAGGTCGGCGAGGCAAATGCCTTTGCGATCATCGCCGCAATTGCCGCATTTAACGAGGGCGAGGCGTGGCTTGATGAGCTTAGAGAGTATCTTTTTGAAAACAAAAAGGTCGTCGCAAACTTCATAAAAGAACAAGGCTTGCCAGTGAAGCTTTTGCCATCGAGCGCGACCTACCTTTTGTGGCTTGACTGCAGTGCGTTTTGCGAGAATTCGAGTGAGTTTATGAATTTCTTGCGTGATAAAGCTGGACTTTGGCTAAATGACGGCAACGCTTACAGAGGAGATAGATTTTTCCTTCGTATGAATATCGCAACGCAGCGTGAGAGGGTGCTTGAAGGGCTAAAACGCTTGCAAAATGGTATAAATTTATACACTTCAAAGAGATAAATTTTGTCTGGGTGGCTTTGGAATTTAAGCTGCCTTTGCTTGATACAAAATAGCTACTGAGGGCATTTTAAAGCAACAAATATTGCCCCCCCCCATTTCTTGAATATCAAAGTGAGTATTACTGATAAATTTAAAGGCGAGATAGTTGTTTTGGTTTCGTTTTATAGCGCTAAATTTAAAGTGAAAGCCACCGCATCAAAATAGATTAGACCACTAAAGCAAGCGTTTTATGTCATTTCAAAGCTATAATCATCGCGCCTATTGCTTGCTAAATTTAGCAACTCAAATTTGAAAAATAGAAATTTGAAAGTGAGATATCTCGTGCTAGCGTTAAATTTAAAAGAAGCCGCTTGCAAAACAGAAATTTGAGCCGTTTAAGATCGCATTATCTTTCAAAAAGTGATTCTGCTTAGAAATTTGATGATTTTAAAATTTAGAAAGTAGAAATTTAAAGATGAGCTAGCTTATGCTGGTTGTAAATTTATAAAAAAGGTCATTTATCAAAACAAGTGTTTGTGCTCTTTTAAAATGATAAATTTGATAGCTAAATTTGAATAAAAGCAGAAATTTAAAGGCGGGGAGGACCCGCCAGATATTATTTATGTAGTTCTTTTGTGTAAAACTCAACTGAGCCAAGGCCCTCTTTTTGCGCCCACTCGTAAGCTTGGCTTACAAATTCCCAGTTTATATTCTCGTAAAATGTCTCTAGGTATTTTGGACGAGCGTTGAAGTTGTCGATGTAGTAAGCGTGCTCCCAAACATCAACGACTAGAAGTGGCACTTTGCCATCGCTTACTGGAGTTTTTGCGTTGCTAGTTTGCACGATCTCTAGTTTTTTGCTGCTTGGGTCAAATACAAGCCACGCCCAGCCTGAGCCAAAAAGTGTTGTAGCTGCTTTTAAAAACTCCTCTTTGAAGTTTGCGAAATTTGCCTCGATCGCAGCTTTTAGCTCGCTTGACATCTCGCTTTTTTTAGCGATGCAGTCCCAGTAAAAGTCGTGGTTATAAACTTGAGCGACGTTGTTGTAAAGGCCGCCTTCGCTATTTCTTAAGATCTCGTAAAATGATGCGTTAGCAAATTTTGTATCTTTTATGAGATTGTTTAAATTTGCAACATAGGTTGCGTGGTGCTTGCCGTAGTGGTATTCACAGGTTTTAGCACTTACTACTGCGTTGTGGTTTGCGTCAAACGGAAGTTTTCTTAGTTCAAACATAATAATTCCTTAATAATAAAATTTGTTATTTCGCATTATAGCCACAAAAGATTAACAAACAAAATCTTTCAAAATTTAAGCCAAAAATAGGGCGTTTTTATAAAAGATAAATTTTACATTTATAAAAGATGAGTGAATTTTCTTTATAAATTTATGGTTAAAAGAGTGAAATTTATATCCTAGAAGAGCAAATTTGGCTTTGTAAAAGAGAGAAAAGTAAATTTAAATTTCTCTAAATATAAAAAATAATATAAAAATATGTGTAGAAACGTAACAAAAATAGACTATAAAAATGATAAATAAATTTTTACGTTAAATTTACGAAGCAAAAACTATCCATTTTAGATCAAAAATGTTACAAAAATACACATATAAAAATAAAGATATGTGAATTTATGAAACAAAATTTCTAAATTTTTATTTTTGAAATTTATAATGCACCTATCAAAACTATTACAAAGGATGAAAGATGAAATTCTTACAAGCTTTACTTTTTACATGTGCCATCAGTGGCTTAGCATTTGGTGCGGATAAGGTCTATACGATCAAATTTGCTCACGTTGTCGCAGCTTCTACGCCAAAGGGCAAGGCAGCTGACTTTTTTGCAAAGCGTGCTGAGGAGCTAAGTGGCGGCAAGATAAAAGTTCAAGTCTTCCCATCAGCTCAGCTACTTGATGATGATAGAGTTTTTGGTGCGCTAAAGCTTGGCAACGTCCAAATGGCAGCTCCTAGTTTTTCTAAATTTACACCTATCGTGCCGCAGTTTCAGCTATTTGACCTACCTTTCATCTTTAAAGATGCAGACCACCTTCACAAGGTTCAAGATGGCGCAGTTGGCGAGGAGCTAAAAGGTCTTGTGACTAAAAAAGGCTTTGTAGCTCTTGATTACTGGGATGCTGGATTTAAGCATTTTAGCTCAAGCAAAAAACCTATCCTTGTGCCAGAAGATGCAAAAGGACAAAAATTTAGAATCCAAAGCTCAAAAGTGCTTGAAGAGCAGATCAAAGCGATCGGTGGCAACCCACAAGTTCTGCCATTTTCAGAGGTTTATTCTGCGCTTCAACAAGGCGTAGTTGATGCGACTGAAAACCCACTATCAAATTTCTATAACTCTAAATTTCACGAGGTTCAAAGCTCTCTTACGCTTTCACACCACGGATATCTAGGCTATCTAGTCGTTATGAGCGATAAATTTTGGAACAAACTACCAGATGATCTAAAGGCAAATGTAAAACAAGCTCTAAGTGAGGCTACAGCTTACGAGAGAGAAGAGACAGCTAAAGAGGACGCTCACGTCATAGCCGAGCTTGAAAAATATATAGCAGAGACTAAAAAGCTAGAAATTTTCAAGATAGACGACGCACAAAAAGCTGAGTGGGAGAAGACTATGCAGGCTATCTATCCTAAATTTTACGACGTCATCGGCAAAGAGCTTATAGAAAAAACAATCGAGACAAAATAATGAAAAATTTCATTAACGCTCTTGATATATTGATAGTCTCGCTCAATAAGACTATCGCCGTTTTAGGGCTAGCTAGTGGAACGCTACTAGCCTTTGCTAACGTCGTGGCTAGATACTTTTTTGACAAAAGCTGGTCATGGGCGAGCGAGCTATCAAACTATCTCTTCATTTGGTCGGCGTTTTTTGCCGCAGCGTATGGCTTTAATAAGGGCATCCACGTGAGCGTAACTATCTTGGTGGAGAAATTTCCACCAGCGCTTGCGAAGGCATGCCTGCTCTTTTCGCACATCTTAACGACTGTCTTTTTGATATTTATCGCGGTTTATTCGGTTGATTATCTTAAAATTTTGCACGAGATCGAGCAGATGATCATAGACCTTGGCATACCTCAATGGGTCCCTATGTTAGTGCTTCCAATAGCCTTTGTCACAGCTAGCTACCGCTCTGCTGAAAAAGCTATCAAAGTAGCTCTAACTCCAGCAGCAAATGTCGTAAATAACGAAGCGCACGAGCTAGCTCATGGTAGCGTAGTCAAAGACTAAGGAGAAAGAAGATGACAATAGCATTTTTATTTATCCTGCTTTTTGCGCTGATGCTAATAGGCGTGCCAGTCGCGGTTTCGCTAGGCACAAGTACCGTTTTAACGATGATATTTTTTACAGATATTGACATCGCTACGATCCCGCAGCTAATTTTTGATGGTATCAATAAATTTTCGCTAATGGCGATCCCGATGTTTATCTTGGCCGGAAATTTACTAAGTAAAGGCGGCTCAGCAAGACGTATCATCGACTTTGCAAAGTCTATGGTCGGACACTTGCCAGGCGGCTTGCCTATGAGTGCGATATTTGCCTGCATCATCTTTGCAGCGGTATCTGGAAGCTCGCCTGCGACGGTTGTAGCCATTGGCTCTATTATGTTTGCAGCGATAAAAGAGGCTGGCTATCCAAAAGAGTACGCAGTGGGCGGCATAACTACGGCTGGCTCGCTTGGAATTTTGATCCCACCTTCAGTTGTTATGATAGTTTATGGCGTAACTGCTGAGGTTAGTATCGGTAAGCTCTTTATGGCAGGCGTCGTGCCTGGTCTTATGCTTGGTGCTTTTATGCTCGTGCAAACCTATGTCGGAGCAAAAAAGCTTGGATTTAAAGCGACTAAGGCTGAGCCACTTAAAGCAAGAGTGCAGAAATTTGCAAAAGCATTTTGGGCTTTACTAATCGTTGTTGTGGTCATTGGCGGAATTTATGGAGGCATATTCACTCCGACTGAAGCTGCTGCGGCAAGTGCGGTTTACGCGCTATTTATCTCGCTTTTCATATATAGAGATATAAAGATAAGAGATCTTTGGGATATCTGCCTAGACTCAGCCCTTACAACAGCTATGATATTTTTCATCATCGCAAACGCCGTTGTTTTTGCATATTTGCTAACTAGCGAGCAGATCCCACAAGCGATCGCTTCGATGATACTTGATGCAAATATCGGCATGATAGGGTTCTTGATATTTGTAAATATCTTGCTCTTTATCATGGGTCAGTTTATGGAGCCTTCAAGCGTTATCATGATCATGGTGCCACTCTTGCTTCCGATAGCTACGCAACTAGGCGTCGATCCTATACACTTTGGTATCATCTTGGTTGTAAATATGGAGATAGGTATGGTCACTCCGCCTGTTGGACTAAATTTATTTGTCGCAAGCGGTCTTACAAATATGAACTTAAAAGAGGTCATCATGGCGTGCTTGCCATGGACGCTGACCTTGTTCTTTGGCCTTATCTTGGTTACTTATATACCGCAAATTTCACTTTGGCTACCAAACATAATGTATGGACATTAAAATTTAGAGGCTTAGGCCTCTAAATTTATCCTTTTGGATCGTAATCCGCACTCATAACGATATTTTTACCATTTCGCTTACCGACATAAAGTAGCTCATCAGCTTGCTTTATCATACGCTCGATATTTACCTCAGTATGGCCACTATGTGCCACGACGCCAAAGGTCATAGTAGCTATTATCCTATGGTTTTCAAATTCAACGACATTTTGATTAAGCGTCTCTCTGATACGCTCTAAGATGCTAACCGCTTTTGCCTTTTTAACGTCAAAGATAACAGCCAAAAACTCCTCGCCGCCAAAGCGAGCGACCCTATCTTCATTTCTAAAAGCGTTTTTGAAAATTTTAGAAAGGCTCTTTAGCACTTCATCGCCTGCGCCGTGTCCGTAGGTATCATTTATCTTTTTAAAGTTATCGATGTCGCACATCACGATAGCAAAGTCATTGCCGTCAAATAAATTCTTTTGTCTAAAAATTTGTTGCATCGAGGCGCGGTTTAAAAGTCCAGTTAGTGGGTCGTGGTTAAAGACAGCTTTAGCAGACTCTTTCTCTTCTAAGATGCCTAAGAATATAAATAAATTTGAGCTCTCTAGCAAAAATGATGTTAGGACAGCAAACACGCAAGATGCGGTTAGGTTAAATACAAAAAATATCTCTTTATATAAGGTATCATCTTTTGCTGGTATATCTATCACTAGATAAAAAAGTAAAAATGCCGCGATATCTAGCAAAGAGATAATTCTGCTTAACATTTTAAAGCTAACTGATAAGAAAAAGAGGCTAATTGTCGATGTTAAAAATAAAATTTCAAAGCCCCAGCCTAGACCAAGGATAAAGACGCAAAGTGAGGCGTGGAGTAAAATTTCTACTTGCAAGATGAGCATCACGATCTTGTTGTTCTCTTCGCTATCAAAGAGTATCTTTAGTGCAAAAAGATATATGCTAACAGAAAGGATGTTTGCCACAGCTAAAATTTCTTCGCCCATGAGGCAAAACATAACTAGGTAAAAAGTATGTACAGCTAGGAGCGAAAAGACGATGATCTTTTGTGAGATATAAAGTGAAATTTTAGGCATTGTCTTTGTCCTTATTTGCCTTCATGATCTCATACTCGATGCGGTCTTTGCCATTTTTCTTACCCTCATATAGCTTTTTATCAGCTTTGTTTATGACTGTGTCGATATCAGTTATAACGCCATTTGCGCAAAGGACTAGACCAAAGGTCATGGTTACTGAGCTCTTATCAGGCAACTTTACCTGCGCTATCCTTGTGCCAAGTCTGGTTTCTACCTTTTTTACGTCTTCGGTTTTAACTTCAGGCAAGATAACTAGAAATTCCTCTCCACCCCACCTACAAATGTGGTCATTTTCTCTAAAAGTATCTTGCAAAGCCCTTGCGATCTCTTTTAAGACTTTATCGCCCCAGTCGTGTCCGTAGGTGTCATTTATCTTTTTGAAGTTATCGATGTCTCCGAGCATAACGACTAAATTTGCGTCACTGCTTTTTTCTCTAAGCTCTTTTAGCTCATATCTAAGAGTTCTTTCAATAGAGCGTCTATTTAAAAGACCGGTTAAAAAGTCATACTTAGAAATTCTCTCTATCTCCTCTTTCTCTTCGCTGATCTGTTTGTAGCCACTAGATGTGATCGCATCAGAGAAAAACGAAAGCCTAAAGACCAAGTAAAAAGTAAAGAAAACGCTTATACAGGTTGAGCCTATTTGTACCATGGTGTCTATCTCAACTACTTTATCTTTATATGTAAGATATAGCCACAAAAGGACAAATAGCTCAAGAAGGCAGACAGAGTAGGTAAGAAGTCTTTGGTTAAAAGCCAAAAAGTAGTTTATAAAGATAACGCCAAGGAGTGTTATCCATATATTAGAGCTCCAGCCCATGCCAACAACACCAGCGATAACTGCGGTGATGACATTTAGTTGAAAGATGGCAGAGATTAAAAATCTGTATTTGATATTAAATCTAATCCTTAAAGCAGTGCTAATAGAAAGAAATAAAAAACAGATAAAAATGATCGTTAAGTCAAAGTAAAAACTGCAAAGCACGATCAAGACAAAGGCGTTACTTACTATCGCTACGTTTAATATCGTTTTGTAAATGTCATCGATAGCCTTATAGCTATCTTGCTCTATAAATTCCTGTACCAAGCATTCTCTCCGTTAATTTCATCCATTAAATTTAATTAGACCATTTTAATACGAGTCGTAACTATCCTCATCCTCATCGCTATCTTCATAGTTATAGTCATTTTCGTCGTAGTTATAGTCATAGCTATCGCTACTATCCTCGTCCTCATCGTTAAATTCAGAGTAGTCTTCTTCTACCTCTTCGTAGTCAAAATCATCACTCATTTTTTTCTCCTTAAATTTTATCTTTGATATTTTCTATATACAAGCTTTGGCTTGGGAATGCAAAATTTAGACCATTTTGCTTTAAAATATCCATAATTTTTAGCATTACATCTTGTTTTACATCTAAAAACTCTCCCCAAACGATAGTTTTTGCAAAACAATAAACTAGGATATTTATCGAGCTATCAGCAAAGTCATCAACCACGACAAATAAATTTGACTTATATCCAGCGTAGTCATCAACTGAGACTATGTTTTGTCTATATTTTAGACCTCTTTTATTAGCCGCGATATCTTCGCTTTTAGCGATATCTGGGTGATTTATCAGCATATTTTTGATATCATTTACACATTTTTTGATCTCTTCTGTAGTTGGTCCATACTCGATGCCAATAACCATCCTTATGCGTCTGCCGACCTTTCTTCTGCTCCAGTTTCTAACAGGATCGCTCGCTAGCTTTGAGTTTGGTACGAATATAAGGGCGTTATCAAAGCTTCTAACTGTTGTTTTTCTAAAACCTATCTCAACGACCGTGCCCTCGATGTCGCCACAAACTATCCAGTCACCTTGTGAAAATGAGTTGTCAAAGAGCATCATAACAGATGCAAAGAAGTTTGCGATGATGTCTTTAGCAGCGAAAGCAACGGCAAGACCACCGATACCAAGTGAGGCGATGAGCGCTGAGATATCAAAGCCAAGCTTTTGAAGGATCAGTAAAAGTGTGATGATCAGCACGATCACGTAGATGACTTTTAACGCTAGGTTTATCACCTCTTTACGCTTGCTTTTTTGTGCGATCTTGTCGATGATAGCGATGCCATAGCCATTTAGTATGGTTAGGACAAGCCATGAAAATGCGACTATATATATGATAGAAAAGATATTTGCTACCGTTAGAGGCACTGGCACTGGGTAAAATCCAACGCCGATACAGATATTTAGCGCATAGATGATAAGAAGTGCTGAGATCGGCTTTTTCACGATATCAACGATCTGATTTTTAGCCTCTTTTACCCCTTCACCTGAAGCGATGAGTGACATTAGCCAGTAGGTTAGTTTGGCTAGAATTCTAGTTAGCGAAACGAAAAATAAAAATATCGCAACGATAACAACGATCTTGCCGATGTTAAATTTGCTTGAATTTATGTCAGTTGCTTTGTTTATGTATTCGACTGCATCGACTAAATTTAGCTCAGACAAGAGCATGCTTGAGCTTAGAAGATCAGCGTTATTTTTAAGATAGGTTAAAATTTCTTCTTCACTCTCTTTTTTTAGTTCAAGATCAAAAAAGGCGCTGTCATAAGAGCCTGAAGTGTCATTTAGTGAGTCTTTTAGATCTTTTATGCTTACATAAGAATTTGTCTGTAAATTTAAAAGTCCATTATCTATCACATCTCTTATAGAATTTGCCTTAGCGCCCTTTTTAAAGACCTCTTCTAGGCTAATAAGCGCTGAGTAGTAAGCGTAATCAACCTTCATCTTCTCAAGCTCGATAGCACTTTGGATGTAGGCATCCTTGTTTGACTGCTTCTCAAGTCTTGCGACCTTTTTTTCTAGTGCCTCTTTTTGCAGATTAAATTTATTTATATCGCTTTGTGTTACCTCGATCTGCATGACGTAGTTTGGTATCTTTTCTAAAAGATCGCTCTTTTTCTTTTGAAGAGTGATCAAATTTGAGTTATCAACCTTTGAAGCGTTTAGGTCTTTTTGTTGAGATTTTATGATGTTTATCTGGCTATTTATGGTTTGAATTTGATTTGTTATGCTGATGATATCGTCTTCTTGCGTTACGTTGTTATCAGCGCCAAAAAGAGTTATGAAAGAGAGCAGGATGATGGCTAGAATTTTACGCATTTTCGCCTCTTTTGTCCGCTAGAAGCTTAAATGTGCCCTCTTTTAAATCGTAGCTAAAAATTTCGCCAGTTTCTATGATGTAGTGCCAGCCGTAAATTTGAAGCTTGCCACTTTCATACTCCTCTTTTACATTTGGATAGGTCATTATGTTTTCGATCGAGTTTATAACGTTTAGCCTCTCGGTTAGCCATGCCATTTTGGCTGGATCGTCGCTTGTAAATTTAAGCACTTCTCGCTTGATAGGCTCGATTAGCCTGATCCAGTTTCTAACGTTTGGAGTGTTTTTAAGCTTCTTTTCATCAACATAAAGTGCTGCGCATCCACCGCAGTCAGAGTGTCCGCAGATGATGATGTTTTTAATGTTTAAAACTTCAAGCGCATACTCAATCGCTGAAGTGGTCGCCAAAAACTCTTCGCTCACTCTATATGGCGGCACGATATTTGCGATATTTCGCACCATAAAAAGCTCGCCTGGCAGGCAGTTTGTTATCAAATTTGGCACGACCCTTGAGTCCACACAGGATATAAAAAGCGTGTGCGGATCTTGCTTGTGTTGCAAGCTTTTAAAGAGCTCTTCATGCTCTAAAAAGCCATCTTCCATAAATTTTACTGCACCTTCAAGTATTGAATCATCCATAAAATTTATCTCCATTTTTATATTTTTAACGCGATTATAGCAACTTTTATTTAATCAAAAAAATGCCCTTTAAAACGGACTTTAAACTAATATTTTTTATTAAACTTCTTTTTATATATTGTTTAATTATTTTAGGCTAAACTCACCACAAAAATTCATAAGGAGAAAAAATGAGTTTGTATGATAGAAACTACGCTAAGCAAAATCAAGAAGAGCTTGCGTATTCTCAAAGCTCACTAAGCACTTTTATAAAACAAACTTATCAACTTTTTGCAGCATCACTACTTTCAGCTACTGCTGGCGCTTATGTAGGCATTAGCATCGCTGGCGTTTTTGCGGCAAATAGATTTTTGTTTTGGGGGCTTGTGATACTAGAGTTTGTGTTGCTTTTTGGTCTAATGGCGGCTAAACGCAAAGAGGGATTAAATTTAGTGCTTCTTTTTGCATTTACATTTGTAAGTGGCCTTACGCTAACTCCGCTACTTTCAGCGATCCTTGCTATGCCAAGTGGCGCTAGTATCGTAGCTCAGGCATTTGGTTTGACAACAGTTGCATTTGGTGCATTAAGCGTCTTTGCGATGAATACAAAACGCGACTTTACAACGATGGGCAAGATGCTGTTTATAACTTTGATAGTTATCGTTGTGGCAGCGATCATCAACATTTTCGTTAAAAGCACGATGTTTCAACTTGTAATCGCAAGTATTTCATCGATCTTATTTAGCGCTTACATACTTTTTGATACACAAAATATCATCCGTGGCAACTACGAGACACCAGTTGAGGGCGCAGTTGCTTTGTATCTTGATTTTGTAAATTTATTTACATCATTACTACAAATTTTAGGCATTTTTAATAGAAATGACTAATGACGAGCGCATCTACCGAGTGATAGATGCGAATCTAAATAGGCTAAAAGAAGGACTTCGCGTCGTTGAAGATATAAAAAGATATGTCTTTGATGACGCCAAGCTCGCCTATAAGATAAAGTCCCTCCGCCACAAGGCAAAGATCCCACAAAAAGAATTTTTAAAATTTAGAAATTCACAAAATGACGTTTTAAAAACCAGCACAAAAAGCGAGCAAGAAAGATCAAATTTAGATGAGATCATCACTGCAAATTTCAAGCGTGCTCAGGAGAGCGCCCGCGTGCTTGAAGAGTGCTTTAAGCTTGTAAATTTAGAGCGAGCCGAGCTTTTTAAAAGCATAAGATACGAGCTTTATGAGCTTGAAAAAGAACTTTAACTAAAAATTTAAATCTTTTCTTGTATAATCGCAAACTATTTAAAAAATTTAAAGGAAATTTCGTGAGTTTAATATTTTTAATCTTACAATTTGTTCTAGCTGTCGTTATCACGATCGCAGTTTTACTCCAAAAGAGCTCATCTATCGGTCTTGGAGCATACAGTGGAAGCAACGAGAGCCTTTTTGGAGCAAAAGGACCAGCTGGATTTTTAGCTAAATTTACCTTTGTGGTGGGCGTTTTGTTTATCCTAAACACACTTGCGCTTGGATATTTTTACAACAAAGATCTAAAACGCTCTATCGTTGATAGCGTCGATAGCAAATCTCTAGTCATACCAAAATCAAACGACGTGCCAGCAGCTCCTAGCGCACCACAAAATCCAGCAAAATAACAATGATAAAAACGTTTTTAGCGTCACTTTTGACGCTAACGTTTGCTTTGGCAGACGCTCACATCCTAGTTTATCACCGATTTGACGATCCAAGGCACGTTAGCACAGATATTTCTATTCAAAATTTAAGAGCTCAGTTTGAATACTTCAAAAATAACGGCTATGAAGTTGTCAAGCTATCAAGGCTTGTCGATGCGGTAAATGCTGGCGAGCCGATTCCTGATAACTGGATCGTTATCACCGTTGATGATGGATACAAAAGCTTTTACAATAACGCTCTTGAGCTTTTTAAAGAGTATAACTACCCATTTGCTTTGATGGTCTATGTAGAGGCAAGCGCGAACAAATATGGCGATTATTTAGACTTTGATCAGATCAAAGAGCTAGAAGCTTACGGCGAGATCGGCTACCACTCATACGCTCATCCAAGGATGACTAAACTTAGTGATGAGGCCTTAAGAGAGGACTTTCAAAAAGGCGTTGAGACCTTTGAAAAACACATGGGTTATAAGCCAAAATACTTTGCAGTCCCTTACGGTGAGATCGATAGTAGGGTCGTCTCTTTGGCAAAAGAATTTGGCTTTTTAGCACTTTTAAATCAAAACTCAGGTGCAGTTTCAGATAAAAGCGATGTTTATGATCTTTACAGAACGCCAGTGATGAATGGCACAAAGATAGCACTAACTTTTAATAGCAAATTTTTAAATGCCCAGTGGATATTTCCAGAGGGCTATCCGCAAAACAATGCGATTGACAAGCTCATCATCAAGACCGATACAAACGCTAGCGAGGGTAGTTTTTTTATGACTGGCTTTGACGGCTTTAGAAAAGTACCTATGACAAATGGCGTTTTTGAGTGCAAATTTAACCCGCCACTTGATAAACGCAAAGTGTTAATGTCGCTAAAAGTAGATCATCACAGAAGCACAAAACTTCTAATAAAGGACACCAATGCTAAATAAAATTTACGATACCCAAAAAGAGGGTTGCGAAAAGGCGATCGCTTCTTTAAAACGCGATTTTACAACACTAAGAACTGGCAAAGTAAATATCAACATCCTAGATAACGTTATGGTTGATTATTATGGCTCGCCAACTCCGCTTAATCAAGTAGCTACCGTGCTTACAAGTGACGCTTCAACTATCGCTATCACACCTTGGGAAAAGAGCATGATAAAAGCGATCTCATCAGCCATCCAAGCTGCAAATATCGGCGTCAATCCAAACAGCGACGGCGAGAGCGTTAAGTTATTTTTTCCACCGATGACCGTCGAACAACGCCAAGAAAATGCAAAACACGCAAAAGCTATGGGCGAAAAGGCTAAAGTTAGCATCAGAAACGTGAGAAAAGATGCAAACGACGAGGTCAAAAAGCTTGAAAAAGACAAAGCTATAACTGAAGACGAGAGCAAAAAGGGTCAAGATGAGGTTCAAAAGATAACTGACACCTACACCGCAAAGATCGACACTCTCGTAAAAGAGAAAGAAGCCGAGCTTTTAAAAATCTAAATTTACTTAGAAATTTGCGCCCCTTGCAAATTTCTAAACCCTCACTTTTTAGCCATACAAAGTGGCTAAATTTCACTCTTTAAAGGACGACCTTGCAGATCGCCACTGAACTAAAAGCTGCATTTGCTGACAAAAAAATTTTGCTTCTTACCATTTTGGCATTTAGCCTAGCTACCATTTTTCTTAGCCCCAGCCAGATAGTGGATGAGTATAGAGGTTTTTGGCTGCTTGAGCCGCTACTTTTGGTCGCTATCTACCTAAATAAAAGGCAAATTTTACTCCCTTTATACTTTTTGATATTTGGAGTTAGCCTTTACTTTTTTGGCCTTAAACTAAGCGGTCACGCTAGCGATCTTGTGGCACTTTATCTCATAGCTTTTGTGCTTTTATTTTCTTTAAATTTTGCCAAAGATAATGAGAAATTTATAAGCCAGAGCCTAGCAAGACTTTTAAATTTACTCATATCATTTGCCCTTTTTCACCTATTTTTTCTAGGCATTGTGGCTATTTGTGCAGGGCTTAACTACCTTTTTGATTTAGAGCTTCTAACCAGCCACAGGACGCAAAGGCTCTATCTGACACTGGCCTCTTTTGGTCTGCCTTGTCTATTTATCTTTTTTGAGAGTAAATTTAGCGAGTACAGGCTCTTAAATTTCATCAAGATCGCCATAAATTTCATCCTAAATCCCGTGCTTATCATCTATGTGGCGCTTTTAAATTTATACTGCATTTATAGGCTTGTTTTGCTTGAGTTGCCACGAGGCGGAGTAGCCTACATCGTGCTTGCCTGCTTGATCGCTGGCTTTGTTTTAAGAGGGCTAAATTTACTTATCAAAAGCCAAATTTATGATCAAATTTTCAGGCTCTTGCCACTTTTTGTTATCTTGCCTAGCATAATGCTTTGGTGGGGCGTTATGCACAGGGTCGGCGAGTACGGCCTAAGCGAGCCTAGGATCTATCTCATTGCCTGCGTGATATTTGCAAATTTGAGCTATTTTGTGATGATATTTCTTAGAAATTTCCCTTATAAATTTCTAGCGTTTTTTATGATATTTGGCATATTTTTCACGCATTTTGTCCTTGATACGAAGCTGCTTGTGCTAAATTCTCAAAAAGAGCTTTTGCTAAGAGAGCTAAGGGCGCTAAATTTACTTGATAGTAGCGGCTTGATAAGTGGCGACGTGAGTAAGATAGGCGAAGAGAAGCTCTACTTTTTGCAAGATAAATTTGCGTTAGAAAATAAAAAATTTATAGCGGGTCTTGAGAAGGCTGAACAGAAAAAGTGGCAGGTATTTAGCATTAACTCAGGCAACATCGGCATAAACGTGAAAGATGCGACTATCAAAATGCCCATTACAAGCAGCACAAATGGCGATGATCTTGTTATGCAGCTAGATAATGAAAGCGTTAGCATAGATATGCAAAAGCACCTAGAAAAAGCGCTTGCTGGTTTAAATTTAAAGCCAGATGGCGACTTTGGCGCTGAGGTATTTGAGCGGCTAAAAGAGAAGCTTTTGCTCTTTGAAGTAGGCAAGCGAGCCTTTGTTTTGCGCTCTATGGAAATCGTGCAAGAAAACGGAGTTTATAAATTTTATGATGCAAGCGTGCTTTTTTATATGGAGGATGCGCAGCTAAAATAGCGAGCTTTGAGCTAGTTTTGGCTTTATGACAAAGCTTTTTCTATGAAAGTCTGAGTAGCCAAATTTGACTATGGCATCTAGGTGCGACTTCGTGCCATATCCTTTGTGCCCCGCAAAGCCGTAAGCTGGGTAAAATTTATCCCAGCCGTTCATCAAGCGATCGCGGCTCACCTTTGCTAATATGCTAGCAGCACTTACGCTAGCGACCTTGCCATCAGCCTTTATCATCGTCGTGATGCCAACGCCGTAGTCTAAATTTCCATCGTAAATGATCTCAAAGTCCTCAAAATGCGCCTTAAAAAGTTTGAGCGCACGCCTTAGGCACTCACTTAGCCCAAGCTCGTCTATCTGGGCGTTTGAGAAGTAGGCGATGAGGAAATTTGAGCTTTTTGTGATCTCTTTAAAGAGCTCCTCGCGCCTTTTTGCGGTTAGTTTTTTGGAGTCGTTTAGGCCTGAAATTTCGCTATTTAGCACGCAAGCAGCCACGCTTAGTGGTCCAGCCAGCGCCCCACGTCCAGCCTCGTCGATACCGCAAATTTTAGCCATTACAGCCCGACTTCATCGCTAAAGTAAGGTTTTAGCTCCTCAAGTGGCACGCTGATCTGCTCTTCGTTTAAAAATGTAAGCCCAAGTGGCGAAAGCACGAAGTTATCGCTCACGCCAGCGTTTGCAAGGATCGCTTTTAGGTGGCTGTCGTTTATATCTTTAAAAATTTGCTTTAGCTTTAGCTTTTTGTTCGTCGCAAGTGAGATCACCTCGCAGTTTGTCTTTTCGTTTTTATAGGTGCAAACGCTCTTTATCTTGTCGTTGATGTAGTAGATATCTTTTAGGCTCTCATACTGACTATTTGGCCATTTTTTGCGCTCGCTTTTTAGGTCGTAAAACTCTGCAAGAAGCTTGTTTTTGTATTTTTTAGCGGAGTCTTTAGCGAAGATGTCGTTAGTGATCGCTTCGTATCTCGTGCCGTTTGCTTCGGTCATTTGGATGCCGATATTTAGGATCTCATACTCTTTTTCTTCTTTTACGGTGGCGTTGTAGGCTTTGTTTTTGACGATTATCTTGCCTTTTAGCTCGCCGTTTTCGTTTTTAACGTCTAAATTTATCTTGTCTGAGACTGCATTTAGTGATGAAATTTTACTGCCATTTTGCTCAAAAGAGCCCTTTTCGTAGTCGTATTTTGTGCCGTCAAAAAAGATGTGGCCGCTTATCTTAGGCGGGACCTTAAAGCTCTTACTTTGTTTGAAATTTTCAAATTCATCTTTAAAATAGTTCATATAAACTTCAAATTTCACACCATTTGCATCGCCACTAAATTTATAAAATTTAGCCCAGTTTTCGTGGTTTATCTCATAGCCAAAAAGACTTGCAGCGATGAATAAGATCCCAAAAAATGCTCTCATGTCCGTCCTTTATAGTTTTTTTGATTATAACTATTTTATCCCTAGACTTTTAAAATGATAAACAAACAAAGAGTTTAAATTTATAAACCCAGGCTCCACCTAGAAAATGGCAAGATCTCGCACTTTATCCCCTCGATGCTTTGCTCGGCTTGGTTTGCGACGCTGATGATTTGAAGTTTGCTAACGCCTAGCTCTTTTAGGCTCGCGTGGAGTTTTTTAAATTTCAAAAAGACGATCTCAGGCGCAGAAAATGGCACGCAAATGATCGCAAACTTCTTTTTACTAAGGAAAAAATCGATCTCTTTTGTGTAGTAAATTTCATCTTTAAATTTAAGCAGCTCGCAAAAAACGACATTTGCAAAGACAGCTAAAAAGTCCTTTTTTAGGCACAAGGCATTACGAAGTGCGAAATTTGTAAAGTAAATTTTCTTACTCGTGCTACTCTCATCTAAATTTGGCACAAACTCCACGTATCCACTTTCATTTAGCAAATTTATCGCGCTATAAACGCTATCTTTTGAAATTTTCATCTGCTCTTTTAGGTTTTTATAAATCCCGAAGACGCTTATGGTGTCGTGGCACTTTGTCGCGCACTCTTTTAAGATAGCGATGCTTTGCTCGTTTAAATTTGCTCTTAAGAGCTGCTGCAAGTGGGCTGCGACCTCACTGGAGTCCAAAAAGGCGCTTGCTATCTCGTTGCCATGGGCCAAAAAGTAGCTAAAAAGAAGGTCTTGGTCCAAATTTTTCTTAAAAAATAGTATAAATTCCTCGTAGTCGAGATAGTTTAAATTTATACGCGCAAAGCCATCAAGCAAGAGTGAAAATTCCTTGCTTGTAAGGATGATATTTTCAAGTGCATCGTCCTTTAGAAAGTCTAAATTTATAAGATCAGCGGCTTGTAAATTTTCAACTGCGAGCACCTTTATCTGGGCATTTTTTTCTAAAAACTCTTTTAAATTTGCTAAAAGCGAGGCTCTATCTATCCTTAGATCGTCTAAATTTATGTAAAGCCTCTCCTCGCTTTTATAATGGCTCAAAAACTCATAAACAAGGGCTGTTTTGCCACTTGATGTAGCGCCAATGATAAGCGTCTTTGGCGAGATGATCTCATATTTTCTGGGGATAAATTTAGCATTTTTAATGGGTGCTTGATAGAGCGTTTCTAAACTTTTCAAATTTGACCTTTTTAGCTTTTTGAAATTATAGCCACTTCCTTTTAAAAAGGAAAATATTGTGTTAAATTTTAAAAAATGAACAAAAATTTAGAAATAAAAAATAAAAATTTAGACTAGAAATTTATAAAATTTTTGAAAAATAAATTCTCCATTTGCAAGATACTTTCCTTATCAAAAGGAAATAATTAATCAAAATTCAACAAAAAATAGCGTTTTTCTTGACAACTATAATAGCTTTTTTGTAAAATCCCTATCTCTTTACGAAAGACCTATGTCTTGCTCGTACGATCGTTTGATCCTATGCGAGTTATTTTGATGTAAAGAGGTCGCGAGTTTGCGACAAGTTCTTTTTAAAGGAAAACACATGGAAAGAATCAGGTTAAAGCTAAAAGCTTACGACCATAGAGTTCTAGACCGCACTGTTGCAGCAATCGTAGAAGCTGTCAAACGAACAGGTGCCGACGTTCGTGGCCCGGTACCAATGCCTACAAAGATCAAACGCTATACAGTCTTAAAATCTCCACACATCAACAAAGACTCACGTGAGCAGTTTGAGATGAGAATACACGCTCGTATGCTTGACATCGTAGCTGCTACTCCAGAAACTGTAGATAGCCTAACAAAACTCGACCTAGCTCCAGAAGTTAATGTCGAAGTTCGTGCGATGAAATAAGCGGACAAAAGGATAAGAGTATGGAATATATTGTAGAAAAAATAGGCATGAGTAGAACGATTGCCACGAAGAGTACGCCAGTTACACTACTTAAGCTAGTTGAAGCTAAAGTATGTGAGATCGACGAAAACAAACGTGCTATCGTAGCGTATGCCCACACTAAAGCAAACAACAAAGCTATCGCTGGTCAGCAAAAGAAATACAATCTGACAGCAGAATTTAACAAATTTGCTACGCTTGAAGTAGCTAATAGCGAAGTTGGAAACCTAGACTTTACACCATTAAATGAGGCTAAAATTTTAAAAGTTAGCTTTAACTCAAAAGGTAGAGGCTACCAAGGTGTGGTAAAAAGACATGGTTTCGGTGGTGGTCCAAAAAGCCACGGCTCACGTTTCCACAGACGCCACGGTTCAATTGGTAACTGCGAATGGCCAGGTCGTGTTCAACCAGGTATGAAAATGGCAGGACACATGGGTAATGAGAAAGTTACTGTTAAAAACGAGCTAATAAGCTTTGACGCTCAAAATGGCATCGTAGTTGTAAAAGGTTGCGTTCCTGGTCACAATGGTGCAATGGGTAAAATAAGGATTGTAAAATGAGTAAAATTCACGTATTAAACGATAAATTTGAAAATTCAGGCGAGTTAGAGCTTCCTGCAAGCTACGCTGAAGTAAATCCGCACAACCTATATCTTTATGTAAAATCTTACCTTGCTGGTATAAGAGCAAATTCGGCTCATACTAAAAGCCGTGCTTTTGTAAGCGGCGGTGGTAAAAAACCATGGAGACAAAAAGGACGTGGTGGTGCAAGAGCGGGTTCAACTAGAACTAACGTTTGGGTAGGCGGTGCAGTTGCATTTGGTCCAACAAACGAGAAAAACTATTTTCAAAAAGTCAATAAAAAACAAAAAAGACTAGCTCTTGAGTACGCTTTGGCAGTAAAAGCACAAGATGGTAAAATTTTCGCAGTAGATAGCATCTCAATCGAGTCTGGAAAGACAAAAGATGCAGCTAATATCATCAAAAATTTAAAAGTAAAAGACGCGCTTATCGTTAAAGATTTACTAGACGATAAAACACTACTTGCTTTTAGAAATTTAGCAAACTGCTATGTAGTAGATGCAAATGAGGTAAATGCTTATCTTGTCTCTACATTTAGTTCGGTTATCATTGAAAAAGCTGCACTAAAAACTATAACAAAAGAGGGCTAAAATGGCGGATATAACTGATATCAAAACAATTATTTATACAGAAAAAACTCTAGGCCTTCAAGAACAAGGCGTTGTTGTTATCCAAACTTCACCAAGAGTTACAAAAAACAGCTTAAAAGCGGTTTTACAAGAGTATTTTGGAGTAACGCCTGTTCGCGTAAATTCACTTAGAATTAGCGGCAAGGTTAAGCGTTTTAGAGGAAGAGCAGGCCAACGTGACGAGATAAAGAAATTCTACGTTAAGTTACCTGAAGGCGTAAGCCTAGAAAATACGGAGGCGTAAGATGGCTATAAAATCATATAAACCATATACACCTAGTCGTAGATATATGACTGGACTAAGCTCTGAAGATATAACAGCTAAACCAAGCGTTAGAAGCTTGCTTGTTAAACTACCTGCATCTGGCGGTAGAAATAACAATGGTCGTATAACTTCAAGACATAAAGAAGCAGGTGCAAAAAAACTTTATCGTATCATAGACTTTAAACGTCGCAAATTTGGTATAGAAGGTAAAGTTGAAGCGATCGAGTACGATCCAAACAGAAACTGCCGTATCGCTCTTATAGCTTACAAAGATGGTGAAAAACGCTATATCATTAGACCAAATGGCTTAAATGTTGGCGACGTTATCGCATCTATCGATGAGGGCTCACTAGATATTAAACCAGGCAACGCTATGAAATTAAGATTTATCCCAGTTGGTACTATCGTTCATAACGTAGAGTTAAAACCTGGCAAAGGCGCTCAGATAGCTCGTTCAGCTGGTGGTTATGCTCAGCTAATGGGTAAAGAAGAGAAGTATGTTATCTTAAGAATGCCAAGTGGCGAGATGAGACAAGTACTAGCTGAGTGCATGGCAAGTATCGGTGTAGTTGGCAACGAAGACTGGGCTAACATCACTATAGGTAAAGCTGGACGTAATCGCTACCGCGGTATCCGCCCACAAACACGTGGTTCTGCTATGAACCCAGTTGATCACCCACACGGCGGTGGTGAAGGTAAGAAAAATTCAGGCCGTCACCCAGTTACTCCATGGGGTAAACCAACTAAAGGTGCTAAGACTCGCCGTAAAAAAGCTAGCGATAAGCTTATAATTTCAAGAAGGAAAGGAAAATAGAGATGGCAAGATCACTCAAAAAAGGTCCTTTCGTAGATGATCATGTAATGAAAAAAGTTATTGCCGCAAAAAATGCAAACGATAACAAACCAATCAAGACTTGGTCAAGACGTAGCACGATTGTACCTGAAATGATTGGACTAACATTTAACGTTCATAATGGCAAGAGCTTTATTCCTGTATATGTTACAGAAAATCATATAGGCTATAAACTTGGCGAATTTGCTCCAACACGCACATTTAAGGGTCACAAAGGCTCAGTGCAAAAGAAAATCGGCAAGTAAGGGGAGATAATATGAGTAAAGCAATTATAAAATTCGTAAGACTTTCTCCTACAAAAGCAAGACTTATAGCAAGAGAAGTTCAAGGTATGAATGCCGAGCTAGCACTTGCAAGCTTGCAATTTATGCCAAATCGTGGTGCTAAATTTATAGCAAACGCTATTAGCTCAGCAGTAGCAAATGGCGGATTTGAGCCAGAAGAAGTTGTAGTAACTAGTTGCCGCGTTGACGCTGGTCCTGTATTAAAGAGATTTAGACCAAGAGCAAGAGGAACAGCGAGCAAAATTCGCAAACCTACTTCTCATGTAATGGTAGAAGTATCTAAACCTGAAAAGAAGGAAGCATAATATGGGACAAAAAGTAAATCCAATAGGTCTTAGACTAGGAATTAACCGCAACTGGGAATCTAGATGGTTTCCAACCAAACAAAGTCTTCCTGAAAATATCGGTGAAGATTATAAAATTCGTGCATTTTTAAAGAAAAAACTTTACTATGCAGGAATTAGCCAAATTCTAATCGAAAGAACGGCTAAAAAACTTCGTGTAACCGTAGTTGCAGCTCGTCCTGGTATCATCATCGGCAAAAAAGGTCAAGATGTTGAAAACCTAAAGAACGAAGTTAGCAAACTTATTGGTAAAGAAGTAAATGTAAATATCAAAGAAGAAAGAAAAGCTCAAGCTTCAGCTCAACTCGCTGCTGAAAACGTAGCTATGCAACTTGAAAAGCGTGTCGCATTTAGACGTGCTATGAAAAAAGTTATCCAAGGTGCTCAAAAGTCAGGCGCTAAAGGTATCAAAATTTCAGTTGCTGGTCGTTTAGGTGGCGCTGAGATGGCAAGAACCGAGTGGTATCTAGAAGGTCGCGTTCCGCTTCATACTCTTAGAGCAAAGATAGATTACGGTGTAGCTGAGGCTCATACAACTTATGGAAACATAGGTATTAAAGTATGGATTTTTAAAGGTGAGGTTCTTCAAAAAGGTGTTCAACCTGAGAAAACTGAAGAAGAAGCACCTAAGAAAACACGTAGAGCAAGAAGAGGTAAATAATTATGTTGATGCCTAAAAGAACGAAATTTCGTAAGCAAATGAAAGGTCGCAACCGTGGTTATGCGACTCGCGGAGCATCTTTAGCAACTGGCGAATTTGCACTTAAAGCTGTTGAAGCTGGTAGGGTAAATTCACGCCAAATAGAAGCTGCTCGTCAAGCTCTAACTCGTCACGTAAAGAGACAGGCTAAAATTTGGATTAGGGTTTTCCCTGACAAGCCACTTACTAAAAAACCTCTACAAACTCGTATGGGTAAAGGTAAGGCAGGAGTTGAAGAGTGGGTTATGAACATCAAACCTGGTCGTATAATATTTGAAATGGCTGGTGTTGACGAAGAGTTAGCTCGTGAAGCTTTAACTTTGGCTCTACACAAACTTCCTTTCAAATCAAAATTTGTAACGCGAGAGAGTGAAAATGAAATATACTGAGTTAAAAGATAAGAGCGTTGCAGAATTAAACGCGTTGCTAAAAGAGAAAAAGGTGCTTTTATTTACATTGAGACAAAAGCTAAAAACTATGCAGTTAAGCAACCCTAATGAGATTAGTGCTGTTCGCAAAGAGATAGCTCAGATCAACACTGCAATTAGTGCAACAAGACAAGGGGCGTAAAATGGCATTAAAAAGAGAAATTCAAGGTGTTGTTTTACAAAAAGCTGGAGATAAGACAGCTACTATTTTGGTAGAAAGACGCGTTATGCACCCAAGATACCATAAATTTGTAAAACGCTTTAAGAAGTATTTAGTTCATGATGAGAAAAATGAGACAAGAGCAGGCGATACAGTTGTTGCAGTTGAGTGCAGACCACTTTCAGCTCGCAAGAATTTTCGCTTAAAAGCTGTATTGGCAAAGGGAGTTGAGTAATGATTCAAAGTTTTACAAGACTTGCAGTTGCTGATAACAGCGGCGCAAAAGAGTTAATGTGTATAAAAGTTCTTGGCGGCAGCAAAAGAAGATACGCTACACTTGGCGATATCATAGTTTGCTCTGTTAAAAAAGCTCTTCCAAATGGTAAGATCAAAAAAGGACAGGTTGTAAAAGCTGTTGTTGTAAGAACTAAAAGAGAGGTTCAAAGAGATAATGGTTCGCTAATCCGCTTTGACGAGAATGCAGCTGTTATACTTGATAGCAAAAAAGAGCCAGTCGGCACTCGTATTTTTGGACCAGTTGGACGTGAAGTTAGATATGCTAACTTTATGAAGATTGTTTCGCTAGCTCCGGAGGTTTTATAATGGCTAATGTAAAATTTAAAGTCAAAAAAGGCGATACTGTAAAGATCATCGCTGGTGACGATAAAGGCAAAACTGGTAAAATTTTAGCAGTTCTTGCAAAAAAAGGTCAGGTTATAGTTGAGGGATGCAAAGTAGCTAAAAAAGCTATCAAACCAAGCGAAAAAACTCCAAATGGTGGTCACGTAAATAAAGAGATGCCAATTGATATATCAAACGTCGCGAAAGTTGAAGGATAAGAGATATGAGTAGATTAAAAGATAAATTTAACGAAACTATCAAGCCAGCTCTCGTAAAAGAATTTGACATCAAAAATCCAATGCTTATCCCTGCGCTCGAGAAGATCGTGATCAGTGTAGGTGCTGGAGACTCTGCGAAAGATCAGAAAGTGCTTCAAAATATGGCTGATACCATTTCACTTATCGCTGGACAAAAAGCAGTTATCACTGATGCTAAAAAATCAGTTGCTGGCTTTAAAGTTCGCGAAGGTTTCCCTGTTGGTATCAAAGTAACTTTGAGAAAAGAGCAAATGTATGCTTTCTTAGATAAGCTAATCAGCGTTGCTCTTCCAAGAGTTAAAGACTTCCGTGGTCTTCCAAAAAATGGCTTTGATGGACGTGGAAATTATAACTTCGGTCTTAGCGAGCAGCTAATGTTTCCAGAGGTTGAGTATGATAAAATTTTACGAACTCATGGTATGAATATTACGATTGCTACTACGGCTAAAAACGATAAAGAGGCATTCAAATTGCTAGAGCTATTTGGTGTGCCGTTTGCAAAAGGAAAGTAAAATGGCAAAGAAATCAATGATAGCAAAAGCTGCACGCAAGCCAAAATTTGCGGTTCGCGGCTATACTAGATGCCAAATTTGCGGTCGTCCGCACTCTGTTTATAAAGATTTTGGAATTTGCCGTGTTTGCCTAAGAAAAATGGCTAACGAAGGCCTAATACCTGGTCTTAAAAAAGCAAGTTGGTAAGGAAGAGAAATGTTGAACGATTTAATATCAGATGGATTAACACGCATTAGAAATGCAAGTATGAGAAGACTTGAGACTGCGAAATTGCTTCATTCTAAGGTTGTTGAGGCTACTCTTTCTATCCTTGCAGCAAAAGGCTATGTAGAGAGCTACAACGTTATCGAAGAAGGTAACAAGAAATTTATAAACGTAGTTTTAAAGTATGATGAGTACGGCAGAAGCGTTATAAACGAGCTTAAAAGGGTTTCAAAACCTGGTCGCCGTGTTTATCAAGGCAAAGACGACATTAAGCGTTTTAAAAATGGTTACGGAACAGTTATCGTTAGCACAAGCAAAGGCGTTATGAGCGGTATTGAGGCAAGTAAAGCTGGTGTTGGCGGCGAGGTTCTTTGCACCGTTTGGTAATAAACTGCGTTAAAAGCGCTATTTTGACCTTATAGCTTAAGGTTAAAATTTCTTTTTAGCTAGGTGAAATTTTTATATTTCGCCAAAGCTAAATTTAGAAATTCAAATGAAGGTTTCGTCAAATCTGACGATCAAATTTACGGCATTGTGGTGTTTATTCGTAAATGTAGGAACACCCTAGACAAGTAAAGGAAAAAAATGTCACGTATTGGAAAACAGCCTATCGCTATCCCAAGTGGTGTAGACGTTAGTGTTGAAAATAATGTCCTAAAATTTAAAAAGGGCAATCACTTAAAAGAGCTTGACACAAAAGGTCACGTTGATGTCAAGATAGAAAATGGTCATATAGTTTTTGCTCCAAAGGGCGAAGATCGCCAAAGCAGAGCTTACTGGGGAACATATAGAGCACTTGCTAACAACATCGTAACTGGTATCACTCATGGCTTTACTCGCCAGCTTGAGATCAACGGTGTTGGTTACAAAGCAGCTGCAAAAGGTAAAATTTTAGAGCTATCTCTTGGTTTTTCACACCTTATCAACTATGAGCTACCAGCAGGCGTTGAAGCTAGCGTTGATAAAAACGTTATTACTATCAAAGGTGACGACAAACAAGTAGTAGGTCAAGTGGCTGCTCAAGTTAGAGGATTTAGACCACCTGAGCCATATAAAGGCAAGGGCGTTAAATATCTAGAAGAACGTATCATCCGCAAAGCGGGCAAGACATCTAAGAAGTAAGGAGCGGTAAATGACAGCAAAAGTACTAAAAAGAAAAATCGCTCTTAGAATTAAGAGAAAAAGAAGAATCAGAGGTAAAATTTCTGGTGTTGCAACTTGCCCAAGAGTTTCTATTTTCAAATCAAACAGAACTCTTTATGTTCAAGCGATTGATGACGTTACAGCTACTACACTAGCTGCAGTTGATGGTAGAAAAATAGGCATAAAAGCAAATAAAGAAGGTGCGGTCACTTTAGCTAAAGAATTTGCTAAGGCTTTAAAAGCTAAGAAGATAGATGTTGCAATTTTTGATAGAAATGGTTATTTATACCATGGCGTTATCGCAGCATTTGCTGAAGCTTTAAGAGAAAATGGCATCAAGCTATAACCCAAAGGAAAATCGATGGAAAAATATAATAGAGAAGAATTTGAAGAAGTAATCGTCGATATCGGTCGGGTTACAAAGGTTGTTAAAGGTGGTCGTAGATTTAGATTTACAGCTTTAGTTGTTGTTGGTAATAGAAATGGCCTAGTTGGCTTTGGATATGGCAAAGCTAAAGAGGTACCAGATGCGATGAGAAAAGCGATTGACGACGCATTTAAAAATATTATCCACGTTAAGATCAAGGGCACAACTATCCCTCACGATGTAGAGGTAAAATACAACGCAAGTAGAATGCTACTTCGCCCAGCTAGCGAAGGTACCGGTGTTATCGCTGGCGGTAGTGCACGTCCTATTATCGAGCTTGCAGGTATTAAGGATATCCTTACTAAATCACTTGGCTCAAACAACTCAGCAAACGTCGTTCGTGCTACTATAAAAGCACTTAGTTTGCTAAAAAGCTAAGAGAAAGGAGTTAAGATGGCATTAGAAAAATTAACACCTGCTGCAGGTTCAACTCATGCAACTAAAAGAATAGGTCGTGGTCAAGGCAGTGGCAATGGCAAAACTGCTGGCAAAGGTAATAAAGGTCAAAGAGCAAGAAAAGGCTACAATGAAAAAAGAGGTTTTGAGGGCGGACAACAACCACTTCAAAGACGTCTTCCAAAGGTAGGCTTTGCTTCTAAATTTGAAAAACCTTATGTTATCAATGTTGAAAAAATCGCAGCTATAAAAGAGCTTGCGGAAATTTCAATAGCAACAATAGCTAGCGTTCATAAAATTTCAAAGAGCGTTACTAAGATAAAACTAATCGGTGCAAGCGCAAAAGCTCTTGCTTCAAAGATCAAAGACGAGAACGTTAGCGTTAGCGGAACAAAATAATGGATAAAACACTGACCAACAAGATTTTAATCACGTTGGCATTTTTGTTCGCATACAGGATACTGGCTTATGTGCCAGTTCCTGGTGTTAATGTCGACGTAATTAAAGAATTTTTCAATTCAAACAATAGCAACGCCTTGGGTCTATTTAATATGTTTAGTGGTAAAGCCGCTGAGCGTTTAAGTATCATATCTCTAGGTATTATGCCTTACATCACAGCTTCGATCATCATGGAGCTTCTAGCAGCGACATTTCCAAAGTTAGGTCAGATGAAAAAAGAGCGCGACGGTATGCAAAAATATATGCAAATCATACGTTATGCGACCATCGTTATCACTCTTGTTCAATCAATCGGCGTTTCTATCGGACTTCAAAGCTTAAGCGGTCGTGGTGGCGAGCAGGCTATCATGATAGATATGAATTTATTTATCGCGATCTCTGCTGTGTCTATGCTAACTGGCACTATGCTACTTATGTGGATAGGTGAGCAGATCACACAGCGCGGTATAGGCAACGGTATAAGTCTTATCATCTTTGCGGGCATCGTCTCTGGTATACCTAGTGCGATCGGCGGAACTGTAAATTTGGTAAATACTTCTGAGATGAATTTCCTAACAGTCATAGCTATTTTGGTGATCATTTTATCGACCATTGGTGCTATTATCTTTGTCGAAATGGGCGAAAGACGTATACCTATTTCTTACTCAAGAAAAGTGATAATGGAAAATCAAAACAAACGTATAATGAACTATATACCGATCAAAGTAAATTTAAGTGGCGTTATCCCACCGATATTTGCTAGTGCGATTTTGATGTTTCCAAGTACTATTTTGCAAGCTAGTACAAATCCAGTAATCCAAGCTATCAATGACTTTTTAAGTCCAAATGGCTATATGTTTAACTTTTTAACATTTTTATTTATCATCTTCTTTGCGTTTTTCTACGCATCGATCGTATTTAATACAAAAGATATAAGTGAAAATTTGAAAAAACAAGGCGGATTTATCCCTGGTGTTAGACCAGGTGAGAGTACAGCTAGCTATCTAAATGAAGTAGCTGGCAGGCTAACTTTAGGTGGAGCTTTGTACTTGGGTATCATTTCAACATTACCTTGGGTACTTGTAAAGACTATGGGTGTACCATTTTATTTTGGCGGTACATCAGTTCTTATCGTGGTTTCAGTAGCACTTGATACGATGAGACGTATAGAAGCTCAGTCTTATACAAATAAATACCAAACTCTAAGTGCAGTAGGTCTATAAAATGGCTATCACGCTAAAAAGACCAGCTGAGATAGAGAAAATGAGAGCGGCGAATAAGATCGTCGCTCGAACACTTGATCACGTTTCTACGATCATAAAACCTGGAATTTCCCTTCTTGAGATAGATAAAATTTGTGAAGATATGATAAGAGCCGCTGGGGCAAAACCAGCTTTTAAAGGGCTTTATGGCTTTCCAAATGCAGCTTGCATAAGCGTCAATGAAGTGGTAATCCACGGAATTCCAAATGAATACAAACTAAAAGAGGGCGATATCGTTAGTGTAGATATTGGTTCAAATTTAGATGGTTATTTTGGTGATTCAGCTAGGACATTTGGAGTTGGTAAAATTTCAAAAGAAGACGAAGCTTTGATCGCTTGCTCAAAAGACGCACTATATTTTGCAATTGATTTTATAAGAGCTGGTATGCATTTTAAAGAGATTAGCTATGAGCTTGAGAAATTTATACTAGGTAGAGGATATGTACCTTTGCGCGGATATTGCGGTCACGGCATAGGCAAAAGGCCACATGAAGAGCCAGAAATCCCAAACTATCTTGAAGGAAATAATCCAAAAGCTGGACCAAAGATAAAAGAGGGAATGGTTTTTTGTATAGAGCCGATGATCTGCCAAAAAGATGGCACGCCAGTTTTAGGAAGCGATAACTGGAAAGTAACCTCAAAAGATGGTTTGAGAACTAGCCATTATGAGCATTGCATGGCGATAGTTAATGGCAAAGCTGAAATTTTAAGCCAAGCGTAAAATTTATAGCAAATTTAAAGAAAGGAGAGTTTGTGGCAAAAGACGATGTCATTGAGATTGATGGAAATGTTGTTGAAGCATTGCCAAATGCAACTTTTAAAGTTGAGCTTGACAACAAACATATAATTTTATGTCATATCGCCGGAAAGATGAGAATGCATTATATAAAGATAATGCCTGGCGACCGCGTAAAAGTAGAACTTACGCCATATAGCCTAGACAAGGGCAGGATCACTTATAGGTATAAGTAAATTTAGGCTCTTGGCAAATATGCTAAGTAAATTTAAAGCTGGCTTTGGGTAAAATCCAAGCTTTGCGAAAAGCTGTATGAAGAATTATTTTCAAAGTTCCCCACTTATTTTGAAAATAGTTGGTTTAAATTATTTCTTTAGACCTGATGCAGCCCCTAAAAAAGTGGAATAAATTTTTAGGAGACTAAAATGAAAGTTCGTCCTTCTGTAAAGAAGATGTGTGACAAATGTAAAATTGTCAAACGTAGTGGCATAATTCGTGTTATCTGCGAAAATCCAAAACATAAACAAAGACAAGGATAAGGCATGGCACGTATTGCAGGTGTAGATTTACCAAACAAAAAGAGAATAGAGTATGGTTTGAC
>JAHAKV010000028.1:0-6926 GCA_018371455.1 Campylobacter concisus | reverse complement strand
GAGCTAGTTTGTTTGGTGGCGACTTTTGTTGATACCTTTATGTTCTGCTCTAAATTTAAGGGGTAGCTACCAAGTGCGTTTATCATCTAATATCCTTTTGGCTCAAACTCACACCAAAGATATCGTCTTTTTTATGAAAATATTTATTTCGCCAGGGATTTCTAGTCTGCATAAATTTACTCCTAAACTCTAGTATCTACCTTTTTATAAAGCCTATCCTTGCTAGATAGTTCTTTAAATTTTAGGTCGTTTTCAAGGTAGGTGATGTTGTAAATTTCTTTAGTGGTGATACTTTTGCCATTTTCAAGTCCGACCAGGAATTTACTTGTAAATTTATCAGAGAGGTTTTTAACGAGCTTTGCCCCAAGCTCTTTTAGGCTAGATATCTTTTCATCTTGCTTTATGCCTATATCCTTAAAGTCAAGTCTATTTAGCTCTACGTCATTCATGGTTTTGGCATCTAAATTTATACTTGCTCTTTTGCTATCTTTGATATCGTCATTTATGAGCTTGCCCGTGTCGTTATAAATTTCTTTTACCTCTAGCTCTCTTCCACTATCAAATTTAAGCGTGATTGTGCCATTTTTGTTTAGCTTCATAGCTATTACGCTGTCCGTGTCCTTTAGAGCAGCTGCAGCCTTGCTCGTATCACTCTCAAAAGCATGCTTTACTTTTTCTAAATTTTCTAGACTAAAATCAAGCCCAGTTGCTTTTTCAAACTCACTCTCCATAGCGATCATATAAGATGACTTTGTGACTTTTAGCTTTGAGATGAGATCATCTGCATCTTCTACATCATTTTCTTTTAAATTTTTGCTTATCCACTCTACATCTTTGCTGTGAGCACTAGACTCTTTTTGGTAGTCATTATAAAATTTCATAAAGCTATCTTTTTGATAGCCTGCGTATGAAAAACTCTCGTCTTGTTTAGATCCAGCAGGTTTTATGATAGGGTTAAACTCACTAAGCTTTTTCTTGCCGTCAAAGCCAACTTTCTCATAGGCAAAGTTGTTTAAGCCACTCTCTTCGTTAAATATCTTATTATCCCTAAGATCTACCCAGCCGTCTTGGTCTGCATGGTCTTTGAAAAATTTATTAGTCTCTTCTTTGCCTATCTTTTGGTAGCGATACTCGGCTGAAAATAGAGTATAAGGGTTTGAGTTGTTTAAACTAACTCTATAATCAACCGTATTTTTGCTAGCAAAGTCCATAGCCTCGTAGCTTAAATTTCTAATATCCTTTTTGATAAAGTCGTTCAGGTTTATCTCGCTCGTAACTTCGCTTAGTTTAAAAATTTTCTCATTACCGTCTTTGTCGTAGCCTCTAACTTTTAGCTTATCAAAGTATTTATCGCCAGAATTTATCACTCCATCCTTGTTGCTATCAAAGTTAAATAAAAATCCATTTGCGTCTAGCTTGCCTATGCCTAGTTTGTCATTATCGTCATAAAGATCCAAAAAGACCTCTACGTCACCTCGTGAAGTTTTTATCGTTTTTTCATAGGCGTAGTCATTTAAATTTGTAAATTTAGTATCTACTGCCGCGATGGGCTTAATGGGAGTTTTTGAATTTATAGATGAAAAATAGGTGCTAGTTTGATCCACTTTCCTTAGTGCTGAGGCATCTTCGCCAAAGAGATACTTGTTCTCAAAGTCTTCTTTGCTCCAGTTTCTTCTCTGGATATCTCTATAAGAAAAAGCTTGATTTAGCCCAATATCTGTTTTAGAGTAGTCTGATTTCACACCACTGGTGCTGGCGCTTTGGATGATAGAGTAAGTGCTATTTGAGATAAGCTTAGTAGCGATGTCTTTAAGCTCAGACTTTAAATTTGTGTTGTCTAAAGTTTGCACTCTATCTACACCAAGAAGTAGCCTTGAGTGGATCATATTTTTTGGCAAATCTATTTTTATGGGTTGTAAATTTTGTGTTACCATCATTTTAAATCCTTTTAAAATATATAGCTTATATCGGCAAATATAAAAAATGTTTAGTAGTTTATAGTCTAAAAGGGCTTAGAGCGAATGCCTACTATGTTATATTTTTTAAAGCTCTCTTGTCTTCGTCCTCTCATCAAATTCTTTTAAAACATCCATTATCTTGCTTGCTAGTCCCTCAAGTGTTTGATCTTTTTTAAGCTCTAAATTTCTAAGCTTTAAAATCCTAGCTAGTATATCTTTCAGATCTTTCTTGCCAGATAGTATCTCATCATAATAAGCCTTTGGTATGCCTATCTCACTTCTATCTTGCTTTGTAAGTATGAGTGTGTCTCTATATACATTAAGAGCTTCGTCGGTTATCCTTGTTGTGCCACCTTGCAGCACAAGACCTTGCTCGTTTTTTAAAAATGCGACAAAGATTTGCTCCTTTGTATAGCCTTGTTCGCTATCATATACAGACATATCAGGTTTAAAGTCATATCCAGCACTGCTAACCCACATATAAGGGATAGTATGCTCAGTTGTCATAACTTCTGGAGAGAAGTCAAGGAAATTTCCATTAACTTCTACATTTATGTCTTTTAGATCATTCATTAGCTTACGCGCATCGTCTGCATCTTGGGCTGTCCTGAAGACATGAGTTACCTTCTCATTACTCCTATCAGTTAGCCCATCTATCTCATCACTTGACATCCTACCCATTAGATATTCGGAATAATCTATTTTTTTATCTTTTGAAAAGTAGCCCTTTGGCATCTTTGCTAGATCTTCGTTTGAGTAAAATTCTTTGCCCTTGCTAATAACTCCAGCTGAAATTTGATCAAAAATTTTATAGTATTGCTTTATTGTGTCTGCTAGATCAATATTTGCAAAGCTATCCTCTCCAAACAGAGCATTATCCTTTCTTGTATCCATTAAAATAGTTGTAAAGTTTGGGTGTTTTTGATTGTGTAGCACTATCGCATCAAGTGTGCTTTTGTGGATTTTAAAGTCCTGTGGCAGACCTGCTGCTTTGTTAAAGTCAGCCCCCATAAATCCTTTAGCATCTACACTATATCCATAGCCCTCTTGTGAAGTAAATTTAGCCTGATAAAGAGAGTCGATACTACTAGATGAAACAAAGTCATTTTTAGGAATAGTGGTTTGGTTGATCGAATTTATATTTGTAGTGCTAGGTAAGAAATTTGCAAAGCCTTCGCTTTTTGTCTGTTTTTGGTAGTGCTGTTTTGTTAAGATGGAGTTATAAGAGACTTTCATAGCTTACTCCTTGAAATTTAGCTTCAAAGAGTAAGCAAAAGTTGTGCCGAAAAATTTAAGCGAGATAAATTTATGTTTGCTCGCTTTGAGATAAAAATTTTATCTATCAGTAAAAATAAAAGCAAATTTATAGAAATCATCTTGTAAAATAAAACAATCCTGAAAAAATGTACCACTTTTTATAAAAACTGTACCATACTTTTAGGAAATTTTAAAGAAAGGGAAACTGCAAAAAGGGCAGTTAAAGTATCGATAAGTAGGACATCTATGGTGTCACGGGGGAGACTTGAACTCCCGACCTCCGGCTTATGAGACCAGCGCTCTAACCAGCTGAGCTACCGTGACAACTTAAAATAAGTTTTGGATTATACAACCTAAGAACTTATTTTTAGCTAAAATTTATCTCACTCAAATTTTATATATAAAAAAAGTAAATTTGACTGCAAAGAGCAGCCAAATTTATTTAAGCTTTTTTAGTGAAAAATCCAACATAGATAGCGTAGATAAAGCCTATCACTACGGCATACGGGGCAAAAGGTGTGATACCAGCTCCTGAGCTTGCAAGCACGAAGTTGTGACTTATCGCAGCTCCAGCTCCCATACCTAAAACAAATACAGCTGAGCTTAAATTTCCAGCTCCCATTTGCACTAGATGTTTGCCAGGGCAGCCGTAGCTTAGACTAAAGCAAAGACCAGCGAGCGTCATGCCTAAGAAATTCCAAAGCATATCATTGTGAGCGATAGGTTGTCCTTCAAAGCCAAATTTGTATTGATTTAGCACTAAATTCGTTACGCTTGCGCAGACGATGATAGAGACTATGCCATAAAACATCGAAAAGTCACGTTCAAAAATTTTGCTGATAGCGCCCACTGAGCAAAATTTACTTCTTTGCATAAATGCACCGATGACGATCGCACAAATAAGTGAGATAAATAAATTTGCATGCTGTGAGCCTGGACCTTTTTCTGAGCTAAATAATGCGCCATTTTCGCCAAGTTTTAGACCAAAGATAAGTGCTATCAAAAGCAAAATAGCAATAATCAGTGGCAAAAACCCTATCGCTTTTGCAGTGGTTTCATTTTCAAGTAAAACGTAGCCATTTTTCTTAAAAGCTCGTCCCACAAATACGCCAGCAAACAAGCCAACAACGCCAGCTATAGCGGTCATATCACCGCCTCCAAGACGCAAAAAAGCTCTCCAAGGGCAGCCTAAAAATATGAGGCAGCCTATCATCGCAAACACGCCTAAGAAAAACCTAGAAAATGCCGCGCTACCAGATACTGGAGTGAAATTTCTACTCCAAAGCATGCTAGCTAGAAAGCCTCCGATGATAAGCCCTAAAATTTCAGGCCTTAGATACTGCACGACTTTGGCCTGGTGAAAGCCAAGCGCACCCATGCTATCTCGTAAAAAGCAAGCCGCACAAACGCCCATGTTTGCTGGGTTGCCAAAATGAACGAGCACCGGACCAAGTATGCCAAGGCTCGCACCTGCGATGATGTAAAGTAGTGTTTTGTTCATGTAAATTCCTGTGTAAGGGTAAAACCAGACTGGTTTCTTAAACGACATTTTAATAATCATTAAATAAAACAAAGATTAATTTTTTGTAAAACAGAAGTGGCTAAAATATGCAAAAATTTCATAAAAAGGACAAATAATGAAAGATTTTATGAGCTATGCAGATAGCCTGAAAATTCTAAAAGATACGATAAATGCGTGGGAGAAGGTCGAAAAAGTAGCCATCACGGACGCGCTTGATAGAAATATCGCTTATGATGTGAAAGCTGCTGAGAACTACCCAGCAAAGCCAGTTTCGGCTATGGACGGCTACGCTTTTGCCTTTAAAGATGGCCTAAGCGAGCTTGAGCTCATCACAGACCTACCAGCAGGTAGTGACAAAGGGCTACATGTAGATGGCAACAAATGCGTCAAAACCTTCACCGGCTCGCTAATGAGCGAAGGTACAGACACTCTTGTGCCAGTTGAAAATGTCGAGGTTAGTGGCTCAAAAATAATCATCAAAAAGAGCGTGCCAAAGGGCTTTGCTGTGCGTGAAGTAGGGGAAAGCTACAAAAAAGGCGAAATTTTAATAAAAAAAGGCACACGTCTAACATACTCTGAGATCGCGCTTCTTGCCGAGCTTGGCGTCTTTCACGTAAGCGTTTTCATCCGTCCAAGAGTGGCGATACTTGCAACTGGCAGCGAGATAAAAGACCTTGGCGAGCCTCTTGATAGCCCAGCGCAAATTCACAGCTCAAACCACGTAGGCATCGCTATGCAGATACGCAAAATGGGCGCGGAGCCGATCCTTTGTGAGATCGTAAGAGATAAGGCCGAGCTTGTCGAAAAAGCGATCATAAATGCGCTAAAATCAGCCGATATTTTGGTGACGACTGGCGGCATTAGCATGGGAGACTATGACTTTGTAAAGGGCGCTTTAAATGAAAACTTTAAGCTCATCATCGAAGGCGCTGCGATAAAACCAGGCCGCCACATCAGAGTGGCAAAATCAGGTGATAAATATATCTTTGCGCTGCCGGGATTCCCTTACTCGGCGATGGTTATGTGCGTGCTTTATGTAAGAGTGCTTATAAACACTTGGTTTAGCCAAGAAGAGCCAAAGATCACGGCGATAATGGACGAAGACTACAAAAAACGCTCGCCATTTTTGGAATTTACAGCGGTAAATTTAGAAAACAGAGATGGCAAGATCTTTGTAAATTTAAACGGCAAAAAGCTTGGTAGCTCAGCTATCGTAAATAACCTAACAAACGAAGCTGCACTGCTTATCATCCCTAAAGAGACAGAATTTATCGCAAAAGGTGAAGTGGTAGAAGTTTTAAAGATGCCTTGCTAAGGGTAAATTTATAGCCCTTGAAGCACTACGACGTCGGTTATCTCGGCGTCTTTTTCTATCTTAGCGTCTAGCCCTTTGGCTATTTTTATAGTGATATCTTTTGTTTGATTTGGCGTTAGAAAGATCAAATTTCTAACGTCGTTTTCGTATTCGCTAAGTCTTTCGTAGTAGCCGTTTACACCGTGCTTGCTCTTATATTCTGGCTTGATGAAATTTAGCCTAAAAACATCGGCGCCGTATTTGAAAGAGTACTCTTTAAATTCATATTTTCTTTGGCTGGTAGTCTTGAAATTTTCATTAAATAGCTTTAAAAGTGCCTTGTCGCTAACGTCTCTTGCGTCGCTCTCTTTTAGCACGATCTCGTCAGCTCCGTTTGGCTCTTTGTACTCGGTGCCGTTTATGGAGTATATGGCGACGTGCATGTTATCTCTTTGCGATGCAGCACTCTTCATGAAAAACCTTAGCCTTGGATTTTGCGTGATCTGCACCTCTTTTGGAGTTATCTCGTTGCCGTTTGCATCAACGTATTTTACCCCCTCAAATGTAAGTAAATTTGACTTTTTGGCTATGGATAGCGCGCAGCCTTTATCACTTAAGCAGTGATGAACTAGGTCTTGCATAAGAGCGTGGTTGTCATTTACTCTTTTAGCGCTTAGTGCGCTCTTTGGTACGTGTGCTACGCAGGTGCATGGCGAATTTGCCGAGCAGCCAACTATCGGCGAGCCTAAGAAGTCTTGACCTAGTATGAGTGGTATGCCATTAGATGTGATACTCTTGCCAGCTTTGCTTTTTAGCACCACTCTGCCACCATGCGGGCAAGTGATGATGTCGTTTTCTATGACTGGGTGAGCGGTGAAATTTGTAGCTGTGGCTC
>JAHAKV010000027.1:0-7609 GCA_018371455.1 Campylobacter concisus | reverse complement strand
CATGAGCGAGTAATTTCGGCTCTAAAATTTGAGCTAAGCTGTAAGCGAAGCCAAATTTTAGTAGCCAACTCTTGCGAGTGAGTGAAAGTTTAAAATTTGTAAAAATAGCAAATTTCTATTTTTTGAAATCTCAACTTTAAATTTATAAACTCTTTTATCCAAAAGGGAGACAAGGGGACTTGAATTACGGTCTGCTTGCAGTTGCGAGCTAGTGAAGCAAAGCCGTCCCTTTATCTTTCTTCGCGAATTTGCAAATAAGATAAATTTACAAATTTTAAAATTTTATTCGCTCATAAATTTTAAAATTTACTAGAGTTTTTAACCGTATATTATTTGTTTGAAATATTAAATTTTCGCTATAAATTTTCCTGTCACAAAAGATATATAATTGTGACAAGTCTTGTTAAACATTAAAAATACCTTGGATATAAATTTTTAACTTCATAATCTATTGTATTTTCGAGAAATTGATTAAATAAAAAATAAATTTAACCCATTTTATATGTTACTTTTCTACACATTATTTAATAAGATTTTTAATATATTTTTTTAAGATTAATAAAAAATCAATCTATATAATAATTTATATTTTTGATTTTAAATTTACGATTTTGCGCTCTTGGCAAGGCTCTTTTTTATAGAAATTCTTGGAAAGAATTTGTAATTTTAAAATTTAAGATTTTGACAAAATAGCCGATGTAAATCAGGCGTAAATTAAGCTTTGCAAAGTTAATATTTATTTAACTTTGTGTTAAATCTTTTAAGGAGAAAAAATGAATCGACGAGATTTCATCAAAAGTGCTGCAGCTAGTGCTGCTTGTGCTAGTGCCGGTATCGCTGTGCCAAGCTCGCTAAGTGCGGCAAACGAAGCTGAAAAAGGCTGGCGTTGGGATAAGGCTGCCTGTAGATTTTGTGGAACCGGATGTGGCATCATGGTTGCTACAAAAGAGGGCAAGATAGTAGCTGTAAAAGGCGATCCAGAAGCACCAGTAAACCGCGGTCTAAACTGTATCAAAGGCTACTTTAACGCTAAGATCATGTACGGCGAAGATAGGATCACTCATCCACTTTTACGTGTAAATGAAAAGGGCGAATTTGACAAAAAAGGCAAATTTAAGCAAGTAAGCTGGAAGCAAGCATTTGACGTAATGGAAGCTCAGTTTAGAAAGACTTATGATGAGCTTGGACCTCACGGCGTTGGCGTGCTTGGCTCTGGTCAATACACAATCCCAGAGGGCTACACAGCAGTTAAGCTTATGAAAGGTGGCTTTAGAAGCAACAGCATCGATCCAAATGCAAGACACTGTATGGCAAGTGCGGTTCTTGGCTTTATGCAAGTTTTTGGTATCGATGAGCCATCAGGCTGCTTTGATGACATCGAGCTAACAGATACCATCATAGCTTGGGGCGCAAATATGGCTGAGATGCACCCGATCCTTTGGGCACGCGTCAGTGATAGAAAGCTTAGCGATCCTGATAGAGTAAAAGTCGTAAATTTAAGCACCTACTCAACTAGAACATCAAATTTAGCCGATATCGAGATCATTTTTGCTCCGTCATCTGACCTTGCTATCTGGAACTACATCGCTCGTGAGATAGTCTATAACCACCCTGAGATGATCGATGAAGAATTTGTTAAAAAGCACTGCGTCTTCACAGCTGGCCCAGTTGATATCGGATATGGCCTTCGCCCAGACATCCATCACAAAAAATATGCTCCAAGCGAGCTAGACACCGCTGCGACTGAGAAGTCAAAGGTGCTAAGCGAGGCTGAGGGCGTTACACTTTCTTATCTTGGTTTAAAAGCTGGCGATACACTAGAAAACAAAAACGCTGCAAAAGCTGGCGATCACTGGCAAATAACATTTGAAGAGTTTAAAAAAGCTCTTGCGCCTTACACACTTGACTTTACGGCTAAGGTAGCAAAAGGCGATCCTAACGAAGATATCAATGAATTTAAGAAAAAATTAAAAGCACTTGCTGATCTTTACATCGAGAAAAACCGCAAAGTTGTTAGCTTCTGGACTATGGGCTTTAACCAACACCAACGCGGTACATGGGTAAATGAGCAAGCTTATATGGTGCATTTCTTACTCGGCAAGCAAGCACTCCCAGGCTCAGGTGCCTTTTCTCTAACTGGTCAACCAAGTGCGTGCGGAACTGCAAGAGAGGTTGGAACATTCGTTCACCGCTTGCCAGCTGATATGGTTGTTGGCAATCCAAAGCACAGAGAGATCACTGAAAAACTTTGGAAACTACCTGCTGGCACACTAAATGCCGTACCAGGCTCACACTACGTAAAAATGATGCGTGATCTTGAAGATGGCAAGGTTAAATTTATCTGGGTTCAAGTAAATAACCCATGGCAAAACACTGCAAACGCAAACCACTGGATCAAAGCAGCTCGCGAGATGGACAACTTCATCGTTGTAAGTGACCCTTATCCAGGAATTTCTGCAAAAGTAGCTGACCTTATCCTCCCAACTGCGATGATCTACGAAAAATGGGGCGCATACGGCAATGCTGAGAGAAGGACACAGCACTGGAGACAGCAAGTATTACCAGTTGGCGAAGCGATGCCTGATATCTGGCAGATGCTTGAGTTTAGTAAGCGCTTTAAGCTAAAAGATGTTTGGGGCGAGAAAAAGCTAAATGACAAAGTGACACTTCCAAGCGTGCTTGAAGCTGCAAAAGCTATGGGATATAGCGAAGAAGATACGCTATTTGACGTGCTTTTTGCAAATGAAGATGCTAAGAAATTTAGCGCAAATGATCCGATCATGGAAAACTATGACAATACAGAAGTCTTTGGCGATAGCAGAAAGGTGATCGGCTCTGATGGTAAAGAATTTAAAGGATATGGATTTTTCATCCACAAATATCTTTGGGAAGAGTATAGAAAATTTGGCGTTGGCCACGGCCACGACCTAGCTGACTTTGACACTTACCACAAAGTAAGAGGTCTTAGATGGCCAGTCGTTGATGGCAAAGAGACTCAGTGGAGATTTAACACTAAATTTGACCCATACGCGAAAAAAGCTGCTCCAAATGATAAATTTGCATTCTACGGCAACAAAAACGCAGCCCTTCCAACAGGCGATCTAAAAGGCGTAAAAAATCAAGAGAAAACTCCTCTTGCAAACAAAGCAAAAATTTTCTTCCGCCCTTACATGGATCCATGCGAGATGCCAAGCAAAGATTATCCATTCTGGCTATGTACTGGTCGTGTCCTAGAGCACTGGCATACAGGCACGATGACTATGCGTGTTCCTGAGCTTTATAGAGCCGTCCCAGAGGCGCTTTGCTACATGCATGAATATGACGCTAAAAAGCTTGGCGTGCTTCAAAATGAGATCGTTTGGGTCGAGTCACGCCGTGGCAAGGTAAAAGCTAGAGTAGATCTAAAAGGTAGAAATAAGCCACCAGTAGGTCTTGTCTATGTGCCTTTCTTTGACGAAAACGTATTTATAAATAAAGTCTGCCTTGACGCTACTTGCCCGATCTCAAAAGAGACAGACTATAAAAAGTGCGCGGTTAAAATTTACAAGGCATAAAAGTGGCTGATATGGAATTTTCAAGTAGGCGTGAAGCTTTGAAATTTGGAGCTAAGGCAGCGATCTTAGCTCTTGGCGGAGGCTTTATATGGTCACTTAGTGCCAAAGCCTCACCGCTTATACTTCTTAGACCGCCTGGTGCGAAAGCGGAGAAGCAGTTTTTAAAGAGCTGTATTAGGTGTGGGCTTTGTGTAGAGGCCTGTCCATTTGATACGCTAAAACTCGCTACTCTTGAAGATGGTATAAGTGTCGGTACGCCTTATTTTGAGCCTAGAAAAATTCCTTGTCATATGTGCGAGCATATCCCTTGCGTGCCAGCCTGTCCGACTGGTGCGCTGGATGCAAATTTAGTTAGCACAGCTGGCAAACTAGACATAAATAAAGCCAAAATGGGCGTTGCAGTGGTCGATATGAAAAACTGCGTGGCATACTGGGGCATACAGTGCGATGCTTGCTACAGATCCTGTCCGCTCATAGATAAGGCCTTGTATCTTGAGTATCGCCGCAACGAAAGGACGCAAAAGCATGCGTTTTTACTCCCAGTAGTTGATAGCGATATCTGCACGGGTTGTGGCGTGTGCGAGCGAGCCTGTATCACCGAAAAAGCAGCCATTACCGTGCTAAACCGCGAAGTTGTGCTTGGCAAAGTTGGCGATAACTACGTCAAAGGCTGGGTAAAAGAAGATGAAAGGCGCGTGGATGATGCCGATAGCAAGATAAAGCTAGATATCAAAAAGGCGACTGACTATCTAAATGGTGGTGAGCTATGAAATTTTTAATCTTAAGACGAATAACTCAAATTTCCATCCTAGTGCTATTTATCCTAGGAAATGTTTATGGAGTTAAGATACTTAGCGGAAATTTAAGCTCATCTTTGCTTTTTGGACAAATTCCACTAAGCGATCCATTTGCGGTACTTCAAATTTTACTAGCAGGCTTTAGCGTAGGCATAAATGCAGTAATTGGCGCTATCATCGTATTTGCATTTTATGCACTCATCGCTCCTAGGGCATTTTGCTCGTGGGTTTGCCCAGTAAATTTACTAACTGACATTGCTTACAAGCTAAGAGAGAAATTTGGCTTTAAGGGTGAGAAAATTTTAAACGTAAGTAAAAATTTACGCTACTACTTGCTAGCGCTTGCTCTTATCTTAAGCCTTGCTCTGTCAATGCCAGCTTTTGAGAGCATTAGCTTTGTTGGCATCATCCAGCGTGGTATCATCTATGGCTCAGTTAGCGCCATTGGCATCGCCCTTGGTATAGTTGCCTTTGATATGTTCGTGCTAAAGCGAGGAATTTGCTCACACGTCTGCCCGCTTGGTGCATTTTACGCGGTAATATCAAAATTTGCACTCATCAGAGTAAAACACGACGCAAATGCCTGCACAAAATGTATGAAATGCAAGCTCGTCTGCCCAGAGGTGCAAGTGCTAGATATGATCGGTAAAGAGAGCCGCGCGGTTAGCTCAAGCGAGTGCATAAGCTGCGGTAGATGCATCGACGTTTGCGGCGACGGGGCGTTAAATTTTAGTATTAGAAATTTAAGGAGAGAAAAATGAAAATGAAAATAATGGCGCTTGGAGCACTATGCGCTGCCTTTTTAGCGGCATGTGCATTGAATAATCCAAGCATTAGTGATTCGCAAATCGGTCTTAGAAATGTCGATTTGTTAGATGATAAAGACGTTGTTTTAAAAGACATCAACTATACAAAAGAGCCAGCAGGTATGGCAAAGAGATTTGATAGATCTTTTGAAAATGCACCTCCATTTATCCCACACGACACTGAGGGTTTGGTGCCTATCACAAAAGATTCAAATATGTGCGTAACCTGCCACATGCCTGAGTTTGCAAAAGATAGCGGAGCAACTCCTATCCCTGCTTCTCACCTTTATGACATCAGAAATAAAAAAGATCTTGCAGGCAAGCTTGATGATGAGAGATATAACTGCACAACTTGCCACGTCGAGCAACAAAATGGCGTAACACAGCTTGTTGGCAATAAATTTAAGCCTGACTTTAGAGATAAAAACGGCTCACATAAGTCAAATTTACTAGACGTTTTAAATGACGGCGTTAAGTAATGCAAAGCAGGCGAGAGCTAATTAGTAAAATTTTGGGGGCAAAACCTGCTCCCAAATTTATAGATCCACCCTTTTTTAGCGGGGAATTTGACTGCGCTGGCTGTGAGGCTAGCTGCGTAAGTGCCTGTGAAAAAGAGCTTCTTAGCTTTGAAAATGAAAGAGTTGTTTTTAAAGTTAAAAAGCTAGGCTGCGACTTTTGCGAAGAGTGCGCGAAAGCTTGTCAAAGTAGCGCTCACGTAACACTAAGCTTAAACTCGCCAAAGAGCATAAACGCAAAAGTTAGCATAAATGTCGCTAGCTGCCTGGCGTGGAACGACACGATATGCTATAACTGCCTTGATGCTTGTAAATTTAAAGCGGTTGAGTTTCTTGGCGTTTTTCGTCCCATAGTTAATCAAAACTGCGTGAGCTGCGGCGAATGCTTTGATGTTTGTTTTAAAAATTCACTTCAAATGGAGGCTTTATGAGAGCTTTGTTTTTTCTTTTTACCCTGCTAAATTTTATCTTTGCAGCCCAAATTTCTACTCCATATAAAGAGATAGAAGCTAGCGCAAACGTGCTTAGCACGACGCTTATTTCAGGCAAGCTTTTCATAGCGACTGACGGCGGCACGGTCGAAATTTACGATCCAAAAGAGTCTAAATTTGACGAGATCATCAAGATGGATGATATAAAAACATATGTGAGCGATCATGAGAGGCCAAAAATTTTAAATGTCGATGAGCTAAATGGCAAGATGCTCATCCTAAGCGAGGGCGACTACGCTACAAAGGTGCTTTATATAAGAGAAAATGGGCAGATGAGAAGCATAAAAATGGCTAATCAAGCGATAAAAAAGGCTCTATTTTTAGATGATGAGCATATAGCACTTGCGTCAATTAGCAATGAAATTTACTTTTTAAACCTAAAAAGTGGCGAAATTTATGATAGTTTTAAGATCTCTATCGCAATGCTCTCAGACATGGAGATAAGCGAAGATAGAGGCACGCTAGCGATCGCTTGTGAGAGTGGCAAGGTCTATTTTTACAACGTTCGCACTAAAAAGATGGACAAAATTTTAGATATCCACACTGATAATATCTACGACATCGCCTATAAAAATGGCGTCATGATCAGCGGAGGCACCGACAGGATCGCTGGCATCTTCTCAGCTGGGACGCTAAAAAAGATAAATACTGGCTTTTTGGTTTATGGCGTGGGGCTTAGTAGCGATGGCAAGATCGCAGCGTATATGAGCGATGAGATGAGCGATGTAAATTTGGTTGATAGCGTCACTTTGGATAAGATCGCGATGCTAAAAACTGGTCAAAGCACGATAAATAGCATAGTTTTTATAAGCGACAACGAGGTCGCAACCTCTGCTTATGAGAAGAAAATTTTATTTTGGAGAGTTAGATGAATATTTCAAGCCTGATAGTCTATACAGATAATAAAAATGAGAGCGTAAAAAGCGAGATAGAAAAGCTAAAAGAGTGCGAGATCATCACTGACGCAGAAGATAGGATCGTTGTGGTCGTTAGCTCAGAGAGCATCGAAGATGAGATCAGAGTTTTTAAGATGATAGAGGGCATTAGCGGCGTGGTGAGCGTTGCGATGGTTTATAGCTATCAAGAGGACGCTCAGGAAAATAGAGAAAGGCTTGAAGCAAACGGCAAGATAAGTGAAATCTTAACAAGCGATGACGTAAAAGCCGAAGACATCGCATATGGCGGTAGCGTGCATTATAAGGTGAGGTGAAATTAACTCCCTTTTGGTTTGAAATTTAATCAATATGTTGATAGGTTTTGTAAATTTTTAAATTTTACTCGGTCACTCTAACAACTTATTAAATTTAAGCCACTTGTCTGTATCTAGATAAATTTGCAACCTTTAGGCAAATTTTAAACTTTCACTCACTCGCAAGAGTTGGCTACTAAAATTTGGCTTCGCTTACAGCTTAGCTCAAATTTTAGAGCCGAAATTACTCGCTCATG
>JAHAKV010000009.1:0-65190 GCA_018371455.1 Campylobacter concisus | reverse complement strand
AGGTTTGATCTGGAGTTTTGGCTGGCTAGAAAGTAAAATTTACGGGTAAATTTATTTGGCTTTGACCTTGGCTAAAAACTTTTGGATGCAAATTTAGCCTATTTTGTAGCGTTAAAATCAAATTTATAATATCTCGTATCTTGCTTGTCGCTTAGCCTTAAAAGTAGCTGCCACCTGCCCTCTTTTAGGCCAACACTCTCGCTTACAAGCTCGTTTTCTTGCCATGAAGCGTTTAATGTTTTGTTGTCTTTGTTTGTTTGTGGGCGAGTTAGCAAAATTTCATAGCTAAGGCTTGAAATTTCGCCATTTTTTGGTGTTAGGAGAAATTTAAACTTACCCTGCAAACCTTTAAATTCTGGCTCAAATTTAAGGCCAAATTTCTCATCAAACCTAGCCTCACTCTCTTTTATAAAAGTGATGTTTTCATCGACGCTTTGATGACTTTGCATATAAGCGCTATCCATCTCGACTGGGTTATTAATCGCAACAACGATGGTTGCGGCGCAAGCTAAAATGATAGCGACTATGCTAAGCACGATGCCATAAGGCCAAAAGCTCTTTTTAGCCATTTTTTACCTTTTTATAAAAGATGATGAGCACGAAAAATGCGATCAAGCCGTAGATGAAAATTCGTAAGAAATTTAAGGTCGTCTTGTTTGAGCTACCGATGCCACTTTCTAGCTTTAATTTTAAGCTCTCAGCGATCTGTTCGGCGATATCAGCATAGCCGTTTAAGATAGCGGCGTTATAGACATCTTTGCCGTTTTTTGAGACTAAAATGGGGATAATGGTGCCTGATTCTGGATTTACACTTAGAATTTGCTCTTTATTAAAGAGCTTTGAAGTGTTTGTATCGCTAAAAATTTCAACCTTTTGCTTATCTTTTATAAGCACTAAAAATGCAAAAGGCGAGCTTAAATTTTGCTCTTTAAAAAGCGCGTCTAGCTCGCCATCTTTATACACACCAACTACTAAATTTATGCCGCTTTTTTGATAAAGCTCGCTACCGATCTCATTTAGCTTTTGGCTCACTTTTTGGCTTAAAATTCCATCATCATTGATAACAAAATTTGCACCCCAAGCCAAATTTTGCCACAGCAAAATGATAAAAATGAGTGCAAATTTCTTCAAGCTCAGCCTACAAATAGGTGATTTGGGGTAAGTACTGACCAGGCACAAATGGCGCCTGCGACGACTATTAGCAGGATAATGGCTTTTTCTATTATGCCTAGCATCGCTACTCCTTTACAATGACGTGTTTAGCGTTATCTACGCTCTTCATCTCGATGCTAGCTGCATCTTTTAGTGAGTAAGGTTTGGTTGCGACCTCTTTTTGCAAGCCGATGCCAACGTATGTAAGCACCGCTAGGATAGAGAGCAAAAGCACCACCGCTATTAAAAATCCGCTAATGCCGTTTAAGGCAAAGATGTTTCTATTGTTATTTTCCATTATTCGCCCTTTGATAGCGATATGACGTACTCGCCAACTGCGCTTTGCTGGATATCATTTAGCCTGCCATCATTAAATTTAGGCATAGTGCCGATCGCTCCTTTTTTGCCACGATTTAGTACCTCAGCCACAAAGCTAGCCGAGCCATATTTGCTAAGATCAACTGACATGCCATCCATACCCTTGCCATCTTCGCCGTGACACGCCGCACATGCAGCGTAAAGCTCTTTGCCAGTGGCTACTAAATTTTCATTTTTAGTGCTTTTTATCGCGCTTATCTCTTTAGCTACGTAAGCTGCGATCGCCTTTGCGCCATCAGCATCGGCTAAGCCTGCTGGCATCTCGCCCATAGGGTAATCAAGCCCTTTTGAGCCATTTAGTATAGTCTCGACTATGCCTTTTTCGCTGCCCCAAATTTGTAAATTTGCAGCCTTGCCGCCTATGCCATCGCCTGTGATGCCGTGACATGCTGAGCACTGCACAAGATATATGCTCTCGCCCATAGCGTGAAGCGTCTCTTTGCTTGGATTTGCATACTCTTTTTCAAATTTGGCGTTTGCCTCTTTGACCTCTTTGTTATACTCACCGATTTGTGAGTAAGAATTTAGTGGGTAGCCCAGCAAATAGTACCAGATCGCCCAAACTAGCGCTAGTAAAAAGACGACCGCCCAGCCAAGTGGGACAGGGTTTTTGTACTCACCTATACCGTCCCAGTTGTGCTCGCTAAGCTCAACGCTCTCATCTTTTTTAACCTTCATCTGCCCCACGTACCTGCCAGCTACAACGATGGTAAGCACGATGATTAGAGCTGCTCCTATAAGAGCTAGTAAATTTACATTATCTTCTAAATTTAGCCATTGCATACGCTCTCCTTTGTAGCCTTACGCTCTAAAATTTCGCCACCGATCTCATCGTTAAGCGCTAGTTTTGAGTATTTCTCATAGTTTCTTCTACCAGTTTTTTCGCTCTTATAAAGATGAAAAAAATAAGCATACAAAGTGATCGCCAAAAATGCTGTCAAGAAAAAATAGCCATAAGCCTGAAACTCTCTAATGTTCTCCATCTTACGCTCCTACTTTAGGCTATTTAGATAAGCAATCAGTGCTACGATCTGGCGAATTTCACCTTTTTCAAATGCACTTTTTACCTGCTCATCTTTCATATTTTCAACGATAGCTGCAGCCTCAGCCTTGACGTTAGCATTTGTCTGCTCTAGCGTGCCAAGAGCTGGCATATCTTTTTCGTCATAAGGCGTGTTAAAGACCTTTTTAACCGTTAGCGCTTCAGCGTAGGCAGTCTCTATGTCAGCATTTTTCTTAAATAAAAATGGATATGCTGGCATGATCGAGCCTGGCACTACTGAGGCTGGATTTAGCATGTGATTTTCATGCCAGTCAGTCGTTCTATAGTTGCCCACACGCATAAGGTCAGGTCCCGTTCTTTTTGAGCCCCAAAGGTGCGGACGATCATAAGCAAATTCGCCACTTAGTGAATACATACCGTATCTATCAGTCTCAGCTTTAAACGGACGGATCATTTGAGAGTGGCAAGTATTGCAGCCATTTTGCATATAGATGTTTTTGCCAGCTAGCTCTAAAACGGTGTAAGGCTTTGTGCCCTCAAGCGGTCTAGCTCTGTTTGCAAAGTCTGGTAAAATTTCAACTATGCCAGCGTAAGCGATGACTATAAAGACGCAAACTGCAAAAAAGAATGGATTTTTTTCTAACCAAGCAAACATCACATCACCTCCGCGCTAGCTTTTGCCCCGCCGCCCATTGGCGAAGCGCTTTTTGGCTCTGCTAAGATAGCTTTAGCAGAAGTTGATTTGTAGATGTTATAAGCAAACATCAAGAAGCCAACTAGATAAAGAAGTCCGCCAATAGCCCTTATGTAGTAGTATGGGATAAGCACGACAACCGTATCTATAAACGAGTAGAGTAAATTTCCGTAGCTATCAGTCGCTCTCCACATCATACCTTGCGTGATACCAGCGATCCACATAGATGCAAAGTATAAGACGATACCTGTTGTTTGTATCCAAAACTGAGCTTCCATTAGCGACTTTGAGTAAATTTCACGCTTAAACACGCGCGGTGTCATGTGATAAAGCGCTGCCATGATCATAAAGCCAACCCAACCAAGAGCGCCGTCATGAACGTGTCCTGGCACCCAGTCAGTAAAGTGCGCTAGGGCATTTACAGACTTGATAGAAAGTATCGGTCCTTCAAGTGTCGAGAACATATAAAATGTCGAAGCTAGAACCATAAATTTAATAAGCGGACTCTCTCTAAGCTGCGCCCACTCGCCCTTCATCGTAAGAAGGATATTTATCGCCGAACCCCATGAAGGCAGGATCAAAACGATAGAAAAGACTGAGCCCATTGTCTGCATCCAATCAGGCGTAGCAGAGTAAATGAGGTGGTGTCCGCCAGCCCAAAGGTAGATGAACATCAGACCCCAAAATGAAAATAGCGATAGTTTATATGAAAATATCGGCTGACCGCTCTCTTTTGGTAAGAAATAATAAATTTGAGCGATGATCGCCACTGTAAAAACGAATGCAACCGCGTTGTGGCCGTACCACCACTGAACCAAAGCATCGTTTGAACCAGCGTACATAGAGACAGAGTGTAGCCATGAGCCATATCCGCTAACAAGTCTTGTTGGAACTTCCATGTTGTTAAATAGATATAGCATCGCAACACCTAAAAATGTAGCGATGTAGTACCAAACTGAGATGTAAAGTGTCTTTTCGCGGCGAATACCGATAAGGCCAAATATACTAACGCCCCAAAGCACCCAAACAACGACTACTGCGATATCTAGTGGCCACTCAAGCTCAGCGTACTCCTTAGCTGTGCTCTCGCCCATAAAAAGCGTAACAACAGCCAAAACCATAACAAGCATATATAGCCAAAAGTGAAGCTTGCCGATAAACATCAAAAATGGCGACTCGCTCATCGAGACCTTTAAAACACGCTGTCCGATGTAGTACCAAGTGGCAAATATGCCAGATAGCATGAAGCCAAAGATGATGCCATTAGTATGAAGAGGACGCAACCTCCCAAACGCCGAATATTCGCCGGCAATGTAGTTAAGCTCTGGACAGGCCATTTGAAAAGCTATAACTACGCCAACAACCATGCCTATGATACCAAAGAGTATCGTGGCAAACATGAATAGCTTTGCTACACTATAATCATAGTGTAGTAGCTGAGATGGTCGCATAAAATATCCTCCTAGTTAAATTTATATTAATGATTCGTTATTTTAAAGTATAAGAACTATAAAAAAACTTAATTAATATAAATTCTCATCAACTAAGAAAGTCTTCTGTCTATTTTGTAGCCAAGTCCTGGGACATTTTTTATAAAATTGTTGCCAACTTTGTCTCTAACACGCTTAACAAAGGTTCTAATAGCTGCTTCTGTAACGCTCTCGCCAACCCAAACGACGCTTTTGATCTCATCATGAAGCACGAGCGTACCAAGTCTTTTTATCAAAAGTGAGATAAATGCAAGCTCTTTTTTAGTAAGTGAAATTTCAACACCGTCTCTGATAAGTACGCGCTTAATTTTGTTAAAGCTATATCCGTTTGCAACTTGGATGATGTTTGCGGTTTCTATCTTGCTTTTCGCGACATTTTCTATCGTTTTTAAAAGATCATCTGCCATGATAGGTTTTATGAGATACTTATCAACGCCAACATCGATAGCCTTTAATAAAGTCTCTTTTTCGCTATGCGCACTTAGGACGATGACAGGTGTGTCTTTAGAAATTTCCTTGATATATCTTGTCATATCAAGTCCATCACTAATTGGCATAAATACATCTGTAATTACCATATTTGGGTTGTATTTTTTAAATTTTTTCAAACCTTCATCACCATTTTGAGCAGTAAAAACTTTTTCAAAATTGTCACTTAGCACATCGTGCATGATCTTTTTGCTGTCGCTATCGTCTTCGACAAGCAAAACCGTTAGGTTCTTTAAAATTTTATTCATCTATCTCTCCTTTGTGTGGTAATTTTATTAAAAAACAGGCTCCATTATCGCTGTTGCCCGCTGTTATTTCTGCGTTAAATTGATCGATTATTTGCTTTGACATATAAAGTCCTAAGCCAGTGCCTTTACTATCTTCTTTGGTGGTAAAATATGGCTTAAATATCTCATCTATCACATTTTTATCTATGCCACCACCGTTATCTTCTACGCTTAGGTAAGCAAATTTTTCATCGCTATCAATCTTTATTTTTATATTTTTATCTTCTATCTTTTGTAAATTTAGTGCGTCTTTTGCGTTATTTAGTAAATTTATGATGACTTGCATAAGTCTGTTTTTGTGGCCATAAATTTTAGAATCGCCTAGAACTTCAAGCTCTATACGAATGCCATCTTTTTTCATCACGCCTTTTACGATCTGTATCGATGCTCTAGCTGCATCTGCTAGGCTAAATTCTTGCGAAAGTGTGTTTGGGTTTAAAAACGAGCTAAACTCATCAGTAGTTTCTGACATATACTTTATGATCTGCATAGCCCTCTCATAAGAGCCAATAAATTCGCCATCTTCGCTGCCTGCAAGCTTTTTCATCTTGTATAAAACTAAGCATAGCTCATTTAGCGGCTGCTTCCACTGGTGAGTTATATTTGTCATCATCTCGCCCATCATCGCAAGTTTAGCAATCCTCATACCCTCGCTACTTGATAGAAAATTTTCATCTAAATTTAAACTAGGCATTTGCTCTATATCCTAAAAATGATAGATAAAGTCCGTTTAAGATCATTATGCAAGCTGAGAGCTTAAACATAATCTCTTTAAATTTCTCTCTTAGCAAACCAAAAACAAAGCTAGCTAACAGCATCGCTGGTAAGGTGCAAAGCCCAAAAATAAGCATTATGAGCGACGCATCAGCTGCGTTTGCGCTTAAAACTCCAAGTGCTAAAAAATAATAGACCACGCCACAAGGCAAAAGCCCATTTAAAAAGCCAAGTAGCAAGAAATTTGCTAAATTTCTCTTTTGCACACTTGTTTTTGCCATTTTTACTATAAATTTAAGTGCTTTTTCGCTCTCAACAAATTTTAAAAGCTCGCCTCTAAAAAGCAGTGCGATGCCAATAAATGCAATTACTAGGCCAACTATGAAAAATATCACGCCTCTTGCTTGCAAACTAAAGCCAATAACCGCTCCAAAAGCGCCAAATAACGCGCCCAAAGCCACATAAGCAAAAATTCTAGCTAGGTTATAAAGCGCGCTTAGCATTAAAATTTCACTCTTGCTTTTGCCTTTAAAAAATAGAGCTTGCAAGCTCAAAAACCCGCTGCACATGCCGACACAATGACTAAAGCTGCTCAAAATCGCAACTGAGATAATCATGTAAAGGCTTATGTTTTGCATATTATAAAATTTCTAAAAACTGCTTAAATATATATTTGCTCTCGTTAGGGCCGCTGCTTGCTTCTGGGTGGTGTTGCACCGAGAAGATTGGATAGTCCTTGTATCTTACACCCTCGATCGTGTTGTCAAACAAATTTCTATGTGTCACAACCGCTACTTCAGCGATGCTCTCTGGTACGTTGTAGTTGTGATTTTGTGTTGTTATCTCGATCGCTTTTGTTTCTAAATTTAAGACTGGATGGTTTGCTCCGTGCTGACCAAATTTAAGTTTATATGTCTCGTATCCAAAGGCATTTGAAAGCAGCTGGTGACCAAGGCAGATGCCAAATATCGGGATCCTGGCCTCTATCATTTTTTTGATCTCGGCGATCTCAGCCTTTAAATTCTTTGGCTCACCAGGACCATTTGATAAAAAGACCCCATTTATCTCGCCATTTTTAAATTTCTCTATCAAAACCTCAGCCTTAGTATCGTGTGGTACGACGATAACCTCAAGTCCAGTTTCGCATAGCTCGTTTAGGATATTTCTCTTTACGCCAAAGTCAAAAACAGCTATCTTTTTGCCGATACTTTTTAGCGGTTTATATGATTTTAAATTTCTGTCCCAAGCGCCTTTTTTATGCTCGTACTCGTCCATTGCGCTGACTGTTTTTACATAGTTTATATTTTCTATGCGCCCGCTACTTTCAAGCCTGCGCTTTAACTCATCTTTGTCGCTTATCTGTGTTGAGATATAGGCCATTAAAGCGCCCTCATCTCGTAGCATCTTTGTTAGATATCTAGTATCTACGTCATAAACGCCAAATTTACCCTGCTCTTCAAAAAATTTGCCTAAAGACTTTTGCGAGCGGTAGTTTGACGGAGTCTCGTTGTAGCTTCTCATTATTACGCCACTTGCGTGAATTCTAAGGCTCTCCATATCATCTTCGTTTATGCCAACGATGCCGATCTCTGGCATAGTAAAGACGATAAACTGACCAGCATAGCTTGGATCGCTCATGATCTCCTCATAGCCAGTCATAGAAGTATTAAAAACGAGCTCGCCTGCACACTCGCCGTGAGCACCAAAGGCCTTTGCCTCTAAAAAAACGCCGTTTTCAATGTAGATATAAGCTTTCATTAAAGCATTCCTCTTTTTTTAAGCTCATCTTGATACAAACGCTCAAAAATCAGGTCGTATTCATCAGTTCCTGGGATAAGTTTGCGTTTGTAGTTTTGCATCATCTCATAGACGCTATCTTCTATTTTCTCATAGCTCTTTAGATACTCATCTATCGAGCCATATATCACGTTTTTTACGCGGTTTTCAGATACGCTATAATCAACCAATCCGCTCTTCCAGATAGCTTCAAGTATCTTGTGAGCGACATTGCTAAATCTATCTTCATGAGTTAAAATGACGTCAAATTCGCCAGCAAGTTTCTTTTTAACGAGCCAAAACATATTTTTGCGGTCGATTTGCATCGTTTGCATCTCGTCCTCGTTTTTCTCTAAAAGCTCATTTACTCGCTCATCTAGCGCTCTTTCTTTTTGAACGTCGGTAGTTAAAATTTCACTTGCTTTTGCTACGATTGGCTCAATACCTTTGTTTAACTTTACAAAACCACAGTTTAAAAGATCTATTGCTATTTTATGTGAGACATAAGGTACGTGTGGAAGTTTTATACGCATTTTAAACCTTTAAATTTTTATGCCATTGTAACTAAATAAAGGTAAAACTTTACTTTGAAATTTTAACGACTTTATCATTGTCACTTCTTAGAAAATAAATTTCTCTTCGTCCGTCATAAAGGACTTTGCCGCTTGTTTTCTGCTCGTTTTGTAAATTTGAAGATAGATCCATCTCAAGTGGCTTACTCATAAAATAAGCCTCGCCCAAGCTTTGTCCAAAATCAGGATACCAACTGAGTGCACAAAGCACAAGTAAGAGCAGATAAAAGGCTCTAAAAATTTTTCTAAATGGCGCATAAAAGAAACAATATCCAAATATAAAAAACACAGGTAAAAGCCACAAAAAAGGCACGTTATCCACAAAAATCACATTGAAATACTCGTTTATGCCGTAGTGTGAAAAGTAGTTGTTGTAAATTCCAACAAATAGCGTAAAAATAGGAGCGAGAACAAATATAATGCCAGTAAAAAATGCATTAAAAATTTTCATAAGCTCTCCTTTTTTCGTGGGATTATATTAAATTTTAGCTTTATTATTGCTCTAAATTTATTAACTAAGATATTTTAAACTCCAAAATGTCACAAATTTTCAAATAAAGGGAGAGTTAAAACGATAAATTTTAAATTAGTGTGACATTTTTTAGATTAAAAATAAGAGATTTTTTTGAAACTTTTAAGGTAAAAAAGAGAAATTTAAAATTTAGCCTTTGCCATAAAAGCAAAGACTAAAAGGGAGTTTTTAAGCTTTTTTCTTCATATCAAATTTATTAGCCATGAAGCCAACAAGACCAACAAAGAAAAGACCGCCGCAGATGTTACCAAGTGTAACTGGAAGCAAGTTTTTGCTTAAGAAATTTGTCCAGTTGATGACATCTAGTTTATCAGCTGTAGTGTGAAGTAAAGCTGCTGCAGCGTTGATATCGCCACCACTTGCTGCTATATAGTGAGCTTTAGAGATGATAGCCTCAGTGATGATGAACATATTTGCAACGCAGTGCTCCATTGAGCAAGCAACGAATGCGCCGATCATCCACATAATGGCAAAGAATTTACCAGATAGGTTGCTCTCGCTTGTCGCAGTCCAGATAGACATACAAACAAAGACGTTACAAAAGATACCACGAAGAAATAGCTCATGAAATGGTGCTGTGATCTTGCCAATAGCTGCTGGCACGAAGTGTTGCAAGATGTAGCCGTCATACTTTAGTGGCAGACCAGAGTAGTAGTACATATAAGCGATCAATGCACCGCCAACGAAGTTAAATATCCAAACAATTACCCAGTAGCTTATGGTTTTGCCAAGTGGTAATTTGCCCTCATACGCACTAACACCGCTTAAAACAGAGCTAGTAAATAGGTGACCACCATAAAATACAACCATCATAAGACCGCAGCTAAATGTGATACCACCGATGAAATTTGAAAGACCGATAGACTGTTTTTCAGCCATACCAACTGTTGAGTGAGCCCAGAAAATATCACCCATTGCAATAGCAGCTCCAGCCATGATAGCAAGAAATATAATGCTTACAAGTGGCGTATGAGCTTTGTGCTCCATAGAACTTGACACCGCTTGAGCGGTTTCTGCCGGATTTAACATCACGTCTCCTTTTTATTTAACCTTCTTTGATCTATAAGAAATAAAGCAAAGAAGTAGCGCCAAAGATAGAGATTTTAGCGTCAAAATTTAATGTCTAAAGTTTATTTTTACACTAAATTTCAAATCCAAAACGATCAAATTTGTCTTTAGCAAACCCCAGATTTAATTTAGCACTTGCTAAATTTAACCAACTAAATTTTTATCAATCTCTACAATTCTTAAAAAAGCTTTTCTGGCACTTTTTTTAGCCTGCTCGCTTAGCCCCTCCTCAAAATCAAGGACATTTTCAAGCAAGACACTAATGCCAAGGAAAAGCGTCTTTGGACAAATTTTACGCAAATAGCTTAAAAGCACCGGCGTTGGGAGGTTGTGGGTTGAGTAGATGTAGTCTCTATCATCACTTAGGTCAAAAAACTCTATCTTATCCTCATCAAAGCCACTCATCGCATCGACTACTATCAAAATGTCAGGCGCAAAATCTCTAATAGCTGAAAATTCATTCTCAGGCACATCTTGTCCAAAAAAGACCTTCCACTCTTTTAGCTCAGTTTCTACGATGCGGCCAACTTCATTGCCAACATCATCGTCGCCACGCATAGGATTACCGATACAAAGGATGGCCTTTTTCATCAAAAGTCCTTCCTAAGCACGATATATCCCTCTTTTAAATTTGCCAAAATTTCTTTAAGCTTACACTCACAAAGCTGTGGCAAGAGTCTAGCGATATGCTCAGCAAAAATTTCAACTTCAAAATACTTGCTTAAATTTCCGATCTTAAATTTCACATATTCGCCTGAGTTTTTGATCATCTCGTCAAATTCCTCATCGCTTAGCTCTAAGACCTTCTCGCTAAAATCAATCGTACCAACGCCGTGTCCCACGCAAGTGGAGAAAATTTTTATCTCCTTTAGCTCGCGTGGAAGCTTCTCGTTGTCGTCCATATGCCTTTTTGTAAGCTTATAAACTTGTATCATCTTTTACTCCAAACCTCACTATCAACATCAATCGCAAAATTTTTACCAGCTTTTGCGTATTTTAGATAGACATCGTTGTGCAAAAGTGCCATACACTCAGCATATCTAGGATCATCTTCTTTTTTGATAGCTGCTATAACCGCTTCACGTGCAAGCTCTGGGTTGTGGATATCACTTGAGGCTTTGATAGCGTCCATATATTTTTCAAATAGTGTTCTACCAAAGATATAACTCATTAGCCTTTTACTTTCAGCATGCAAGTCACGTTCAAACAATATATCTCCTATTACCGACTTCTCAACTGGTGGAGGCGTAGTGCTGTCATTTTCATAGCTTTTTTTGTGTAGCTTTTGATCAATGATGCCAAGAGCCATACCTAGACCATAGATAACGCTTGCTGGGTGTGGAGGGCAGCCTGGGATATAGACATCAACTGGTATGATCTTGTCTATACCGCCCCAAACGCTGTAAGCGTCGTGGAAAATTCCACCAGTACTTCCACAAGCACCAAAAGCAACTACGATCTTAGGATCTGGAGCTGCTTCATAAGCACGAAGAAGTGGGTAATACATCTGTCTTGTGACTGGTCCTGAGCAAAGCAAGATATCAGCGTGTCTTGGGTTTGCTACAAGCTTAAAGCCAAAGCGCTCTGGGTCCCACATCGGAGTGATAGCAGCGAAAATTTCGATCTCACAACCGTTGCAGCTTCCGCAGTCGATCCTATAAACGCTAAAGCTTCTTTTTATATTTTTTAAATGCTCTAGCTTTGCAGTTAGGTCATTTGCTGTTTTTATGTCCTCTGGGACTTGATATAGACTCATTTTATAGCCTCCTCAACGCCTTTTGTTAGCCTCTCAGCAGATTGATTTTTCTTGCACTCTGGGCAGATAAAAAGGTACTCTTTTGCCTCTTCAAGTCTGCCTGGGAGTAAATTTGCTGTGCCAAGCTTTTCAAGAGTGAAATTTATAAGCCTTTTTGGCGTAAATGGCTTGCCGCAGCATTTGCAAGTTTGCATCTCAAGCTCGCCTCTTTGTATAAGAGCGCTCTTGTCAAATTTAACCGCAAGCTCAAAACTATCACTTAGGCGAACAGCTCCAGTTGGGCAAACCTCATCGCAGCGACCGCAGAATATGCAGCGACCGCAGTCAAATTGCCAAACAAGCCTTGTTTGCTCATCGTTCATCTTAAGCTCTATTGCGTTACTAGGGCAAGCGATACCGCAAGCTGCACAACCTATACAAAGATCGTATGTATAGTCTGGCTGACCGCGGAAATTCTCAGGCACAATATATGGCTCAAATGGATAGGCGTATGTCGCCTTTCCATATTTTTCTGTGATGTCAAATAACTTCATCATCTTAAATCCTTCTTACTAACCCCGCCATCTTGACAGAATTTTTTAAGGTCTTTTTCTGTTAAAATTTTACTTTTTTTAGTCCTTACATCAACCAAAGTAACACGCTCGGTGCATGAGTAGCAAGGGTCAAGTGAGCAAACGATAAGTGCAGCATCACTTATGTTGTTTCCTCTGAATTGATACCTTAGGCTTGGCCAGTTGTTATATGTCGCAGCCCTACATCTCCAGCGATATACTTTTTGAGCGCTGCCTTGCATGATCCAGTGAACGTTCTCACCACGTGGTGCTTCATCGTGACCAAGTGCGAAATTTTCTGGCTTGATCATAGTCACAGGATCGATCATGATCGGAGTTTGAGGCATCATCTCAAAGCATTGGCGGATGATATGGATAGAGCTTTTTAGCTCTTTATATCTAACCATCTCACGAGCAAAAACATCGCAACCATGCTCAACTGCTACTTCAAATTCTATCTGTTTGAAGAAGTCGTATGGGTGATCGTAGCGGTTATCACGTTTAAAGCCAGAGCCTCTCATATTTGGACCAACTGGGCTAAAGTCACGTGCTATTTGACGATCTAGGATACCTACACCTTTCCAGCGTCCGATTTGGCGTTTATCTTCCAAAACTGCATCCCAAATTTCTGAAATTTGAATGTCAAGTTTGTTGATGATCTCTAAGCCTTTTTTGATCTCATGGTTTGTCATATCACGTCTTAAACCACCCATAACAACGTTGCCGTATGTTTTACGTCCGCCAGTTACAAGTTGAGCTAGCTCCATAGAGTACTCACGAACCCTAAAGATATGCATGAAAGCATTGTAGTTACCAGTAACCTCACAAGCTAGACCGATATTTAAAAGGTGGCTGTGAAGACGCTCGATCTCAAGACAGATGACGCGTATAGCTTGAGCTCTTAGCGGGATTTCAAGCTTTATAGCTTTTTCTGCTGCTTCTATACAAGCTATAGCGTGAGCATAACCGCAAATTCCGCAAACACGCTCTGCAAGATAACCCATTTGATCATAGTTCATTCTGTTTTCAGCTAGCTTTTCCATACCGCGGTGTTGATAGAACAAGCGGTAGTCAGCGTCAATAATCTCATCGCCGTCGCAGAAAAGTCTAAAGTGACCAGGCTCGTCTGATGTAACGTGTAGTGGTCCAAGTGGCACATCGACTACTGCGTCGCCTGTTGGAAATAAAAACTCCGCATCAGGCTCATCTCTGTGATCAACCGGATCAGGGCGATAGCGGTAGTCCATAGCATCTTTTCTAAGCGGGTGAAGTCCATCTGGCCAGTCATCGCTTAAAACTAGACGTCTTTTATCAGGTAGCCCTTCAGCTACTAGACCAAACATATCATAAGCTTCTCTTTCATACCAAACACAAGCTGGTACAAGTGGAGTAACTGATGGGAATGTCGGATCGCTTCCTGGGATAAGGGTTTTAACTGTGATAAAGCACTTATCCTCAGCTGCAAAGTCGTCCGCCTCAGTCATCTTGCTACCTTCCATTGAGATAGCATAGTAAAGGGCATAGCAGCCATTTATCTGGCGCTCGTCGTTTGGTATCATAGTGCTTATAAAGCCACCGATATCATAATAAAGCGTTTTAACAGCTAGTGGAAGATCGTTTCTATCAACCAAAACTGTGATCTGATCGTCTGCTTGACGAGTTACTTCTAAAATTTTTACCTTTGTTTTTAGGATTTCAACAAATTTATCGCCTCTCATTTTAAAGCTCCCATCATTATATTAACACCGTTATTTACTAGCGTGTAAAAGCTATCTACGTGCCATACGCCAAAGATTATGATAAGGGCACAGAGTGCTATAAGAGGTAAATTTTCAAATAAACTCATCTCTTTATTATGAACAACCACACCTTTTGGCTCGCCAAAGCTTGCCATGTTAAAGTGCGCAAAGTCAGCTATGAAAATAACTGCAAGTGCAATAGCAAATAGCGCAACTGCAATGTATTGACCACTTGTGATAGCTCCGACAAAGACGTTATATTCGCTAACAAATATAGCAAATGCTGGAACACCAACTAGTGAGCATACAGCTGCACCAAACATAATAGTTGTAATAGGTGCGATCTTAACCATGCCGCCCATCTTACTCATATCTTTGTGGCCGTAAATTCTTGCTATGTTACCTGTTGAGCAGAAAGCCAAAGCTTTTGTGAAGCTGTGAGCTAAGCAGTGGAATATCGCTGCAAATAGACCAAATTTACCGCCAACACCAAGTGCAAATGCGATAACACCCATGTGAACGATTGAGTGGTATGCAAACATTCTTTTTACGTTGTGTTGTCTTATTAGGAAAAATCCTGCTACAAAAAGTGTGATAGTTCCTGATACGATCATTACACCTTCAACAAAGCTAAATCCAACTGCTTGAGCTGTGATAGCGTAGTATCTTAAAAGTGCAAGCATCGCACATTTTAAAAGTACGCCTGATAGCAATGCTGAGATAGGTGCTGGACCTTCAGCGTGAACGTCTGGCAACCAAGTGTGAGTTGGAGCTAGACCAGCTTTTGTACCAAAACCAATTAGCGCAAACACAAAGATAAGTTTTGCTGCATCTGGGTTTAAATTTTTAGCGTTAGCCATTATGCTTGAAAACTGCATAGAAGCCTCGCCGTCTCCTAATGTGCTATATGTAGCTGAGTATAGAAGAACGGTTGCATAAAGAGCAAATGCTAGACCGATTGAACAAAGAACGATGTATTTGTAACCACTCTCTGTTGATTTTTGATCTTTGTGTATAGCAACCAAAAATACAGAAGCTAGTGTTGTAGCCTCGATAGCTGCCCACATAAACGCAACGTTGTTGCAGATAACGCTTAAAGTCATTGTAAAGATAAATACATGGCTTAGTGCGTAGTATTTTTTAAGATCGCTTAAGTGGATGTGTCCATCTTCAAGTTCCCATCTCATGTAATGGATAGAGTAAAAATTTACTATAAATCCAGTTACGGCGATAAGCACCAAGAAAACACAGCCTAAGCTATCTAAGAATAAAAATTTATCAAAACTATAAAAAGTTCCGCCACTTAAAACTTTAAGAACATTGTTAAGTAAAGCCACTGATGTCGCAGCAGAAAACAAGACATGAAGTCCGCTAAGTACTGCATAGTTTTTAGGACTTAAAAACAAGATCAAAGCACCAAGGAGCGGTAAGATAAGTATTAAAGCTAAACTATCCATCTCTAACCCCTTAAATTTGAAGCTTTAGAAGTATCTAAGCTATCATAAGCTTTATAAAATCTAATCGCTAGAACGCTCATGATAATAACAGCAAATATCGCATCTGTTAAAATTCCAAGCTCAACTAGCTCATGTGAGTTGTAAGCCATTAGAGCAAGGCTTAGGTGGATACCGTTTTCAAACAAGCAGTAAGCTAGAATTTGTTTTATAAATGAGTTTCTTAGCATGAAGCCAAAAATTCCCATCATAAAGACTGTTCCAGCAGCGATTAACATAATCTCTTCTTTGATAAGAGAGAATTTTAAAAATATAGGGTGGATACTCATTGAAAGAGCTAGAGAAAATCCCATAGCAATAACAGGACTTACAAAAAATCCACCAACTGGCTCATCTTCGCTAACTACGCCAAGTTTTTTGATAAGCCAGAACAAAATTCCTGGCACGAAAAGAACTTTGGTAAAAAACGCAACGATCGCCCAAGTTTTTAGCTGCTCAGCGTTAAATTTCTCAGATAGCAAGAAAAATATACTAACTAAAAGTAGTGTCTCTATCGCATAAGCGATGATTGAGAGTTTCAAGCTTCTAAGACCAAAAACCGCAAGCGAAGTTACGATCATGCAAATGGCTAATATATCTAGTGTTTGCATCTCACGCTCCTACTACATAAAGTGTTAGTGCAACAAACGAAATAGCAAGTGCACCAAGAGCATTTTTGCGTAAAGATGAAGTCATTTTAAAGCGTGGTCCAAAGTTGTCTATAAATACAGCTGCAACGTAAAATACTCCAGTTTTTATCACAAAAACGATAATAGCTAAGAAAGGATTGCTAAAATTCCATGGCTCAAATATGCTTAGGAAAAGTCCGATCATAGCAAACTGTTTTAATATAAGTGATGCTTGAACTAAGCCAAGGTCGCTACCAGCATACTCACCAAGAACACCCTCTTGAAGCTCTTGTTCTGCTTCAGCTAAGTCAAATGGCTTTCTACCAGTCTCAACATACATACACCACAAAAATGCGATAGAAGCAACAGCAAAACTTGGAATTTGATATCCGATAACACCAGTTCTTACCATCTCTTGGATCTCAACTAAATTTGATGTTTTAGCGGCAAGCATAACTACGATTAAGCACATAATCATAACTGGCTCAACATAAACACCAAGCATTTGCTCCCTACCGCCACCTGTTGCTGCAAATGGGTTGCCGCTATCCATTGAAGCTGCACCAAATACAAATCTAAGTAGCGCACCAAGATAGAGGATAACAAATATATCTGAGTAAGCTCCAAATACAGTGTCTTTGCTATAAGTGATAGGTATAGCAGCTAGCACTGCAGCTGAAGTTGCAAAAAGGAAAAATGGAGCCCATCTAAATACCCAGTGTGAGCACTCAGGGACGGTTCTTCCTCTTCTAAAAAGCTTTATAATGTCGCGATATGTTTGAAAGAAATCGCTACCTTGTTTTGATTGAAGTTTAGCTCTAAGTTTTCTTGCCATACCATCAAACAAAGGAGCTACCAAAACGATAACGACTACTTGAAATATCATTAAAAGTATAGTTTGCATTTTCGTCTCCTAAACTAAAAAGTAGCTCACAGCAAGTATGACACAAAGATATAGCAAGATATAAAGTGTATATACATTTGTATAACCACTTTGAACGATACCTAGCTTATCAGCAAATTTCACACACCATTTAATGACTGGCTCATAAAACATTCCCCACCAAATATCTTTTGGATGGTTGTGATACTCAACCGCGTCAAAATAATTTCTAGTAACTACTTTTTTATCAGCTCTAAATAGCCATTGCATAATCTTTCTAAGGTCGCCAGTGAATGGACCACCTGTCATTTGCATACGTGAGCTATATTTAAAGCCACAAGCCCAAGGATCAGTTTCGCGTGGTTTATCTCTGTTTGCTTTCATAACAGCAAGGATGATAAATGGCAAAATCATAGTTGCACATAGGACTAAAGCGATAAGTGGAGTTGAGATCATGCTGCCCATAGGTGAAGTTACATTTATAGCACCAAGGCTAGCTTTATAGTCGCTTATAGCGATAGAATTTACAGCTTGCATGATGTAATCAACTATGTAGTTTGCGCCAAGACCAAAGCCAACGCAGCCTATCATTAAGATGATCATACCAAGAACCATACCTATCGGACTCTCTTTAGCATTTTCCCAAATTTTTTGATCTCTTGGAGTACCTGCAAAGATAACAGCGTAAAGTTTAAGGTGCATACCAACTAAAACGCCTGTTAGCGCAAGAGCTACGACGCCAAGTGTAAATGCATATCTAACTAATGTTCCTTCTCCCATCGCACCTTGAAGCATACCTTGATATGTAAACCACTCTGAAACAAAGCCATTTACTGGAGGTAAAGCTGCGATACCCATGATACCTATAAACATACCAAGGCTTGTCCATGGCATCTTTTTAGCAAGACCACCAAGGATGTCCATATTTTGTGTATGAGTAGCGTGGATAACTGAACCAGCGCAAAGGAAAAGTAGACCTTTAAATATAGCGTGGTTAACTACGTGGTAGCAACCTGCTAGAAAACCTACTGCTGCAAGTGTTAAATTTCCAGCTGCAACGCCGTAGATACCAGTACCAAGACCTAGCAAGATGATGCCTATGTTCTCAACTGAGTGATAAGCAAGCAAGGCTTTGAAGTCGTGTTGGCAAAGAGCGTATAAAACACCAAATAGTGAGCTAGCTGCACCAAGAGCGAGTATTGTAAGACCAAAATATGTGCTAAGTGGTAGGTAAAGTGTAAATTTAACTAGTGTAAATAGAGCAACTTTGATCATAACGCCTGACATAAGGGCTGAAACGTTTGATGGTGCTGCTGGGTGAGCTTGTGGAAGCCAAACGTGGAATGGCCACATACCAGCTTTACTACCAAAACCGACCAAGAATAGTATAAATACAGCAGCAGAAGCGCCAAATGGCATCTTAACACCCATAAATGCACTAAATTCAAAGCTTCCTGCATAGTAAGCTGTGATAAGCAATCCACAGGTTATACAAAATGCACCGATTTGTGCGATACCAAGATATACCATAACCGCTTTAAGTGTATTTTTACCGTCATTGACGATGATAAGAAATGATGATACAAGAGTCATAAGCTCCCATAAAACAACAAAGCAAAATACATTATCAGCGCTGATTACTAGAAGCATTGAAAGGATGAATGTGTTAAACAAACATGCAAACACACCAACGTTTGCTTTTTTTATGTACTCTTCTGCATAGCTCATACCATAAACACTACTTGCAAATCCGATGAAAACAACGACAAAGCTGAAGAAATTTCCAAGTGGATTTAGCGCAAATTTTGGCGAATACAAAAAGCCATCCATAAGAGCAAAGCTATCACTTACTCCCATATTTGCAACGAAGTGACACATCGCATAAAAGCAGCTTATAGCACTTAGTCCAAAACCAACTTTAACAGCGGCTTTTGGAGCGCAGTAGAGCAAGATACTAACGACGGCACTTACAAGAAATAGCATATAAACCGTAGTCATCTTATGCTCCTTGTCCGTTTAAAATTTTAGTAGCAAATTTATTCGCTGCATCGTAGTCTATCCTCTTGCCAAGCTTATGTTTGCCCTCTTCTGGATCTACCATTATAAGAGCGCTTGTTGGGCATACATCAACGCAAGCTGGTCCATTTTCACGGCCAAAGCACATATCACATTTTACTGCGATGTTTTTTGCGCCTGATTGTGACTCTACTTCAAGATAGTATTTTGGCTCGACAGCGTAATTTACTGAAGGCATAAGCTCTGCACTTGAGCTTATCGCACCATAAGGGCAAGCGATCGTGCACATCTTGCAACCTATACAAATTTCCTCGTGAAGCTCGATGCAATTATCGTTAAATCGCAACGCTCCAGTTGGGCATACATTTGCGCAAGGGCCATCGTCACATTGTCTGCACTGAGTCGGCATAACACCGCTAGCTTCTCTTAAGACGCTTAGCCTTGCACGTGATAGTTTGCCGCGTTCATAAGCACTTTTAAAACATGCAGCCATACAGGTCGCACATCCTATGCAGCGTTTAGAATCGGCAATCACAAATTTATGTTTTTTCATAAATTCCTCCTAAAAAACAAGGCAAGACCGCCCTGCTCACTAATAGAGTGATTGTTAATCACATGAATAGAGATAGTTAAATTTTTATTTAACATCTCAAACGCTCCTTCCTGAAATTTTTGAAACAATTCTATAACTTCTGGCGATTAAATTCCGTCAGCTATCTGACAAATTTTGTATTTTTGAAATTAAATTTTTATTTTATATTAGTTTAAGATATGCTATTAAACGGCGTTATTATCGTGTGATTAATCAAAAAAGATTAATATTTCATAACAGATAATTAGTAAAAAGAGTAAAATTATCTTAATTAAGTTTAAATTTAAAAATTAGTTTTTTAAGCTTGGGTTAATTAAATGAAACTGAAATTTAAAAATCTAAAATATAATCCAACTTTTAAATTTAAAAAGGTCATTGATGGAAATTTTTATAGTCATAGTTTTGTTTATCGCTTTAGTTTTTGCATTTATGAAATTTGCCCCTGTTTTTGGTGGCACACCAGACGCCAAGAGCCAAAAGCTCATAGAGGCTTCACCAAATTTTAATGGCAAAGTTTTTATAAATTTAGAGCCGACAATCGATATGGTAAAGAAAAATCCGCAAGCGTCTATGTTAAATTACGTCCCTCAAGCACTCTTTCCACCAAAGGGCAAGCTACCAACTAAGCCTTTGCCAAATTTAAAATTTGACGCAAACACCCTCAAAAATGACGAGTTTATCTGGCTTGGGCACGTTAGCCTAATCTGCAAGCTTGATGGCAAAACCATCATCACAGACCCCGTTTTGCACCGAGCATTCCCTCTCCCAGTTGGCGGCAAGCCCTTTGCCTACAAGCACGCCATCACCGTTAGCGACTACCCAGACGTGATCGATATCGCCCTTATCTCGCACGACCACTACGACCATCTTGATCATAAAACGATCCTTGAGCTAAAGGATAGGATAGCCAAATTTCTAGTGCCATTTGGCGTCAAGGCTCACCTCGTAAAATGGGGCGTGGATGAAGGCAAAATTTACGAGTTTGACTGGTTTAACGAGCAAAAGATAGGAAATTTAAACTTCACTTTTTGCCCTTCAAGGCACTTTAGCGGGCGCACATTTAAAAGAAATACCACGCTTTGGGGTGGCTGGGCGGTAGAGGAGGCTGGCTTTAGCTTTTATTTTAGCGGAGATGGCGGATATGGCAAGCATTTTAAGATGATAAATGAGAAATTTGGCGGATTTGATCTAGTTTTCATAGAAAATGGCGCTTACGGCGATGGCTGGCCTTACGTGCACATGAAGCCAGAGGAGTCAGCGCAAGCGCTAAAAGATCTTGGTGCAAGGCTTGGCGTGCCGGTGCATTGGGGTAAATTTGATCTTTCTTATCACGCTTGGGATGAGCCGATCAAGCGTTTTGAAAAAGCAGCGACAAAACTTGAGCTAAACTACGCAACACCGATGATCGGAGAGGTTTTCACCGTGCAAAATCCACCTAGAAAAAAGTGGTGGGATGAAATTTAGGAATAAAATTTGCTCTAAATTTTAAAATCCAAAAGGAAGTGCAGATGAAAATTTCTGAAAATTTATCAAATTTAAAAAATACCATCGACAAGGCAGCGAAAAACGACCTTGATGCGAGCGCTACTGGAAGCTTTTTGCAAAATTTAGAAAAAGCAAACAAAGAGACAGAGAAGATCTACGAAAAGCTTGAAAAAGAGCTAAAGAGCGACGCGCAGATGTTTAAGCAGTTTGACTTCATGCAGATGATGACAAAGCTTCAATACGGCAACCTAAAATCAAGCGAGCGCGAGGAGCTGATAAATAAAATGAGCAAAATCGCCAAAGAAATTTAGCCGTTTAGTGTGATTTTACGGCGAGCTAAATTTGGCTGTTTTGCGTAAATTTATGTGGTTTTTTGCTGAGTAAATTTGCTAGAAAATACAAATTTACTCGCTTAGTGGCTGTTAATATCCTCACATTTGCCACATCTTTTGCCAAACACCTGTTGCACACTGGGCGAGATAGCATCGACATATCACATACACAAAATTCAAGCAAATTTCTCAAATGCTTTTAACCTCTAAATTTAAGCTAGTCAACAAATAAAGGCAAATTTTAAAATTTCATGAACGAGTAATTTCGGCTCTGATTTTAGTGGCAAGCTTTGCGAGACCTAGATCAGTAGTCAATTCTTAGGGTGAATGGAATTTTAAAATTTAAAAAATAGCTTTATTAAATTCGTAAATTTCTTTTTATTTAAAAGGGAGACAAGGGGACTTGAATTTTGCTTTGCAGGCTCGCAACTGCGGGGCAGACACGAAGTCCGTCCCCTTATCTCCCTTTAGATATCACAATCCCCTCGCACGTTAGAGGTGCATGCAATAGCACTATCGTGCCGCATGTGTTAAAAATCTGGCAAATTTTATTTATTAAGTCAGACAAGCTTAGGATAAATTTTAAAATTTTATGAGCGAGCATATCACGGCTCTAAATTTAGTGCTAAACGAAGTGCAGCCTAAATTTAGTAGTCTGCTAAGGCGAGTGAGTAAAGTTTAAAATTTGCAAAAAGCTTTATTGAATTTGTAAATTTCTTTTTATTCAAAAAGGGAGACAAGGGGACTTGAATTTTGCTTCGCAGGCTCGCAACTGCGGGGCAGACACGAAGTCCGTCCCCTTATCTCCCTTTAGATCCCACAATCCCCTCGCACGTTCAAAGTGCATGCAATAGTGCTAAAGCACTGCATGCGTTTTGTTTTAAAAAATTTATATCAAATTTTAAAATTTCTGAGCGAGCATATCACGCTTCTAAATTTAGTAAGCCGCTAAGACGAGTGAATGGAATTTTAAAATTTGCAAAGACAGCTTGATTAAATTTATAAAAGAATAATTTTAAAGAATAATTTTAAAAAGTACCTATTTATATATAAATTTACTAGAGAGAATTTAAGAGCCAAAAAGGCTCTTAAATTTTAGTGGAGTTCGCTCCAGACTTTGCGTTTCCAAAGCCAAGCAAAAATTCCCAAGATGAAGAAGTAGATCATGACATAAAGTCCTGTGCTCTCGCGCTCAGCCTTTTTGCTGTCGCCTACTTTTTCTATGTAAGATACTATGTCGTCTTCAGCGGCTTTGTTTAAGCCAACTCTAGGCATCGCAGTGCCTGGAAGCATCTTTTGAGTATCGTTTATAAATTTATGCAAGTAGTCAGCACCTTTTGAGCGGATCATCATAGATAGATCAGGTGGGTTTGAGCCCATATAAGCTGCAAGGCTTGCTTTGTTGCTAAGAGTATATTTTTTATCATACTTCATATCGTGGCATCTTTGACATGCGTCAGCAAATACCTTTTCTTCAGTGATCTTGCTCTTTGCATCCGCATCAGCTGATACCTTTTTAAGATAAGCAACTATGTCAGTGATCTCAGCGTTTATATCGCCGCCAGCACCCATAAATGCAGTCATCGGATAAGGATGCTCGTCGTTAAATTTATGAGATAGTTTTACAGCCATAGTTGGATTTTTGATGAGTGCAGCCAAAAATCTCTCGTCATAAATTTTACCAGCTGTGCTAAGATCTGGTGGCACTACGCCAAAGCTTTGGCTAGCTGTCTCAGCGTCCATACTAGCTGGCATACCAGCTGCTTCGATGCCGTGGCATCCTGTACATCCAGCTGCGCCAAATGTCTCAGCGCCTTTTGCAGCATCACCTTTTGCAAGGTCGATCGAATTTATATCAGCCCAAAAAGCTGTGTAGTCATCAAGAATTTTTTGTGCTGTCTCAACATCTTTTGTAGCCGCTTCTATGCTAGCCTTATTGCCGCTAGCTTTTGCAGCCTCAAGCGCCTCTTTTTTCTGCTCTAAAAAGTGTTTTGCGTAGTCAGTATCTTCTTTTGAGAAGTTATACTCAGCATTTGCAGTGTGCGGATGAAGCTTTGTGTGAGCGTAAGGCTCAATGCCCCAGTATAAAATACCTGAAAGGATAACAACGATGGCAAAAATTTTAAGCTCTTTCATGATTAGCCCCTTTTTCTTTCAAGTATTGTGATAACTGGAAGTGCGATTATAAATAGCACTAAAAATAGCAGTGAAGCGTAAAATCCTATCCAGTCGTTGATGCCGCCTGTTGGGAGCTTGCCATATATAGATAATACGATAAGGTCAGCAACCAGCACCCAAAACCATACAAAAAATAGTGGTCTTTTGTGAGCTGGAGCTACAAGGTCGCTTCTATCAAAAAGAGGTATAAGCATAAAGGCAACACCTGCGAATGCAAATGCGATAAGACCGATATTATAAGCTGAAATTCCAGCTATATCAAAGAAGAAGCCACGTAAAATTTCATATTGCCACAAGAAGTACCACTCTGGGTAGATGTGTGGTGGAGTTTTTAGCGGATTTGCTGGCTCAAAGTTGATAGGATCCATCGCAAAGTTGAAGTGATAGCAAACAAGATATATGACAAAGATCATGAAAAATGATACATACATAAAGTCTTTTGCCAAAAATCCTGGCCAAAATGGTATAACTTTAGCTTTTGCTCTATCGCCGTGCAAATAAACTTCAGCCTCTACGTCAAAGTCGATATCTTCGCTTGTTAGGTTATTTACGTGAGGAACTCTTAATGAGTAGAAGTGAATAACTAAAACAACGATAGTTACAAGTGGTAGCAAGCAGACGTGAAGCATGAAAAATCTAGTAAGCGTTGAGTCGCCAACTGCGTAATCGCCCCTGATCCACTCAACCAAAGCATCGCCGATAACTGGCACACCACCAAAAAGCTGCGTGATAACAGTCGCCGCCCAGTAGCTCATTTGTCCCCATGGGAGCATGTAGCCGCTAAATGCCTCTGCTGAAAAGCAGATAAATAGCACCATACCGCTTACCCAAATGACCTCTCTGCCTCTTTTGTATGAGCCGTAGTAAAGTCCAGTAAGCAAGTGGATATACATGATAAGAAAGATCGTCGAAGCTGAAATCGCGTGGATATGACGCCAAAGCCAGCCATACTCGACCTCTTGCATGATAGTGTAATTTACGCTATCAAAGGCTAAATGTATGTCTGGTTTGTAATACATCATAAGCAAAAATCCAGTGATGATCAAGAGCATGAAAAGCGTCGTTAGGATAACGCCCATCGCCCAAAGGAAATTTATATTTTTTGGGATCCAGTATTCGCTAACTAGGACCTTCATAAGCCTTGTAAAAGCTAGGCGCTGGTCAAGCCAGTCAATAACGCCAGTTGATTTGTGAGATAAAGACATCGCTAACCTCCTAAGCTTTAGCTACTAATTTTTCATATTCTGGGCTTGTTTCGCCTAGAACTAGCTTGGTACCATCGATCTTAAATGGTGGGATATCAAGCGGTCTTGGTGGAGGTCCGTATGTTTGTATGCCATCAACGTTAAATTCGCCGCCATGACAGGCACAGACAAAAATTTGCTTGCTCGCTTTATACTCAGGGATACATCCTAGGTGTGTGCAAAGTCCGATAAGAACTACATATCTAGCATCTCCAACGACTACATCTCTCTTGTCGTTTTTAGCCATGTCTGGACTCTTTTTGAGGATGAATATAGGTTTTTTACGCCACTCAACCTGTCTCATCTCGCCATCTTTGATCGGGCTTAGATCGACAGTTGTAAAACCAGCAGCTTTTACGCTAGGGAGCGGATCCCAGGTCTTTTTCATGGCAACTAGTGACATCGCGCCACCCACAGCTGCCACGGCACCAAACGCAAGGCCGATAAAGCTTCGTCTTTCTTGCTTTACTGACATTAATTTCCTTTCTATAAATAAAATTTAAACGATTATACTCTCAAAAAATTAAAAAACTATAATCTCACAATATAGTTTGTAAAAATAAAGTGAATTTAAGCTTTTTTTACACTAAAATTTGAAATAAATTTATCTAAAAATGCCTGTATATCGTGACTTCGAGCTTCTTATAAAAGAGAAATTTGACCTAATGCCCAAACGTTAAGATAAAAAAAATTTTCTATTTTAGCTCTCGTAAAATAGAAAATTTTAATAATAAAATTTATTAAACTTAAAAAATTATAAATAGCAACTATTAAAAACGAGAAGCTTTGTTTTAAATTTTAAATATTAGTTAAATTTTAAAACCATAAAAGGCTTAAATTTAAGCCTTTTTCTCGCTCATCTTTATGTAGATATGCAAGATATCAATCGCTGCTGGCGTGATACCTGAAATTTCACTCGCCGCAAAAAGCGTTGGCGGGGCAAATTTCTCAAGCTTTTCGACCACTTCATTGCTAAGTCCGCTTATGCTTCTAAAGTCGAAATTTTCAGGGATTTTCACATCCATCATATCTTTCATTTTTTCTATCTGATTTTTTTGCTCGCTGATGTAGTGCTGATACTTGCACTCGGTTAAAATTTGATCCATGCTCGCATCGTCTAAATTTACAAATCTCTCATCAAGCTTTCTTAGTTTCTCAGCCGTAAAGCTCTTTCTAGCGACTATCTTTTGAAGGCTCACGTTTTGGCTGATCGGCTCTTCATCAAGGCTTGCTAAAAGCTCTAAATTTGCCTTGCTTGGCGTGATCTGAGTCTCGTTTAAAAACTCTAACCCCTCTTTTAAATTTCTTCTTATGTTTTCTATCTCGTTAAAAGTCTCATCATCAAGCAGCCCAAGCTCATGACCATATCCGCCAAGCCTTAAAATGGCATTTTCTTCACGCAAAAGCAAGCGATACTCCGCCCTACTCGTAAACATCCTGTATGGCTCTTTTGTCCCTTTTGTGACAAGGTCATCGATCAAAACGCCGATATAAGCCTCATCACGGCGCAAGATAAGTGGCTCTTTGTTATCTAGCGAAAGCGCTGCATTTATACCAGCCATTAGCCCCTGAGCGCCGGCCTCCTCGTATCCAGTCGTGCCATTTATCTGCCCAGCCAAGTATAACCCTTTTACTTTTTTAGTTTCCAAGCTATGTTTTAGCTGTGTTGGCTCGACGTAGTCGTATTCGATGGCGTATCCATGCCTTACTATTTTGGCGTTTTCAAAGCCCTTTACGGAGCGGAGCATCTGCACTTGCACCTCATAAGGTAGGCTCGTTGAAAAGCCGTTTATGTAGTACTCTGTCGCTTCAAGGGTCTGAGGCTCGATGAAAAGGTGATGTCTGTCGCGGTCGCCAAAGCGGTTTATCTTATCCTCGATACTAGGGCAATATCTTGGTCCGATACCCTCGATCTGGCCTGTAAAAAGTGGTGCTTTGTCAAAATTTGAGCGGATTATCTCATGAGTGGTTTCGTTTGTGTATGCGATGTAACATGGCAGCTGCGTTGGGGAGAAATTTTTAGTTCTAAAGCTAAACGCAACTGGCTTTGCATCGCCATCTTGCTTCTCTAAAATTTCAAAATTTATCGTTTTTGCATCGATCCTTGGGCATGTTCCAGTCTTTAGCCTGCCTAAATTTAGCCCAAGCTCCCTTAGGCTAGAGCTTAGATCCTTTGCGCTTAGCTCGCCTACACGGCCAGCTTCAAGTTTGTTAAATCCAACGTGGATTAGCCCGTTTAAAAATGTGCCAGTCGTAATTATCACTTTTTTTGCGTTATATGTGTTGTTTAGGTGGGTTTTAACGCCTGTTATCTCGCCATTTTCGCTTAAAATTTCAGTAGCGATCTCTTGAGAAATTTCTAAATTTGGAGTGTTTAAAAGCAAATTTCTCATATAAACTCGGTATCTATCCATATCGATCTGAGCGCGACTACCACGTACTGCTGGGCCTTTGCTCTCATTTAGCACGCGAAACTGGATACCAACGGCGTCAGTTGTAAGTCCCATTTGGCCGCCAAGCGCATCGATCTCTTTTACAAGATGCCCCTTTGCAAGGCCTCCAATGGCTGGATTACAGCTTGCAGCACCTATTTGCTCGGCTAATATCGTGATCAGTAAAGTTTGTTTGCCCATTCTAGCAGCCGCAAGACTTGCCTCAATGCCAGCATGTCCGCCGCCAACGACGATGATTTCATAATCCATGATAAATTTTTCCTTATTTTTGATGAGCAGATTTTATCAAAAAGCATATAAAATTTAAATTTTTTCAAAGAAATTTCACCAAAAAATTTATGGCTAGAGTTTTTTATTAATGATATTTTAAATATTTTGCTGTTAGATTTACAAAATTTTAAATCTAAAAAGGCTTTATTCATGAGGAATTTACTAAAAGTCACTGGCTTTTTGCCCTACCTTGCGATCGCATTTTTAAACGCAAGCGTCGATCTAGCACACAAAATCACTATCCAAAACGTCCTTTTAAAGACCTACTCAGGCGACACGCTTTTCATCCTAACAGCCGTTATAAACGCGATGATCTTGCTTCCATTTATATTTTTATTTTCGCCTTCAAGCTTTATAAATGACAAATTTGCAAAGACAAAGGTTATTAGAATTTGCGCCATTTTAGGCCTTGCTATAAGCGTTGCGGTGCTATTTAGCTACCTTGCTGGGGCGTTTAATCTAGCCTTTGCGCTCACACTCATACTAGCCGCTCAAAGCGCGATCTACTCGCCTGCAAAATATGGCATCATCAAAGCGCTTGTCGGCACTGAGCGCCTTGGCACAGCAAACGGCGTCATACAAGCGCTAACTATCGTCGCCATACTCGCTAGCTCGTTTTTATTTTCATTTATATTTGAAAAGCTCTACGTTCACGGCGGCAACGCATCAGATATCATTCAAAGCGTCTATCCTATCGGCATCTTTTTAGTCGTATTTAGTGCGCTTGAAGCCTACTTTGCCTACAAGCTGCCATATATCAGCGAAACAAACGAAGAGAACGAGAAATTTGAGCTTAAAAAATACATCAGCCTTAGCTACTTAAGAGAGAATTTAAAAGAGGTAAGATCAGATAAAAATATCTGGCTAAGTATCGCTGGACTTAGCATATTTTGGGGAATTTCTCAGATCATCATCGCCGCTTTTCCAGCTCACTACAAGGCCGTTTTTAATGACGATAGCTCGCTAGCGGTGCAGGCCATACTCGCAGCAAGCGCCATAGGCATAGCGTTTGGCTCATACGTGGCTGGCTCTATGTCAAAGCTACACATCGAGCTTGGTATCGTGCCGATGGGTGCTGTGGGTATATTTTTCTCGCTTTTATTTTTTGCATTTGGCTCAAATATCGGCGTAGTAAGCCTTAGCTCATTTGCATTTGGCTTTTTTGGCGGAATTTTCATAGTGCCACTAAATGCGATGATCCAGTACTTTGCTCCGCAAAAGAGCACTGGCAAGATAATGGCGGCAAACAACTTCTTGCAAAACGTCTCAATGCTGCTATTTCTAGCCATTGGCATAGGATTAGTATATTTTGAAATTTCAACCACTGGACTCTTTGTATTTACAGCGCTTGTTTGCTTAATCGGCAGTTTTTACGCCATTTTACAGCTTCCACACCTTTTTACAAGGCTACTTTTACTGCCATTTTTAAAGACAAAGTACCGCTTTTTCGTTGAAGGGCTTCAAAATTTACCACAAAGTGGCGGCGCGCTACTTCTTGGCAACCACATCAGCTGGATTGATTGGCTCGTGCTTCAAGCTGCAAGCCCTAGGGGCATAAGATTTGTCATGTATAGAACGATCTATAACAAATGGTATCTAAAGCAAATTTTTAAATTTTTTAAAGTGATACCAATAGGTGCAGGGGCCAGCAAGGAGTCGATCGAGCTAGTTAGAGAGTGCCTAAAAAATGGCGAAGTAGTCGCACTTTTCCCAGAAGGGCACATCAGCTACAACGGTCAGATAAACGAGTTTCAAAAGGGATTTGAGCTTATCATCAGAGATCTAGAGGAAATTTGCATCGTGCCATTTTATCTTCGTGGCCTTTGGGGTTCGAGCTTTTCAAGAGCTAGTAAATTTTATAAAGACCTTACTTCTAAAAACGGCAGACGCGACATCATCGTCGCCTTTGGCAAGCCAATAAATACATTTATAAACGCTGCTAAGATGAAGCAAAAGGTGCTTGAGCTTAGCTTTTCATCGTGGGAGAGCTTTATCTCAAGGCAAAAACCACTAACGAGCGAGTGGCTAAACAACGCAAAAGAGAGTAAATTTAAAGAGTGCGTGAGCGACAGCACAGGGTTAAATTTAAGCAATTTGAAATTTATAACAGCTGTTTTAGTCTTTATCAAAATTTTCAAACGCGAGCTAAAAGATGAGAAAAATATAGGCATCTTGCTACCTAGCTCAAGCATCGCAGCTATCGTAAATATGGCGCTTCTTGCCATGGGCAAAGTGAGCGTAAATTTAAACTATACGCTTAATGTTACCTCGCTAAATCACTCCCTAAGAAAGGCAAATATAAATACAGTCATCACCTCTAGCAAATTTCTTGAAAAGCTCGCACTTAAGGGCTTTGATCTAAAAGATGCAATGAGCGGCAAGGCTAAATTTGCAGAAGATCTCTCAGCCAGCGTCTCAAAAAAAGAGAAATTTTTAGCGCTTTTAACGGCATTTTTTGCTCCAACTTGGCTTATTAAGCTTTGCTATTTCAAGCGTGTAAGCTTAGAAGATACGGCTACCATTTTATTTAGCAGCGGCAGCGAAGGCGAGCCAAAAGGCATCGAGCTAAGCCACAAAAATTTACTTGCAAACATTAAGCAAATAAGCGAACTTCTAAATTTCAAAAAAGATGACGTGATCTTAAACTCACTCCCAGTATTTCACTCATTTGGCCTAACAGTCACCACGCTCATGCCGCTTTGCGAGGGCATAAAAATGGTAAGCGTACCTGACCCAACAGACGGAGCGACTATCGGCAAAATGGCCGCAAGACACAGCGCTAGCATCATCTTTGGTACCTCAACGTTCTTTAGGCTCTACACCAGAAACAAAAAGCTTCATCCGCTGATGTTTCAAAGTGCCAGAATGGTCGTAGCCGGGGCTGAAAAGCTAAAACCTGAGATAAAAGATGAGTTTAGGCTCAAATTTGGCATAGAAATTTATGAAGGATATGGCGCGACCGAAACGGCGCCGGTAGCTGCTGTAAATATGCCAAATATCCTAGAAAAAGAGAGCCTAAAAGAGCTTACATTTAATAGACCTGGCAGCGTTGGCATGCCTCTACCTGGCACCATCATAAAGATAATCGACCCAGAGACGCTTGAAGAGCTAGAAACTGGCACAGACGGACTCATCGTCATCGGCGGATCGCAGGTGATGAAGGGCTATCTAAACGACGAGGCTAAAACAAGCGAGGTCATCACGCACATTGATGGCGTAAGATACTATAAAACTGGCGATAAAGGCCACATCGATGAAAATGGCTTTGTGTTTATCGTCGATAGATACTCAAGATTTGCCAAGATAGGCGGCGAGATGATAAGCCTTGGAAGCGTCGAAGAAGAGCTTGCAAAGGTGCTTGGGGGAGACGTAGTCTTTAGCAGCGCAAACGTGCCAGATAGTAAAAAAGGCGAAGCGATCGCACTTTTAGTAAAAAGCGGCACAGAGCCTGAAAATATCGAGCGAATTTTAAAAGAGAGCAACTTAGCTCCTATAATGATGCCAAGCTATATATTCATCGTTGATGATATCCCAACGCTTGCAAGTGGCAAGGTTGATTTTAAGGGAGTAAAAGCTCTAGCGGTCTCACTTTTAGCGGAGTGAGGCACCGCCCTTTTATTTTTGTGATAAAATAGCGCCAAAATATCACATAGGTCGCAGTTGCGACTGACATTTGCATAAATCTTAAATTTATTTTTTTTGCAAATTCCGTTATTGATTTTATTTTTTATAAGGGGTTTTGTATGAAATTTTCTAGTGCTTTTAAATTTGGTGCGCTCTGCGTAGTTGGCTGTTTGCTCTCTTTAAATTCTGCCTTGGCAAATTCTTACGAGCAGATCAAAAAAGATGGCGTCATAAGGATAGCGACCGAGGGTGTTTATTCGCCATTTTCGTTTCACAATGAAAAAGATGAGCTAATGGGCTATGACGTGGAGATAGCAAGAGCCGTGGCTAAAAAACTAGGTGTAAAGCCAAAATTTATCGAAGCTTCATGGGATGCGATGCTTGCTGCATTTGACGCTGGCAAGGCGGACGTGGTGTTTAACCAAGTTAGCATAACCGACGAACGAAAGAAAAAGTATGACTACAGCGTGCCATATATGCTCTCTTACTCAGCCATCGTCGTGCATAAAGACAATAACGACATCAAGAGCTTTGCTGATCTAAAAGGAAAAAGAAGCGTGCATTCAGTAAATAGCATGTGGATACCAACCGTTGAAAAGTATGGCGCCAAGCTAGTTGTGGCCGATAGTTTGAGCGATCAGATAAATTTGATCATCACAAAAAGAGCAGATGATACGATAGATGATGCGGTGATGTTTTATGACTACATCAAGCAACATCCAAATGCCCCTATAAAGATCATCGAAGCTGGTGATGAGCCTATGTATACGGCTGCGATTGTTAAAAAAGGTAACAAAGAGCTACTAAATAAGATAAATAATGCCCTAAATGAGCTTAGCAAAGAAGGAGTTTTAAGCGAAATTTCGCTTAAATACTTCGGCAAAGATATTTCTAAATAAGGAGAATCAATGAATTTTAAGCCCATTTTTGGCTTTATCGCAGGTGCTTTTTTAGCTTTAAATTTAAATGCTTCAACTATCAAAAAAGGCGAGCTTATAGTTGCAACTGAAGGCACTTACTCACCTTACTCATTTTATGACGAAAAGGGCGAGCTAGTAGGATATGACGTAGATATCGCAAGAGCAGTAGCGCAAAAGCTAAATTTAAAAGTTGAGTTTCTAACAGCTCCATGGGATGCGATGCTTGCAGCATTTGACGCTGGCAAAGCGGACGTGGTGTTTAATCAAGTTAGCATAAACGAAGATAGAAAGAAAAAGTATGACATGAGCGTGCCTTACACCATGCCATATCCTGTAATAGTCGTGCATAAAGACAATAACGATATCAAAAGTTTTGCTGATCTAAATGGCAAAAAAAGCGTGCACTCTGCAACTAGCAACTGGGCAGCTATCGCTGAGAAAAACGGCGCAACAGTGGTCGTGGCTGATGGCTTTAGCAAAGGCGTGGAGCTTATCATCTCAAAAAGAGCTGATGATACGATAAATGACAACGTCACATTTTTTGACTACATCAAACAACGCCCAAATGCACCGCTCAAGATCGCATACACTAGCAACGAGCCGATGCCAACAGCTGCACTTCTTAAAAAGGGCAACACCGAGCTACTAGAAGCGATAAACAAAGCGCTTAATGAGCTAAAAGCCGAGGGCAAAATAAGCGAAATTTCGATGAAATATTTTGGAAAAGATATTTCAAAATAAAGGATCAAAATGAAATTTACAAATTTATTAAAAGTAGTAGCAGTGCTTGCAATGGCTCTAAATTTGCAAGCAAAAACTATAAAAGATGGCGTGCTAACAGTAGCAACAGAAGGCACTTACGCGCCTTTTACATTTTATAATGACAAAAATGAGCTAGTGGGATACGACGTAGATATCGCAAGAGCAGTAGCAAAAAAGTTAAATTTAAAAGTTGAGTTTCTAACAGCTCCATGGGATGCGATGCTAGCGGCATTTGACGCAGGCAAGGCTGATGTTGTGTTTAACCAAGTAAGCATAACTGATGAGAGAAAGAAAAAATATGCTTTTTCAGTGCCTTATACTGTGACATTTGGCGCTATCATCACTAGAAAAGATAATAACGACATAAAAAGCTTTGCCGACCTAAAAGGCAAAAAAGATGCCGACTCAGCAACTAGCAACTGGGCGAAAGTAGCCGTAAAATACGGTGCTGAGCACGTCGTAACAGACAGTTTTGCTAAAAGCATGGAGCTTCTTATATCAAGACGTGTAGATGCTGTTGTAAGAGATAACATCGTATTTTACGACTTCATAAAAGAGCGTCCAAACGCACCTGTAAAGATAGCTGCCTCACTTGACGAGAAAGACTACACAGCAGCAGCTGTTAAAAAAGACAACGCCGAGCTTGCAGAGCAAATTTCAAATGCTTTAACTGAGCTTTCAAAAGAGGGCAAACTAGAAGCCATCTCAAAAAGCTACTTTGGCAAAGACGTCTCAAAATAAATTTATAAACCAACAAGGCAAAAATGGAAAATTTAGATAGAGTGATCGAGCTTGTTTCAAGCTCGACGCTACCGATGATCATCGCGCTTTTAAAAGTGACGATCCCACTTACTTTGCTCTCGTTTTCGCTAGGGCTTGTCATCGCCATTATCACAGCAGTAGCGAGGCTTTCAAATATAAAAATTTTAAAATTTATATTTGCCACCTATGTTTGGATATTTCGCGGCACACCGCTTCTTGTGCAGCTTTTCATCGTATTTTACGGGCTTCCTAGCATCGGTATCACGCTTGATACTTGGAGTGCTGCTACTATCGCATTTAGTCTAAACGTGGGCGCTTATGCGTCTGAGTCTGTAAGAGCTGCCATACTTTCTGTGCCAAAAGGTCAGTGGGAGGCTGCCACATCGCTTGGCATGACGCACTATCAAATTTTAAAGCGCATCATCGCACCTCAAGCAGTGAGGATCTCGCTCCCTCCGCTTTCAAACACATTTATAGGCCTTGTTAAAGACACTTCATTAGCAGCTTCTATAACGATGGTGGATATGTTTATGGTCGCTCAAAGGATCGCAGCAAGGACCTTTGAGCCACTCATCCTATACATCCTAGCAGCGCTCATCTATCTAGTGGTTTGCACACTTTTAACCTATCTTCAATCAAGGCTTGAAAAAGCTGTCTCAAGGTATGTCTAATGGCTATAAATTTTAAAAATATAAGCAAATCTTACGGCGATCATTTGGTGCTAGATAATATAAATACAAGCTTTAAAGAGGGGCAAACGACCGTGATAGTTGGCTCATCTGGTTGTGGCAAATCAACGCTTCTTAGATGCATAAATTTACTTGAGATCCCACAAAGTGGCACTTTAGAGGTAGATGATAGGAGTGTAAATTTTAAAGATAAGCTTAACTCAAAAGAGCTTTTAGAAATTCGCAAAAAAACAGGCATGGTCTTTCAAAGCTTCAACCTCTTCCCGCACCTAACAGCGCTTCAAAATGTCACCGAAGCTCCGATCTATGTTCAAAAAAAGGATAAAAACGAGGCGATAAAAGAGGCAAAAGAGCTTTTAGCTAAAGTGGGTCTTAGCCACAAAGAAGATACCTATCCAAACAGGCTCTCAGGAGGACAAGCACAGCGTGTAGCCATCGCTAGAGCGCTAGCTGTAAATCCATACTTTTTGCTACTTGACGAGCCTACAAGTGCGCTAGATCCAGAGCTTGAGGCTGAAGTTTTAAAGGTCATCTTATCTCTTGCAAAAGAGAAAAAGTCTATGATCATCGTCACTCATAATATGAATTTTGCTAGAAAGATAGCTGATAGAATTTTATTTTTAGATAAAGGTGTGATCGCGTTTGATGGCTTGGTAGATGAGTTTTTTAACAGCCAAAATGAGAGGATAAAAAGCTTTATCTCGGCTATGGATATATAAATTTAGCTAGAAGATCTAGCTAAATTAATTACGCAAAGTATGGTTTTATCTGCTCGATCCAAGCTGAAATTCTACCCTCTGTCTTGTCACTTTGGTTATCAGCATCAAGCGCTAGACCTACAAATTTACCATTTCTTACGGCATCAGAGCCATCAAATGTATATCCATCAGTGCTAACTTCGCCAACTACTTTTGCACCTGCTTTTACGACCTCATCGTAAAGCTTTGCCATGCCGTTACAGTACTCATCAGAGTAGCTCTCGCTATCGCCCATGCCAAAAACAGCGACTGTTTTACCGCTTAAATTTAACGCTTTAAAATCAAACGCGTCCCAGTCATCTTGAAGATCTCCACTGCCCCAAGTCGATGTGCCAAGGATGAGCTTATCAAAGCTATTTAGCTTCGCTGCATCTACGTCAGAGACGTTTAAAAGCTCGTTTTCAAGTCCCAAGCCCTCGCTTATAAGTTTTGCTGCATCTTCGGTATTTCCCATGCTGCTTCCATAAACTATACCTATCATTTTTATCCTTTTTAAAAAATTTTACTAATAATCGTATAAGGCACGAGCTTTATGCACCCTCTTGCAAAGCAGTGCCTAACCTCAACGTGCCGCCTAAATTCCTCATTTCTAGGGCAAACGATATAGACCATCTCACACTCGTGACCAAGCGCGCAAACGGCTGCATCGATGTCGTCATTTAAATTTCTCATATCATCAAAGCTCACTCTTTTGAAGCTTGGCATGACGCTGAGTAAATTTTTGCCATCTTTTTTGACCGAGATGACACCGCCATTTAGCACGACCTCTTTGTCCTGATGGCGGAGGCGTATTTTATCATAAACAAACTGGCAAAACATCTGCGCCGCGTCAATGAAAAACTCAAATTCTCCGCTTCTATAAAGCATCTTTATCATCTTTGCAGCTGCCATCTTTGGCTCTTTTGCTACAAATCTCAACCCTTTAAAATCATTTTTCAAATAAGCATTTATAACGATGTTTGAAGGTATGCAAAAGCTATCAACTGGTTTGAAATTTAAAAATTTATCACGCAGTAAGAAATTTATCCTAGCCTCAAAAATGTCTTTGAAATTTAGAAATTTAGCGTAAGAAAGCGGGATCTTTAGCTCGCTTTCAACGCCAACATTATAAAGCGCGATGAAAATTTTCGCACGCGAAAGCTTGTCAAGCTTTGCAAAAATACTTGGAGTTATTTCGCCAATATCTGATAAAAACCCGAACTTCATCGATTATTCTTTGCATCCAAATTCCTTATCTAGGCCAAAGACCTTACAATACTCGCAAAATACGCAGCTAACGCTTCTTTTTGCACAAACGATAGGGATATTTCTCTTTTTTGCTTGAGTTTTAATAGTCTTCATCGTGTTGTGGTTTAAAAAGCTAGTTAGCATCACCACGCACTCGGTGTCCTGCGGGATCGGCTTGCGATTTACGCGGTTTTCGTTTCTAGCGTCCCAGTGCTCTATCTTCTCAGCTCCTAAATCATGCAAAACAGCCTTAATAGGCGTGATCTCATCTGCTCCGATAACTAAAACTGACATAACAAGCTCCTAAAATTTATTCGTTTTCTGATAACGATTATAAAAAAGCTTAGCTAAAATTATTCTTAGTTATGATATTTATTATCACTTATTTGTAGAAATTTGTAACGTTTTTGGTTTTTTAAAAAGGCTAAATTTAATTAGCCTTTTTAAATTTAACCGCTGCAACGAGAAAGATGACAAGTCCAACCGCTGCAAAAACGCTGCCAACATTGCCAATATTTTGCTCACCAAGATGAACTATCGTTTGATGACCTATTAGCGCACCAGCTCCTATGCCGATATTATAAATGGCTGAATATATCGCCATCGCAGCGTCCGTGGCATTTGAGGCTAAGCTTAACACCTTGATCTGAAAGCTCATATTTATCCCAGCTATGCCAAGCCCCCAGATAAAGGCAAGCGCAAGCATAAAGCTCTCATTTGTAGCGATGAAATTTAACGTCAGCAAGCAGGCTAAAATGATCGCTATTGAGATAGCTGTAAAGGCAGTTGGTATGAGCTTATAAAATTTAGAGAAAAGCACGCTTGCTACAATGCCAGCGACGCCAAACAAAAGCAAAAATATGGTGATAAATTTACCATCAAAACCGCTAATATCTTTAGCAAATGGCTCGATGTAGCTATAGGTGCTAAAATGCGCACTGATAACGATAGCAGTTAGCAAAAATACCACCATCAAAAAGCCATTTCTTGCAAGACCAGGCAAGCTCTTTAGCGAGCCTGAGTTTTTGCTAGGTAAAAGTGGCAAAATTTTATATAGCCAAGCGCCAACGCCCACAGCAAAGACCCCTATGAGCCCAAATGTGACACGCCAGCCCAAGCTATCGCCCAAAATCCTGCCAAGTGGCAAGCCAAGTATCATCGCCATCGATGTGCCAAGTGCTAAAAGTCCCAGGGCTTGCGAGCTTTTATTGATAGGTGCCACTCTAACAGCAAGCGAAGCTGTGATCGACCAAAATATGGCGTGCGAGATGGCTATTAGCACGCGAGCTATAACTAAAACAGTAAAATTCCAAGCAACAGCGCAAAGTGCGTGAGAAGCGACAAAGATGATAAAAACCTTTAAAAGTAGCGACCTTCGCTCTAAATTTGCAGTTAGCAGCATAAATGGTAGCGAGAGTATCGTCACGCTCCACGCATATATCGTGATGATGAGTCCGGTATCAGCCGTACTCATGCCAAAATCCTTTGCTATGTCGCTTAAAAGTGGCACCGGCACGAACTCAGTTGTATTAAATATAAAAGCTGCAAAAGCTAGCGCAATAACCCTTAGATAGGCTATTTTATGAATATTTATCAAAATTTCATCCTTTTTTACTTTGCCTCTACAATATTAAAATTTGACTTACATCTTAGTTATTTATAAATTTTAATTTTTTAATGATAGAGATTAATGACAAATTTTGGATTTTTCTTTTATAATAAAGCCATTTTTAAGATAATTTTAAGGCGGAAATATGTCAAAAATAATGAAAACTATGGACGGAAACGAGGCCGCAGCTTACGCGTCATACGCATTTACCGAAGTAGCTGGAATTTACCCTATCACTCCTAGCTCGCCTATGGCTGACTACACTGACCTTTGGGCAGCTCAGGGCAAAAAAAATTTATTTGGTATGCCAGTAAAGGTAGTCGAGATGCAAAGCGAAGGCGGTGCAGCTGGCACGGTGCATGGCTCACTACAAGTTGGCGCCCTAACTACGACCTACACAGCTTCTCAAGGCCTTCTTTTAAAAATTCCAAATATGTATAAGATAGCAGGCCAGCTCCTCCCTGGCGTCATCCACGTCTCAGCTCGCTCTCTGGCAGCACAGGCACTTTCAATATTTGGCGACCACCAAGATATCTATGCCTGTCGCCAAACTGGCTTTGCTATGCTAGCAAGCGGCTCAGTGCAAGAGGTGATGGATATCGCTGGCGTGGCGCACTTAGCGGCGATCAAGGGCCGTGTGCCATTTTTACACTTCTTTGATGGCTTTAGAACGAGCCATGAAATTCAAAAAGTAGAAGTGATGGACTACGCGCACTTTGATAGACTTCTTGACAGAGAGGCGCTACAAAAATTTAGAGACGAAGCGCTAAATCCTGAGAGCCCAAAAACAAGAGGTACAGCGCAAAATGATGATATCTACTTTCAAACAAGAGAGCTAAGCAACCGCTTTTATAACGCAGTGCCAGACATCGTGGCAAACTACCTAGCTGAAATTTCAAAGATCACTGGTAGAGACTACAAGCCATTTAACTACTACGGCGACCCTGAAGCTACGCGCGTCATCGTAGCTATGGGCTCAGTGACGCAGACCCTTGAAGAGGTCGTTGATTATCTAAACGCAAAAGGCGAAAAGGTGGGCATCATCAAGGTGCATTTGTACCGCCCATTTAGCACGAAGTATCTCTTTGACGTGATGCCAAAGAGCGTGAAAAAAATAGCCGTTCTTGACCGCACAAAAGAGCCTGGCAGCCTTGGCGAGCCACTATATCTTGACATAAAAGCTGCATTTTACGGCCAAAAAGACGCTCCGGTCATAGTTGGCGGTAGATACGGCCTAAGCTCAAAGGACGTCGATCCTGCGCAAATGCTAGCTGTGTTTGAAAATTTAAACCAAAGCGAGCCAAAAGATGGCTTTACGGTGGGTATCGTTGATGACGTCACTTTTACCTCGCTACCGACTGGAGAGAAAATTTCACTAAGTGATGAGAGCGTTAAAGAGTGCTTATTTTACGGCCTTGGCGCTGATGGCACCGTGGGCGCAAACAAAAACTCAATAAAAATCATCGGCGATAAGACTGATCTTTACGCGCAGGCATATTTTGCATACGATAGTAAAAAATCAGGCGGTTACACACGCTCACACCTTCGCTTTGGCAAAAAGCCGATCCGCTCGACCTATCTCGTCTCAAACCCACACTTTGTAGCATGCTCAGTCGCAGCATATCTTGAAATTTACGACGTTATTGACGGCATCAGAGAAAACGGCACATTTTTATTAAACTCTATCTGGGACGCAGAGCAGACGATAGCCAAACTGCCAAATAAAGTTAAGAAAATTTTAGCTAGCAAAAATATAAATTTCTACATCATAAACGCAACAAAGCTAGCACACGACATCGGCCTTAAAAACCGCACAAATACCATAATGCAGTCGGCATTTTTCAAGCTTGCAGACATCATACCATTTGAAGATGCGCAAAAATATATGAAAGAGTACGCGCACAAAGCCTACGCTAAAAAAGGCGAGGCGATCGTGCAGATGAACTACAACGCTATCGACGTAGGCGCAAATGGGCTCATAAAAGTACCAGTCGATCCTGTGTGGGCAAATTTAGCAAATGATGATCAAAAAGATGAAAAATATATCGGCAACAGCTTCATCGAAAACGTCGTAAAACCGATAAATGCGGCCAGAGGCGATAGCCTACCAGTCTCAGCCTTCATAGGCTACGAGGACGGACACTTTGAAGCTGGCACGACGGCTTACGAGAAGCGTGGCGTTGGCGTAATGGTGCCAAAATGGATCGAGCAAAACTGCATCCAGTGCAACCAGTGCGCATTTGTCTGCCCGCACGCTGTAATCAGGCCATTTTTGATAGACGAAAACGAGCTTAGCATAGCCCCACAAGGCGTGCAAGATCACGTCCTAGAAGCCAAAGGCAAAGAGGTCAAGGGACTAAAATACAAGATCCAAGTAAGCCCGCTAGACTGCACCGGCTGCGAGCTATGCGCGCAAAACTGCCCAAGCAAAGAAAAATCGCTCGTAATGGTGCCGCTTGAAGAAGAGCTAGGCAAAAACGAGCAAGAAAACGCTGATTATCTATTTAAAAAAGTCGCTTACAAAGACGATCTCATGAACAAAGAGAGCGTTAAGGGCGTTGGCTTTGCTAAGCCGCTCTTTGAATTCCACGGCGCTTGCCCTGGGTGCGGCGAAACTCCGTATATCACGCTCATTACAAGGCTCTTTGGAGAGCGCATGATCGTGGCAAACGCGACTGGTTGTAGTTCGATATATGGCGGCTCAGCTCCATCTACTCCGTACACCACAAATGACGAAGGCAAGGGCGTTGCGTGGGCAAATTCGCTATTTGAAGATAACGCCGAGTTTGGCATGGGTATGAACGTAGCGATCGAGACCATGCGCCACCGCATTGAAGATATCATGAGAAATAACATAGATAGCGTGCCAAACGCACTTTCAGCGCTTTACAACGACTGGATAAATTTCAAAAATGATGGCGAAAAAACGCAAGAGATCACGAAAAATTTATTGCCTATTTTAGAGCAAAATTTAAGCGCACCGGGCGTTAAAGAAATTTTAGAGCTTAAGAAATTTCTCGTCAAAAAGTCGCAATGGATCATCGGTGGCGACGGCTGGGCGTATGACATCGGCTTTGGCGGACTTGACCATGTGCTAGCAAGTGGCGAGAACGTAAATGTGCTAGTGCTTGACACCGAAGTTTATTCAAACACTGGTGGCCAAAGCTCAAAATCAAGCCGCGCAGGCTCGATAGCGCAATTTACGGCTAGCGGCAAACCAGCTCAGAAAAAAGACCTTGGCTACATCGCGATGACCTACGGCAATATTTTCGTAGCGCAGATCAACTCAAACGCGAGCCAAGCAAACGTGATAAAAGCGATCGCAGCGGCCGAAGCCTATGACGGCCCAAGCCTCATCATCGCCTACTCTCCGTGCATCGCTCACGGCATCAAAGGCGGCTTGGCGCTCTCTGGCGGACAAGGCGAGCTCGCTACAAAATGCGGATACTGGCCGACATACCTATACGATCCGCGCCTTTTAAAAGAGGGACAAAATCCGCTTAAAATCACCTCAAAAGAGCCAGACTGGTCGCTTTATGAAGAGTTTTTGCTAAACGAAGTTCGCTACAACTCGCTTAAAAAGACCAACCCTGAGCACGCAGACGAGCTGCTAGCTAAAAACAAGGCCGACGCGCAAAGACGCTATCGCCAGCTAAAACGCTTAAGCTTGGCTGATTTTAGCGACGAGGTAGAGAGTGCCGTGGCTACGCAAAGCGCTGAGTAAATTTAAATTTCTCTTGCCAAATTTAAACGGCAAGAGAAAATTTCATTAAATTTAAAAGGTAAAATATGAGCCATACACACCCTTTTAAGCCAATCTTTGATAAAAACTCTAAAATTTTAATCCTAGGCTCATTTCCATCTGTCATCTCTCGTAAATTTGGCTTTTATTATACAAATCCGCAAAACCGCTTTTGGCGGGTGTTAGCTGCGATTTTAAACGCTGCTGTGCCAGAAAGCACGGATGAAAAGATAAAATTTCTACTCTCTCATCACATCGCTATCTACGACGCGGCGATCTCGTGCGAGATAGAGGGCTCAAGCGACGCTAAGATGAGCAAGATCATACCTGTAAATTTAGAGCCGATTTTTAGCGGCGCGCGCATAGCACAGGTATTCGCAAACGGCGGTAAGGCTTATGAAATTTGTAAAAAATACTTAGAAGATGAGATCATAAAAGCGACAAAAAACGAGGTGATAAAACTACCATCAACCAGCCCTGCAAATGCTAAATTTAGCCTTGAAAAGCTCATGCACGAATGGAAAGTAGTAGCAGATACATTAAGAGACAGCTAAATTTAGTTAATTTGCTTGTCTGTTATTGCAAATGCTAAAATATAAAACAAAGCCTCACTTTCTGGCCAATTTCATAAACTCCAATTTTTTCTCTTGAAAAAATTCACATATTTAATAGTGCTTAAGACAAGATATTTATGAAGTCTAAATCTATAATCATAAATTTTCCATCACACTACTTATATTTTTAAGATATCGCCCCCCCTACCCCACCTCTAGCTTAACCTCTTTGCTATCTAGTCCAACTCTTTGCTTTACTTCGTTAAATTTTTGGATAAATCTGTTTTTATTCTCACTATTTATCAAATTTATTCCGCTTTTTATAGATGATGCTCTTTGTATATTGCTATCTATTGCATAAATTTTACATGGCTCTATATATGATCTATCTTTACCATCTATGCTTTGGTAGCATGTCTCACTTAGCTTATCATCTTCATATATATCTATATCCCCGCTATTTAAATTTGAGTTTATATAATAAACCCCTTTAGGCATATACTCTACTTTCTCATCTTTGCCCTCTTTACCAAAAATATCATCAGACAAGCTTGTATCAAAGCACATAGTAGCATCAGTATGCCCAAACTCATATATGCAAAGCTTGCCATTAGAGTATTTTAAATATATAGGTGCTTTTATATCTACCCTAATATGCGTCTTTCCAAAATTAGTATTAAACGCAGGTGATTTTAGATAGGCAAAAAACATTATGATATGGTTGCCATGATTTAGCTTCTTTAGTAGCTCTTTATCTTTTATATCATCTTTTGGACTAAAAGTGATCTTTTTGCCTTTAAATTTCTCTTCGCTTAAATTTATCGCCCCTGCTACCTTGCCTACCACCTCACTATTATATTTATCCTCTCTTATCACCTTATAGGCCCAGTTTACCTCTTTGTAGTCATCATCTCCCTTATTTGGTAGATAAACAGCTTCTAAATTTAAAGTATCCTTTATGCTTAGATTTGTAGCACTAGTATTTTCTGAAGTATTTAGCCTGATCTCAGTTATATTTTTTTGATAAGCGACTGTAGATACTTTGATATCAAACTCAGCACCTCCATCTTTTTTATCTTTACTAGCCAAAGTAACAACAGCAGTATCTTCTTTGGCATGTATCTCGGCAGTGTCATACCTTTTACTAAGATTAAATGTAGCTATGATAAATTTTGAAGTCTTTTTAAAGCCTGTAGAGTTTTTATCTAAATTTATATTTATTCTAAATTTAGCCGTATATGAGTTTTTAGAGCTACTATTGCTATCTGCGTCTTTATCATCGTTTTTCTTTAGGTAGTAAGAGGGATAGACCCTTTTATCTTCACCATTATGAAGATACACCTCTTTTATATCGTAGCTTTTACCCTCTTCATCCTCTATGATCAGATCACTCACTACTAGGTTGAAATTTCCTTCATTTTTTGTAGAGATACTATCAGTAGCGTCTGGTAGCCTTAGCTTTATATCAAACATGCTTGAAGCCTTGTCGCTTCTTATGCTATAGCTGTTTTCTTTAGCAAAATTTAAGAGGTTAAAGTTCATTTTTTCAAAGAAGTTAAGAGTTATTACATTGCCGCTATTAAAGGCATATCTATCATCTTGTGATATAAAAATTCCATTAGCGTTTTTGTAGATGATAGTCTCACCATTTGTAGAGGGCTTTATAAAGCTTATCTCTTCATCTCTTGAGTTTTTATTGGGCTCTCTTACATCTTGCTTATAGTTCATAAGTACTATCTCACTCTCATTGCTATTCCCATCTGGGTTTAAATTTGAGCAATCAAGCGATGTATTATCTGCTAAGACGATAGTAAAGGTTGTATTTTTTGGTTGGATAGGCATTACAGGAAGGGCTGAGGCTGTTGGATAGATAAGTAAAATATCTCTCTTTGCTTCAGGTTTAAACTCACCATTTTCTGCTCTTATCTTTAAAAGTTTATTTATCCTTGAGATATTATGGCTATTATCATCTTTTGTGGTGATCACATAGATATCTTCTAGCTTAAAGGTCTTTGAGGTGACATTTTTTAAAAGAGCATTTATCTTATCTGCAAAAAAATGCAAGATAGTGTTGTATTTTCTGTAGTGTTTGTTAAAGTTTATAGCATTCTTTGGTGTTGCTAAGTATCCTGGGATGGTTCTATTACCTTTAAATTCCTTAGTAGTCTCATAAGCTATAGCGTTTTGTAGATAGGTTATAGATGGCTCGTCTTTATCTTTTATCTTTGCCACATTTAAAAGAGAGAAAAGATCTAAGCACTCTTCAAAGGATATTGCGTTTATGCTTATATCTCCTAGTTCGTTTTCTTTGACCGCATTATTATTTTCTTTACTTTCAAAAAGCCCAAATTCGTTTGACTCTGCAAATCTACGCTTAGCTATACCTATCTCATTATCTGCATTACTCTTATACCTTATCTCATACCAAGCTCCAAAGCGGTTTTTAGCTCTTAAGTGAGCTTTTAGTCCATTTCCTACAAGGCTTGGATTATTATATGTCATGCTCATTAGAGCTATATATTCGCTGCTACCTTTAGTTTTATCATCTATCTTTTTCTCTTGCGGACTTATAGTGGTATAAGCTAGTTTTTTATTTAGACCATCTCTAAAATTCTCAATCACCTCTGGTAATATATCGCCGATTTGCTTATCGTCTAACTTAAATTCGCCAAATTTCGCACTCTTTTTATCTTCTGTCTTTATGCCATCAAGATACTCTGATACCTTAGATCTTAAATTTTCATTAGTTTTTGCCCCTATCCCGTTAATAGTATTAAGTAGCCCAGTAAATTCTTCTTCGCTCATCTTAGGATCAGAATATTTTTTATCACAAACTTCTTTTAGTATCTCTTTTAAAGTCACATTAAAACCACAACCTATAGTGGCTATTTTATTAGTATCATAATATAGTTCATATATAAAATCTTCAGCATCTTTTAATGTATCTCTTAGTTTATCTTTAAATTTACTAGCATTTCTCTCATTAATTGGCATTAAAACTCCTTAAACTGATCAAGATACTCTCTTATAAGTTTAGTATCATTTCTATCTTTAAACCTGCTTTGGATAGGCATTCTACAAACTAGATCATTTCCATATTTATCCATATAAACTCTAAAAAAGAATTTATCAGCAACTATAAAAGCTGGTGAACTAGAATAGCCATCAGGATATGCATATCTTCCAAATTTATCTTTTCTCTCTTTTCCATGCAAATTTGAAGCATATAGTATTCTTACCATTCCGTCTGAAAGTATATTTGCGTCATAGCTTTTATCAGTACTATATATTGCATTACTAAAACTATCTGCATCATTCTTTATTGCTTTTTTATAGACCTCTGTTGAAAAGTTATCATCCTTTTCATAGTCTAAGCCTCTCTTTTTAAACTCCTCCTTGGTCTCTTCTACCTCTTTAAATTTAAGTCCTGACTCTGGTTTTTGACCAGCCCTTATATAATCCCCATGTAAAAAATCCTCGAACTGCATGCTAGTACCTCTACAATAAGGCTTATATGTTTTACTTCTTAGATCATATATCTCTTTCTCTTCTCCACCTATACCTACACACATGATATAGCTTCCAACTGGAGCACCGTCAAGTTGTGTGTAGTAATAATTTTTAGTGGTATTTAATTCCCTCTCTGCGATGTCTTTGCCAAGAGCATTAATTAGAAATTTCTCATAAAATTCTTTATCTTCTCCATAAGGTGGGTTATCTTTATTTACAGGCTTTGGAGAGTCCATCCAGAATTTTTGAGTAAAGTAGTTATAGCATAGATCATTTGTGCTATTTTTATCATTTATTGAAAAACCTATTCTCCAGTTGTAGCTTGGCACTATAGATTCTATTCTATTAATATATCTACTAAAGACACAGCTATTAAATTCTTTTTCATCTTTTTTTGTGTTGCAATACTTATCTCTATACTTAACCCAGTCGATCTGACTTTGTTTTAGCTTTTTTAAATATGGCTTTATCTCCTCTTTAGCCTCTTCATTCATATAAGCAAGGTCATATTTGCCCATCATTAGATCATATGCTTTTTGCATATCTCTATCTACTCTTGATATATCTTCATCAGAACATATTAGCTTTTCTACTCTTGTTTTAGCTTTAGAGCAATCAAAGCTAGGCTGGATTTTTTCACTTGAGTAGAGGTTTGATGTGATTAGTAGTATTGATATAAAAATAAGTTTTAAACTTTTCATTAGAGTTCCTTTTATGATAATAAAATCTTGTTATTGTATCTTTTATGGGGTTTATTTATTATAATTTAAAAGCGTATTTTAACGCAAATCATCTACTATTTCGTATTTGTCGTTACATTTTTTATAATTCGTTAAATGGCTTAGCTCCAGCTTGTATCTAACTTTCCATGCAAACAAGGATTTGTTGAGTCCGTCCTATAAATTTAAATTCTATCTTTCTAAATATTTATGGCTACTTATGGTCTATAGCCACATACTGCGCCATCTTTTTCATGGTCTTGACATATATATTCTTTTTCAGCGCAAGCTGTAAAAACAAATGCCAACAAAGCAAACATGATTAATTTTTTTATTTCCATTTTATCTCCTTTGATTTTGTATTAAATAATAACCCATGCTGACGCATCTTTTGTCTATCCATATATGTATGAGCTATTTTTATTAAATTCTTTGCATATAGTTTGCAGTTGTAATTTTATCTAAAACTGAACCCTATATGGTTTATCAAATAAAAGCCCCTCTTTTCTCATCTTCTCTCTGTCCATGCCAAGCTTTATGGTAGAAAATATTGCTTGTATGTCTTGCCTAAATATATTGTGTATATCATTTAAGACTTCCTGCTCTGTTTTGTTGCTATCTGTAAAAGCTTTTGATTTGCGATTAAAGCTATATTCATATTGCAGTCTAACCATATTTGTTGGTTTTTTAATGTTTTTTGGCTGATAAAATGAACAATATGTATCATAGTATTGTGTATATGTCTTTTCACCATCAATTACATTTTGATAAATCTGTCTCAAATCCGCATGGACAAATGTCCTGCATTTAACTCCGTCTATATAATCAAGATATGCTTTTTTATATACAGCACTAGTAGTAGTATTGTAAAAACTCTCTTTAGTTTTTGTCTCTTCTTCAAAAATTTTAAGATTTTTTGGATCGAGATATTTTGCAGACTCAAAAGTATGTCCAGGATAAGACTCTGTCGAAATAATAAGCTTTGAAGCCATCATATTTTTTACAGCCCAAGTCAACGCCATGCCTTCCTCTACTTTATACACTCCATAAAAAACGCCTATATCCTTATGTATAGGCGCCATCAAAGAGAGCAATCCCTCTTTTGTAGATATTCTTTGATCTACACTCAAAATTTTAGATTCTTTATTATCATTATCTACACTTGTAACAATGCCGCATCCCGACAGAAATAAGATAATAAATAAAAATCTTATATGTAACCACATTGTACCCTACCCCCTTTATCATTGTCTTTTCGTTTTTGCATTACTTTATGAGCCAGCAGACTCTAAGTTTAAAACCCATCTACAAGAGAGATCTCAAATAAAGACCAAATTTTATAGCTATTCTTTTTATTATCTCTTCGCTTTCATCTTTGCAATAAACCATATAATAATAATCGCTCAAAGATGCGATATAGATACAAATTTCAGAAAAATATATACGATATGCAAACTGCACACCAAAAGCATCCCTAAAGCTAAGCATTGTAAAAATTTCAATATCTTCTTGGCAAGTTATACTTTTTGCTCCAAGTAAATTTTCTAAGCTTCTTTGCGAATATTTTGTATCAAAAAGAAGCTTTGTGGCTTTTTTATAGTTGCAAAAACGAATTCTTGTTGGTGCTTTTTCTTTGATAGCAAAAAGTGCTAGAAAAAATTTTAAATATTTATCTTCATTGCCTAAATAATAGCTTTTTTCTTCATCAGCCATTTCCATAAAGCTATTTTTAAAATATCCTTGGGCTTCATCTTCGTTTAGATTTCTATCAAATATATCCAAAATAAAACGTTTCATTTTATTAGCACCTTGCCTTCTTTGCTGACTAAAATCAATTAAATAGGTTTCTGTAACTTCATAAATTTTTCTTTTCGTTTAGAACCAGCAATATATTGATCTATTTTTGAATACAAAAGTGGTAGTTTAAAAAGATCGCTAGTTAGTATCTCAAAATCATTTTTGACACAGAACGATATGATAAATTTTAAAATATCTTTATATTCACTAGTGAAATTTATACGCAGCAATGCCCCATCTACCAATCCATTGTTGTCAAAAGAGATCTGTAGGCAGCTATCCTCTAGATTGCCATAAATGTCCAAGCTGTCCGACCATGATTTTACTTGTGGCAAAATAGAAGCAACACTATTAAAAATTTCTTTATTAACTGATACTTTATGCCAAAAGATAGAATCATCAAATGTTTCTAAATTTAAAACCGTCTCATCGCTGTTGCTTGGTAAAATGTAAAAATCACATTGCCAAATCGCCAATACTAACTCCTTTTATGAATATAGTTTTACAGCATAAAAATTGCCATTGCTATTTTTGCATACAACAGTATCATCAAAACTAAATTCTAGCATCTCATCAAGTTTTTCAAAATCGGTCTTATCTACTATCTTAAAGATATTTTCCTTTAAATAAACTGCTTTGACTGGACGCCAAACAGGTATATCTTCATTTAGTATTTTTACATAAATATTAGTAGTCATATTTAAAGCCTTCCCCTCCCACATAAAAATTCACCAGTTTAATTATCAATAACAACTGACTTTCCAGTTTTATCTACACTATCGAGGCTACTTTTCTTTTGTTTTTTCAGATATTATTAGAATATTTTTATTTTGCACTATCTGTATTGTGAATTAAAATTCCAAATTTAGCTTTTTAAGAAAAAAAAATTTATTTCCTGCTAAATTTGGACCAATGCACACATTGTCATCTTTTAGTTCCATTGCCTGTGCTTTAATTAAGTCAGATAAAAACATTAAACTTTTTGTATCTCCTTGTATAAAAAAGACATCATCTTCTAGCCAAGTATTTATTTTTATTTTTTCTTTTGAATATTGCTCACATATACTATCTGTTTTCATTTTTGACCCTTAAATCTACCATCTTCTCAAACATCAAATGAACGTTTACCCTTTTCATATGATTTTTTATCTTTATATACTTTTCAGTGGTCTTTATATAATAAGTCCTTTACACATATTGTTCCATCGTCTTTCTTTTTATAAGCTTTAATACTTTTTACTTTTTCAAATTCTGATTTATCCATATCTGTCGTTGTATTTTCTTTTTCAGCAAAATAAACATTATCTTTAAATTTCTACTCTTTCCCCTCAATTCTACCTAGATAAAGTTCATAAAAGAATTATTTGTATTTATCTATCAATTTGTTTAAATTTACAAAAAAAGAACAAGCAAGATAGCAAATATCAACTATTAGCTGAAGACATAAACAAGCAAATGCGATATAGAGTAAATTTCTATCACCTAGGTCGTATGCAAAAAATTGAGGAATGTTTATAAAATTTGTCAGGATGATCATTATAGCACCAACAAAAACAAACAAGTATCTAATCATAAATTTTCGACCCTTGTTTTTAGACTCTTTTAGCCAAAAAATCAAAAATATAAAACTTGCAATAGATCCGAAAATTAGACCAATATTATTAAAAGCCAACGTTATCCCCCATCAAAAAAATAGTAACTATCAGAAATATATTCAAAAAGAGTTGATAATAGCCAGAAAAGTGCTTAGGGTTATTTTGCCAATCTATCACTATAATGGCTGGCCAGATCATATTCATAAAAAAAACAACTATCATAGCCATTAATATTCCAGTGCTTATTTCTGACCAATTGTTGTGATAATAGACAATATAGCAAGCAAAATAGACAAGTATGGCAAAACCTATAACAATACATAACGTAGATAAAAATCTCAGAAATTTATATATGAAATTTATCATAAATCGCTTACTTATATATAGTATTAAATAAAGCACTAAATTTGATATTAAAAAAATAGATACTAGTTCCATTTATTATCCTACTGCATCAATACACCAAAATCTATTGTATGTGGGGCTATTTTATTTAATTGCTCTGTTATATTTCTTAATTCTGTACTATTTTGCAAAGGTGTGTTTTTAAAATTCATAATAGATCCTCCACTAAATTCTATTACATCATCTACAAATGTATTTGAATTTCTTAATAAAGAGTCCTCATTGTTATTGTAGCCTCCAAAAAAAGATTCGCTGATTGTTGAAACAATATTTGGATATCTATTGTTTTCAAATATTTTGTTATAGTTTCTTGCATTTTCTAAAACACGCTCATCAAATTCTCTTTCTGTCATACCTCCTGGAATTTCAATCACCTGTTTTTCTTTCCATTCATTATTCAAGTAATGATCTCTATCTGTGTATGCCACATCTTCTTCTTCACTAATATGGTTTATATCTTTTACTGCGATTTCAGTATCACCACCAAGTATAAAATTTTTAGCACCAAGAGAAGCAATAGTAATTCCTTCTTTATAATTACTTCCATCAACAACTATAAACATATGGTTTTTACCAAAACCTACCGACCTAGAATATGCTTCAACTCTATTCGCTCCCAAATTCTTATCCAGCTTTGCAAATTCTCTATTGTTATTTATCATGCTTGTTGTTACAGCTGTTGTTAAAGGTGTTTTAGAAAAACCTTTATCGTTTAGCCATAGAGCATGAGAGAAATATCTAGTTGCAAAGTCTGAGAAATTTGATGCATACTTAGTATCATCATCTCTATTTTTATTTATATCTCTATGATCTTGTATATCCATAGATCTTTGGTTTTCATGAGTTATGGTCTTTACAAGATCTTTCATATTTGTTATATTTTTGAAATTTATATAGCTAGCTCCAGTTTGCAAGCTTGTAAAACCTTTTACTTCTTCGTTATTATATCCTCTTTGAATAGCAGCAATTGCTCAAAGATACGATATAAATACAAATTTAAAAAATGTTATTTTAAAAATTCTATAACATCATAAGTTATCCAGGATATCAAAATAAATATCATCCAAACAGAGCAACTCCACCGTACTTAAATTCGCCATGTTTTACTCTCTCAAAAGTGAAGTCATCTTTTTTACTTTATTTTTTACTATGCAAAGCACTAAATATACGGTAAAAACAGCAGAAAATAAATTAAAGGCCACATTACAAACCAAAAAAATAATCGCTACAAATATTACCAAATTCCATGCTAATACAAAAATTATTTGACCTATTTCACTTAACAACTATCCAAAACACTAATACAAAAATGCAAAAAACAAACCATACAAATGCTACAAATCCATTATTTTTTACTTGATCGTTTTTTATTTTATACAAAGTTATGTCACTTCTTTTAATGCCATTTTTTATCACATAATATCCGTTAAACAAAATAGGGCACAAAATCAACATATACAGCCTTTGTTCACCAAAAAAATAAATAAATATCCTAAAAATAAGATAGACAAAAAATAGTAGTAGCCAAACTTTTAAAAGTATTAACAAATTATTTTTCATTTTTATCTACTTTCTTGCTTTAACTTTCTGCTATTTCTATACAAATTTTGATTTTATAATGTTTTTTTAGATATTTGTGTGCTCTTTTTTAAATATCCTACAAAAGGTTTGATGAATATAAATATGTATATCGGATAATACAAAGTTGATAAAATATCCCAAAAAATATGATCGCCTGGCAATAGATCTGCGCAACTACAATCTATATAGCCATGTCTGCGCAAATACCCATACCCATCCATACCGTACAAAATTGCATTCATTATCAGTCTTTCCGCAAATACAAAAATAACCATAAAAACAGCAAACAAGAGTATGCTAAGAAAAACTGTAACAATTTTTAGTGGCTCATCTCTAAAATTTATAATATAAAATATTTTTAAGAAAACAATTAAATTAAACAAACAAAATAATAGTAGAGAAATCTTATAGGAATAGCCAAGATACACCATGATAATCCCAGAGTATATAACTAAAAAATACCCCAGGATAATCATGTATTTTAGCCTATTATTCATCTTTTTGCCCATTTTTAATGTATCCTTTTATTTCGTGATAGTACATACTAAAAGGATGATATATTTCTACGTAATTAATATATACCCTTATCCATATTACCTTTTAAAAGCTATCACAGCTACTCTTCAACTCATCAACAATGCCTTAACAGATCCACTTTTTAATCTCAAATCCCATCTTTGACAAACAAGCATCACTACTATCCATCTACTCCCTTTAATTCGTTTAGATAGCTTAGCACCTGTTTTTCATCTAACTTTCCATGCAAATAAGGATTTGCTAGTTTAAAGATCATTTCTTGTGTTTTTTCATCTTCAAAGCCTATATCTTCACGACATTCTATTAAATTTGCCCACTCTTCAAGCTCTAAAAAAGATATCTTTTTATCCAAGCTTCTTTGTAAAATTTCTGCTATATCATCTTTTGACATAGAAACGAGCTCAGTTTCGCTATCAAAACCAATCTGGGATAACATATTTTTTAATGTATCTATGTTGTTTTTAAAATGCACCAAGTCTAATAAAATTCCAATTTCGTCATCTATATATTCCGAATTTCTTTTTATCATATAATTTTTGTTTCACCTACTCTTCTTTTGATAACTCATCTCGTATAGTTTTAAACTTTAGCCTATCATCACAAATTTGATTTTTTTCGTTCATGCTTTTACATTCAAAGAAGTCCGGATTAAACCACTCGACAGCATTTTCGTCTTGAGCACCATATTTGGCATTTTCATGTAGTAAGCCATCTCTTTTCATTCTTTCAATATCCATCTCATCTATCCAAAGAGAGTCAGCTACTACTTTAATATCTTGTTTAAGGGTACTATAAGCCTGAGTTATCTTATACTCATATAACTCTTCTTTAGTTTTTATAGTTTTATCTCTTGCATAATCCGATAATGACGTCTTTGCTATTAGAAATTTCTTCTTACCATTTTTGCTATAAAAGGGGCAAGTATATTCAATATTCACATAGGTACTACTGTTAATATTTGTCTTTGCAAGACATAATAAATTTGATAGATACTCATCGCTTAGTTTAATGTATCTATTTGATTTAAGAGAAAAGATCTTGCCATGAGATTTTAAATACTCCATTCTATCTTGTATTCTCTCCTCTTTGCTTGTTGCTTTTATTACATTGCTATGATCAGCATCTTCAGTATAGACACTGATTTTATATTCAAAGTTTTGTCCTATCTTATTTATTATAATTTTTTTTAGCCCTTCTGTATCTAGCCTTACTTTATCTCTTCTTGCTTCTGGTGCATAGGCCTTTAAATTTCTATCATAGCTATATATTACATTTCGTTCATTCACTTGAGGATAGTTATCTGAAAAACAACCAATAAACAAAAAAGCTACAAAAAGAAAAATAAATTTTTTATATTTAAGCATCTTAACCTCTTATCTTTCTTTCTGTTTCATAGTATTTCTCATCAAAAAATTTTTTATTTTTACGTATCTCTTTCCAAAGATGTGATTTCTTGCAGATCTGATATTCTTTTTGGTACTTTGTACAGTCAAATTTATTTGGATCAAACCACTCATAGATTATTTCATCAAATTCATCCCTAGGGTTATATATTCTGTCAAAAAGCAAGCCCTCTTTTTTCATTCTTTGTCTATCCATATTTTTTAATTTTATCGATTTTAAAAATTCACTCATATCATTTTTAAATAGTATTGCCATATCTTCTGCTTTATAGTTTTTATGTTTAACTGGATCAAAAAATAATCTAAAAGTGCCTCCAATAACTAAAGTTGATACAGCACCACTAGTATCGTAATAAAGACAATCAATGCCATAGTTTGCAGAGTCAATTTGAGTTATTGAGCTTATCAAAAAATCTGCTTCACACTTTATGCCATCAATATATGTAAAGAATCCTTTTTCATAAGGTTGCCAACCCATTAAAATATCATAAATACTCCTATCAATGCTTTCTTCTCTATCTTTGCGAATTTCTAACTTACTTCGTGACATATTTCTTTCTTTATATCTGTAAGTATTGATCTGAAATTTTTCATTAAACATAGACGGCAAATTACGTTCAAAAACATTTCTGCCATTTTTTTCATCTAGAAAATAATACCAATCAATATCAGTAAAACTACTTGGAAGCACATAGGTAAAGCTTTCATTTTGAAAAGATGAAAGCATAATACCTGGCTTAAGGTGCTTTGTAGTTATATCTGGAATATCATGACAACCGGAAAAGAGCACAATAAAAGTTATAACAATAAGCTTTACTACTGGAAATTTACACCACATATAGCACCATCTTTTTCATAATCTTGACACACATAAGAACTGTGTGGTGAGCCATCCATAAATAATTTAGGAATATTTAACACATTTATACGATCTGTCATATCTGCTTTTTTATTCACATCTTTATTTCCACCAAGACCTTCTGCTACAAAATCGTCTTTGTTGGAAAATGTTCCCGCTATATCAATTTTAGCCGCTTCTAATACATCTCTCATTTTTTCTACATCTACTGGAGATCCAAAAGAAGAAACAGTATATGGATTGCCTTTACCTTTTTTCATTGAACTTTTAACTCCATCTAAATGCCTATAAAGTTCATTGTCTATGCCCCATTTAACACCATTATAGACTAATGTATTTAACTGAGAATGTGCTGCAAAATTTACAGCAAAAACTCTATTATCTTTTTTTCTTTTTTCTTCAGCAGCTTTTGTTACATCCGATATAAAACTACCAACTTGCTTCGCCATGTCACTTGTACCTATACTAAATTTATCCTGCGCTGCTTCAAGCAAATCAGAGAAAAATCCACGCGTTGGATTATATTTTATCGTTAATTCAATGGTATTTCCAGCAAGCCTTGTACCATCCTTTTTAATCTGACCAGTTTGCTCAAGTCCGTTCATAATAGCCTCCATTGGCGTATTCAAGATACCATTTCCAAAATTTTGATGTGTTATGGTATCCACATCTATTCCTAAAGGTTCTTTAGAGACATAAAGGTCTTTAAAATACGAAAGCTTTTTTAATTCCTCTCGCTTTTCTGGGCTAATGGTCTTGAAGTATTTACTATCCTCAAGCTTAACCATTTTATCTTTATATAGTTCATATTTTTCTGAGTTTTTACTAAAAACAGAAATAAGGTCACTTGCAATCTCTTTTCCACCGAAAGAACCAACAAGCTGCCCAAATAAACCTCCATTATTATAACTGGTTGGTATTATATCCAAAGCAACCATACTTCCATACACAAGAAGTTTTCCCATAATTGATACTATTTTATTCTTGCTATTTTCGTCTGGCATTTGCTCTGATAGTTTTTTTAATCCATAGTTAGCATCTACTATCTCTTTAGCTATATCCTTTTGCCCACTCTTTGTTAGCACCCTTAAATCCATACTACCATCCACATTTGAGCTTATGCTAGTATTTACTAGATCTTTTGTTAGTTTAGTTGTATCTCTATTTAGTCTTGTTAGATCATCTGAGTTTTCTTTATCTGCTATCTCTATGTTACCACTGCCTAGAGTTGCTAGGTTTTTAGATAAGCTGTAGCTTAAATTTCTATGGCTAGATAGATCTATTGATTTAAGACCTGTAAATTTATCTTCTTGATTGTTATTTGATCTGCTATCTTTATTGTTTTTATCTTCTAGGATATAGTTAGCCCCTATGTTAAAGTTTGTTCCTTTAGCATAGCTTGTATTTGATAGGTTCTCATAGCTTAGGGTATTTGTTTTTAAATTTAGGTTGTGGTTATCTATAAAAGTATTATCTTTATCATACTCTCCTGCTGCTAGTAGTGATCCTTTTAGATGAGTGTTTTTGGCTACCTCTACGTTTAGCTCATTTGCTGTTATAGATGAGAGAATAGTTTGTTTAGTTATTGTATTTGAGCTTGATCTAGAGAAATTTGCATTGGTGCTAGTTGCTTTTGTGCTAGATGGATTAGCAAAGCTTGAGTTTGGTGATTTATCACTACTAAATCCTATGCCAACACCTACACTATATCCTCTTTCGTTGTATGCGTATTTGTCTCTTACACTCTCTAAGTTTAGGTTATTTCCTACTTTTAAATTTAATCTCTCATCAGCTCTTAAATTTGCTCCTTTAATGGTTGCGTCATTAGCTGTATTTATATTCATATCTTTAGCTGAGTAAAGATGAGAGTTATTGTTTGTTAGGCTCTCTGTGTCACTACTACTAGTAGAATAGTTTAGACCAGCACTTCCGCCGCCACCACCATACATAGTATATCTCATGGTTCCACCTATGCTTTTGTCTTTACTTTCTGATGTATAGGTGTTTTTGCTAGAGTTTATATTTAAGTTGTTTGTGTTTATATCTATTAGATTATTGGCACTTAAATTTGAACCAGTGATAGTTGTATCATTTGGAGTTTGTATCTTGATGTTATTTGCGCTTAAATTTGATGGATTAGAGATAACTTCATTTGAGTTTGATTTTGATTTATGACCATTTACACTAGCTGCTACTCCTACACTAAAGCCAAATGTATACCAGTTAGATGCTGCCTTTGCAGCTGCTGCTACTTGAGCTATAAGTGCTAGGCTCTTAGCTTCTACGTTTGCCATAGCTAAGGCTATATTTGCCTTATAGTATCTCTCTTCGTCATTAACATTTTCAAGGATATCTGATAGATCTTCTATATCTGAGCCATCTATGCCAGGAGTTTTGCTTTTATAGGCTTGCTTTAGCTCATGTAATTTATCTTTTAGATCATCTCTAGTGTGTTTATAGCTATCATACTCTTTTTTTACCTTTTTAAGCTGCTTTATAGCTTCTATCAAAGCAAGACTAGCTGGAGCCACCTCTACGTATTCGTTTTGGGCAGTGATAGAAAGAGCTGCTTTTGCTTGTTTTAGTGTTTTTGATATATCAGTAGTGTCAGTACTATTTAATATATCGATATTTGCATTTTTGCTTATTAGATTTATATCTTCTTTAGCGATCAAATTTGATCCAGTGATGCCTATCTCTTCGTTTGCATTTAAATTTATATTTTTATCTGAAACAAGGTTTGACGATATAGCTTTAGTTGATGCTACATCGGTGGTAGATTTTTCATACTCTGCGTCTGCTACTCTTGTTTTGGTGCTAGTATCATACTTAAATTCTTTTATAGGTTTTGGTTTTTGATCATTTGCAAGATCTTTGGTGCTTGGTAAATTTATACCCTTGCTCTTAGATATCTCATAGCTACTATGCTCGTTTTCGGCATTTGATATCTCAATAGAATTTGCCTTTATATTAGTATCATCTTTACTTGATAAATTTGCAGTTATAGTAGCTTCATTTGCTTTTAGATTGAGCTCTTTGGCTGCAGATATATTTGAAAGCTTTGCTAGTGCATCAAGACTTCCCTTTTCGTTATAGCTTGAGCGATAAATTTGAGTCAGAGTATCTCCAAACATTTGCTCAAACAAGTAGGTATTTGAACCAGTCCCAATAGGATCTATCGCAGAAGCTACCAGCATGCCTGGGTATGTTAGTAATGAGATTATATTAATGTTTGAACTCTTATGAACGCTTTTTTCTTTTATTTGCTCTTTGGCTGCTAATATAGACAAGTTATTACCAGCATTTAAATTTACATTTCTACCACCTTTAATATCTGAAGATATTATAGAGATGTCTTTGTTTGCATTTAAATTTATATCTCCTTGACTAGTGCTTAGAGATGAGCCTTGTAAGTTTGTCTTATCAAGAGAGTGCATATCAAGGCTAGATTTTAATCCACCAAATGACTTCTTAGAACTAGATCTTGCCTCATCATTTTTATAAGCTGTTGGAGCTAGGCCTATATTATTCGCATCTATGTTTATATCATTTTTGGCACTTAAATTTGAGCCAGTTACTATTGCATTGCCACCAGCTTTTAAGCTGATATCGCCTGCATTTAAATTTGAGCTGATGACCTTTTGATTTATAGCCATTATATGAGACTCTTTTTTAGAGAAAAAGCCCTTTGACTTCTCTTTAGTTTCAGTACTCTCGTTTGTATTAGCACCCACTACATATATATCATTTCCAGCTTCTATGTTTAGCTTATTAGTAGCTCTTAAGTTACTTGAGCTTATCTGTGTGTTTGACTTAGAGTTTAAATTTATATCTTTTGCGTCTAGGTTTGCGCTATTTAGCGTTTGGATGTTTTGGCTAAATTCCACGCCATTTTCTTTTGCGCTATGGCTGTAGGCAAACTCTTTAGCGTTTATATTTATATTATCTGCACTTAAATTTATCTTGTCAGCCTCTAAATTTGAGCCAGCGATATTTAAATTTTCTTTAGCGTTTAAGTTAAGGCTCTCGTCTGCTTTTAAATTTGAAGCCTTGCTAAACTGAGATGACTCTTTGTCTAAGCTTATATTATTTGCATTTACATTTATATTTTTGGTTGAAATTTCACTTGAGTTGATATTTGCCCCGTCTGCTTTTAAATTTAGATCTTTAGAGTTTAGCTCTAGGTGATTTAGGTTTAAATTTTGTGAGTTTAGATTGATATTATCAGCCACTACGCTGCCAGCTAGACTTATGTTGCCTTTGGCGTCTAGGTCTATGTTGTTAGCCATTACTAGAGCTGAAGCTTTTACGCTTTTATCTTTTGCCTCATTTTTAAATTTACTTATGCTCTCATTTCTTGCTTCATATAAGCCATCAAGGATATTTGCTATGTAAGCAGAGTTTATACTATCAAGGCTGTAATAATACCCTTGGTTTTTCACTCTTCTATTTAGGTTTTTAATAATTGGGCTATTAAATATTGGCTCAGAGAATTTATCCAGATCAACGTTTGCTAGCTTTATATCGTCATTTAGTGCGTAGCTTGAAAAGTCCTGCGTGCTTCCTACTATGTTATTTCCCGCTGCAAAGACTGCTGGCAAACCAACATCAGTGTATGAGAAGTTAAAATTCGTGCTTTTTCCACCTTTAGTCACCCATTTCTTTTTGCCAGTGACTTTTCCCATTTTTCCTTTCCACTCTTGTTGCTTCCATTTAAACTCATTAAAGCTTCGACCGTCTCTTCTTAAATTTAGTGCTACGTTTGTTATATCTTTGCTATCAAGCACAAGGTCGTTGCCTGCGTAGATAAAGCTCTTATCATTTAGTAGCTCATCTGTTTTTAAATTTATATCATTGCTTGCTACTATGCTACCTGGGATGAAATTTGCCTTATCTTCTTCGTTTAAAATTTCTTTGTTTATAGAGTAGTAAATTCTCTTTAGCACTTCGCGGTCTTTTGCTTTGCTAGTATCTAGTACTACTTCGTTTTTATCTATGTCTAGTCTTAGATTATGAAATACCTTTGTCGATGTGCCATATAGATATGAGTCTTTGTGTAAATTTAGAGCATAAAGGGTGCTATCTTTGCTTATAGCCTCTTTTAAAATTTCAGTATTTAGCTCCTGCTCGCTTAGCTCTTTGCCTAGTTTTTTAAATTTAGCCTCAATCTTTGCTTTTATCTCTTTTAAATTTACCTCTTCGAGTTTAAATCTATTCTCGCCACTTTGTTTTAGAGCTAAATTTTTAGCAAATGAGCTTTTCTCCACCCTAGCCTGCGAGCTTGAGTTATTTACCAGCTTTTTAGCTTCTACATTTATATCTTTAGCATAAATTTGGCTTGAGGTATTTACCAAAGTGTCTGCTTTTATGTTAAGGCTCTCTTTGGCTGCTATTAGCGCTTCATCTTTGTTTGTTATAGTATTTGCTTTTATGCTTGTATCTTTATTAGAAGCGATAGCACCAGCATTAACTATATCACCATCAAGGTTTATCTCTATGTTGTTATTTGCTATAACTAGGCCGTTATTATTTACGCCTACGCCGTTACTTGTGCCAACTAGTTTGATTTTATTAGCATACATACCGCCAAGCGCGCTACTATCTAGGCTAAAGCTGTTTTCTTGGTTTTTAGCTTTTACGTCGTTATAAAGTCTATCTTTGCTTGAAGTAACCACCTTTTCACCGATGATGTTTAGCTCATTTGCGTGGATATTTGAGTTTAAATTTATGGCATTTGAGATCACATTAGTATAGTCACTACTCTTATCATTTAGGCCGTCCCCTACGATGTCGATAGAGTTATTAGATATTAGCTCTATCTCTTTAGGGCTTAGTTTATTGATATTACCTGTTGTTAGTGTGAGTGAGCGAGAGTTGATCATATTTAGACCATCTACGCTTATGCCATTTGGATTTGCTATGACCACATCAGCCCTGCTACCTGCAACCTCTAAATTTCCTTTTAGAGATGATTTCTCAGCCGAATTTACTTTGTTTATAATAAGGCTTGCCTCTTTATTTAGCCTATAGTTTGCATCTATCTGGCCAGCTATCTTAGTATCTATGTTTTTATTAGAGTTATTAAGGATAGTGCCAGTGGTTGGGGTATTAAACCTGCTATATTCATTTATAGATACGCCCTTGCTATCAGGGTTTGTGATGTTTATGATTAGCGTCTCATTAGGAGCTTTTAGTATATCAGGACGGTTGCTAGCGCCTGGATCAGCTATGATGCTTGGCTCATTTGCTAATGCTGGCATAGTGCCAAGTAGCAAAGAGAGACTTACGTAGAAATTTAAGCCTATGGTTAAAAGGCTAGGCTTTTGATTGCTTTGTGCATTTGAAATTTGGTTGTTCTTTAGCATATTTTATCCTTAAAATTCGTAGCTTATGATGAAATTTACATTTGTTGATTTAGTTTCAAAGCTCTTTGGCTTATAAAGAGGTTTAGAGACAGATATGTCGTAGCTTAGGTTGTTGTAGGCTTTTATACTGCCTCTTAGACCTATGGCGTATCCTGCAAGGGTGTTTTTATCCTTTATGCCGCTATTTGCTGCTCTTACCATGCCAGCGTCAAGCCCTGCATAGATGGAGTTACTCTTATAGTAGTTATATGAGAGGGTATTTCTTACGCTTACTCCGTGGTTTCCAACAAGCGAGCTCTCTCCGTCAAATCCCCTAACACTGTGATATCCACCGATACTAAATTTATCCTGCAAGCTTAGTTTATTTAGTCCATATCTTGCGTTGATATTTAGATCATAGCTTAGTGGAAGTTCAAATTTATATTTGTAGTTTAGGTTTAAATTTATTAGAGCAAACCTAGATGTAGCCTCGCCGCTATCCTCCAAAGGATCAGGCTGTGATCTAAATATACCAGTGCCCTTTTTGTAAGCTAGCTTAGCGCTAAAAGCTTGGTTGTAAGAATTCCAGCTTGATTTTATACCTACCTCATATCCAGCATTTCTTCTAGCTTGGTTATCTAGCTCGTAGTCCTCTAAGTAGTTTTTATTTTTTCTCTTAAATAGTTTTACGTAAGCGCTATTTTTAAAATTTGAGTCCCTATAAAATGTATAAGCAAGGCTTAGTGAGTCGCTCTCGCTTCTACCTTTATATGTGTAGAGGTTATAGGCTGCGTTTATGATCTGGGCGTAGTCATATTTGCTCTTTTCATACTCAAGCATGAAGTAGCCAAACGGGATACTAAAGCCGTAATAGTAGTTATTTGAAGCCCCGTGATCAGTGGCGCCATTAAATTTATTTGTGACCTCATATTTTTTAAAGATATCTTTGCCACGTGAGAAGCTAAAAATTTCGTTAAATCCAAGTAAATTTAGCGTGCTTAAATTTAGCATGCCCTGATACTTGCCGCTTTGTTTTGAGCCAAGGTTATCAATGCTTATAGCAGCCTTTAGTGGGAAGCTATCAACTCTAGTGATCACTATATTTGAAAAGCCAGCCCTATTTGAAGGTAAGAATTTAATGCTAACATCATTTTTCGAGACGTTTTGCAGTGACTCAAGAGCCTGCTCGATATCTCTTATATTTGCCACTTTATTTTTATGAGAGTACTCACCAAATGCGCTAAATAAGCTCGCTCTATTTCTTTGGCTATCAAGCTCGTTTATGCTTATGTTATCTATTTGGCCAAGATTTATCACAAACTCTAGCTTGGCATCTTTTAAGCTCTTTGTAACTAGGCTCGCACTTGAAGTGATATAGCCACTTTTTATTATCTCATTGTTAAAAGAGTTTATGATTAGATTGATAGAGTTTTTGCCAAGGCAGCTGCCTGATTTAAAATCAAGCTTATTTAAGCTAGCCTCTAAAATAGAGTTAAATTTAGAGTAGTTTGCATTATAAGCTTCTCTTATTATAGCCTCATCAGCACCGCTACTAGCGTTAAAGCTAGCTACTTCGTTCTCACTAAGAAGTGAAATTTTATCTATTTTAAAGCATGGGGTTTCGTTTAAATTTAGCTTACCTTCTGAAGTTCGTTTTTCGTTAAGCAAATTTATGTTGGAGCTTTCGTTAAAAGAGCTTGCCATATTCGCCCTAATCTCTTCGTTGTTTAACTCGTTTTTTAGATTAGTCTCATTAGCAAGTAGCGCAGCACACACCATGCTTAAAGATAAGAGAGTTCTCATCTTAACCTTCCTTGGAAATAACTATAAAGTTATATTTTCTAAAATAATTTAGTGACATTATAAAGGATATAATCTTAATCTAATATTAAAATATAATGAGAAAAAAGAATTTTTATACAAAATATTTCAAAAATGAAACTTTTTAGCTATATAAATGGCAAAAGCAAATTTATTTTGGTTTATTATCTTGTATGTAAAATTTAATTTTATATTGACAATGATTATTATTTTGATATAATTGCATCACTGATTTTATTTCGTAATTTCAGTGATTAAACTATTTTTATAGTCATGCTATTTTTATAAATTTGATAAAGTAAATTTGGTTTTGATTACTAAATTTTCTAAAAATAGCAAAATTTAGATCTATAAAAATTTAACAATATTTTTGTGACATATATTAGAAAAAGAAAAATAGACATTTTAATCTGAAAGGATAGGTAATGAACAAGCATTTATTTGCACTTTTGGCTTTGGCAGCACTTAGCAGTCACTCTTTAGCTCACGAATTTTGGCTTTTTGGGAGCAGCAAGGAGGTAACTAGCGTTGATATCGGCTACGCAGACGACTTCCCGACTGTTGAAAAGATCCCAGATAATAGGATCGCCCTATTTGAAGCCCCATACATTATAAATAAAAATGGCGAAAAACTGAGCCTAAAACAAACCGGCGAAAACTACCGCTATGAAAGGGCCAAACTAGAGGACGGCTCATACCTTATAGCTGGCGAGTATAAGCCTACGTTTTGGACAAAAGCAAACGATGGCACATGGCACATGGGCAAAACCAAAGAGGACATCAAGGACGCCAAATACTGCAAAAAAGCAAGCATGAGCGCAAAAGGCGTCATAAATAAAAACGCCAAGGACGACTCTGTAACAAAGCCTTCACAGCAGCGCTTAGAGATAGTCCCACTTGACAATCCAGCAAATTTCAAAGTTGGCGTGCCATTTAAAGTGAAAATTCTATTTGAGGGCAAACCTTTAGAAAATGCCACGCTTGATGGAACATTTGATGGATTTTTAAAAGAAAAAAGTGCATTTCACGGCCAAACTGAGCCAGACGGCACGATAGAGGTGCTTGCACTTAAACCTGGAAAATGGCTACTACAAACAGTACATAAAATGCCATTTACTGACTCAAAAATTTGCGATGATGAGACGATTGCTGCAACACTTGCATTTGAGATAAAATAGATCAAATTTAAGATCAAGCAAGTTTTCATCTTAAATTTATAAAAGGGCGTAGTCAAATGCGCCCTACTCTTTTTATCTTATAAGTCAAATTTATCAAGACAAAATCAGCAAATGTATCAAATTTATGTATTTCTAAAAATTGAAATGACAAACTCCAGCAGCCATAATGTCATCATTATTTGTAATCTCTATACTTTTATAAATTACTGATCCGTTTTCGCCTAAAACCTTTTACAAAACGCAAGCACCTTGTTATAAAAACAAGTTTTTAGATCTTCATCAAAAAAGATTCTGAGATTTTTGAATACAGCATTTCAATATAATTTCTGCTATCTAAATACCAAATTGCTTCGCATGTTAGCAAGCAATCAAGAAAGTATCATAATCCATAGATGTAAAAATTTAATGGAAACAATACACAATTCATTTTACTGTGAAAAACGAGTGCCCCATTGCTTTCTATATGTGCAACTTTGGGGTTTTTAACACAAATTCACCTTTTCATAAAAAAAACATTTTGTACATTTTTAGAATTTAGACAGCAAAATACGTGCAGCTTATTAAAGCTTAAATATTTATTGATCAAATTTATTACATTAGCAGTAAATTTTTTAATTTTTTAGTTAAATTTAAAAGAAAGATGGTGACCCATACGAGACTCGAACTCGTGTTACCAACGTGAGAGGCTGGTGTCCTAACCGCTAGACGAATGGGCCAAAAGATGGTGCCCCGTGTAGGTCTCGAACCTACGACCCCATCATTAAGAGTGATATGCTCTACCAACTGAGCTAACGAGGCAAGATTAAGTATCAATAACAAATCATAAAGTGTTATCTTAGAACTTATAATCTTAAAATTTAATTTGATCACTCAAAAAATCAAGATAAATAGAATCAAGAACCTTAACCTAAGGTTTAGTAGATGGCGCAGCGGACGGGGCTCGAACCCGCGACCTCCGCCGTGACAGGGCGGCATTCTAACCAACTGAACTACCGCTGCACCTAAAAGTAATGGTGGT
>JAHAKV010000008.1:0-69745 GCA_018371455.1 Campylobacter concisus | reverse complement strand
AAAGGGTCATAAACCCAAAAATGGTGTCCTGCGTTGGATTCGAACCAACGGCCCCCTCATTAAAAGTGAGATGCTCTACCGACTGAGCTAGCAAGACATAGTTATTTAAAAAAGAATTGAGATTATACAAAAAACATTATTATATGTCAAGAAAAAATTAAATTTTAAATCAAATTAAAGCTATTTTGTCCGCTATTTCTAAGCGAAAAATATAAAATTTTATTTTTAAATATTCTAAATTTAAAGTCAAAATTTCTTAGAAATTCAAATCATTTTTACTTTATAATCCAACAAACAAAACACAATCAAGCACCTAATCCGCTTAGTGGCAAATTTAATCCCTGCCTAAAAATCTTACCGCCATTTTTCTAGCTTTTTCTATCTTTTCAGCCTCTTGATTTTGAGCTGTGCTAGAAGATATCCACTTTTTACCAAACAAAATTTGAGCCGCTTCTATCATAACTGCGCAAGCGTATAGCTCTTTTTCGCTAGAGATGCTTTGCAAAAATGCAGCTTTTGTTTTATCTCGCAAGCTCTCTTGGCTGACCCTGTGAAAGGACATTTGCATAAGGCTGGCTGCCACCCAAGCCCTGCAAAGGCTATCTTTGCTACCAAGCATCTCGCTTATCAAAATATCTATTTGCTCTAACGTGCCAACCCAGCCAAGCGCTATTATAAGCTTGCGGCGAGGTGCATCATTTGTCCCCAAAAAAGAGATGATTTGAGGGATAAGGCGGTCACAAAATGCGGCATAAAAGTCTCTATGCTTAGACTTAGAAAGGATTTGCGCCATAAGATAGATGGTTTCTATTTTTAGTTTTTGATCGCTCTTTTTGGCTAAGTGCTCAAACAAAAACTCCAGCCCAGCGCCTCCATGTCTATTAAAGCTGCTTTCAAAATTTAGCTGCCCGCCCTCTTGCCACTCTTTGCAAATGAGCTCATAGTGATACGCTATCTCGTCACTTGCGCCTAAATTTGCTATAAATTTGATCCTTTTGCTGTCAGGAAAATTCTCTTTTTTAAGCCCCAGATACTCTTTTTCAAGATCATTTAAACTTAGCACTAAATTTTACTTTATCATCTCAAGTTTGGCTTTGCAGGCATCTTTGTAAGCGCTTGTGAAATTTGAGCCAACGCACTCGTCCAAATAGCCCTTAGCCAGCTTATACTGCTTTTGTCTGATGTAAATTTCACTTGCTAAATTTAGCGCATGCAGGCGGTCCTCTGGCTCAAGCTTCATATTTAGTATAAATTTCGCCTCATCAAGCGCCTCATCAAGGTTATCTGTCTTTAACGAAGCCTCCGAGTAGTCAAAATTTAGCTTTGGTGAAAAGGTATTTATCTTAGCTCTAGTTTGCAGCTCAAGCGCCTTTTTAGCGTAGGTTGCAGCGATAGCATAGTCGTTGCTCTTCATCGCATAGTCACTTATAGCTGCGTACGCCTCGATGATCTTAAAGTCTTGCCCCCTTAGCTGTTCGATCGCACTGATCGTTGAGACCGCCTCGGTAAAGCGCTTTAGCGCAAGTAGCGAGTAAAATCTATCAAAAAGAGAAGGTGTCGGGTCCGAGTACTCGACTGCTGAGCCAAGCGAGAGCGCGTCATTTGCCGCAGTGATCGCATGCTCATAGTCTTTATTTTTATATAAAATTTTGCTCAAATTTACCAGCCATTCGACTCTATCTTCTAAATTTTCATCCTTTACATGCGCCTTTGCAAGCTCTAGCGCCTCATTGTAGCGTGCCGTTCTAAAGTAGCAGTTAAATAGCTTAAACTGTGGCAAAGAGACCTTGCTCACATCATAGTTTTCGAGTAAATTTACAACCGCTGTGCAGTCATCTTTGATAAAAAACTCTTTTGTTAGCTCAAGCGCAGCCTCATTTACTAGCTCCATCGCCTTGCTTAAATTTTCATCTTTTGCGAGGTTGTTATAAGCTAGCGCATCGGCAAATTTACGCTCTTTTAGATCAAGCTCAAGCTCGCTGATTAGCGCCTTTTGGCTGATATTTGTGCCGGCATATTTTTCTATGAGCTCTTTATATCTTGCGTGAAGTGCGGTGGCGTTTTTGTCCTCTTCTTCAAAAAACAGCCCATCCTTTGCCTTAGCGACCTCATCGATATAATCGCCATACTTAAACTCTTTTTCATATCTGTTTAGATACTCATACGCCCTTTTTTCATCTTTTGTTTTGGCTAAATTTAGCGCTAAATTTTTTAATGCTGCCTCGTAAAAATCCTTTGTCCTGTCGCTATTATTTACCAAAATTTCATAAATTTTAGCAGCCACGTCTGGCATATCTTTGCTGGCAAATGTATAGGCTAAATTCATCGATTTTATCGGATCGTTCATGAAAAATTTTTCATTTGCATTTGCGATCTTTAGTACAAATTTCTTTGCCTCTTCAAATTTCTCTTTATCGATATTCGCGTCTGCTAGGCTTAGTGCTGCCCTGCTTGCAAGGTCGATATCATTTGTAGAGTAGAGCACCTTTTCATAGTCGCTTAGCGCCTCTTTTTGCCTGCCTATTTTATATAGGTAGTCAGCATAATCAAGCGTGGCAAGTTTTGTAAATTTTGACTCTGCGTGCTCTTCGCTTAGTATGTCAAGCATATATTTTGCATCACTTGCGATGCTATCTTTTAGGTAAGCTCTGGCGATGAGATACAGCACCTCTGGGTAGTTCTCATCAGAAGGGAATTTTCTTATCCAAGCTCTGCCCTCGCTTACGATATCTTTTGGCTCAAGCCCCTCAAGCTCACTCTTTGTCTCAAAAATTTTATCAAGCGCTCTTAGCCTAAAAAGTAAAAACTCACTTGAAAAAAGGCTGTTTGGATGCCTTTTCATCGCTGTTTGCGTATCTTTTACCACGCTTTCATAAGCGCCCTTTTCATAAGCTCTTTTTATATTTATGTAGATGTCTATATCGTTGCTATCAAGCCCAGCGATAGGCGCTTTGTTAAGATCGAGCGCTCCGATGCTTGGACTTAGCATATCTCTAAAATCAGGCAAGAAATTTAGCCCAGATACTCTTTTGTTGTTTTCGCTAAGCGAAGTGTCGATGATGATGCTAAAGTGCTTTGAGATGGTCGTCTTTGGCGTATCTTGCACGCTTGGACTGCTGTAAAGCTCAGTTTGAACATTTAGAAGTTTTGAAGGCGCTTTTGGCATGATGACGATGAAGAGCTTGCCATCTTGCTTTTTATATTTTATGTCCATTAAAGGCAGCGTCGTATCTTCGATCTTCGGCAAGATCCCATCATCGAGCATACAAACATAGCGCTTCGTGTCATAGGCTAAAATTTGCTCCACACATTCAAATTCTTTCTCGTCGCTTAGCTGAAGGACGCTATAAGGCTTATTTGCGTTTGCGCCGCTGTTTAGACTAAGGCTAAAGGCGGATAGATAAAGCGGTAAAAATAAGATGGTTAAGAGCTTTTTCATGCCGCCATTATAGTTAAATTTTCTAAAATCCTGAAGCAAAGACAAAATGCTCGATAAATTCCAAAATCGCCCCAGAAAATAAAAAGGCAAAGACCGTGCCAGCAACGGCAACTCCAACGATCACCTTTAGCGCCATCGAGACGTTTGAGATGTAGATATTTTTATCTTTTACGATAGGCTCTTTTAAAAACATAAAGACGATGAGCTTTAGGTAGTAATAAATGGCAATGGCAGAGTTTATCATGATGATGAGGCTAAGCACGACATAGTCAGACTTTATAAGCGATGAGATAAGCACCATCTTGCCCCAAAATACGCTAAAAGGCGGTATGCCAGCAAGGGCAATCATAAAAATTCCCATTATCACGGCGTAACTTGGCAAAATTTTAATAAGCCCTGAAAATTTCTCATACGGATGTTTAAAACGCTTGTCCCAGCAGACGACGTCGTCGCATCTTGCCACCCAGAGCATAGAAAATGCGCCCAAATTTGCAAACAAAAACATGATCCAGTAAAAAAACAAGGCGACATTTGCCTCGTGAGAATTCGCTACAAGCGCGCAAAGTACGACACCAGCGTGAGCTATCGAACTAAAAGCAAGCATCCTTTTGACGTCCTTTTGCACTAGCGCCATGATGTTTGCAAGGCTCATCGTAAGCACGGCGATGATGTAGAGCATATCTTTTATCCATGAAATTCCAGAGCCCTCAAGCATCGCAAAAATTCTTAACGCGACGATAAATCCCGCAACCTTTGGCACGATCGACATATAGCCTGCTAGCGGGGCATTTGAGCCCTCATAAACATCTGGTATCCATGTGTGAAATGGTATGAGCGAGAGCTTAAAGCCAATGGCTGAAGCGATGAAAACGCAGCCAAGCAAGATGATCAAATTTTGATTTAGGCTAAGATCTTTTATGGCAACGCCTATACGAGCGATGTCTATTGAGTTTGTTGCTAGATAAAACATCGCTATCGCCATCGCAAAAAAGCCAGCTGAGAGAGAACCCATCGCGAAGTATTTGATAGCAGCCTCGACGCTTTTTGCCTTGTTGTGAAGGGCGATTAGGGTGTAGAGGCAAAGCGAGCTGATCTCAAGGCCTAGAAAGATGATGAGTAGGTTGTTTGAGCTCACCATAAACAAAAATCCAGCGATCATAAACAAAAATAGCGCGTAATACTCGTAAATTTTATACTCAAAATACTCTTTTGTGCTAAGTGCCAGCGGGATGAAAAGGGCTGAGGCGATTAGGATAATGATCTGCGAGATGATAGAAATTCCATCAACTAAGAGCATATCCCAAAAGCTTAGGCTAAGACCGTTAAAATCAAGCGTAATGCCTAAATTTACAAATATAGCGATGATGCAAAATACGCAGTAAAAATTCCTTGAAAGATCCTTTTTTATCGCTCCAACTATGAGGATAAAAAGTGCAAAAACCATCATGCTAAGCATCGGCGAGAGTGATTGCAAAGAGATCTCGTTTAGGTCTAAAAAGGCTATTTCGTTCATAGTTTGCTCCCACCATTTAAAGATGAAATTTTATCTTTTGTGCCGCTATTTACAGCTCTAGTTTGCATTTTGCTTATGATATTTTGCACGCTTGGCTCAAGCGGTTTTAGTATCAAATTTGGTGCGATGCCAAGAATGATTATGAGCAAGCAAAGTGGCACAAGAGCGGCTAACTCTTTAAAATTTAGATCTTTTAGCCCCAAATTTTTCTCCTTGCACTCGCCAAAAAAGACCCTTTTATAAAGCACCAGCATATAAACAGCGCCCACGATGATGCTAAAGCCACCAAGTAGCGCAAAGAGCTTGTTTAGCTTAAATACGCCAAGTAGGCTCAAAAACTCGCCCACAAAGCCGATCGTTAGTGGCAGGCCGATACTTGCAAGCGTTGCTATAAAAAATATAAGCGCATACTTTGGCATCACCTTAGCAAGGCCGCCAAATTCGCAAATTTCTTTTGTGTGAGCTCTCTCATAGATGACGCCAACTAACAAAAATAGCGCGCCACTAACGATGCCGTGGCTTATCATTAAAAATATTGAGCCGCCAAGGCCTATTAAATTTAGTGAAAAAATGCCAAGCATGATGACGCCCATGTGTGAAATGGAGCTATAAGCGATCACTTGCTTCATATCGCTTTGTGCGTAGGCAACAAGGGCTGCGTAGATGATCATGATGATAGCTATGACGCAGACAAAGCCACTTAAAAGCAGGCTCGCGTCTGGAAAAAGTGGCAGTGAAAATCTCACAAAGCCGTAAGTACCCATCTTTAAAAGCACGCTAGCAAGCAGCACTGAGCCGATAGTCGGAGCCTGTCCGTGCGCGTAAGGAAGCCACGTGTGAAATGGAAATAGCGGAGTTTTGACGCCAAAAGCGAAGAAAAATGCTAAAAATAGCCAAATTTGAGCATTTTCTCCGATGCCAAGCTTGTACCAATCAAGCAAGTTAAAGCTAAAGACGCCGCTTTTTTGATAGCACAGATAGCCGATAAAAATGATCGCTACTAGCATAAAGACAGAGCCTAAAAATGTGTAGATGAAAAATTTAATCGCAGCGTAAATTCTATTTTTACTACCAAATGCGCCGATGATGTAAAGTAGCGGTATGAGGCTAAGCTCCCAAAAGCTATAAAATAAGATCATATCAAGCGCGCTAAAGACGCCCATCATCGTGCTCTCTAAAAATAGCACGCTAATAACAAGATGCTTTAAATTTCCATCATCGCTAAGTGCTGCGATAGAGATGAAGCTCATAAATGCGCTAAGGACTATAAGCACAAGCGAGATGGTGTCGATACCCACAAAATAGCTGATATTTAGGCTTGGTATGAGCGAGACTTGATGCGTTAAAACAAAGTCATAACCCTGAAAATCTACATTTACGCAGATAAAAATAGCTAGCAAAAGCTCGATTAGCGCGATGCTTGCTCCATAAAATTTGATGCTTTTATTTTCTATCAAAAAGCCAAGTATTGCGCTTATGGCTGGGAAAAATATGATGACACTTAGCATTATTTGGCTCCATTTAATAAAAATATAAAGCTTAAAAGCAAGGCAAATCCTGCGACCATAAATCTAAGCATGACGCTAAGATCGCCGCTTTGCATTTTGTTTGCAAGATATGCAAATTTAGTTACCAAAAGTGCGACAAAATCAACACTTCTATCAACTATCATCTCATCAAATTTCTTGCAAATTTTAGAAATTAAAGCGTAGCCATTTATAAAAAATTTCTCATAAAATTTTGGTATAAAGTAGGCATTTTGCAAAATTTTGTAAATTTTACTTTCGCAAATGCTCTCTTTAAAAATTTCTTTTTTATAGGCAAAGACTGCAAAGCCAGCGCTTGCAAGCACTAAGCCAAGCGTTAAAACGAGTAAGAAAATTTCACTGCTGTGAGATAAATTTAGCTTAAAATCCCCAAGGCTAGTACCCAAAAACTCGCTAAAGTTACTCCAGAAAAAGCCGCTAATGACCGAGAGAACGCCAAGTGCGGCCATGCCTGCTAGCATGTAGTTTTTGGCTTCATGTGCGTGCTCATCGCTCTTTGACCTTGCAAAAAATACTAGCATGACAAGTCTAAAGCTATAAAATGCCGTAAGCACCGCACCAAAGAGCAAAACAGCCCATAAAATTTGATCTTCACTAAAGGCGACCTCTAAAATTTTATCTTTTGAAAAGAAGCCAGCAAATGGATAAAAACCAGCCAGCGCGCAGCTTGCGATGATAGAAAGAAGTGCTGTTGGCTTCATAAATTTATAAAGTCCGCCCATTTTTTTGATATTTAGCTCATCATTCATCGCGTGCATGACGTTTCCAGCGCACAAAAAGAGAAGTGACTTGAAAAATGCGTGCGTGACAAGGTGAAAAAGTGCGATCTTATAAGCCCCAAGACCAGCGGCTACAAACATATATCCAAGCTGCGAAAGCGTCGAGTAGGCGACTATCTTTTTAAGGTCGTTATGCACTAGCGCGATGCTTGCAGCAAATACCGCTACAAATGCGCCAAGGCAGGCGATAAAGTGTGAGACTTCAGGCACATTTGCAAAGATGAAATTTGCGCGTATGACTAGATAGACGCCAGCTGTTACCATGGTCGCGGCGTGTATGAGCGCAGAAACCGGCGTTGGTCCCTCCATGGCGTTTGCAAGCCAGGTATGAAATGGAAACTGCGCGCTTTTACCCATGGCGCCTATGAAAAGAAGTGTGGCGATGATGCCTAAATTTAGCCCAGAAAGGTCGCTTCTAGCATTAAAAACCTCGCTAAATTTAAGCGAGCCAAAGCTATAAAATATATAAAAAATACCAACAAGCATGGCTAGATCAGCCACTCTATTCATCACAAAGGCTTCGTTTGCAGCGACGTTTGCGCTAGGCCTTTTATACCAAAAGCCAATGAGTAGCCACGAGCAAAGTCCAACGCCCTCCCAGCCGATAAATAGCCCTATGAAGTTATCGCTTGATACAAGGACGTTCATGCAAAAGACAAAGAGCCCAAGGTAGCTAAAAAAGCGGTTAAAACTCGCGTCATCTTTCATATAGCCAATGGAGTAGATATGCACGATGCTAGCGACCACGCCCACGGTGCTAAGCATCACAAGGCTAATCGCGTCAAGGTAGAAGCTAAAGCTAAGATCAAGCGAGCCAAAATTTATAAACTCTTTTAGGGTTAAATTTAAAGGCTCATCTACGCTAAGGCTAGCCGTTAGCATAAGCGAAGCTGTGGCGCTAACGATCATGAGAATCGAGCAAAAAAGACCGATAAATAAATTCTTACTGCTATGCGAAAAGATGCCAGCTATGATGAAGCTAAGAAGCGGGAAAAATAGCGAAATACAAAATAAAATCATCTCTTAGCCTTTCATATTTGTCATCGAATCTAAACTGATGCTGCCAGTCTTTTTATACCAAAGCACGAGCAGACCTAGTCCCACAGCGACCTCGCTAGCGGCGATGGCTACTATGAAAAATGCTATTATCTGCCCAGTTAGGTCAAAGTAGTATTTTGAGATAGCAGCAAGTGCGATATTTGCTGAGTTTAGTAAAATTTCGCTTGAGAAAAATAGCATTATCAAATTTCTTCTTCTCATTATGCCAACGAGCCCTATGACAAAGACCAGACTTGCTAGGATGAGGTAGTGAGTAAGTCCTATCATAGCATCTCCTCAAATTTGCTTTGCGCATCTAGGTCTTTGTGTATCAAGATGATGCCAGCCACCATCGCCACAAGCAGCATGATAGCGCACATCTCAAAGGCTAGCAGATACTTGCTAAAGAGCAAAATTCCAACCGCTTCGATGTTGCCAAGACTAGCGAGAGTAGAATTTACCACCTCTTGCTTTGCGCTATAGATCGGCGCTAAAAAGATAAATATCAAAAGAAGGGCTATGAAGCTACTTAGAAGATAGATGATGATCTTTGCTTTTTTACCGCTTTTTGGCTCGCACTCCTTGCTGGTGTCAAAAAACATCATAGCAAATGCGTATAAAACAACCACCGCGCCTGTATAGACGACGATTTGCACCACGCCTAAAAACTCAGCCCCAAGCAAGAAAAATATAGCCGAGATAAAAACCATGCCAGCAGCTAGCGCAGAGACCGCATTTAGGGCGTTTTTGCAAAGCACGCTAAAAGAAAAACTAACTAATATAAGGGCACTAAAAAGATAAAATGCAAAGCTCTCATACATCGCTTGACCCTTTTAAATTTATATCCATCGTTTCTGCCTTATCTTCATTTGTAAGCGCATTTGGCGTCTTTTTCACCAAACTATCAGCATTTTTAGGTAGTGCGCCATAGCCTTCAAACTCGGTTTGACCTTTTAAAAATTTATCATCTGTCAAAAACTCAGCCTTTGTGCCAAAGAGGATTTTGTTTTCACTTGCGACCTCGTACTCTTGCCCGCAAACTATGGCAAGCTCAGGGCAGACATCAGCGCAAAATCCGCAATATACACACCTGCTTAAATTTATCGTGTAGCTTGCGACCTTTTTGCGGCCATCTTCGCCAAGCGAAGTCTTCATCGAGATGCAGTTACTAACGCAAATTTTCTCGCATAACCCACAACCTATGCAGCGCTCATTTTCGCTTTCAACAAATTTTAAAAGCCTATGAATTCCCCTATATCTGGCGTTTAGCTCCATCTTTTGCATAGGGTATTTTAGAGTGTGCGACTTGCTAAAGAGCATCTGCTTTAGCGTGATCTTTAGCCCCACTAAAAGATCGAGCTTAAAAGTAGCGGCGATGAAGTGCTTAAATTTATCAAATGCCCCTTTTGGCTCTATCTTTTCGTCTATCAAAATATATCTTTTCTCGCTCATTTTACGCCTTAGATAAGTAGTGCAAAGCCGGTGATTACGACATTTAAGATGCCAAGCGGAAGTAAAATTTTCCAGCAAAGCATGCTAAGCTGATCGACCCTTAGATGCGGCCACGACGCCCTCGTCCAAAGAAAAAAGAAAAAGACGAGGCTTGATTTTAAGATGATCATTAAAGCACCTGGGATAAATAAAAACTCGTTAAAACCGCCCAAAAATAGGAGCGTGATGATAATACTTGCTGCGATCATGTTGGTGTATTCGCCGATAAAAAACATCGCCCATCTCATGCCGCTATACTCGGTGCCGTAGCCCGCTACGATCTCAGTCTCATTTTCTGTTAGACAAAACGGCGTTCTGTTGCACTCCACAAAGCTTGCCATCACAAAAAGCACGAAAGCAAGGGGCTGCTTAAATATAAGCCAGTTAAAGATGCCTTTTTGGTAGTTGTTTATATCAACTAGCGAGAGCGAGCTAGTCACCATGACAACGCTTAAAAGTGCCATGCCAGCGACCACTTCGAAGCTAAGAAGCGATACGACTGCGCGAGCGGCGCTAATTAGTGCAAATTTATTGTAGCTTGCAAGACCTGCTGCAAGTGGCGAAAAGACGCAAACCGCTGCCACGCCAGCGATATATAAAACGCCCACATTTATATCTGCAAGTATCGGTCTAATCGTATGCCCAAAAACCTCAAATTCAGGCAAAAATGGCACGGGCGCAAGCGCTGCAAATGCCGCGATAGCAGAGATGAGAGGAGCTATTAGAAAGATAAATTTATTTGCATTTGCAGGCACGATATCCTCTTTTGTAAAGAGCTTTATCATGTCAGCCACGATCTGAAGCACGCCAGCAGGACCCACCATATCAGGTCCCACGCGGCGCTGCATGTAGGCTAGCACCTTTCTTTCGGCGTAGGTCGCAAGTCCTGCTAGGCTAGCCATGACGGCCAAGATGACGACTGCTTTAACAATAGTTGTTATCACAAAAAATAGCATTTCACTCATTCTCTGCCTTTATTATTTTTACGCTTGCGTAACTCTTGCCCTCAAAAATGGCGCTTACATCAAGCTTATCATCGTAGTCGCCAAGATAGGCTGCCACGCCTCCTAGCTCGCTATCAAGCTCCACGCAAATGGCAAGCTTTTGCCCATTTTTTTCTAAAATGACCGCTTCGTTTTGTGAAATTTCAAATTTAGCCATAAACTCGCTACTTGCGTAAAGTTTCGCGCGTTTAGCTGTCTGGCTAGCATAGTTTGCAAAAAACGATGGCAGATTTATAGGATTTGCAAGGCTTATAAGCGCTTCGTCCTCTTTTAAATTTAGCTCATTTTGCTCTTTAAAAAGTGGCTCTACATCGTCTTTTGGCGTGAAATTTGAAATTTCAAGCTTGTAGCCTCTATGACTTGTGCCGTCATTTGCGTAAAAGTTTTCTAAATCATCAAATTTAACGCCCCTATAGCCCTTCTCTTTTGGTAGCTGCGCGGTGTAGTCGATCGTATTTTTAGCCACTAGCCCAAGCGCATTTGCGATATCGTTTAAGAAGTAGCCACCGTGCGCTAAAGCCGCATTTGTCGGCACTACTTCGTTATTTATGCTTGTAAATGTGCCCTCTTGCTGATTTAGCGCACCAGCGTCAAGATCACCCTCAAAGATGCTAAATTTAAACTCGCCCATTTCGTTGTATCCTAGCGTCTTGCCGGGCTTTTTCTCGCGTGAAAGCGTACAAATTTTAGCCACGCCAAGCGAGTTTGTACGAGGTGGTATGAGCATCACACGAAACGGCGTAGCTCTTGCGATCACTCCAGTAAGAGCGGCAAGTGAATTTGCATTTTCATGAGCGTAAAAGTCGCTACCTAAAATGAGCGTAAATTTAGCCTTGCCCTCGCTAAGAGTGGCTACTTCTAAGCCAAAGCTCTCTTCAAATTTTTCAAGTCTAGCCTGAAGTGCTGCTGGTAAATTTTCACCCCAGTTTTTAAGCACAAATAGTAAAATTTGCTCCAATTTGCCAGCCTCATAGCTCACACAGGCGAAATTCTTTGAAAATTTCTTCACCACCTCATCAGCGATGTGATGAAAGTAAATTCCAGCAGCTTTATTCATCTTAAGGGCGTTATTTAGCTTATAGCTTGTAACTGGGCTCTCATGGCGCAAGAAGCTGCCAGCCGTGATGATAAAGTCGCTATTTTTAAGGCTCTCATAGTCTGCGTTATACGAGTTAAGACCGCTAAATTCGCTAAAAATATTTAAGAAATTTTGAAATTTAAAAGCCTCATCGTTTAGTAAATTTAGATCAAATTTCTCTCTCAAGCGCTCCAAAATAAGCGCCTCTTCGTTTGTTATGAAGCTATTAAATTTTATATTTTTTATATTGCCGTTTTTTAAATTTGAGATGAGCTCATTAAATTTCGCCTCATTTTTGCGGGCATTTTCGTTGTGAAAGTCGTAGCCAAACCTTGCCGCACCGCTTATCTCGCCAAAGTGAAAGTCGTTGCTGACACGATAAATTTGCTTGCTTCTATCGCTAGTGCTTCTTTCTTTTACGTCATAAAAAATGAGCTCGCAGTCGCTTTGGTGCGGATTTGCCGCTGGGACACGGCTTAGCTCCCAGATATTTGAGCTATACTGAAAATTTGAGCTAACAAGCGCGCCAACAGGACAAACGCTAATGCACTCGCCACAAAATGAGCAGTCCAAATTTTCGCCCACACTTGGGGCAATTAGGCTCTTTTGCATCTTGCTAAAGACGGCGTAGGCATCTTTTGGCATGCTCTCTTTTAGCTCTTTTGGCACTTCAACGCCTCTTGGCACCGTTTTTAGCGCGCTCTCGCCGATCTTATCTTTGCAAACCGTCACGCACCTCTCGCAGACCACGCAAAGGGCTGGGTCGTAGTTTATGAGCCCCCATTTTTTGTGCGGTTTATGCGTATCCTCTATGGCAAATTTTTGATCATTTACGCGTAAATGCGCCGTTAAATTTTGTAGCTCGCACTCGCCACTTTTGTCGCAAACGCCGCATTGAAGGGGGTGATTGACGCAGTAGGTCTGCATGATCGCATTTCGCTCGGCAGCGATCTCTGGCGTATTTGTGTAAATTTGCATATCCTCTTTAGCTTTGGCGTTGCAGCTATAGACCACTTTGCCGTTTGCCTCGACCATGCAAAGCCTGCAAGCAAGCGTTGGCGAACAGCCGCTAAGGTAGCAAAGCGCAGGGATGTAGATACCATTTGCCCTTGCGATGTTTAGGATGCTCTCGCCCTCGTTTGCCTCTAAAATTTGATCGTTTATGGTGATTTTCATTTGCTAACTACTACTTGTTTAAATGCATATCCATCAAAATTTTTTGCGCCAAGCAGGGCAACCGTGCCTTTTAGCGTTGGATCAAGTCTAAATTTAGCGCTCACGCTAAAGTCTTTTGCCTTTAAATTTAAAATTTCGCCATCCTTTGCCTTTGCCACGATGCCAAACTGCACGCCGCCCACGATCTCGTCGCTTGCGTTTTTGTTTAGATAGACGACCGCTCCGTCAAAATTGTCAAGCTCTCTTAGCTCGCCAACTTCGCCACCTGCTACAAATTCTCTCACCTCGCCGCCTGCTAAGACGACATTTTTGCCTAAAATTTCAAGCAGCCAAAAGATCGCATCTTTATCTGGATGAGTAAAAAAAGAGTCATCGATGATCACGTTTTTTACGTCCTTTATCCACTCGCCAAGCTCTTCAAACTCCTCCTCGCCCACGTTACACTCGCCACTTATCAGCCCATCATCAAGCTCATCAAAAAACTCATTTTGCACCAAATTTGCATACTTACAAAGAAGCGCTAAGACGTAGCTTATTGATCCTATCTCACAGCGGATCAAATTTTTACTGCCAAGCTCGTTATCTTCAAAGCATGAGATGTATTTAAACTCGTGCTCTTTTATCTTTTTTGCTAAATTTTTGTCGCTCAAACTTAGTAAATTTGCGATACTTAGGCTCTTGCCTGCTACTAGATCATTAAATTTCATATCTTGCCCTTTTTTATCGTTAATGCCCAATCAACTTGGTTAAATTTAAGCGAGTTCATCACCTCGCAGTTTAGGTTATAAGCCAAATTTACAGCCTTTGTTACACCGCTGTAATCACCTATCTCAAACAAAAATATCACCACTTCGTCTGGCTCGCTAGCCTTTATCTGCTGTCCAAGAGCGCTCAAAAACTCTCCCTTTAGATGCCTAAGATCGACCCTTCTCATCTATCAACCTCGCCTAAGATGATATTTGTGCTGCCTATTATCGCAGCCACATCTGCCACATACTGCCCAACTAGCATATCTTCGTAAATAGCGCAGTGCCAAAAGCTTGGAGTGCGAATTTTTAGGCGGTACGGGCTTGCGCTACCGTCTGAGTTTATATAAATTCCAAGCTCACCCTTTGGCGACTCGCTAGCAAAGTAAATTTCGCCCTTTGGTGGCTTTAGCCCCTGAGTTATCAGCACAAAATGCTGCATTAATGAGTAGTTTTGGCTCATTATCTGCTCTTTTGAGGCGCTCACATACTCTGGCGCGTCGGCGATGATGGCGGGGCTACTTGTCTGATACTTGCTAACGCACTGCTTTAAAATTTTCACGCACTCGCGCATCTCTTTCACATAAAGCAGGTATCTTGCGTAGCAGTCGCCCTTGGTGGCGTAAGGCACGTCAAATTCTAGCTCGTCGTAGATGAGATATGGCTCTTCTTTTCTGATGTCGCGTGCGATGCCACTTGCTCTTAGCATGACGCCAGAGCAGCCGCTACTAAGGGCTAGCTCCTTGCTAACTACGCCCACGTCTATTAGCCTTGCTTGCCAAATTCTATTTTCACTTAGCAGATCTTCGTAAAGCGTGATGTCGCTTGGAAATTTCTCACAAAATTTAAGCAGCTCATCGCACCAGCCATCAGGCAGATCAAGCGGCACGCCACCGATCCTTATGGAGCTATGTGTTAGCCTTGCGCCGCAGTATTTTTCTATGAGATCAAGGACATATTCGCGCTCTCTAAATGCGTATAAAAAGACGCTCATTGCCCCCACGTCAAGGGCGTGTGTGGCTAAAAACAAAAGGTGCGAGCTGATGCGGTTTAGCTCCAAAAGCATCACTCTAATGATCTGCGCACGGCGAGGCACTTCTATGGCGCAAAGCTTCTCCACAGCCGCGCAAAATGCGTAGTTATTCGCACTTGAGGCGATGTAATCCACCCTGTCAGTTACTGGGATAAACTCCTGATAGGTCATATTTTCAGCCATCTTTTCAACGCCTCGGTGCATAAAGCCAACCTCTGGCAGCGCTCGCACGACCTTTTCTCCGTCAAGCTCAAGCACGAGTTTTAGCTGGCCATGTGCGCTTGGGTGCTGTGGGCCAAAATTTAGTATCATCTTGCCGTCATTTTGCTCAAATTCTAAATTTTCAAAAAATGGTTTTAAGCGGTTTGGTGCTTGGCTCAAGGTCTTTCCTTTACTATCTGGCTATCTTTAAATTTAGCCTTTTTAACAAATTTCACGCCGCCTTCTTCTTGATATTCGTAGTCTTCATTTTCATCAAACACACGTGAAAAGCCAAAGGTATCTTTCTCATCCACATAGGCTGGATCGCGGTTCTCTTCGCCGATCTGCTCTCTAAACTCAGCGCCAAAAATTTTATCCACCTCGTACCATTTAGCAGCCTCGTCGCCAACAAGCGGATAGCTCTTTAGTAGCGGGTGCGAGTGCCAGTCATCTGGCATTATTAGGCGCTTTAAATTTGGATGATCTTTAACGAGAACGCCACTTAGATCATACATTTCACGCTCCGCCCAGTTTGCGCTTTTGTAAAGCTCGCAGACGCTTTTTAGCATTTCCTCCTTTTTTACAAAGCACTTTACACGTGTGCGCCTATTTTTGCTAACACTAAGAAGCTGATAAAATACCTCGTATCCGCCTTTTTGTGCTATATAATCAATCGCCGCAAGCTCACAAAGCTGCTCGTAGCCAAAGCCCTTTAGTGCTTCAAGCGCTTTAAAATTTTCACTAGAATTTACGTAGAGAACAAGTTGGTCAAACTCCACATAACTAGATAAAATTTGCACTCCGCTTTGCTCTAAAACAGCCAGCTCTTCGTCAAATTTAGAGCCATTTGCTGCTTCTTTTAGCGTTTCTTGGGCGATATAAAATTTCTCACTGTAATACTGCTTTTTTTGCAGGTCGTTTTTTGGCTTATACTCTCTCATATCTCAAGCTTTCTTGGCTTTTGCGCCCTAAATGCACTTTGTTTTCTTATCTTTTTTTGAAGCATCATAAGTGCATACTGAAGCGTCTCTGGGCGCGGGGCACAGCCTGGGATGTAGATATCAACAGGGATTATGCGGTCTACGCCTTGAACGGTTGAGTAGGTGTTAAACATACCCCCAGTGTTTGCACAGCTACCCATTGAGATGACCCACTTTGGCTCAGGCATCTGGTCATACAAACGCCTTGTAAATTCAGCATGCTTTTTAGTTAGCGTGCCAGCTATGATCATCACCTCCGAGTGCCTTGGGCTAGCGCGAAATATAGTGCCAAATCTATCAAAGTCATATCTGCTAGCCCCACTTGCCATCATCTCGATCGCACAGCATGCAAGCCCGTAGCTAAGCGCCCAAAGCGAGTTGCTCCTGCCCCACTGCACGAGCTTATCAACGGTTGTTAAAACTACTGGCAGACCGCCATTTGCAGTGTAGTTTATCTGATGCTTTGCCATTTAAAGACTCCTTTTTGCCAAGCGTAGGCAAAGCCGATGAGTAAAATCGCCACAAAAAGCAGCATCTCGATGAGCCCAAATAGCCCAAGCAGCCTAAAATCCACCGCCCACGGATACATAAAAATGACCTCAACGTCAAATAAAATAAATAAAATTCCATAAAAAAAGTAGTGGATATTTATCTTATTTGGCTGTTTTACGGTTGTCGGTCCGCACTCGTAAAAGCCTACTTTTAGACGCTCGGTGTTGCGGTTGGCCAGCTTTTTGCTTATCTTTGAAGATAAAAATGTTATCAGACTAAATGAACAAGTAGCTAACAAAAGTATGATAAAAGCGCCAAGATAGGTGCTGTCAAGCTCTGAGTGTGACATACTTCGCCTTTTTTAATTTTTCAAAATTCTACTAAATTTAAATTTATTTGATCTTGAAATAGCTCAAGAGTAGCGATGTAAATCTCTTTTTGTGTAAAAAATACTCTTATTTTATCTTTTCCACGGCGTCTTTTGCAGCACTTATGCGCTCTGCCTCATCAAGCTCACGCACAAAGCCATCTTTTACTAAAATGATCCTAGTTGCCACGTCAAAGTAGCTATCATCGTGGCTTACGGCGATGACACTTATGCCTTTGCTTTGCAAAAACGGCAAAATTTCTTTATAAAATTTACGCTTAAATAATGGGTCTTGATCGGCCGCCCACTCATCAAGGATAAGGATAGAGCGGCGCTCTAAGATGGCTATTAGCAAGCTTAATCGCTTTCTCTGACCGGTTGAGAGCTGCGTGGTGCTAAGTTTATTATCCACCACACTTACCTTTTTATCTATCTCAAGCAGGGCTAAAAGCTCCTCTATATCGCTTTGGCTGGCAAAGCCATCACGAGAGAGTGTTTGCGAAAATAGATAAAAATCAGCAAAAATAGCGCTTATCTTTGCCTGATAGCTTTGTAAATTTGCCTCATCTATCTTTGTGCTATCAAGGTAAATTTCACCGCTGCTTGGGCGAAGAAGGCCACAGAGAATATTTATAAGCGTGCTTTTGCCACTGCCATTTTTACCGATGATAAATGTTATCTCGCCGCGCTTGACCTCTAAATTTACCCCTTTTAGGCTAAATTTACCCTGCTCGTAGCTAAAATTTATATCTTTTAGCCTGATACTTTGCCACTCATCGCTTAGGCTATCATCAAATTTAAAGCCTTCTTTAAAATCGTTTAAATTTAAGTTCATTATCTTCTCTAAGCTCACTTTTGCGCTAAGTGCGGCTGGTATAGAGCCAACCATGCTCATAAATGAGCCTCTTAAAAATAGTATCGTTAGGCTTATGCTTAGCGCTGTTTGCAGGCTAGCCCAGCCAAATGCCACGCATAAAAATACGCAAAGTCCGACTGAACCAAGTAGCATCACATTTGTGAAATTATCACTTAATGCGTGAAATACGTCAGCTTTTACCATGCTTTGGCGCTTCTTATCGCCTGTCAAATTTAGCTCATCAAAGCAAATTTGCGCTCTTGCTCTGTTTAGACTAAGCTCTCTGTGCCCTTCGACGATGTCGTCGTAGTGCCTTTGCAGCGCGTCATCTTGCGTCCTTGAGTCTTTGAAGTAAAAATGGATCTTTTTCATCAAAAGCGTGTTTATAAAAAGTGTCGCACCGATCCAAACGGCTAGAAATATAAAAACTTTTGGCGCGATCACGCAAAGATAGATACTCGCGCAGATGATGAAAACTAGGCTTTGTATGAAGCCAGTAGCGCTCATAAAGGCAAATGTGATCGTTTTTATGTCGTTGTTTAGACTTGCTATGATCTTTGCCTTGCCGATCTCGTTTATCACGCTATTTGGCGTGTCTAAAATTTGCTTTACGCTTTGGTATCTAAGCTCGTAGATAAATTTATGTCCAAAATTTGTAAGTGAGATGTTTGCAGCGATGGCGCTTAGAAAAAAGAGAAGTAAAACAACTATAAATTTAATCGCCACAAGAGCGTCAAATTCTTTTAAATTTACAAGTTCGTTGTTTATAAAAGAGAGCGTCCAGACGCCAAGCCCGCTAAAGGCAAGCGTCAGGATCACTATTTTGATTATTGAAAAAAGATTGCTTTTTATTAAATTCGCAAGCATTACATAGCAGCACGTGGCTGGATGATGTTTTGATCAAATTTTTGCTCGGTATTTTCACTCATTATATGAAGCACCTTGCTGCGCTTGATCTTCGCGTCATCCTTAAATATCGCGCGCACCTTGTCCATGCCAGCGTAGAAGTCTCGCATAAGCACGACGCAGATGTATTTGCCAAAAAATGTTGGCTTGATAACGCCATTTTCTTCGTAGATCGCATTTACAAGTTTTAGCAAGCTAAGCTCGACAAATAGGTCTTTGTTGATGTTTGCATTGTTTTGCTCGTTGTAGGCTTTGATATCAACGGCGCCGTCAAAAAGCCTTGTTAAAAATGTATATTTTAGTCTCTCTTTTTTGCTAAATGCGCATTTTGCGATGACTGGGCTTTGTCTTTCTTTGATCTTTCTGCCGTAGTCAAGTAGATTAAAGGCATTTATCACAAGCTCGCCGTTTAAGAAGCTAAACGCGCCACTACCAACGCCCACGTACTCTAAATTTGAGCCCACATATTCGTCGCGAAGGTCAGCGCTTTTTTCATTTGAAAATGCCCAAGCGTTGCTTTGCCTATATCCGCCTTTAGCAAATTCGCTCACGATGATCTCGTAAAATTCGCGCTCGTTATCGACGTTTGAGACGCCAAGTGCGCGAGCGATGTTCTCTCTTGTTAGCTCTGATTTCATAAGCGGATAGAAGGTGATTTGCTGCGGGGAGATCGATTTTGCAGTGTTTATGTCATTTATTAGCTGCTCTTTTGTTTGATTTGGTAGGTTAAAGATGAGATCTAAGCTTATAACTGGTATCTTGCCGATAGCCAGCTCGAGCTTTCTTTTTGTCTCTTTGGCTGAGCCAAATTTATCGTATCTGCCAACCCTTTTTAAAGTCTCATCATCAAAGCTTTGCACGCCTACGCTTAAGCGGTTGATGAGCCCATCAAAACGGCTTAAACTCTCTGGTGAGATGTGATTAGGGTCGCTCTCTGCTGAGATGTCCTCTATGCTAAAGAGATCTTTTGCGAGTTTTAGCGTTTTTTCAAGCTCTGGCTCGTTTATAAGCGTCGTGCCACCGCCCACATAAAGCGAGCTAAAGTCAAAGCCAGCCTCTTTTATCTGCCTCATCTCCTCGCGTAAATTTTCAAAGTAAATTTTCGCAAGCTCCTGCTCGTAATGGTACTTGTGAAACGAGCAATACGGGCAAAATGTGTGACAAAATGGCACGTGAGCGTAGAGCATATATTTTTTGTCTTTTTTTGGAGTTTTGGTGTAAGTCGTGTTTAAAATGTCTATGTTAAATTCGTTATATAGCGATTTTTGTATAGAATTATGAGCGTAATTTACAGCAAAACTCTCAATGATATTTTTAAAAATCATAATTAATCGCCTTAAATAAGTTAATTTTAATTTAGTCCATTAGGATAGCCAAATTATAATAAATTTTATCTTTGCCGTCATGCTAGAAATTGCAAACTAATAAATTTCAAAGCATTCTTAAAATTAATTTACTTTTCACTAAAATTTTTCAGAACTCTTGTAAAACTCGTTGCTTATTTGAAATTTTTTACCATTTTTAGTTTCTAAAAAATATGTCTTACTTGATATAAAATTTGTTTTAACATTATAAATTTTTATAACTTTATTGTCAAAAAACTGGCAAGTTGTTTTATTCTCATCAAATTTATTATTCATATCGCAGGTTATATCTTCAGGTAATGTAAACTTTGCTTCATAACTCAGAACAATTTGTTTGTAGTCTATGTTGCCAATATTAAGTAGTTTTACACCAAAGTCAGCAAAAACAATAAAACCACAAGAAAAAAATAAAATTAAGGAAAAATAAAATATCCATTTAATTTCTTTAATGCTTTTTACATTTGAAATAGTTAATAAAAATATTATTAAGAGTGACATTATAAAAAACCAGGCAGCCAAGCCTTTTATGGCTGTATCTAAAAAAATATTACATAGTATAAAAGAAAATGATACAAACAATATCATAAATATAATCTGCACTCGTTCATTTTTTCTAAAGTATATAAGGAAATTGATAATTATAAAGCTTAGCAATATATCCGCTAATAAAAAATATCGTAAATTTGAAAAACGAATAACAAAAATTTTTAAAAGCGGTAAAGATAATGTAAATAATGTCATGCTAGCAGATACGCTAAAAAACGTACAATAAAATCCTGGGTATTTTTTTTGTAAAAGACCATTTTTATCCTCATCATCAAAAAGAACACCAAGACCAATTACAAGTAGAGAAATTATTACCATTATAGAAGCAGTTACCGCTAAAACTAAACCACCCAAATTCAAAGCATCACTAATGCTTGCAATTTCTACCTCATGTGTAGCCGCAAATAATATAAAGGCACAGATAGAAATTGTTGGAATTATGATTTTAACGTGTTTTAAACAAACGCTATATAATTCTTTTAAAAATTTTAGTTTTATGTCGCTAGAACTTACATTTTGATTACTCATAAAAAGCCTTTTTTAATTAAAATTAGCTGCTAAAATTAGAAAATAACTTTTAAAATCTACTTAAAATCTCTCAAGCCTATTAAGTATTTTGGGTTTACTTGCCCTTACAATAATTTGTGCACTCTTTTAAACAATTTATATTTATTAATCTCAGTTTAAAAATTTACCTTTAATAAATTTACAATTTCCTAACGTTTTTATATTCTCATCTTTTCTTACTTAAAAGGACCTTATTGTCTAAGTTTTTATCTTTCATATTTTTTTCTTGAGATAACCTTGCTTGAGTCAAGCTCAAATTTCACTCCATCTTTTGTCTGCAGATAGTAAAATTTACCGATATTGCAAAGCGACTTCACATCATAAATTTTAACCGCTTTTTCATCTATCTCACAAGGCGTTTGCTCTTTGCCTTTTGCATCACAAAGTGAGCTTGGTAGTGCCTTTAACGCACTTTTATCCACAAGCAAAAATTTATAATCCACGTCGCCTATGTTAAAGGTCTTTGCTGTGTATTTTATAAACAAAAGCGAGTTTGAAACGATCATAAGCGAAAGTGCAGCGTAGAAAACAAATGAAAAGTCCCTAGTCTCTTTGATACTAGCAGCGCCCAGTATAAAAGAGAGCATGAACGAGCAAAAGAGTATCCAAAGTGCCAAAAATCCGCCATCTTTTAAGACGATAACCGAAATGATAAAGAGCAAAATCATGATAAGCGATAAAAGATAGATGATGAAATTTGATCTATCTTTAAAAAAAACTACCAAATTTATCCCAGCATAAGAGAGCAAAAGTAGCGATAAAATGGCACTCCAGCCGTAGTTTAGCTTGAATGCCGCAAAGGCTAAAATGGCAAATGAGATGAGCGTTAAAAAATAGATGAAATTTGAGCTATAAAAAAATAGAAATTTTGGCTTTTTAAATTTATATTTTTTATCGTCATTTTGGTAAAGGTAGGAGACAAAGACCAAGATAGCGATCTCAAAAGCCGTCACGATCGCGGTCGCGCAAAATAGCAAGATACCTGTAAATATCATCTCTGAGCTATCTAAACTCGGAAAATATCGGGTCTCAAAGCCAAAATACAAAAAGTAGCAAAGCATGCTGATGATAGGCACGATAAAATTTGAGTGCTTGAAGAAATTTGTAGCGCACTCTTTTATGAAATTTGCCTTTAAATTTGCCGAATGCTCGCCAAGACGGCTCTCAAAATACGAATTAGAAAGCAGCTCATTTTTTATCTTTTCAAGGCGCTCCTCCTCGCTATCTGCTGCGCCTTTATAAATTTCATAGTTTTTATCTTCAAAATCCTTTGCAATCTCATCTTTTATATCTAAGATCACGAAGCAAATTCGCTCTTTTAGCTCCTTTAACTCCGTTGAAATTTCAGCGTAATTTGTCCTATTTAGCTTTAAATAAAGCTCGCATTCGCTTTCTAAAAGCGCTATTAGCCTACCTTGTTTGCTGCCTATGATATGAGAGTTTAAAAACCTAGCCTTAATAAAATTTATAAATTTACTAGCCTCTTTTACGCTCTCATCTTTTTCATCTAAAATGTCTTGGTAGCTCAAATTTCACCTTTCTTGTTTTTTCCTTGAGATGATTTTGCTTGCATCAAGCTCAAACCTTATTCCGTCTTTTGTTTCTAAATAATAAAATTTACCAAGAGTTGAAATAGCTTTTATATTGTGAAGCCAAACGGTATCATCATGTTTTTCTATATAAGTTATATATTCTTTTTTCTCTATCTTGACGGTAACGTTTTCTTCTGTGTAATTTTTGTCTAATTGATAACTCAAAACATTATTTTCAAATTTTATGTTTTTTGATTTATTTATATCTTTACACTTGTTATTCACACAAGAAAAACTTAAATATTTAGGTGAAATACTAATACTAAGATTTTGATCTTTTTTATTACTACCTATGATACTTAAATTATTTTCAACATACGAGAAAACCTCTTTACCTTCAAAAGGAATTATTTTGCCAATATCATCAATTTTTTCTGGTAAAGCGCCTAACGCACTTTTTTCAATAGATAAATATTTATATTCAATGTTTGTCATCCCGAGCCAATGTAAAATTGCACCTGAGGATAACAGATATAAAATTACTAGTACTACAGTTGATACGGTCACTAAGAGTAGTTTGTAATCATTTTTTTTATAAAAATATTCCAAACCTTTAAAATATGACAGTGTCATAATAGAGAATCCAAGCATTGTAGAATAAAACCATATATCAAGATTAGCCCATTCTATTTCAAAAGAGTAATGTGCAATAAGTAGTTTTATTATAAAAAATATAATATATAAAATAAATACAATAGATATACTAAATATAGTAGGTACGATATATCTAATAACTTTTGTAATAAGTCTATCAATTTTATCAGTGTTGTTTTTATCATCTTTTGTAATAGTTTTATTAAGTATAGTGTATGCAAAACATACAACAAATTTATCAATATTGATTTTTTTATCCACTGAAATTACTAAAAACAAGTAGATGATAGAACCACCTAAAGAATAAACCATAATATTAAATGGCATTTTATTCGTATTAATGTAATTTAATGCCGCTGCAAGAACTAATGTAAAAAAAGGAAGCAAAGAAAGCCAAAAATAAAACATCCAAGTTTTATTTTTTTTATTTTTATAGTAGCCTGGATAAACTAGACATGGCAATATAATAAAGAGTGAAATAATAGTCAGTATAAAAAAGAGCAATACACCAACGTATGCCACATCCGATCCGCTCAAATCAGGAAAATATCTTAACTTAAACCCAAAATATGCAAAATAACAGATCATACCAACCACACTAATTCCAGATAATATTAGTGGATGGAAATTTAAAAGATTACCTAAGGCTTTATGTAAAAAATCTTTTTCTTCTTTTCTTTCTTCACTAGTATTTTTTGATTCCATGAATTTATTTTTAAGCCTTCTTCCAATACAAAGTAACTTTTTAAAATCACATGAACTTTTTGTACTAGATCCTTTTTTGCCATCGTTGCCCACGTTACTTTCAGCTTTATTGCTATTTATGGAATTTGTTTTATTTCTTGATGTTCGCTTGTTTTTTTGTTTCATAAGTTTCTTTCATCTAAAATGTCTTGATAACTCAAATTTTACCTATCCTATTAAATTTACAAATTTAACTAGCTAAGCACCTTTGCGATTTCGCTCCAGCCTATTTGCTTAGCAAGTTCAGCTGCGGTTTTGCCACTTTTTGTGCGGGCGTTTTTGCTAGCACCATTTTCTAGCAAGAGATTTACGATCGTTAAATTCCCAGCAAGTGCCTCGTGGTGAAGCTGTGTAAAGCCAAGCTCGTCAGTGTCTGCGACCATACTTGGATGCGCTTTTATATACTGCTCCACCTGGCCGCGCATATTTTTGCTCATCGGATGCTCTATCAAATTTTCTGGGTGCTCTTTTTGCTCGAAAACCACCAAAATGTCTTTAAAATCGCCAAAGTCAAGCCCCCAAGCCGCGTCATGCTCGGCTAGCTCATCTTTTTGCATGCGTGAGCGCATCGCCTGCACGCTAAAGCCACCATAAGCACGTCCATCTATCGCAAAGAGCCAGTCGCTCATATCGGTAAATTTTGCGCTTATTTGATCGCCAACTTTTACGTTTTGCACGCTATCTGGCTCATTTACGAGCGTGCCATATATCGTCTCTCCGTCAAATTCAACATCATTTACCCACATGTGCTCGCCCACCTCTTCGCCATTTATGACGTCTAAAAAGCAAATTTTTACCATTGCATAATCAAGCATAGGCACGATCCTGCGGCGCTCCCAGTAAAGCTCACGCCAAAAATACTTAAAGCTCTCACGAGCTTGCTCAAATGCGCGCTGCATGTAGTCTTCGTCGCTACTTACAAAATAGATCGGCATCTGCTCACCAAGGTCTATTTGCTTACCAAGGATTTTCTCAAAAAAGCCCATTTTTACTCCTTTTTAGAATTTAGATAGATCAAATTTAAATAAAACGATAAGGCGAAATTTCATCCACGAATACGTCAAATTTTAGATACAAAAATCCTGCGAAATTTCGCAAATTTATCCAAGCAACTTACCAAATTTTAACATGAAAATCATGCGACGTTTTCGCAAAATTAGGCGAGGCGATTTCAAAATTTTAGCCTGCCAACTTACCAAATTTAAACAAAAATGTCGTGAGATGGATTTAAATGTTGCGACGAAAAATCAAGCGTGCGCTAGGCATATAGCCTGCGGAGCGAGAATTTTTCTAGCTCATTTAAAGGCACTCGCGAGAAGCCATTATTTTAGGTTTTTAAAGCTTATCGGAAGCTCTAGGTTTAGCCCCCTAACCAGCTTTATACACTCCTGCAGATCGTCTATGCTTTTGCTTGTCACTCTGATCTCTTCGCCCCTGATCTGCGCACTCACCTTAATCTTTGAGTCCTTGATAGCCTTGGTGATCTTTTTTGAGTTTTCACTATCAAGCGTATCGTTTAGCTTTAGCATCGCCTTTAAATTCCCGCCACTTGCTGGCTCTCTTTTTGTCTCTGTGATCGCCACTGGTGGGATGTTGCGCTTGATGAGCTTTGAGATCACGATGTCTTTTAGCGCGTCGATCTTGTTGTCACTTGAGCTAAGAAGCGTGATAAATTTCTCCTTTTCATTTAGCTCTACTTCGGCTGCAAGCCCCTTAAAGTCATACCTCGCTGCGATCTCTTTTTTAGCCGTTTCAAGAGCGTTTTTAACCTCCATCATATCGACCTCGGCGCTTATATCAAAGCTGTGTTCGGTTGCCATTTTCTATCCTTTTATAAATTCTTCTATATTTTTAACTATGAGTGTGATCAGCCGTTTTCTAGCCTCCAAGCTGCCCCATGCTACGTGCGGGGTGATTAGTAGATTTTCTTTGTTTTTTACATTTAAAAATGGACTATTTTCGCTCATCGGCTCACTTTCTAAAACGTCGGTGCCAAAGCGTAAATTTCTCTCATCTATCGCCCTTGCCATCGCAGCTTCATCCACTATGCCGCCGCGTCCTAAATTTAGCACTATCGCATCATCTTTTAGCAAATTTATCTCGTTTATACCCAGTAAATTTCTAGTCTTTTCATTTAGCGGTGCGTGGATGCTGATGATGTCGCTGCTTCTTAGTAGCTCATCTAAGCTTTTTTGCGCAAATTCGCTATTTTTATTTGCTCCGCTTGTCGAGTAGTAGCTCACGTTTGCGCCAAATGCACGTGCCGCTGCCGCCACGCCGCGTCCTATCTCGCCAAGTCCGATGATGCCAAACTCTTTACCAGCGATCTCGCTGATGTCTGCGCCAAGATAGGTGAAAATTTCGCTCTTCACCCACTCGCCACTTTTTACGTAGTGATCGTAAAATTTGATGCGATTTGTTAGCTCAAAAAGCAAGGCAAACGTGTGCTGCACGACGCTTGCGGTTGAGTAGCCAGCGACGTTTTTAACAGCTATATTTTTAACTTTTGCATGCTCTAGATCGACATTATTCATGCCAGTTGCGCTTATACAAATGAGCTTTAAATTTGTCGCCTCCATCACGGCTTTGTCGATGACGACCTTGTTTGTGATGACGACATCAACGCCCTTTAGACGGGGCACGACCTCATCGCTTTTGGTTTTTTGGTAGCTGATAAACTCGCCAAATTTCTTAAAAACACTAAGATCAACGTTTTCTCCAAGCGTTGCCGCGTCTAAACAAACGATCTTCATCTTTAATCCTTAATGAAATGTCCTACAAATTTAGAGTAGTTATCTAAAATTTTGCCGCCCTTTCTATATCCAAGCGCGCACGCCTCATAAGCGTAAAATACACCGGCTTGGTAGCTCTCGCCTCTCTCATCTTGATTAAACTCGTAAAATTCTTGATAGATGGCTTTGTTTGAGTCGTATTCGCCCTCACTGCTTGCTATTTGTGCGCCGTTTTCATCGTATATAGAGACGTTTGCACCTTCTCTGCCAAATACCGGCTTTTTCACATATTTTTTGCCTTTTAGCGGCTCGTTTGAGGTCTCAAGCAAGAGCGGGTGATTAGGATATAGATCCCAAAGGATTTTTAATATCCCTTTGCTTTGAAAAAGTAGCGTGTAGGCTGGATTTATGATGATAGCTTTTTGATTTTTGACGATGTTTGAGAGTATCAGAGCTAGCTCACCTTCATCGATCGCTATGCTCTCCCAAGGGACAAGCTTGAACCAGTACTCGAAATTTTCGTCATTTTTAAAAATGCCCTCATCATCATTAAAAACGACCTCATCAACGTAGGCAAAGTCTGTTTCAAAGCCAGCCTCTTTTGCGATGTATTGCAGTAGTTTTACGGTTTGCTCGTCCTCGATGCTGCCAGCGATGCTGCTAAAGAGTATCCCCCAGCCCTCATAAAGCTCGTCAAAGTCCGCATCCTCGTCGCCAAGCGTGATGAGGCGTTTGAAATTTTGCTTTAGCGACTCGTAAAGGTCGTTAAATTGGGCTGCTTCATCCATGTGATTTAGCTTTAGCATCGCCCACTGGATGATCGCCGTCTCAAAAACTGCCGTTGGTGTGTCGGCGTTAAATTCGATCAGTTTTATAGGCTTACCATCAAGCCCTCCAGCTAGGTCAAACCTGCCGTAAAGGTGCCAATGAACGTCATTTTCCCAGCTATTTTTTATGATATCAACAAGGTTAAATGGTATGCCTATCTCGTGAAAAAGGTTGTTGTCGATCACATGCTGAGCGGCATTTACATACATATCATATAGTTCGTTTGCCGCCTCGTAGTAGGCATTTGCCTCTTTTTCGCTTACTTGTACGATCTCATCTGCGATATACGAGCTGTTGTCGTTATCTGTATGCCATGCAAAGCCGATCTTCTCCATAAATTCGTTGTTTAATGGTTCTATCTTTTTTAAATTTATCATTTTTATCCTCCAAAGCTTGATGAGCTAGAGCTTGACTTCGAGCCACCACCGAAAAATCCGCTCTTACCGCCACTGCTTCTTGCAGCAGAATTTGCCGCTTTTTGCTTATTAAAGCTATCCACACTTCTTGTGTAGGCACTTGGATTTTTATATGTGCTTTGGCGATTTGCTTGGAAATTTTGGTTGCCAAAGAGCTTACTGCCTATCCAGCTACCAAGTATCGCGCCAGCTGCTGAGGCAAGGATCGTCTCGCCAAGGCTTAGGCCACCGCTACTTAGCTGTGCGTCGCTAGTTCTTGTCAAATTTGAAGTGTTATTGTCAATCTTTGCGTTTGCTTGAGCTAGAAGCTTATCGATCTCATCTTTGCTTAGCACGCGCTCAGTGCCATTCAAATCTTTTAGCACGACCCTAGTTTCAGTGCTTGGATACTCTTCTAAGATTTTATAAACGCCAGGCGCGCTCTCTTCAATGATGACAAAGGCGCCATTTTTTTGCGCAACTTCATTTAGTGCGTTTTCATTGCCGCCATCGTCGCTCCCACAACCTGCAAGTCCAGCCATGATAATGGCACCAAATCCTCCAACCGCAGCATAAGTAGCTATCTTTTTGATGTGTTTCATATCTCTCCTATCAACTCTTTTAAATTTTTATGTCTTCTAACAAGTATCACGCCGCGTTTAAATTTTATAAATTTGGAGTGATGTATCGCTTTTATTATCTTTTCACTGATCTTTTTTGTCGCTTTTGGCTTTAAATTTAACTCCTTTAGATATTCGCTTAAATTTATCCATTTTGACTCGTCCTCTATCTGCGCATCTATCGCCACTTCGCTTGTGGCACTTTCATTTTTAGGTGCTAAAAGCGGCCTTTGCATGGCGTTTAGAAACTGCATGAGCTTCTCGTCTCTGTCTTTATAAATTTGCAAAATTTCATTTTTTCGCTCGATGAGCATCTGCTCTTTTTCTTTAAAAAGCCTGTCTTTATCGGCTTGTAAATTTAAATTTAAGCTCTTTAGCTCATTTAGCTCATTTAACAAGTAACTTACAAACTCGTCGTTTTGGGATTTATTTTTTGTGCTTTTTGGGGCGGTTTTTGCGGGTTTTTCGCTACTTGGCTCCTCGTCAAGGATGACAAATTTAGTGCCATTTTCAATGACCGTTTTTAACGAGCCTCGGCGAATTCTATTATAGACTGCTTCTTTTGTTATGCCTAAAATTTCTGCAGCTTCATTTACAGCTAGCTTTTGCATCGGATTTCCGTTTAAAATAAAATAAAAAAATTGCTTTGATTATAAAAAAATAAGGCTAAAAGAAGAGTTAAACAAAGAGAGCAAAGCCCTCTTTGTCTTGGTTTTAGAGTCTTGACTCGTAGCGTCTAAGCATATAAAGACGTTTAAGCATTTTCTTGCGAGCTGCAATTTTTTGTTTCTTGCGGATCTCAGTTTTAGGCTCAAAGAAGCGTCTAGCTCTTGCTTCAGTAACGACTAAGTTACGGTCAGTTTGTTTCTTAAACTTTCTGTAACCCTCGTCAAATGACTCGTTAGGATGTACCTTAATACCAGGCAACGTCCTCACCACCTTTCAGATTAAAATAAGCCGTGAGTATAGTCTGTTTTTTATAAATTTAAGCTTTCAAAATATGCTCAGCAGCTATCAAACCAGAGCTAATGCAGTCTGGCGTAGAGCAACTTGTCAGTCTTGCATAGCCGTGAATTCCACCTGTTGCTTCGCCTATGGCATATAAATTTTTAATAGGCATATTGTCTTTTAAGGCTAACACTTCAAAGTTTAAACTAACTCTAACTCCGCCTGGTGTATAGCTTATGCCAGGAGCTGCTAGCATCGCGTAAAACGGAGCTTTTGAGATAGTATTTACCTTACTTAGATCTTTTTTAAAGTCACTATCATCTTTTTTCTCTATATTTTCATTATATCGCTTGATCTCGCTGTTTAAAGCTTCTAAATTTAACCCAAATTCCTTTGCTAGCTCGTCTAAATTTTGAAATTTCTTCATCTTTCCATCTTCCACAAATTTATTTAGTCTTTTTGGATCATGACTGCTTCCAAAACCGACTTCATCGAAGATTATCACTGCAAATTTATCTGAGTTATTATCTTGCATATTTTCTAAAATTTTATCCGACAAGCCCTGTCTGTCGCCATCTTCGTTCATAAACCTTTTTGAGTTTTTACCATCGACTATCATTGAAAAGACGAGGTCTTCAGTTGGGATCCCAAAAGAGTACCTGCCAAGACTTAGCTGAATAGGCGTTGCTCCAGCTGCTAGCATCATCTTTAAAGCGCCAGCTGTTGCGCCTGGATTTGAAGGTGTTTTAGCAAGAGCTAATCTTGGATTTTGAGCAGCTTTAAATGCCTTATCTGCCGAATATCCACCACTTGCAAAGATGACAGCTTTATTTGCTTTGTAAAATTTGCTATCGCCTGTTGTGTTTTGTATGTCGTCATCAGCCAAGCTCTTATCAAATTTATACTCTTCTCTCACCTTTAGGCCTGCCACCTTGCCACTATCATCAAATATAATCTCATCAGCTTTTACACGCTTAAGATTTGTCCCGCCTTTGCTTTCAAAGTGCGAATTTAAAGTCTGAACAAATGCTCCACCGCCGCCCTCTGTCTCTAAGCTTCTAGCTACGCTATGTCCGCCAAGATGTTTTAGCTTGTTAGCAAATTTAACACCTCTTGCCTTTACAAATTCATACGATCGTTTCGAATTTTCAGCTATACGTAGAGATTGTGCAACGTCGTTAAAACCTTTACCTGCTTTGTTTAGGTCTTTGACAAAAAGTTCTATGGAGTCTTTTATGCCAGCATTTACCTGTTCGTCTGATCCAACGCACGCAAAGTCAAGCTGTGAAATGACCGAGTTGCCGCCGAGTCTTGACATCTTTTCAATCAGCGCTACCTTTAGTCCAGCCTCTGCCAGAACTATACCAGCAACATTTGCGCTAAGTCCGCTACCAACGATAAGTACGTCAAATTCTTTATCCCATTTTGGCTCATTTTTTGACGCCTCTAAATTTAAAGCAGCTAGTGTTGTGGCCGCTAAACTTGTCTTGATAAATTTTCGTCTAGAAATCATGCACGCTCCTTTAATAAATTTGTAAAAATATACCTTAGAAAAAGGGCAAAAATGGGTTTAAAGCGGTTTTAATGTATAATCACAAAAAATCAAAAAGGCTCACCATGTCAAAGGATGTTCATCTTACCTACGCCAAGAGGCGTTACATTTTTTTCGCCTGTATCACGCTATTTGTATTTATTTTGCCATTTATCAGGATAAACGACGCGCAGCTATTTTTGCTGAGTTTTGATAAGAGCAGAGTTGATCTATTTTTTACAAAATTTGACATGCAAGAGCTATATTTGCTGCCGTTTTTGTTTATCACTTTGTTCTTAAGCATATTTTTCTTAACGACGCTTGCAGGGCGCGTCTGGTGTGGTTGGAGCTGTCCGCAGACCATTTTTAGAACGCTCTTTCGTGACCTCTTGCAGACTAAAATTTTAAAGATCCGAAAAAACATCCAAAACAAACAAAATGAACCACAAGGTCAAATTTTTAAGCGTGCATTAGCTGTTGGAATTTGGTGCGTTTTAGCCCTTATCATAGCTGCAAATTTTATGTGGTTTTTTGTGCCGCCATTTGAGTTTTTAGCCTATATAAGCGAACCAAGCGAACATAAAATTTTACTTGCATTTTGGCTTAGCATCGCTACTTGGCTAGTCTATGACGTGGTCATTTTAAAAGAGAATTTCTGCGTCTATGTCTGCCCGTATGCGAGGGTGCAGTCAGTTATGTTTGATAGCGACACGATACAAGTTATTTACAATCAAAAACGAGGCGGCGTCATATATGATGGCAAAGAGAAATTTAAAAAGCCAAAAGAAGAAGGCGCGCTTTGTACTGGGTGCGAGGCGTGCGTGAGGATATGCCCGACACACATAGATATAAGAAAGGGCATGCAGCTTGAGTGCATAAACTGCCTTGAGTGTAGCGACGCGTGTGCTAAAGTGATGGGGCATTTTAACGAAAGCTCGCTCATCGAGTGGAGAAGCATAAATTCTCAAAATGAAAATAAAAAGGTGAAAATTTTTAGATTTAGAACGGTTGCTTATCTTGTCATTTTATGCGTAGTTTTAGTAGCTGCAGCGCTGATGAGCGGCAAAAAAGAGAGCATGCTTTTAAATATAAATAGAACTAGCGAGCTTTACAAGGTTTTAGAGCAAGGTGAGGTTGAAAATTCTTACGTTTTTTTGGTGCAAAATACCCAAAGCAAGGATCATAAATTTTACTTTGAGATAGATGATAAAAGCATAGAAATTTCTCGTCCAAATAAGCCTTTTACACTAAAAGCTGGTGCAAAACAAAAGGTCATCGTCACGCTAAAATCAAAAAATGAAAACACAAGCGAAAAAGATCTTTTAAAACATATAAATATAAAAGCTTATGCAACTGACGAGCCAACTATTAGCGTGCAAAGGGCTAGCACCTTTATCTATCCTAAAAGATGATAAAATGGCAAAAATTTAGCGGGAAGTGAAATGGCGATCTCAGAAAAAGGCAAAAAACGATACGAGCTCATCGTAAAAACAGCGCTTGATCTATTTTTAAAAAATGGCTACGAAAAGACGAGCCTTAGCGATATCGTGGCGATAAGCGGCGGCTCGCTTGCTAGCATTTACACATTTTTTGAGAGCAAAGAGGGGCTTTTTAAGGCAATCATCGAGCAAGAGATAGATGCGCTTATAAAAGAGATCGATGAAAAAATAGATCTTAAAATTTCTCATAGCTTGGAGGAGTTTTTAACCAAATTTGCAACCATTATTTTTTCTATCGTCTGCACCAAGAAAAATATCTCACTTGGTAGGATAATGATGAGCGAGGGCTCTAAAAATGGTGGCAAGCTTGGCAGGGCATTTTAGATCAAATTTTAAATAAGATCGACCTTGTGCTTATAAATTTCTTTGAAAGAGATGAGATAAAAGCACAGCTTAATCCAAAATTTCCAGCCAAATTTATCACGAAATGTTTTAAACAATGTGTTATCGGGCTTTGCTACTTTGATTCGCTTATGTTGAACGAAGAGCCAAAACTAAGCAAAAAAGAGCGTGAAGAGCACGTTGCTTTGTGCGTGGAGCTATTTTTAAATGGCATTATAAAAAGTTGAATTGACTTTTAATTTATAATTAGTTATATTCTGTGACTTTTATAATTTGTAATGAAAATTACAAAACTAAACTTGGGATTAAAATTTAAAATTAAGAGAGGTTTTTATGTTGAAATTTAAGAGTTTTTTTGTGCTTTCAGCTGCCGTTTTTTTGCTTTCTGGCTGCTTTGAAAGTGGCGACAAAAAGGCTGCTGCAGGCCGCCAGATGCCAACATCTCATGTTGATATATTTGTGGCTAAAAAGGCGGATGTGCCTATTAGCTTTGACTACACAGCCACAGTTACTAGCAACCAAGATGTCATCATCTATCCAAAGGTTGGCGGCACGATCATAAAGCAGTTTTTTAAGCCAGGCGACAAGGTCAAGGCTGGAGAGAAGCTATTTCTCATAGATCCAGAGAAATATCAAGCTAGCTACGACTCACTTGATGCAGCTGTCGGCGTTGCAAATGCAAATTTAAAAAATGCCGAGACTGAGTTTAAAAGAATTTCTGCCCTATATAAGAAAAATGCAGTCTCTCAAAAAGACTACGACGCAGCCGTTGCAGCTTACGATATCGCAAATGCAAATTTAGTAAGCGCAAAAGCAAATTTAAAAAGTGCAAAAATAGATCTAGGCTACACAAGCATAGTGGCTCCATTTGACGGCGTAGTGGGCGATAATAAAGTCGATGTTGGCTCACTTGTTATAGCAAGTCAAACAAAACTTGTAAGACTAACTAAGATAAATCCGATCGAAGCTGACTTTTACATCGCAGACGTGGATAATCTAAGCAGAAAAGCAAATTTAGATAGTGGCGCTTGGCAGCAACTAAATAGCGAGGCTGTTTTAAATTTAAACAATGAAGATTTCACTGGCAAAGTGACATTTATAGATAATGTCGTAAATACCGCAACTGGCAGCGTTTTGGCAAAGGCTAGCTTTGATAACAGTGAGGGTAAAATTTTACCAGGTGCGTTTGGTCATATCAAGATGAGTGGATTTGTGCAAAAAAATGCCTTTAACATCCCACAAGTCGCCCTTCAACAAAGCGCTACAAACACTTATGTTTTGGTCGTAAAAGATGGCAAAGTAGGCCAAAAAAATGTAAAAACTAGCTACCAAACAAAAGATATGGTCGTAGTGACTGAGGGTCTTGAAGAGGGCGATAAAATAATAGTTAATAACTTCCTTAAAATCGGAGTTGGCGCACCAGTTGAAACTGATAAAGACCTAAGCGCAAATTTCTTAAACAAAGATGCAAACGCTACAAGTAGCAAGTAAAGGCAGATAGATGTTTTCAAGATTTTTCATAAACCGCCCGATATTTGCAACTGTTATATCTATCATCATAGTTATAGCAGGTTTTATGGGTATCAAAGGGCTTCCTATAGAGGAGTATCCAAGTCTTACACCGCCTGAAGTATCAGTAAGTGCGTCATATAGCGGTGCTGATGCACAGACTATCGCTGACTCAGTCGCAAGTGCCATTGAGGATCAGATAAATGGTGTTGAAAATATGCTCTATATGCAAAGCACATCAAGCTCAGCAGGTACTATGAATATAAGTGTATATTTTAAGATCGGCTCATCAGCAAAGCAAGCTACTATAGACGTAAATAACCGCGTACAAGCTGCCCTTTCAAGATTGCCTCAAGAGGTGCAAAACATGGGTGTAACGGTGCGCGAAAGAAGTGGCTCGATCCTTCAAGTAGTTGGCTTTACAAATCCAAATATGAACCAAGTGGAGCTATATAACTATGTAAATTTAAACATCGCCGACGAGATCAAAAGAGTAAATGGCATCGGCGATACAGCGCTCATTGGCAGCAAAGAGTACTCAATGAGAATTTGGCTAAAGCCAGACAGACTATCTCAGTTTAAACTAACTCCAAGCGACGTCATCTCTCAAGTAAGAATTCAAAACTCACAATACGCAGCCGGCAAGATCGGTGAGCAGCCATCAAAGGGTGAAAATCCTTATGTTTATTCTGTAGTTTCTGAAGGACGTTTTAAAGACCCAAAACAATTTGGTGAAATTTTGATAAAAAGTGATGACGGCACAGTTGTCAAGCTAAAAGAGGTCGCCACAGTCGAGCTTGGAGCTGCTAGCTACGCATCAGATGCTATGCTAAATGGCAAGCCAGCAGTGCCACTTTTGCTATTTTTGCAAAATGATGCAAACGCACTTGCAACGGCTGAAGCGGTCAAAGCAAAGCTTGAAGAGCTAAAGAAAACCTATCCAGTTGGCCTAGAGCACACCATAGCCTACAACCCAACTGAATTTATCACCGTCTCAATAGACGAAGTCATAAAAACTTTTATCGAGGCGATGGTGCTAGTTCTTATCGTAATGTACTTCTTCTTAAAGAGCTTTAGAGCTACCATCATACCAATGCTCGCCGTGCCAGTCTCTATCATAGGTACATTTGGCGGACTTTATATCATGGGCTTTAGTATAAATTTGATAACGCTTTTCGCCCTAGTTCTTGCCATCGGTATCGTCGTGGATGACGCCATCATCGTTATAGAAAACGTCGAGAGAATTTTGCACGAAGATAAAAATATAAGCGTAAAAGACGCAACATTTAAGGCGATGGAGGAGGTACAAACTCCAGTTATCTCTATCGTGCTCGTGCTTTGTGCGGTTTTCGTGCCGGTATCTTTTATGGAGGGCTTTGTAGGCGTTATACAAAAGCAGTTTGCGCTAACACTTGTCGTCTCTGTTTGTATCTCTGGCTTTGTTGCTCTTACTCTTACGCCAGCACTTTGCGCGGTTATGCTTAAAAAACAAGAGAACAAGCCATTTTGGATAGTTCAGAAATTTAACGACTTTTTTGACTTTAGCACCAGGCTCTTTACAGCAGGCGTGGCAAAAATTTTAAAACATGTCATTATCAGCTTTATAGTCATTGGCATAATGGGATTTGCAACGTATGGCTTGTTTCAAAAGGTGCCAAAAGGACTTGTGCCTTCAGAAGATAAGGGCGCTTTGATGGTTATCACCTCACTTCCACCTTCAACAAATATGCTAAAGACTAAAGAAGAGGTAAAATCTATTAGTAACGCCATTTTAAGCAATCCAAATGTTGAATTTAGCATGGGTTTTGCAGGATACGATATGCTAGCTGGCTCACTTAGAGAAAACTCAGCCATTAGCTTTATTAAACTAAAAGACTGGAGCGAGAGAAAAGGCGCTGCAGATAGCGCAGATGCTTTGGCTGGGCAATTTAACGGCATGCTTTGGGGCTCAAAAGAGTCAATGACCTTTGTTGTAAATTTACCTCCTATCATGGGCTTATCGATGACTGGTGGCTTTGAAATGTATCTACAAAACAAGAGCGGCAAGAGCTACAACGAGATAGAAGCGGACGCTAGAAAGGTAACTGCAGCAGCAAATGCAAGACCTGAGCTAACTGGTGTAAGAACGACGCTTGAGACAAACTACCGCCAGTTTAAGATAACTGTTGATAAAGAGAAAGCAAGGCTATTTGGCGTAAGCGAGAGTGAAATTTTCAGCACGATAGCGGCTACTTTTGGCTCTTACTACATAAACGACTTCAACCTTGCAGGCAAATCTTACCGCGTATATGCAAGGGCAAGTGATAACTTTAGAAACAACCCTGAGGATCTAAGAAAAATTTTCGTTCGTTCAAATGATGGTGGCATGGTGCCATTAAATTCAGTAGCAACGCTTACAAGATCGATCGGACCTGATATCGTTGATAGATTTAACCTCTTCCCTGCGGCGATGATCATGGGCGATCCAAAACCTGGCTATACATCAGGCGATGCGATAAGAGCGATACAAGAGGTCGTAAATGACACACTAAATAGTGATGAGTACGCTATAAGCTGGGCTGGAACAGCGTATCAAGAGGTAAATTCTCAAGGAACAGGCACGGTCGCCTTTATCTTTGGTATGGTCTTTGTCTTTTTGATCCTTGCGGCTCAGTACGAAAGATGGCTCATCCCACTTGCAGTCATCACTGCCGTGCCGTTTGCAGTATTTGGCTCGTTGCTAGCTGTTTGGATAAGAGGGCTAACAAACGATATCTACTTTGAGATAGGGCTCTTGCTACTCATCGGTCTAGCGGCCAAAAACGCCATATTGATCGTAGAATTTGCGATGCAAGAGCGCGAGAGTGGAAAGAGTATATTTGAATCAGCCGTAAATGCGGCCAAACTTCGCTTTAGACCTATCGTAATGACCTCGATCGCATTTACTTTAGGCGTTTTCCCGATGGTTATCAGCACAGGCGCAGGCGCTGCATCTCGCCACTCACTAGGAACTGGCGTGGTTGGCGGTATGATCGCATCAACAACAATAGCGATATTTTTCGTGCCGTTGTTTTACTATTTGCTTGAAACTTTAAATGAAAAATACTGGAAAAAGGGAGCAAAAAAAGATGAGAAATAAGGCGTTTATACTTATAACAGCGGCGTTTTTGGCTGGTTGCTCGTTTCGCCCAGATATGCCAAATGTGGATACAAATTTCACCTCAACATATACTTTCGAGACAAGCGATATAAGAGATCTTTGGTGGAAAGAATTTCACGATGAAAATTTAAATTCTCTAGTCGAAAGCGCGCTTGAGAAAAATACAAATTTACGCATTGCATATTTAAATTTACAAAAAGCAAAGGCAAGCCTTGGCGTTGCTGAGGCTGACTTGCTACCGGGAGTAAATTTAAACACAGGTGCCACAAGAACTAGAAATAGTGCCGAAACTGCCACGCATATGCCTAAAACTACCACAAAAAGCTATGAGATAAATTTAGGTCTTAACTACGAGATAGATCTATGGGGCAGAGTAAGAAATAGCGTGCTTGCAGCTAATGAAAATTTAAATGCGAGCAAATTTGACTATGATAGTGCCAGACTAAGCCTTAGCTCAAGTGTGGCAAAAAGCTACTTTGCTCTAGTATCGCTGAACATGCAAGAAGCAGTGCTAAAAGAGACACTAAAGACCTACGAAGATACGTTAGCACTTCGCAAGACGCAGCTTGATCTTGGTGGCATAAATGAGATGACCTATCTGCAAAGCAAGGCTGAAGTAGAGAGGGCGAAGACTAGCCTAACTTCAGTGCTAAACTCAAAGTCGCAAGCGCTTACTTCGCTAGCCATCCTAACTGGCAAGAGCAATGATGAAATTTTAAAAGGAGCCGTTGCTAGTGCGCAAAATTTACCAAGCTCACCTGAGATAAAGGCTGGCATCAGCTCAGATGTCTTGCTTAGAAGAAGCGACGTAGCAAAGGCACTAGCAGATCTAAAAGCTACAAATGCCCTTGTGGGTGTAGCGCGCGCTCAATACTTCCCAACACTATCTCTTACAGGTCTTTTTGGCTTTGCAAGCGATGAGTTTGATAGAATTTTTATGGGCAGCGCAAGCGTTTGGAGCTTGGGAGCAAATTTAACACAGAAAATTTTTGATTTTGGCAGGACAAAAAATAATGTCCGTGTTGCTGAGACAAACGAGCAAATCGCAGCTATAACTTACGAAGCGACTGTTAGATCGGCCCTTGGCGAGGTTAGAGATGCCCTTATATCAAGGCAAAATGCAAAACTCTCTTTGGATCAGGTAAAAAATTTGCTACAATCGCAGCAAAAAATTTATTCGCTTGCTAAAGATCAGTATAACGCTGGCTATATCGGTCACTTAGAGCTTCTTGATGCGGAGAGAAATTTGCTTCAAGCAAAGCTTCAAGATGTCTCTGCAAAGCTTGATGAGGTAGATAGCGCAGTCGAAGTTTATAGAGCACTTGGCGGCGGATTTAAGGTAGATAAATAAACTCAAAAAGGAGAAAAGTTGATGACTAAGATTTTAAATTTCTTATTTTCTTGGGGATTTTTTGTTTTTGCTATCGCTCTTGGCGTAGCATTATGGTTTGCGATAAATTACGTGGATACTATTAGGCTTGAGTCAAGCTTTTATGATATCGGCGAGATATTTATGATGGCGGCTGTCTTTGGTATCGTTTTTTACCTTATCGCAGCGATATTTGTTATACCTATTAGGGCTATGACAAAAAAAGCCTAAATCCTCTTTTCATCTAAGAATTAAATTTCTTAGATGTTCCCTCAAAACATCTTATAAATTTCTTTTTACTTATTTAAATTTGCAAGAGTAGAAAGGGCGAAGATCGCCCCTTGAAGTATCAAATTTGATTATTTTGCGCTTTTGCAGCCGCATGTGCAGCCTAAAATCCTATAAATGATAGCTCCGATGATAGCTCCAATGATAGGCGCAACCCAGAAAAGCCAAAGCTGCTCTAGTGCCCAAGTGCCTTGAAATATCGCAACGCCAGTTGAGCGAGCTGGATTAACCGATGTGTTTGTGATAGGTATCGAGATAAGGTGGATAAGTGTCAAACCAAGGCCAATAGCGATAGGTGCAAAGCCCTTTGGAGCACGCTCATCAGTAGCACCTAGGATGATGATAAGGAAAAACGCAGTTAGAACTATCTCTGCAACAAGTGCTGAGACTAGGCTGTAGCCATTTGGTGAGTGCTCGCCGTATCCGTTGCTAGCAAAACCGCTCGCAGTAGCGTCAAATCCGGCCTTGCCTGAAGCGATAAGATATAGCACAGCAGCAGCTGCGATCGCTCCGATAACTTGTGCGATGACGTAAGGCACTAGATCTTTTTTGTCAAATCTTCCGCCAACCAATAGTCCAACTGATACAGCAGGGTTGAAGTGTCCGCCACTGATGTGACCAACTGCGTAAGCCATCGTAAGAACTGTAAGGCCAAAAGCAAACGCAACACCTACAAATCCAATACCAAGCTCTGGAAAAGCTGCTGCAAATATCGCACTACCGCAACCTCCAAAAACTAACCAAAATGTGCCAAAAAACTCGGCTAAATATCTCTTCATTTTCTCCCTTTTAGGTAAATTAAAAGGGGCGATTTTAGCAGAAACGTGTGACATTACAAAATATTGTAAAGATAGAGTTTTATATCTGGTTTGGGCTAAAATTTTAATACTTATTCAGCCAGTATTTATTGTTCTTTATATCATCGTAAATTTTTATTTTAATCCTAGCTAACACAACATCGATAACTCACACAAAATAATATTCAAAATAGATATAAATTTATGCCGACCATCAGCAGTATCAAAACTATGTTGTTTATCTAAAATAAGGCAAATTTACCAATTTTATGCGCCGCTATCGCCATCCAAAATTACTTCTATTCCATTATTAACTTTTTTAAAATCAACATTAAAAAGAGATTCGTTAGAACAGTCATTATATTCGAGTTTGAGATAGTTTTTGCCAGCTCTTGTTAGGCTAAAATAGCATATGTTTTCACTATTTTCTGGTCTACTTTTAAATTTATATTCAAGCCTTATAGTTTTATTTAAATTTGGCATTTCCATCTCTTTGGAAGCGCTCATATATATCTCTTTTTTGTAGTCTTGAAAGTATTGATTTAAATAGTGCCTGTAAGCCCCAAGCAAATCTGTATTTTTATATATACACTTTGACGCAACGCAGCTATAATCGCCATTACAAATTTTTTCTTCATAGCCCTCATCACAATCAACTACAATCTCATTTGCCCAGCAAAACATAAATACTACACTTACTGCAAAAAGTATTTTTTTCATAAATTCCTCCAAAATACTCTTATAAATTTACAACTACTTGCCTGATTTTATCCTTTCTAATTGCCTAAATATTTCTTTTTATATTATCTTAATAGTATATTTTCTCATCATATTTTGGCACGATAAGTTGGTTTTCTCCTAGTTTTATTTCATTCATTTTTGTTTGGTTATTATTTTTTACATCAAACATAAAATTTTTTATGTTTTTGCATTTGCTTACCTCTTTTGTTAAGCACTCTACCTTGTATATAGCTTTTTTTGTTAGGAGGTTATAGTCCAAGTTTTGATCTTTTACATTTTTATCTAGCATATTTACGCTAACGCCTATTAATTTCCAAATTTTATCCTTTAAGTCAAGTCTGTATTTATAGGCACAGCTCCACTCAAATCTACCACCACCGCCACTATGGTTTATTGTGATCACTCTATTTTTTATCTCCAAACCTTCAAAAGGATCTCCCATGGCACCACCATCATCAGAATTCATTATTACATTACTAAATTCTTGCCATTTGATCCATTTATTTTCACTATCTCTTTTGAAAATTTGCAAAAATCTGTGTAAGTCACTATCTTGCCAAACCACTACTCTTTCATCCACATTATCACCGTCTAGGTCCCCAAAAGCTTCTGAAATTTCAGAAGCAAATAAAAATCTGCTTAGTAAAACTACTATATAAAATGTTTTCATTTGAGCACTTTCTATAATTTTTACAAATTAACTTTATAGATCATAAAAAAGCCATTTGCATCAAGATAAAGCGGTAAAGATACGCTAGTAGGCATATTGCAAAGCAAATTTTAAAAGATCTTTCACGTCCTTTAAAAAATGAGTAAATGCCAATTATTGCAATGGTGATAAAGAACAAAGCTATAAAAAATATTTCTATTGGAAGCAAAGCATAATCTTGCTTAAGAGTTGTAGGAAATTTTAAACCAAAAAACTCTAACGATATCAAAATACAAGATATTATGGTATCAAGGAAGTAGGACACGACAAGATATCCGATAAAGAGATTATTATAAAATTTATCTAGAAAGATAAAAACTAGACCAAGTACCCCAAAAATAAAATATCTGCCTATGATTTCATGCTGCAAAAGAGTAGAAAATGACAAGGATGATGCAAATACCATAGAGCAAGATAGAAGCAAAAATAAAAACAAAAATACGTATTTAAAAATCTTGGTCATAGTCTGTTTCTTCTGTGCAAAATTTTAACTTTAAATCACTATTACATTTTATATTTTTTTGCTTATATTTTATAATGAGTGGAATTTTATCTTTACTTTTTATAAGTTCTATATAGTTTAGTAATACTTCAAAAAAACGTATGTCATTTTCACATAAATCGATACAGCCCCTGCTACCTGCCTTTTCTCCACCGTGTATAAAGAAATTATTTCTTTTTATTTCTTTGCTGTCATCTAACAAAGTTACACTTTTAGGAAGTATCGGGATTCTAACACTGCCCCAAGATTTCTTGCCGCCAGGCCAAGAACCCATCGCAATACTTGCTTTAAAGTGTTGAACATTATCTAACTTTTCCCAATATTGAATTGCATCATCTTTATTACTAGACAAAGGCGTTATATAATACGTACCTTCAGGAACTGGCCCCTCGTTTGCCAAAAGTTGTCTTTTTTTACTGTAGTCAAAGTAATAATTTGAACCACCTTTTATTGGCGCACCTGAAACCGCCTTAAAGGAATGAACTTGTTTTAATTCATTATAAGTTATATGTATTGATAAAAATTCTCCATCAAATTCTAAAAATAATGATTTCTCGTACTTTATATCAACCCTTCCATGAGTTTTACCATATCTCGTCGTATATCTTGGTGCTTTTAGATATGCAAAAAACACTAATGTACTATCACCTTCTTTTAGCTTATCCAGTAGCTTTTGATCTTTTATATCAGTTTGTGGAGTGAAGCTTATCTCTTTTCCTTTAAATTTCTCTCCTTCCAGCTTTATATCATTTGCTACAAAATTTGCCTTTACTTCCTTGTTATACTCGCCTTGCTTGATAATTTTATAAGACCAATTCACCTCTTTATAGTTATCATCACCCTTATTTGGCTTATAGATAGCTTTTAAATTTATAGTGTCCTGTATGGTTGTTTGATCTATGTTTTGTACATCTACAACTACGCCAGTTATATTATTTGCCACCTCAATAAGTGAAGTTTTTAGATCATATGTGATACTGCCTTCTGCTTTTTTCTTTGCCTCAAGAGAGATAACGCTATTATCACTCATGCTATGGATATCGCTAGTCGAGTAGTCTTTACTTAGGTCACGGTAAGCTAATATAAATTTAGTTGTTCTTTTAAAAACACTTTGGTCTTTGTCAAGGACGAGATTTATATTAAATTTAGCCGTGTATGAGTTTTTATCTGCTTCTTCATTATCATTTTTCTCAAGTGAGCATGAGCGATATACCCTTTTGTCTTCGCAGTTATGCAAATAAATTTCTTTGATATCGCTACTATTTAAATTTTCATCAGTGATTATTAGATTTTTTACTATGAGATTACAATTTCCATTATTTGTAGTTGGTTTGCTCTCTTCTTTATCTGCTAGTTTTAGTCTTACATCAAACATGGCTGAGGATTTATCGCTTCTTAGGCTAAAGCCATTTTCTTTAGCAAAATTTAGCAGGTTAAAGTTTAGATTATTAAAGAAATTTAAAGTTACTTTGGAGCCATCATAAGAGTATTTTTTATCTTGTGAGATAAATTTATTGTTGCTATCTTTGTAAAGCGTGACATCTCCGCTTGTCGCTAAATCTACAAATTTTATATCTTCTTCTTTGCTGTTTGCTTCGTATGGGTTAAATTTATAGTTGGTTAGTATAAGCTTACTTTCATCTTTACTTCCTTGTGGGTTTAAATTTATACAGTCTAGATATGTCTTATCTGCCAAGATGATGGTAAGTTTTGTATTTTTAGGCTGATATGGTGCTATGATCTGCGCTGAATGATAGGGGCATATCATTAAAATTTCTTCTTTATTACCCGCTTTAAACTCAGAATTTTCTTCTCGCTTTTTTAACGCCTTATTTATCTTTGAGATGTTGTTAGTTCCATCAGAGCTTATGCTAACTACATATATGTTTTTAAGAGAGAAAATAGTACTAATGACTTCTTTTATAAAAGAGTGGAGTTTGTCTGAAAAAGGAGATAGCGAAGTTTCAGCATCTATGCCATTTTCACTAGCGTAGGCACTAAAAATTTCATAAAGAGTTTGCTTATCTTCTATAAGTTCTTGTTTGTCATTATTGTATTTCAAAGCTTTATTGTACTCAGAAGACATAGGCGTATTTAAAACTGCAAAAAAGTCGCATATCTCTTTGAAACTCAGCTCAGAAATTTCTTTTTCTTTTACACTATTTTTTAGCGTTTCATAATGGTTATACTCTGCTTCATTGCTTGCATAATAGAGCGGCTGATGAGTTGGGGTGGTTACCATTTCACCATTTCTATTTATAGGCACTTTTGCATAAGGCACCTTTTGCAGCTGCCCTCCGACCATAGCCTGAAAATCTTTTTTATAAGTATAAGTATAGGAGTTATTTTTATCATATAACTTCATTGATTTGTAGGTATTTTTTAAATAAGAGCCAGAACTATTGCCACTAATTAATAACACAGAGTTAATACCTACTGCAGCAAAGCTACCAATACCGGTTGATGGTAGTAAGTATTTTATTATAACAGCACCCGCCATATCACCAACTATACCCACTACTTGTTCATCCCAAGTATCTCCCTTAGCAGTATCGACTATAACCCCACCGGCAGTTGATTGCATAAAGATAAGACCCTTAGCACTACTTATGTTTTTCAACGGAGAAACCGATGTTGCAATATCGCCAGCCACAGTCAGTAAATTTTTAGCTGCATCAAGGTTATTTAAAAATTTATCATTATCTCTCATCTTTACTCCCAGTCAAATGTAAGCAATTTTTCTGCTTTTTCTATATCGCTATTAAAATTATCTTTAAAAAATTTTCTTATCAGTGTTCTTTCGTAATTGGTATTTGGGCTAATACTAATTATCGCGTTTTTTTGTTTTAAAATAATATACTCATAAAATTTATAATTTACTTTCTTTTTAAATAAAAGCCAAAAAATAAAATTTGATATTATTGTCAAAGGATACAGAGCTATTCTTGCTGGTATTGTCAAATATCTTCTAGCCCCTTTTAACTCTTTGCTTAGGTTTTCAAAACTTTTATAAATTTCGAAATCTTCGTTTAATTTTATCTCTCTTGTAATATTGCCATTTTCCAAAAATTTCACACTATCAGAGTTTATGGCGATATAATTTTTATTTTTAAAATACGGCAATATATAAGCTACAATACCAAATGCTATGATAGCTGACAAAAAGCGATTGGCGCCAAGCAACAAATAAATAAAATCTATAATAAGCACTGGTAGAACAAAAATAAATACAAAGAGTAAGCTATTGTCCTTTATGACTATCGGTTTTTTGTTATAGTCTCTCAAAAATGGCTCCTTATTAAATTTAACTATTGTGAGATAAAATTGTACGTATATATTGACCTTTAATTTTACCTATTTCTATTTTTTCTAAACCATGATCTGTTTTTTTACATACTTGAAGCATGTCTATGTCTATTTTAAATTTATCCAAGAAATATTTTTTAACCAAAGCTCTCTCATATCTTGAAGTAGCAAGTATATTTAAAACCTTATCGTCTTGAAAAAGAATAATGCAGTCATAAAATTTATAAAAGGTTCCCTTTGTTTTAAAAAAATAAAACAAAACCTTACTTAACAAAAAAAACGGATAATGACCAATCCAAAGCAATACAACACTAATCCATTTTACTTTCTTTTGAAAATCACTTAAATTTTGAGATTTGTGATAATAGTCGTCATAAGTCTTATAAATTTCAAATTCCTCATCCAAATTTATACTTTCTATTATATTGCCTGCTTGCAGAAATTCTATCTTTTCATTAGCTAGTTTTAAACTTCTCTTACGACCATAAAAGAGATAAGGTCTAATATTAAAATAAAAAGTTTGTGAAGTTAAAAATATAAGTATAATTTTATTATCATGAAAAAAACTTGCGATAAAGCATAATATAGCAATAGGTAAAAACTCCAAAAACATAAATATCGAATTATAGTCCTTTATAACTATCGGTCTTTTATCATAATCTCTCATCTTTACTCCCAATCAAATGTAAGCAATTTTTCTGCTTTTTCTATATCACTATCAAAATTATCTTTAAAAAAATTTTCTTTGATAGCATTTTTATCAACGTAATTTACTGAAGTTATTGTATAGTTAGCAGTATTGTTATTATCAAATTTCATTTAAATTACCTGTATACCAAAATTCTTTATATAAATTTTTATTTTGAAAAATATTTATTACTTTTTTTAAATCACATTTATCAAAAGAGTATGTATCTATTATGATTGAACCCAAACACTCTAAAAATTTAACATCAAATTTTAATCTTATGAAAAAGAATTTATTCGTAAAATATTTATAATACCAAAGATACTTTACTTCAGTATATTTTATAGTTTGCGACCAAAATTTATATTTTGCAATAAAAAAATTATCATAAAAAATAACACTCTGGAGCATAAGAGGTAATATATACGCAAAAAAAGCTAGCAGCAATAGTATTCCACCAAATATAGCTAACCTTACTTCCCCTGATAGCAATAAAAATATAGAGATGAAAATGGTTAAAAATCCAATAAAAGCACTAAAAACTGAGCCAAATATTTTTGCTCGCTTTATTACTAAAACGGCTTTTTCTTGATTATTATCCATGAGTTTCACTCCTTATTCGAAAATTTTACTTTAGTTATTATGAGATAATTTTATGCTTTTAGCAGTATCGACTATAACGCCACCGGCAGTTGATTGCATAAAAATAAGACCTTTAGCACTACTTATATTTTTCAAAGCAGAAACCGATGTTGCAATATCACCAGTCACAGTCAGTAAATTTTTAGCTATGTCAAGGTTATTTAAAAATTTATCTCTTTTCGCTTGATTTAGATTATCCAAATTATTCTCCTATTTTAATACTCTCGTAATTATGACCTAACTCTTTATAAAATTCTAACTCATCTATATCTATTTTAAACTTGTCCAGAAAGTACTTTTTTATTAATGCTCTCTCAAATCTTGAAGTAGCGAGTATATTTAGCACTTTATCCTCTTGAAATATAATTACTGCATCATAGCTTTTATAGTAAGAACCCTTGGTTTTTACCAAATAAAATAGCCATTTTACAAATTTAAAAATTTGAAGCACTGATATTAAGGCAATAGGCAAAAGCCACTTTCTTAGTTTCTCCTGGACACCTTTATACTTTTGAGATTTATGATAATAGTCGTCATAAGTCTTATAAATTTCAAATTTTTCACGTAAATTTATGCTCTCTATTAAATGACCATCTTGCAAAAATTCTATCTTATCATTAGTTAGTTTCACACTTCGTTTATGTCCATAAAAAAGGTATGGGCGAATGTAAATAAAAAATATATGCGATACCATTAAGCATATCAAAAAAGTTGCACCTTTAAATATCCCAAATGCTAACAATATAGCTACTAATGGGATATGCAATAAAAACATAAATATTGAATTGTAATCTTTTATAACTATCGGTCTTTTGTTATAGTCTCTCAATTTTACCCTTGTTTGTTAGCTATTCTATACTATTTTAAAGACCTCTTTATTTTTATATTTTACAACGCCTTGATATCTCCACCGATGACTCTTAGTCCCATGCTGTCAAATATCGCTTTTATGCCGCCAACTTCTATCACGACACTTGCGCCATTTATGGTTACTTTGGTGCTGCCTACTTGGTGGATGATCTCATTTTTAGCATTAACCTCGTATGTCGTCTCGATCTCGCTATACTTTGAGTCTGCCATCTCGGTGTGCTGCGCGGCTGTTTTTGTTGTGAAATTTGACTTGGCATTTATGTCGATGTAGTTGTTTGCCTGAAGCACGATGTGCTCGTTACTAAACTCATTTATGCCCTTTTGAGAGTTTAGCTTGTAGCTACCATCTATGTTTTGCTCTTTGGTACCTTTTATCTCTTTAGTCTCATCGTTGTGTATGGTTGTGTTGAGGTTTGATTTTATCTCGACAAATTTGTCATTGCCGACAAACTCGTGTCTATCTTGACCAACTCTAGTTGTATCATCAACAGCTACATTTAGTGTATTTGAGACGCCTACTACCGTATCTTTTGAAAGTCCAACTGTCGTTAGATATTCACCACCGACATTTACGTTTTTAGCAAGATCTATCGTTTGGATATGTGCTTTTTTGACCCTTTCAGTGTAGCTACCATGCACTTGAGAGCTTTTGTCGTTTAGTATCGTTTGAGAAAAGTCGTTATTTACTAGCTCGTCGTAGTCTTTCTCAGCTTTTACATAAATTTGCTCTTTGTTTTTTAAGTTTGACAAAGTGATCTCGTTTATGCCGGTCTCGTTTGCACCGATCGTTTTCGAGCTAAGCGATGTTTGATGGTAGTTGTTATCTACATTTACTAGTGGCATATTTGAGGCATTATAGAGGCTACCGCTTACCACTGGGTTGTCTATGTCGTTTTGCAAAAATGAGATGATCACCTCATCGCCGACCCTAGGTATCGCAAAGAAGCCAGAGCTGTTGCTTGCGATAGGTGTGATCACTCTTAGATAGGCACTTTTATGATAGCTTGCGTTTATGGTGTCGTCTTTATCTATCTGCTCTTGTGTGCTAAAGGCGTTTAGTCTTACCTTTACTCTGCCGTAACTATCCGTATGGATGGTGTTTGTTTGGCTATTTAGCCCATCTTGTCCCACAACAAGACCTAGGGTGATGTCAGGCGCTTTTGGCTTTTGCTTGTAGCTTGGTACAAATTTTACGCTGCTTGGGATGATGCTTAGCTCATTTGTGTATGAGCTTATAAATTTCTTATCTTTTAAAGGGACGTTGTCGCCTAAATTTAGAGTATTTTCTAAAACGCTTTCGTCTATATAAGTGTGTTTTATGGCTATTATTTTAAACTCATACTCGCTGCTACTTTGATCTATGGCGACTGAGATATTGTCGTTTAAATTTAGAGCAAAGACGTTTGAGCTAGCGATAAATTCTTTCAATAGCATATCACTTCTTAGCTTTTTAAGATAGGTGCTGACCTCAAGCAATCTCGTATCACTAAATGAATACTCATCTAAATTTATATGCTTATCATAGATATTTACCTGCTCGTCAAATATCTTCTCATTTTTGCTCTCTAGCACGTTCGGATAGGCTGTGTTTTGAAATGAGTGGGTGAAGCTGTTTGCTTTTAGAGTTTCGCTCTTTGTGATTTTATTTATGTGCTCGCTTGCAAGATTGTTATTTAAATTTACATTAAAGCTTACTTTTCTAGCCTCTTTACCTTTGCTAGGTTCGCTTTGCGCTAGGCCTTCAGCTTGGTTGCTATATGCTAGGATAAAGGTATCGTGAAAGTAAATTTTCTCATTATCTTCGTAAAAATATATACCACTATCATGGCAAAGTCTTGTTATAAAGGCTAGGTCACTTTCGTTGTACTGCGCTATAAATTCTTTTTTATTGTAGCTATTTTTGATGTTTGAGAAGTCTAGCTCTTTAGTTAGCCTTTGCTTGTTAAAAGACAAAATTTCTTTTACCACTTCAAGCACGCTTTGATCTGTGTAAATTCTATTTGCTCTATTTATACTTAGTCTATATAGCGAAGATGTGAGTTTAAATTTGAAGAAATATTTTTTGTCTATATTTGTACTACTATCGTCATCAACGCCTAGATACTCGACATCGCTTACTATGCCGCTAAAGTAGATATAGTCGCTGCCATTATTGCTAGGGATGATACTTTTGTTTGTAGAAGATGGTCTTTTTATGCTTAGCTTCATGCCCTTATCAAGGTATCTATATATGCCAGTTTGAGCGTTATCGTTATATATGCTCTCTAAATTTTCATAAAGCGGATTTTTGACTAAATTTATATAGGCAAAGCACTCTATGTTAAATATATCTTCTAAACTCTCATTTATATCAGCCCTTGTGACTATAAATTTGTCATTTGCTTCATTTGCTATCTGAAGAGTTGAGAAGGCATCGCTAGATACGCCATAATCTACAAAGCCGTCTGTTGCCACCGAGTTGCTAGATGCTAGCATGACTGGCTTAGTTAGTGATGATGTTGGTGATGTTATATTTTTGTCCATAGTTTCCTCTTTTATCCTTTTGTTTCTATTTATTTTTAATGATTCTATAAAATTTTTAACATTTTCTTGTTGCTTCAATATATTAAATCCAATTACTTGTGTATAAGGGTTATGAACTATCGTTTGAACATACCCAACATATGAACCTAATGTCTCACCAAATACTTTCCCTACTTCATCCCCAAAGATATTACTATAAAAATCAATATACTGATCTTTTATTTTTACATTAGGTGCAATTGAACGATTTATTATTCCAGCATCCCTCAAAACATCCATAGCCCAAACAGTGCATTGAGCCCCTACTGGTAGATTATAAAATGGCGGTTTACTCTCATCTGCCTCTATACGTTTCATTAATTTCGTATATTGCTCATCTGTTATTTCCATATCATATAAATATTGAAATTCGTGCCTAGAATCGTCATTTATGACTCCTCGTCCAAAAATGCCAGGTTTTTCTGGTGCAAATCCTACACGTTTTTCTATACCGTTGTTTCCAGTTATGCCTAAAAAAGTGTGTGGTACACCACTAATATCTGAATATATAGTAACTTTTGGCATATCTTTCCTAATTATTGATATTAATTATTAAAAAAGGTTTTTTACTTGTTGGGGGTGGATTGCTGCCCCACGCCCAAGCTTCTTTATATAAATTTAACTCTAAATTTATGCCTTTTACTTCAGCAACTGCTTTTGCAATATTATTAGATAGTGTTTTTACATCGTCATTGCTTACTCCATAGAGACTTTTGATAAGCCTATTACTATCAATTGCTGAACATGTAAAAATCCAGGAGTCATTAAGATGATTCAAATTTGTTTCTATGATCTTTTCAGCCTTCAAATTTACTTCACTTTTACACTCATGACTATCACATCCAGATAATACAAAAGAAAGTGTTATAAAAAATAAAAACATATGGCTAAAATTTAACATTATCTGTTCTCGCTTTCCAAAAGTACATCTAAATCTTTTTCATCATTTATAATTTTTAAAATAGCTTTCAAAACAGCATAGTCTTTTGGGTCTTGCCCATGATCTAAAAGTTTTTTTATTAGTTTAAATTTCTCTTCTTTAAATTCTTTATATTTTGGAGTTTTTACAAATTCTAGTAGCTCAGGGCTTGCTTTTTTGTTGTCTATACCGACACCATTTTCTCTAAAGAAAAATGCAAAGCTCATACCTATAGATGTAGCTAATTGCATATTTGGCTTAGTACCATTATCCAAAAGTAGATAGAAAGTCTCATTTTTTTTATAATCATGTGCAAATTCGAGTAAATCATATGTTCTATTAGAAAGCTTTTCGTTTTTTAAAGTTATATCTGTCGCACATTCATATTTTTTAATATATTCCTCAATATATTTTCTTGTATCATTGTCGCTTATATTTTTATCAGCTATTATATTAAACATATCAGCACAATTTATTGCATGTGAATATAAAGATGTTACGAATAATATTATTACTAGAAGCCTCATAGTATCCTTCCTTTTTGTGTATTGACACAAAAAATCTTATAAAAAAGTACAGATATTGATACTGCCAACAAATAGACTCCAAACCCTGAAAAAAGAGCTTGAAAAAGAGAGATAACTATAAAAATTTCAAGCTTATTTTGAAACATTACACTATAGTCCCAAGCAAAAAAGCTTATACCATCTGTCACTATATAACCGGTAGAATATACATAAATAGCAAAAATGCTAAATGAAAATCCAAAAATTAGCCATTTAAAATCAAGTCTTTTTATCGTTTCTGATGTTTCACTATTATAAAAAATAAAGAAACGGCATATAGTATAAAAAACAGCTTCCAAAGCCCATAACAAGCCAACTATCCACATATAACTTACATAAAATTCTATCTCGTCTTTAAAAGAGCTAACTCCACTAAAAATTTCTATATTAATAAAATACTGCTTCATAAAATTTACAAATTCTTGGCATATTTGAAACTTGCTTAACAAATCACTTGGCAATATAAAGATACCTAAAGAAAAAATAAAATAACTTACCAAAATAAAAATAGTAACCTTCTTATCATGAGCTTTATAGTATCTCTTAAGCAAATTACCTATTATATTTTCTTTTATTTTTTTATTAAATTTCATTAGTTTGTCCATGAAATAATAGATAAACTGGCTTAGTTGGTGATGATGTTGGTGATGTTATGTTTTTGTCCATTTGTTGCTCTTTCAATCTTTTTTCGTTTTCTTCTTCTCTAAGTTTTTTAAAGTATTTCTTTTCTGGTTCTTTAATATTATAAAATCTATTAACTTCTTCTTCTATGCCACCACGTTCAGCTTCTTTATTGGCTCGGTTATCCTTGTCTGCAAAAATATCTACACCAATTTTCGCAATATCAGCACCCTTTTCACATGTTTTACAACCTAAAGCATCAAAAATTACACTAGTGCCACTGATTGCCTCATCGGTTCTCGTATACTTATCTTTTTCACTAAAATCTTTTAGTTCTGCATTGTCATTTTTTATATCGAGTTTCTTTTTATTTATATTAAAAATATCCATTACTTCTTCTCGCTTTCTAAAAGCTTATCTAAATCTTTTTCATCTCCTACTATCTTTAATATAACCCTCAAATAGCCATAATGATAAGGATCTTGACCATGTTCTAAAAGCTTTTTGATTAGCTTAAATTTTTCTTCTTTAAATTCTTTATATTTCGGTGTTTTTATAAATTCTAATAGCTCAGGGCTTGCTTTTTTATCTTTTATGCCATCGCTATTTTCTCTAAAAAAAACTAGGAATTCTGTTGCGATGTCTCTTGTTAGCCACTTACTAGGGAAGGTACCTTTTTGTAAAAGTAAATCAAGTGTTTTAGGCTTATTCATTGCATAAGTACTGTCAAGTAGATTTGGTTCATAATGCAATTTATCATTTTCTAAAGTAATGTTAGCATCACAACCAATCTTATCTATGTAATATTCTATATCTTTAGCAGTATTTTCATCAGTTGTATTTTTATCAAATATCACAGCAAACATATTTAAGCAATTTGCTTCATGTGAATATAAAGATGTTATGAGAAATATGATTATTGCTAATTGCTTCATTGTGCTAATTCCTTTTTAGTTCCATCTTTTAATAAATTATCTAAATCTTTTTCATCATTTATAAGTGTCAAAATATATTTTAAATATTCGTAGTCTTTTGGATCCTGTCCATACTGTAATTGCCTTTTAATTAATTTAAATTTCTCTCTTTTAAATTCTTTATATTTTGGTGTTTTTATAAATTCAAGTAGCTCTTTACTAGGAATTTTACTTTCAAAACCGACTTCATTATCTTGAAAAAAGAATAAGAATTCTGACCCCATAGAAAAAGCCAGTCTACCATTTGGTTTTGTGCCTTTATCCAAAAGATCATTAAAGGTTTTAAATTTCTTCATTAAAAAGGCAATTTCTAATAAATTTGGTTCATATCTAAGTCTTGCTGACTTTAAGGTAATATTTGCATTGCAACCAAATTTATCTATATAAGCATTCATATATTTTGCTGTATTTTCATCACTTATGTTTTTGTTAGCTACTATATTAAACATGTTTGCACAATCTAGATAATGTAGATTATATATTGCAAGCGGCATAATAAATGAAATCAATATACTCATCTATTATCCTTTTTATATTGCTCTAGCAGGCTATTTAAATCTTTTTCATCATTTACAAGCGTTAATACTTTCTGTAAAAGGATATAGCCTTTTGGATCTTGCCCATGATCTAATAGTTTTTTGATTAATTTAAATTTCTCTTCTTTAAATTCTTTATATTTCGGTGTTTTTATAAATTCTAATAGCTCAGGGCTTGGCGACTGCCCTTCTAGCTTAACACCATTTTCTTCAAAAAAAAGCAAAAAATCTAATCCTATTGAGCCAGCCAGCCATGCATTAGGTACTGCGCCTTTTTCTAAAAGTTTGTCAATGCTTTTTGGTTTATTTGAACTATAGGCAAATTCTAATAAGCTAGCTTTCATCGTTAAATTTGGTAAATTTATACCAGCATTTGCATCGCATCCGAGATCATCTATGTAGTATTTTATATACTTAGTCGTTTCAACATCGCTTAAATTTTTATTAAAAATGAGTCCAAACATATCCGTACAGTTTGCTTCGTGTGAATATAAAGATGTTATGAGAAATATGATTATTGCTAATTGCTTCATTGCGCTAATTCCTTTTTAGCTCCATCTTTTAATAAATTCTCTAAATCTTTTTCTTCATTTATAATTTTCAGAATAATCTTTAAAACTTTATAATCTTTTGGATCTTGTCCATGGTCTAAGAGTTTTTTGATTAGCTTAAATTTCTCTTCTTTAAATTCTTTATATTTTTGAGTTTTTATAAATTCTAGTAGCTCAGGGCTTGCTTTTTTGTTGTCTATACCGACACCATTTTCTCTAAAGAAAAATGCAAAGCTCATACCTATAGACGTTGCTAAGCTTGCATTAGCAGCTGTTCCTTTTGCCAAAAGAGTATCAAAAGTTTTTGTTTTATTTGTATCATAAGCATACTCTAATAAATTTGATCTTATTGAAAGATCTGGAATTTCAATAGTCATATTAGCATCGCATCCAAGATCATCTATGTAATATTTGATGTACTTAGCTGTTTCAGCGTCACTTAAATTTTTATTAAAAATGAGTCCAAACATATCCGTGCAGTTTGCTTCGTGTGAATATAAAGATGTTATGAGAAATATGATCATAGTTAGGTGTTTCATATCGCATTTCACATATCATGGTGTTTTAAAAGATAATGATAAAAAGGGCTCATTTGTGTCCTTCCAACGAGAAGATTGATATCCCTAGGGAGGATCCCTAGGTTATTTTTTAAGCTTTTTTAGTAGCTTCTCTCCAGTCATCGCTTCCGCTTGTACCTGCAGCTACATGCTCCCAAACTATCTTTCTATAGTTCATTGAAACTTTGAAAAGCTCAGTTTTGTCGCTGTTTAGCTTGTCTTGAGCATTTGGGCTTACTAGAGTGATATCTGTTATAGTTGCATCTTCTAGTTTTGTAGTAAAGAAGTGCTCAGCGCCACCGCTAGTTGATGTTCTATACCAGTGGATCTCAACCTCTGGAAGTCTCTCGCCTTGAGTTAATGCGTTGTAAAGAAGTGGAACAGCTTTGTTTAAAGATGTTGTAAAGCTAAATGGCTTATGTACTCTTTGTCCTGATGGTTGGCCACTTTGTGGATCTACTGGAACAGTTACGATGTGTGAAACCTCTTGTGCCATGATCTCATCTTCGTGACCTGACTGATAGCGATTACCGATACTAGCTTCTGTTGAAGCACCACTTGAGATAAGTCCTTGAGTAGAACCTTTCACCTTAATATACACTGGTTGTGACATATTTACTCCTATTAAAAAATTTGGTTATTTTAACTTTTATTAACTTTCTATTTTATTAAAAACATTACTTTTTTAACATATAGCTTTCAAGTGCTTTATGTAATAAATAATTAAACGCCTCTTTATCTTCTCTAGTGCTTTTTGTTACAGCACCAGAGAGATATTTGAAAAATGAATTATTCTCGACTATATCATACATTTGGCTATATAGCTCCTTGCAAATAAGCTTAAGCAAAACAGCATTAACAAGCGTCGTGTTGTCGCTTAGAGGCAGCGTTTTTATAATTGTTTCCATATCTTTTGTATTTAACGTCCTGCTCTGCTCGCTTATAGGGCTCATGTTTGGCTGTACTTTTATACTCTCAACCAAATTCATCAAAAGCTCATCCATGCTCTTTGCTGTTAGCATCCTTTGAGTATTTATATCTTCTTCATCGAAATTTTGAGCGCTCTCATTTAAAATTAAAGGCGCATCATTGACATTTTCATTTAGAGTGATATCTTTTTCTTCATCTATGAGAGAATTTATCTTTGGCTCTTCTTTAAAATCAACATTTGAGATTTTCCCAACTGGCTCAAATTCTTTATTATCAAGCTCATCAAAGTTTTTGGTATTTTCTATGATCTTGTGAGCTTTGCCGACATATTCGTCTATCCTAGAAGGATCTATAAATATAAATTTAAGCTCGCCTATCCTAAAAATATCTCCTGGATTTATCACACTTTCATAATCATCAGGCAACTTCGAATAAGAGTCGCTATAAAATATCTCGCATCCTTCGTATCCGCAAATGGTAAAAACACCCTCTTCAAAGCCTATATGAGCGTGCTTTGAAGCTATAGAGCCACTTGTATCGCTGCACGGAAATTTAACCGTATCTAGCGAGCCTATGTCTCCGCCGTTTTCATCAAAAATGACATACTGCGCCAAAAAGCTCGAAGCTTTATCGAAATTTTGTATAACCGCTGCTATTTCTTGCATATTTTTTCCTTAATAAAGCATCTTTCTTGGTAAATCAATCGTTGGTATGATATTCATAAGCTCTAAAAGCTCTCCGCCATTTGGAGTGACTTCAAAGCCAAAATATGACTCTTTTTTACCATCAAAGTTAAGCGTGCTAACGCCAATGCTACTGAAATTTGAAGCCTTTAAGAGCTTGTACCAGCCCCACTCGCCATCAAAGCTGATCTCTTTTTTATCGCTACCTGCATTTGAAACTGCATTAAATTTAAACTGCGTTGAGATATCAAAGCTTTTACTTGAAACAAGTAAATTTGATGGGATCGTGTGATCATACGCCAAAGAGTTATTTGCGTAGCCTATATTTATGTGGCTGAAATTTGCCGATAGATCAACCGCTTTTAAGTTATAGTTTAGTTTTAGCTCATCATTTGAGTCAAGCATCAAATTTGAAATTCTATCTATATAAGCGATATTTTCAAGGAAACTTTTATTAAATCTTAGCTCTTTTGCATATTTTGGTCTTACCTTATAACCACTGCCTGTTTTACTTAAAATTTGTTTTAGATATTTATCATAAAAGCTATTCCAAGTTCCGTCTTTGCCAAAAAATCTCTTAAATTCTTCGATGCTAACAGCTTTTGCTGAGTTTTCATTAAATGGATAATAAGGTTTTATAAGACTTTCAAAGTCATCAAGAACATCATCTTTATAAGCTGTTGCTAAAAGCGATGAAGCTCCGTTTTCTACCTGTTTCCAAGCAAGCTTTGATAGCTTTTGATAGTACTCATTTAGCTCATCTGGAAGCTTTTTGGCGTCATTATTTAGCACGATAAATGGATCATTTTCATTTTTTATGCCATTTATCGCATAAACGATCTTATCGTCACTGCTTTGAAGCATCTCAAAGTTATAGTCACTAACTTTTTTATATACATTTGTGACGTCATTGCTGATAAGATCTAGCGATCCGTCAGAATTTAGCGCATGATAGTTTGTAAATTTAGTGCTAAAGTCTGTAAATACACGTTTTATCTCGCTTGAAGCAAAACCTAGAGAGTAGATGTATTTTAGTAAATTTTCATCATTTAAATTTGTATTTTGATTGGTTAGTTTTATAAGAGAATTTAGTGGATTTTCTCTTTTTGACAAAATTTCAAGCTCATCTATGACCTCTTTTTTAGTAGCAAATTCATTTGGCTCGATTGCTCTTAAAATTTGGTTCCATTTATCAGCATAGTTTTGCAAGTAAAGCTCTACAACTGCGATGCTTAGCTCTTTTTTCTCATTTGAGCTGATATCTTTTAAAGATGAGTTGGTATCCATCAGCCATGACTCGATACCTGCAGTCTCATCGATGTTTGAGCTAAGTTTTGCCAAGAAGTCTCTTAAATTTTCTTTTGTATAAATTTTATTAAATGGATTAAATGCCTCTTTTTCTTGAACTACTTGGTTTAAATTTTCAACCTCTTTTTTGATGTCATAGAATGATTTTTCATCTTTAAATGAGATAAACTCAAGTATCGAGTAGAGCCTTTTTGCTCTTTGAACAGGTGTTAGTTTAGTATTTGCTGCACTTTGGGCGCTCTGATCTGCTGAAATGCTTAAATTTTTAGCATTTAAAATAGCTTCGATGTGTGCTAAAAACTCATCTTTAGCAACGCCATATTTTTCAAATTTATCCCAGTTTGCAGCTATCCAAATTTTAAATAGATCTACATTTGTGTAGTTTTTATCAAAAAGTGAATCATACATATAAAAGGCTTTTATAAGCTTATCTGGATCACTCTCTGTTTTTAGGATATTTTCCATCTCAGTTAAAACTGTATTTTTGAAAAAGTCAGCGCTAAGATCGTAATAAAGCGCTTTAACAGGCGCAAAGCCCTTATAAGAAGTATCAAGAGTGATGTACTCAAATTTAGTGTCACCGCTAAAGATCCTTGGATAGTCGTTTAGACTTTGTTTTAGTAGATTTAAAAGCTCGATCTTTTGTGTAGCGGTAAGGTCTTTATACTTTTTGCTATCAAGATAGTTAGAAATTTTATCTACGTTGTTAGCCGCAATTTGCTCTTTTGTATTTTTGATATTTAAAATATAACTAGAGCCAAAATAAACTCCAACACAAAGTGCAGCCACTAGAGCGAAATTTACAAATTTAATAAATCTATTTTGTGCGCCAAATTTCGTTACATTTGCTTTAAAAGCGATCTCTTTTAAAAATGATTTTACAAAATAGCTTTGTTTGCTGTAATTATTTACCGCTCTAAGAAGTGGTTTTTTGATGTTATATTTATCACAAATTGTATTTGTAAGGTAGTTTATAGGGATGTTTTCTTGATATGCGCTTACAAAATAAACTCCATTTATAACAGATGTGTTTTTAAGAGCATTTTGAGAGCTTAGCTTTGTGACAAAGTCTTTTACAAGCACGAAGAAATTTTCAAGCTGTTTTAAGAACAAATATGAGCGTTTTTTATCTTCTAGCATGTGCGAGATCGAGTTTTTGCTCATTAGGTGTTTAAATAGTGAGTCGCTTAAGCCCTTAAGCTCTGTCTCAAGTGTTTGGGCGGTGAAATTTGAGTCTAAATTTATACCAAGTGCTTTATTTGCCACGTCTTCATTAAATAATTTAAAATAATCACCCATGCCATCTATAAGATCAAGCTTGCTAAAGACTACGTAGATAGGAAATTTAATGCCAAGGTGCTTCTCGCAGTCATTTATCCTCTTTACCATATATCTTATAAGCTCATCAAAATACTCTTGAGTGCCTTCTAGGAATTTTTTAGTATCGATGATAAGCACGGCGCCGCTTAGTCTTGAGTTAAAATCATTTCTCTTTAAAAAGTGTAAAAACTCGTTCCAAACGCCTTTTTTAAGTAGATAGTCTCTGTTTTTCTCTACATCATCTTCAGGAAGCTCCTCTGTTGCGGTTGGCTGATAGAGGCTCTCTTGTGCAAAGTGAATGCCCTCAGTATCTAATAGTGCTCCAAATTTTGATACATAAAGGTTAAAATTTGTCGTACTTTGGTGTATCTTTTTATAAGTATCTAGGCTATCAGATAGAGGAAATTCGATATTTGAATAGTTTATAAAAGCACTTTTGCCAGCGCCCTCGTTGCCTATTATCATTATTAATGGCAATTTTTTGAAATTTATATCTTTCTTCCAAGTCGTTTTGGCGTCTTTTAGCGAAAGTAAGAAATTTCTCTTTGCCTTGCCAAAACTATCCATTGACTCTTTTTTGATCTCTTTTAGTTTGTCGTTTTTCTCATCTTTGCGTGATGCAAAATAGTTCATCAGCGGTCTAAGCAAGACAAAAAACAATATAACTGCCCAAAAAGCAACTAGCACGCTAACTCGTGAGCTAACGCTAGCAAAGCTGTATATATCGTTAAATGCTACGAGCGGGGCATAGAGCCAAAACAAAACACTAAGAGCGATAGAAGTTACTAAAACAACACTGTGTTTAAACCTAAAAAATGTGAAAAATCTGCGTAAGTAGTCGATAAATGCCATAGCTGCAAATCCTTTTACAAATAAATATATTTCTTTTATGTAATTATATCAGATTTTTTTGATTTTGGAGTTAAATTTTATGAACAAAGTCTAAATTTTATAAAATTTGACATTTTTTTATCATTTTTAAGCCTTGAACCAAAGCCAATTTGACTACTTGTATATTTTGACCCGAGCTTAAACTGCATCTTATGAGAGTAATTTATCTTCAAATATAAATCAGAAACAAATTCATCATTAGTAAAATAAGAAAGAGTCTCTTGTAGCTCTTTAAATTTATCTTTTTTTGGGAAGAAATTTACAGCCTCTTCGTACTCTATGCCGTTTATAAAGACTGCGATCTTAGTTTGTTTTTCAAAAAGCTTTTTACCAAGGATGAAATTTTTACCAAGTGTCCTATTTTTATGGCCTAAAGAGTTTAAATTTGATGGAGCTATGAAAATTTGATTTGGTAAATTTTCAAGTATAAAAAGCTTATCTTTTAGTCCAAAGTGGCTCTGAAGTGCAAATTCAACCTCCTTTTTTGGCCTTCTTTGGCTAACTGCAAGTGGCGAAAATGGTAGAAATTTCTTTGCCAGCTGCTTTTCTTTTATATTAAGCATATCAAGTAAGATCTTTGAAATTTTATCATCAAGCTCATCTTCAAAAGATCTTGCGTAGTTTTTCAGACTAATGCTATCAAAAAATAGCCAAAGCAAGTAGTTGTCAAAAAAATCAAAAAATAGCTCATAGCTATTGTCATTAGTCTTTGAAATTTTCTCTAAAATGTAGCTTGTTAGGTGCGAGCCACTTCCTAAAAGGCCCATAAAATTTACAATTATCTTTGTAAGCTCTTGCTCATCTAAGCTCTCAAGCTCTTTGATCGGGTAGGCAAAACTCGAGCTATTTTTTAAAAATATCTCGCTTCTATCCCTATTTTTTAGGATGTTTTTTATCAGTTTAAAAAAAGAAGCTTGGCTTATCTCTTCGCTCATACTAGCTCTTTCGTGCCGCTTAAAAACCCATAGTCAAATAAAATTTTACTCTTTACGCACTTTATCTTAAGCTCGCAAAATGAGTTGATAGAAGCAAATTTTGATAAAAACTTAGCCAAATTTATACCTAGGACATAGACGTTTCCAAGGCTTTCAAACTCGCTCTCATCTATATAAAATATACAAAGCACTCCTCTTTTTGCAAAGCCGCCATCGACCCTATGGATCTGTTTTGTCTTTATCTCATGAAGTGAGCTAGAAAATTTTTTCAAAAACTCATCATCAGGTAGCATAAAGGCATTTAGCAGTGTTAGAAAAGAGCCCTTGTTTAGTATGCTTTGATAGCTAAATGACAAGATACTAACTAGCCTCCAGAGTAAATTTCCATCTACATTTACACGTTTTACGCTAGTTGGGATGGTTAAATTTTTGGTTACTACGCCTTGGTGATTTTGGATTTTGTTTATCTCACCAAGTTTTAGACTAGTTGGCAGGTCGCCGTTGCAGCAAAGCGTCTCGATGCTCACGGTCTGCTCTTTGGTGTCATTTTTAAAAAATGAAATTTCTTTGTAAGAGTTTAGCTTCATATCTATTTTGTTGCTTACAAAGTAATAATCCTTTGATCTTTGACTATTTAAAAACTCAAACCTCTCAAAGCTTTTGTAGTTTTTAAGTATCCTTTTTTCATTATTACTGCTGTGAGCGACGACCTTTGTGATAGAGACTATCTCGTAAGCGTTTATGTTTGAGCGGTCGATGAAAATTCTATATTCGCTGCGTTTGTTGTTATTTTGTATAGGCTCAGCGCCTTTTGCAAACAAATTTATCGCTGGCGTGGCAAAGAGAGAAAAATACTCTAGCCTTGGCACATAGCCATTTGGCATATCTTTTGAAAAGACAAATTTGATGTTAAAGCTTTTTGTGTCAAATCTTTTTAAAAAACCAAGTCCATTTATACGGATGAAATTTAGTTTAGATGAAAAATATGAAAGCTCTTTTATAAGCTCAAATGCCTCAAAACCAAACTCATCGCTCTTTATCAAAGCTTCATCAAATTCATCCAAGCTAAGCTTATCAGCTCCAAGTTTTATCTCCTCATCGCTATCCTCAAAGCTTATGACTATAAATTTTAAGTAGTTTTTTAGCCACATCAAAAGAGTTGAAGAGAAGTATATGTTATCGCCAAGATATAAATTTAAAAAGTCTATATCAAGCTCTTTGGTACTAAGTTCATCTTTGGTGATAGATATGTTTAAATTTAAAAGATAGTCACTTTTGTTGTTTGACATGAAAGCTTTTGATATCTTTAAAGGAAGCAAATTTACGTCATATATCGTCTGAAATTTACAAGCCACGCCGTTTATTGGTTTTGACTCTATGATGCTGCCCTTTGGTATAAATTCTTTTTTTTCTGAAAAGTCATCTCTTAGAGCAAATTCTTGCATGCAAACTGAGGGAAAAGGATTTGTGTAGCTTGGCATTAAGATATTTATCAAAGACTCAGCTATTAAGGGGATATTTTCATCTAGCTCTTGTCTAATCCTTGATGTCAAAATAGCCATATTTTCTATGATACTCTCAACATCAGGATCTTTGCTCTTAGTATCTAAAAATGGTGCAACTTTAGGGAAATTCTTTATAAAAAGTGCTCTTGTTTCATCAAGATACGCCATCTCTTTTTGAAAATAAGCTAAATTATTTTCATTATAATCCATTATAAAATCTCACAATATCTATTGTTCTTAAAAATAACCTTTAGCAAATACTCTTTGAAATTGTCGTTTTTATGCTTATAGTTTATGTTAAAGATGATACGCCAAGGCTTTAGCGAGTCATCATAGCCGATAGAAGTTATCTCTATTCTATTTTCGTTTGAGGTGATTAGCTCATATATCGCCATACCAAGTCTATGGCCAAGCTCGTTTATCTCGACCCCAACCGACCAAAGATCGATGATACTATCATTTAAACGGCCGTAGTTTCCAAGCCTTGAATTTAAGATAGTATCGATATGATCTTTGATGTCGCTGTCTAGGTCTTTGAAGTAGGGACGAAATTTTGACTCATCACTAAATTCATATAAAATTTTATCTATCAGCGACATGCTTAAATTTACTCTTTATCCAGCTTACCAACCAAAGAAAGCTCGAAATTTGCCCCCATAAATTTAAAGTGAGGTCTAGCTAGAAGCTCTATCTTGTACCAGCCTGGCTCGCCAGCTATATCGCTAACGATGACTTTTGCACTTCTAAATGGCCTTCTACTTCTTACATCAGCTGGTGGGTTTTCCTGATCTGAGATGTACTGTCTTAGCCACTCATTTAAGCCACGTTCAACGTCGCTGCGCTCTTTCCAAGTACCGATCTCTTCTCTTTGAAGTACTTTTAGATAGTGAGCCAAACGAGAGATCAAAAATACATATGGAAGCTGTGTGCCAAGTCTGAAATTTGTCTCGGCAGCTTTGCCTTCTGGAGTATTTGGGAAAACTTTAGGTTTTAGCACTGAGTTTGCAGAGAAAAATGCTGCATTGTTGCTATCACGTCTTAGCGTAAGTGTGATAAAGCCATTTTCTGCAAGCTCAAATTCTCTTCTATCTGTGATCAAAACTTCGGTTGGAATTTTTGTCTGAACGCTTCCGTAGTTTTCATAAGTGTAAGTTGGTAGGTCTTTTACAGCGCCGCCACCTTTTGGTCCGATGATGTTTCCGCACCATCTATAGTCCGCAAAGCTCTCTGTAAGTCTTGTAGCAAACGCATAAGCGCCATTACCCCAAAGCATATCATCGTGCTTATCAATGCTTTCACGGTAGTTAAAGCTTTTTATAGGGTTATCTTCTGGGATATATGGAGATCTAGTAAGAAATCTATTTACCATACAACCTGTATATTTTGCGTCTTCGTTCTCTCTAAAAGTTCTCCATCTTGTGTATTGAGGACCTTCAAGTAGGCTCTTTAGATCTTTTATATTTTCAAGTTCGCCAAAGTTATCAAGTCCGAAGAATTTAGAAGATAGCGAAGTTAGAAGCGGAGAGTGGCTCATCGCTGCAATTGATGACATTTTGTTTAAGAAAGTCATATCTTGGTTTGACTTATCTAGCTCATAATCAGCAACTATCGCACCAACTGGCTCACCACCAAATTGACCATATTCAGCTGAGTAAATTTGCTTATAAAGTGTGCTTTGAGTTATATCTAGATTGTTTTCAAAGTCATCTAAAATTTCTTCTTTTGTAGCGTCTAAAAGATCGATCTTTACGTTTTCGTTGAAATTTGTTCTCTCAACCAAAAATCTAATGCCACGCCATGTAGATTCTAGCTCTTGGAAAGATTTGTTGTGTAAAATTTCATCCATCTGAGCTGATAAAAGCGTGTCTATATGGGCTATCATCTCATCAAGTGCTAGCTTGTTTATCTTCTCTTCAGCGTTGTTTGTTGTGATGATATTTGAGATAAACTCGGCAACTCCTTGCTTTACTACGCTATAACTTTCATCATCTTTTGTATATTTGCTCCTTTGCATTATGCTTTCAATGATAGGAGTTTTTACTTTAGTTTCAGACATTTTTATTCCTTATCTTTTTCGTCTTTAAGCTCTAAAAGAAGCTGTTTTCTACTATCTTCATCCTTAATAGCCTCTAAAACCGCTTTTCTAAAATCAGGCATATTGCCCATAGGTCCTTTTAACGCAACTAAAGCTTTTCTAAGCTGCAATAGCTTTTTTAGCTCAGGGACTTGGTTTATGATATTGTCTGGATTGAAGTCTTGAATGCTTTCAAAATTTAGATCGATATTTAGATCTTCGCTACCAGAATTTAGTCTATTTTTCACTGAAAATTCAGTATGAATGTCTAAACTTTTCATAACTTGATCGAAATTTATCTTATTTATAGAGACAACTTCGCGATCTTCAAGTGGAGTTTGGTTTTCACCAGTTAAATTTGAAACTACCATCAGCTTTAATGGAAGCTCGACATCTGCTTCTTGGTTGTTTGTTTTGGTTCTATAAACAATGTTTATACGTTCTTTTGGTGGGATTGAATTCTCTGCCATAATAACATCCTTTTTTTGAGTAAATGATTTAAGAATTATAATTAAATAAAATTAAAGAAGTTTTAAAAAAACATATTTTATCACAAAAATGTTTTTGCCTTTATATAAATATCTGACAAATAATCCTTAAGCTCGGTGTTTTCTATAAATTTAACTATTTGCGAATATACAACTTTTGCGTTGTTGTCCATGCCTTGGCTTGTAAAAATTTTGGACAGCTCTAACAAAAAGCTAAGCTCGCTTTGCGAATTTGTTGTATATTTGCTTCTATCAAGGGCTTTTATCAGCTCTTCAAAGCTCATATCTTTTTTCATATCATCACTAGAGATAAAATTTGAAGTCTCTTTTTTACTAAAAAATTTAGCACTCTCTTCGCTGAAAAATGCCTCTTCACTTTGAAATTTAAGCTTTTTCATATCTGAAAATTTTTCTATAAAATTTAAAGTCATACTAGAAACTAGTTCGCTTTGCTCGCTTAGCCCAGATGATCTTAAAAACTCACAAAATATCCTAACGCCATCTATCCAAAACGGATTAAGGGCTAAATTTCTTATAAATTTCTCCAAATTTTCTTGGCTTGCTTCTTTCATATTTTTAAAAAGTAAGATCAAATTTTCATCAGGATAGCGTATCTGCGTCACTTGCTCGCTGCTAGCTGGCAAAGCCTTGATCCTGCCCCACATCGCCTCAAAAACAAGCGAGTAAGCGGTCAAATTTTTTATATCATTTTTTAAAAGCGAGGCGGATAAATTTACAAAGTACTCCCTAAACTCTCTATCACTAAATGTGCTAATGTCGCTACTGCCAAAAGAGATGCTTTGTGAGTAGCTTGGCTCGGCTTTTGCTGGCTGCTTTGGCTCCTCTACTTTTTGAGCCTGCTCGCTTTTCTCTTCTATATAAAGCGTATCAAAGTGCGTGCTAAGCTCGCGTGAGAGCTCAGGCACAAGCTCATTAAAAGCTCTTGCGTCCGCTTCGTCTAAATTTATACCGTCCCTATGAGCTTGCGTAAAAAGCTCTATCGTTTGAGCAAGTATCTTTTTTTTAGCTGGCACTTGCTTTTCATTTTTTGCTAATAAATTTGGCTCTTGTTTTAGAGTAGTTAAAAAAAATGAAAAGGCCTCGATCAGGGTTTTAAAACTATCTTTTTGGTTTAAATTTATAGCAGAGATCGCTAAGAAATTTAAAAGCTTTACATCGAGGCTAAATTCGCTTAATGCCTTTAAAGACGAGCTAAAAACAAAGTCCCATTTTATCGTATCATGCGTCAAAGTCTTATACTTTGACATCTCGTCTATCAGGCCGATATAGAGTTCGTTTTCTGAAAAGTTTTCGTTAAATTTGTTGAAAAACTTATCTTGCACTTACTTTTTGTCCATAAAATTTTCTATCTTATTGTTTAGGACGCTGTCGTTTTTAACGTTGTTTTGATCCATCGAGTAGGTGCTATATAAAAACGCAGCCGCGATAGCTGCAAGCGCTATAAGGATAAAATAAAATTTCAAATGTCTTAGTGAAAATATCTCAAAAAAGCTTCTCTTTTTAGTTCTTAAATAGCTCTTTTCAAATACATTTTCATCAGCCTTTATAAGTGGTGAAACGGCTGAGGCTATATTTTCACAAAGGTATGAAATTTTCTCATTGCAATCTTCTTGCGCTTCGTATTTACCCTTGTAACCAAGCACCAAACAAGCGTAGATAAACTCTAAAAAGTCCTTGTTCTTGCCAACGTTTTCAAACCATTTATCCATGATGCCAAAGAATTTGTTGCCACCTAAATTTTCGTTGAAAAATCTTGTTGTTAAAGTGTTGTTCGCCCAAAAACTGTTCATAAAAATTTCGTTTTTAAGCAAACTCTCATCGATGAAAACACAAAGGCAATATCTAAGCCTAATGATGTCGTCCTCTTCATAAATGCCTAAATTTGAGATCTTTGAAGTGGTACTTAATATATCATTTATCAGCTTTTCACGTAAATTTTGCATCTCACTTTGTGAAAAATTTTGAAGTTTTGATACTCTGTTTGCCAAAAGAAGCAGTGGTAGCACGTGATCTAGGGCAGGATTTGCGCCAAGTCCTAGAAGCTTTGTCTGGCTTAAAACTGAAATGTCATTTTGATTTTCACTCATTTTTTTATCCTTATAATAAAGCCCACATCTTAATGTCAGCGTTTGATAAATTTGCTGTTATATAGACGCTAATAACGCTTTGATTTGCGAAGCTTTTGAAAATTTCATCTTTTTTATCGATCTTGTAGTAGATATAGTCATTTAGCTTTGGCAATGTACTAGGTATAGCTGAAATTTGCTCTACGTTTATGCCGCGAAGCTGCGATGAGACGATACTTTTGATGTTTGATTGGGTGTGGATTTTGCACTGCTCTTTGAAATTTTTAAGCAGGTACTCATTTTTTGTATCGCTATGGATAGCAAAGTAAATTTCTGAGTTTTCTATGATGCTTGGGTTATCAAAGACGCAGTCAAAAAAGCCGTGATTGTTTTTGACGATCTGTGCCATGACGTATTTTGGCGACAAGATATGCGAGAACAAAAGCCTAAGATTGTTTATTAACGGTACGAAAGTTTGACTTAAGTTGTTGTGATCATAAGCTATAAATTCGCTAAAACTATCATCGTGACTTAGGGCTAGCAGATCAGCTTGAAAATCAACCAGCCTTTCATATAGATACTCTGGATGAATTTTGTCTCTTTTGAAAAGGTATGAGAATATCAAGTGCCATTTTTTCAGCATATTTAGCGTCAAATATGTTGAAATATCAAGCCTATTTTTAGCCTGATCTATGCCACCTAAAAGCCCAGTATAGCTCTCTTGATGCTGCTTTGTAGCAAAGCTAAACTCATCTATAAAGCTTGTGATGAAAGAATTTTTACTGATATCGATGCAAGTTGGTATAAATTTCTCATCAAGCGTTATTTGTTTGTTTAGATCTATGTTTTTTATCTTGCAAATAGGCACGCTAAGCTCATAAGGCGTTTTTGAGCCAAGCACTCCTAGAGTCGATCTTTGACTTGCTAGGATCAAATTTTCTTTATCCTGCGTAAAAGCAGACGAAAGCTCAAAGTCATCTTTGTCATCAAGCTCATCTAAAATGTCATTACTAGCTTCATCATGCACTCTTGAGCTAATGAGCGCTTGTTTGGCCGTAAATTTTAGATTTGGTAGATTGTTTTGCAAGCTAACATCAACAAGCCCTGAGCTAACTGGCAGCTTTAGCACGATAACGGCAGAATTTAGCTCGCTAGGACTTATCTCAAGTGGCTCTGGTAGGTCATCTTGATCTGGAGCGTTAAATATCGTACCATCTTGCGAGATGCAAGAAATTTTATTTAGCCCTATCTTGCCTTGAAGCAAAAGCTCACTTGAGATCTCAAGATCCAAAACTCCATATAAATTTGAAAAAGACGAGACGGTTTTTAGGTTTAAATTTCTCTCAAAATACCTCTCTTGCTGCTCGAAATGAACCTTATCAACGTTCATCCCGTTGTACCAGACAACTTTTAATTTATCAGACATTTTATTTGCTTGCTTGGATCTTAGAGCCGCTAGCGTCTATGGTATTTACGCCATTTTTAGTTATCTCAAAAACTATATTTTTCTCTTTTGCTTCTTTTGTTGATTTGTAAGCTTTGATATTTGTCTTGCTTTGATCAGCATAAAGCACCAAAATGCCCACGTATGGTACTTCGTCTGGATCGACATTTGTAAAAGCGTACCTGTTTGTATTTGGCTGAATTTGCGTTTTTATCGAGTCTATCTTGTCTTGACCAAGTATGTCACCATTTTTCTCAGCTAGATCAACTATACTAGCTTGCTGAAATTTTGCTACATCTCTTAGTTTATAAGCGATGATAGTCACTGGAACGTTGTCACCGTGGTAGTTTAAGTTTGAATTTGGAGTGTTGCTTATGATAAGATCTTTTGCACATCCTGCGATAAATAGCATAAAAATTAAAGAACAAAGAAATTTAAACGTTTTCTTCATGGTTTCCTTTACCTCACGTTAATAATATTATTTTTATGTAATTCTATCTAAAGTTATTTTAGAAGAAACTTATTTTAAAATCAATGTTCTTAAATAAAACTTTAATGAGCGTTAATCAATCCTTTATATTATGCTCTTTAGCGTAAGATAATATCTTTTGCCTAAGATCTTCTGGGAAGCTATCTCTATACATGACTGGTGTTAGAGGGTTTAGTTTTTTATCTAATTTACCAGCCTCATATAGTCTTGTTAGCTCTTCTGGTGTGTTGTAGTATGGTGCATTTGGATATCCCTCTGGTGGAGTTAGGGACATTATTTTAGCTTCTAGGAGGGTGGAGTCGATGTAAAGAGAAACGGCTCTATCGTCCCAAGTTCCAGGAAAACCACCATTAAAGTCTTGACCGCTTCCATCAATATTGTCTTTAACGTATTTTGTAAATTCTTCCCTGGTAGTCTCATTTGCATCAAGGTCTCTAGGATCTAGCAATTTCCCTTCATCTTCTACTAATTTTCTTAAATGAGTATGCATTGAACCATTTGGCTCAACTACGGTTAAATTTCTATTAAAATCCATCACAAAGTAATTTCCTACTATCTCATCTAAATAAGGCATCATGCCATATTCGTCTAGTGGAGGATTTTTATATAGTTTAAGAATTTTTTCGTAGGTATCTAAATTTTTATTTACTCCAACTGTATATGTATAGTATTTAAAACAATCTGCTAGTACATGTAGTGCTTCTACTACTCCTAGTTGTGCTGCTAGAAATGCTTTTTGAAAATCTCTGGCTTTAAATCCTGCTGAACCACCAGTGCCAAATGCTGATGGATTACC
>JAHAKV010000003.1:0-198637 GCA_018371455.1 Campylobacter concisus | reverse complement strand
CAAAAATTTCTCTATGCAAGAGAGCTTTTAAATTTCAAAGAAAAAAGAGGCATAGACGTCTTAGAGCTTATGCAAAAGATAGATAAGAAGCAAATTTTATAGGTAATTCTAGCTTGTATTCTCTGTGTATATCGTTCTTTGGACCCAGTATTAAGACATAGCCTCCTTGCTTATGTTTATCCCATATGTTGTAGAACTGGTCCTTCGAGCTTATATATTTACCGTAATTTGGATCAAGGATAGTTATAAAATTGCCTTGATGATTTATCACAACCACAAAATGAGGAAAACGAGGATCATCCTCTATCTTTACCAGGACTGGCAAGTTTATTTTTTCAAAAGTAGCACGATCAAGCTGATAACCCTCAGAGTCATAGGATAACTTAGTAGCAGCTTGCTTTAACTGCAAAAACTCACTATATCGGTATTTAGTTTTTTATCGCCTTTATCCATTTGCTCTAGCACGTCTTTTTCTGTTAGAATTTTAAAATCAAGCGTATTAATGAGTGTTGCTAATGATGCTGCACCGCAAGACTCTTTATAGTTTTGCCTAATTACATCTTGATTTCTTAGCTCCTCGTATGATCTAACAGCAAAACCAGCATAAAGTGGCAAAGATGCCACTGCTACGCAAAAAAGTAGTTTTAGAATTTTTGCTAAAATTTTATACATATGTTTTAGACAACCTATCTAACTTCTCACTCCAAGAATTTGCTAGAGAATTTATATCCTCGCTAGTTGGCTTAAATTTCTCATATTCGTTTGAGGTAACACTTTCTGCGCTAGTGTTCTTTGATCTTGCATACATTAAAAGGGTTAGCTCTTTAAGTCTTTCTTTTATGAGCGCTTTTATGCTCTCACTATCTTTACCCACTTTTTCAAAATCCACAAAATACTCTTTATGCTCTCCAGTGCTTGAGATATCATTTAAGGCAGCGCTACTTAGCTTAGTCTTTGCACTATCACTTGGTAGTGGTCTAGAGCTACGCAAAAATCCCATAAAAAGAGCCTCTTTACTGTAACCTTCATCTGTTTGATATACCGACATATCAGGGTTAAAACTAAACTCATCGCCTGCTTCGCTCATCGTAAAATCAACCTCTTTTACTATGAGCCTAACTCCTGCGCTTGAAAGCTCTTTGCTAAGAGATTTGGCGCTATTTAGCTCATCGCTGCTAGAGTAGATGTTTGAGATAGTAGAGTTTGATAGATCTTTTAGCAGGTGTCTTTTGGCATCATAGCGAGTGCCTTTTGTGCTGTAGCCTTTTGGCAGTTTGCCTATATCTGCAAGGCTGTAGCTCTTTTTATCATCACCTAAAGCAGAGGTCATTTGATCAAATAGTCTGTAGTAGTGCTTTATAGTGTCAGCCATATCGATGTTGTCAAAGATCTTTATCTGCTCGTCCTTGCTCTTGATGCGGTTTAGCACATGGTTGCGCTCGGCAAACCTACTAAGCTCATCAAGTGTGCTTTTGTGGATTTTAAAGTCATGTGGCAAGCCTGCGGCTTTGTTAAAATCAGCCCCCATAAAGCCAGCCTTATCTACTGTGTAGCCATAAGCTTGAAGGTCACTGAAATTTAAAGAGGCGAGGCTATTTTGCGAAGAAGTGGTATAAGTAAATTTAGCTGGCTCTTGGCTTGGCTCGCTAATCTTTTCTTTAGTCTTTTGGTTAAAGATATCACTAAAATTTACAGACCTATCTTGTTTGTGCTGTTGCTTAGTATATGAATTTACATTTGTGCCTAAGATGCTAATATCATTCATGGTTTGCCTCCTAGCTTCTTGTATAGTTTAAAGCAAAAGGTGTTCCAGTAAATTTGAGTTTAAGAAAATGTGGGGAGATATGTCCCCACAAAAAATGTTATTTATTTTTTATCTTCGCCTACTTCTTCGCAAGCTACTTTATAGCGGTATTTGCACGCTAGCTCTAGGTAGCTTTTTTGAGTGGCTGCATCGTTTTTCTCGCCGTAAAAGTCAGCTAACTTATAGCAAGCAAGACCAAATCTTTGCTCGCATGATTTTGCAAACAGCTCATTTGCTTTGCCTTGCATTTTTGGGTCATCTTCATAGTATTCGCCAAGCTCAAAGCAAGCTTTTGGCGTGCCAAGATCGCATGATTTGGTTAGTGATTTTACGATCGTTTCATTGTCTTTTTTTGAGTTGATTGATTTTGAGTTTAGTAAAACTGCAAGTCTATAGCAACCCCTTTTATCGCCTAGATCGCAAGCTTTTTGATAGTACATTGTACCCTTATTTACATCTCGTCTGCTGTAAATTTTGCCTAATTTCAAACAATATGCAACTTCATTATTTGCGCATTTTTGCTCGATCTTAGCTATCTTTTCAGCTCTACCGCAACCCGAGATAAACAAGATCGCAACAGCAGTTAGAATAAAATTTTTAAACATATTTACTCCTTTATTGTTAAAAATTTATTTAATCGCATTATAAAATCATATAACTTAGATTAAAATTTAAAAAGGAGTAGAAAGGTAAATTTGCCCCAAGAGGGACAAATTTATAGATATAGCATCGTCCCAAGGCGGATCATATTTGAGCCACATTTTATCGCTAGCTCGAAGTCGCTACTCATGCCCATCGAGCAGATAGTTGCGCCTTTTGGCTTTAGGCTCTCATAAATTTTATATGTTAGCTCAAAGCTCTTTTGCACCTCTTTTGGCTCATCCACATGCGCTCCGATGCTCATCACGCCTTTTAAATTTATATTTTTGCACTCGCTTTGGATGCGTTCATAAATTTCAGCCGCATTTGCGACACTGACACCTTGCTTTGTATCTTCATCGGCCGAGTTTATCTGAAGCAAAGTATCTAGCTTGTAGCTAAGCCTTTTATCTACCTCTACGGCCCTTTCAAAGCTATCGCAACTTTGCCAAAGTGTGGGCTTTAGACTTATCATTTGATTTATTTTGTTATTTTGCAATCGGCCGATCATATGCCATTTTATATCAGTAAAATTTTGCAGTTCTAGCTCTTTTTTGGCTAGCTCCTGGACTCTATTTTCGCCAAAATTTCTCTGCCCTTGTTCGTAAAGCTCCCTCACTTCAGTGCATGTCACATTTTTGCTAACGGCTATTAGCGTCACATCTTTGCTTAAATTTTCTATCTTTTCAAGTAGTTCTTTTAAAACTATCATCATAAACCTCCGCTTAATCTCATAATGTCATTAAATGTCGCGAGCACCATGATGCCAAGTAGCAGCGCCCAGCCACAGTAGGTAAGCGCAACAAGCACTCGCTCATTTATCTCGCGTCTAAAAATTAGTTCATAAATGTTAAATAAAATGTGCCCGCCATCAAGCGCAGGGATAGGAAAGAGGTTTAGCACGCCTAAATTTACAGAGATGAGCGCCACGATGGTTAGTAGCACGCTAAGGCTGATCTTAGCGGCCTTTGAAGTGACATCGGCGATCTGCACAATACCACCGACCTCTTTTAGCGGTACAGCTCCAACGACTAGCTTTTCAAAGCTTTTAAAGATGAGCTTTGAAGCCTCGATCGTCTCGCCAAAGGCAAATTTTAGGCTCTCTAAACCTGTGTGATAAATTTTCACCACTTCGCCATTAGGCTGGATGCCGATAAGTGGGCGCTGCACCTTTTCATTAAATAAATTTATCGTTTCACCTATCTTTGGTGTTAAATTTATAGTCATTTGCGAGCCGTTGCGGTCTATCAAAATGGTGCTTGGCTCAAGCTTTACATTTTTACTGATATCGTCCCACTCGTTTATCTTGACACCATTTATCGCTAAAATTTTATCATTTTTTACTACGCCAGCACTTGCAGCTGCTGAGTTTTCAGCTATGTGACCGACGCTTGGAGCAAGTCTTTCAACGCCGATAAATCCAAGTAAAATGTATATGAAAAATGCCAAGATAAAGTTAAAAAATGGTCCCGCAAATAGGATATAAATGCGCTTTATGGGACTTAGCACATTGTAGCTATCAGCGTCGTAGTTTTTGGCCTTTGGGTCGGTGTCGTCTTGCCCTTTTAGCTGCACGTATCCGCCAAGTGGGATAGCGCTTAGGCAGTAGTCGGTGCCGCCAACGTTTTTGGTGTAAATTTTCTCGCCAAAGCCGATACTAAAGGTATTTACTTTGACACCGAGCATTCTTGCTACTAAAAAGTGGCCAAGCTCGTGAAAAAATATGAGAAAACTAATGGCTAAAACGGTCACTAAAAAATAAAACGAATACGCATAAAGCCCAAGGCAAAGCAGGGCTAGCGTGAAGAGAATGCCTTTCAAAACTTACCTTTAAATTTGATTTTACCGCTCGAGTTTATCGCTGAGCAAAACGGCAATAAATTTCGTGCTCGGGTTTGCGTCAAGCGCGATCTTTAGGCTCATGGTAAGCGGTACTGCTAAAAACATACCGCCGATGCCGAACAAAAATCCCCAAAAAAGTAGGCTCAAAAGCACCACAAGCGTGCTTATACCAAGGCCTTTGCCTAGAAATTTCGGCTCGATAAAGTTGCCGATGACGATATTTACGGCTAGATATAGCGCCGCAGTCCAAGCACAAGAGGCTGCGTCGTTTAGCAAAAGCGCCACCAAAAGCGCCGGGACGGCCGCGATAATAGAGCCGATCGTCGGGATAAAATTTAGCACGAAAGCTAAAATACCCCAAAGCGGCGCGTAGGGCACGCCGATGAAATTTAGCCCGATAAATATAAAAACGCCCGTCGCAAACGACGCTGCGGACTTGATCGCGAGATAGCGCTTGAGATTTAATATAAACGTATCTACGATCTGGTTCGTTTGCGGATTTTTGCTCGCAAAATACTCGACTTTTTGAGAAAATACCTGCACTTCAAAAAGCATAAAAGTAACGAGCAAAAAGACGAAAAAGCTCTTTGAAACGAGCTCGGTGCCGCTCCTTAAAAATCCGCCCAGCACGGCAAAAATTTTATTTATATCAAAGTCTGCGGGCGCGGCGATGCTCTCGGGATCGATTAGGCCGCGGCTCGCTAGCATCTGGTGGTAATGATCGGCGAGGGCTTTAAATTTGCTCTGAAGCTCGGGCATGTAGCTAACTAGCCCGTTTATCGTCTTTATCACGGTGTTTGCGATAAATCCCAGCGACAAAAACACCACCGCCGTAACTAGCGCGAAGGCTAAAACGCGCGGAAATTTGAGCTTTTCGAGCGCATTTATCGCAGGCGTCGCCACGATAGCGATAAAAACCGCCATCAAAAACGGTAGCACGACGACGCTAGCAGTCTTTAGTCCCGCCGCGACCACGACGAAGCTAGCTAGATAGATTATAGCGTTTTCGGTTCTCAAATTTAACTCTTTTTCATAGCTTTTACATAGGCAAAAATGTATTCAAATCCAGAATAAAGCGTGAGCACAACAGCTATCCAGAGCAAAAGCTCGCCACCAGGCCAGCTCATCAGCAAAAATCCAACCGCAAACATCTGCGAAACGGTTTTAACCTTGCCAGCCATCGAAGCAGCGACCTCGACGCCATCACTTGCCATCACGACACGAAAGCCAGTTATAAAAAACTCTCTTATCAAGATAAGATAAACAGCCCAAGCGCTCGCTCTGCCAAGCATCATAAGGCCTAAAAATGCAGCTAAGATCAGCATCTTATCAGCTAGTGGGTCAAGGATAGCGCCAAGTTTGGTCTTTTGATCCCAGCACCTTGCGATGTAGCCGTCAAAAAAGTCAGTCACCGAGGCGATCACAAAGATGAGAGCTGCGAAGTAGTTTATCCAGCTTATATGAATTTGCGTAAAAATTCCTGGCGCATTTACGAGCATAAAAAACATAAGCGGAGCTAGCAATATCCTAAAAAATGCCAGTGAATTTGGTAAATTTAAGCTCACAAATATGCCTTTATGCCTAGAAATTTCACTCTCATTTAAAAGTCGTGCCACCATCTATTATAAATGTATGTCCAGTCACCCAGCTAGCCTTAGACGAGCATAAAAATAGACATGCTCCAGCTAGATCAGCAGGCTGTCCCATGCGGTTTAGCGGGCTAAGCTTTGCCGTCATATCGCGCACCTCTTCGTAGTTAGTAAAGGCTCTTAGCGCATCTGTCTCGATAGGGCCGCCGCTTACGACATTTACGCGGATGTTCTTCTCGCCAAGCTCTGTCGCAGCGTATCTTGCCATCGCTTCAACGGCTGCTTTTGCTGTGCCGTGGCCTGCGTAGTTTTCGATATAGACTAAATTTCCAGTTGAGCTTAGGCTAATGATACTGCCGCCACCCACTTTTTCCATGCGTTTTGCAGCCTCTTGTGCGCCTACGACAAAGGCATTTACGGTTGCTGTGAAGATATTGTTTATACCTCTTGGTTTTAGCTTCATAAATTTAGTGTATCCGCCAGCCACCGCGCGACCTGAGATGATAGCGTTTGAGATGAAAAAATCAACTCTGTCAAAGTCCTCATCTATCTTTAAAAATAGCTCCTTATAAGTCTCTGGCTCAAGGATGTTTAGCGCGTAGGCTCTGGCTTTTATCTTGTATGTAGCCTCAAGCTCTTTTGCCTGCTCTTTGGCAAGCTCCTCGTTTGAGTTATAGGTAAAAGCTATATTTACGCCAGCTTTTGCAAATTCTTCGACTATGGCTCTGCCGATGCCTCTAGTGCCGCCGCTGATGACTAGCGTTTTACCTTTAAATTCGTTTAGTGTCTCCTTCATTAAAATCCCTTTATTTCGTAATTTTTAATAACTTCTTCGATCTTTTTAAAATTTTCTTTGCTCGGTTTGCAAAGTGGCAAGCGGTACTCCAAAGTGTCGATCAGCCCAGCTAGATACATCGCCGCTTTGATCGGTATCGGGTTGCTTTCGCAAAAGAGCGTTTTGTTTATCGTATAGAGGTTGTCATTTATCAGTTTTGCTTTTTTGTACTCTTCATTCATCGCAAGGTGAGTAAGCTGTGAAATTTGATCTGGCAAGAGGTTTGCAGTGACTGAGATGACTCCCTTGCCACCGTATGATAGAATAGGGTAGTTTATCGCATCTTCGCCACTAATGACTACCAAATCAGGTTCGTGAGCTAGCAGATCGACGCATCTATCGATGCTGCCTGTTGCCTCTTTGATGCCAAAAATATTTTTACAATCTTTAAAAAGTCTAAAAACGGTCGCTGGCAAGATATCTACGCCAACTCTGCCTGGGACGTTGTAAAGAAGTACTGGAATTTCTATGCTATTTGCGATAGCCTTGTAGTGCTCGTAAAGCCCTTCTTGTGTTGGTTTGTTGTAGTAAGGAGCGACTGATAAGATGCCGTGAGCACCGTGAGCTTGGGCAAATTTAGCGATACCTATGGCCTCGTGAGTGGCGTTGCTACCAGCACCAGCTAGCACCTTGACATTTGTGCCTTTACATGCATCTACTGCGATCTCGATGCAAATTCTATGCTCGTCATGCGTTAGTGTTGCGCTCTCGCCTGTTGTTCCCACTGGTACAACGACATCTATGCCGTTTTTTATCTGTCTTTTTATCAGTTTTTCAAAACTGACTTCGTCTATTTTTTGGTTTTTAAATGGCGTAACTAGTGCTGTCATCGCACCTTGAAGCGAATTTTTCACGTCTACTCCTTTTTTAAGATTATTGTCGTGCTAGTTTTTTCGTTGAAATATCTATTTGCTATCTCTTTTAAAAGCTTGGCATCTATCTTATCTATATTTTTTTCAAGCTCGTAAAGTGGCTTTATATCGCCTCTAGCAAGGTATGAGCCATATAAATTTGCCACCTTGCTCGCGCTCTCAAATGAGTAGATAAAATCAGTTTTTATCAAATTTTTAACTCTTAAAACACCATCTTTGTCGATTGGCTTTCTCTTTAGATCATCTATGATCTTTAAAATTTCAGCCTCAACCGCGCTAGCCTCGACGTCTGGGTTGCAAACTGCTAAAAATATAAATAAATTTTCATCAACGCAGCTCATATTGTAAGCGTAAATTTGATTTACAAGCATTAGTTCATCGACTAGGCGCTGCTGTAAGATAGAGCTTTTGCCAGTGGCTAGGTATTCGCTTATCGCATTTAGCCCCACTTGATCAGCGTGTCTGAAGTCTGGGATCTTATAAGCGATCGCAAGCATTTGCGTTTGGCTATCTTTGTAGATGATAGCTCTTTTTGCGCCATCTTGCTCAGGCTCTTTGCAGTGCAGTTTTGGTATAGCTCTTTTGTTTTTTATGCTGCTAAAGTTTTTTTTAGCTAGCTTAAATGCCTCGCCCTTGTCTATGTCGCCGCTTATCATCAAAATGGCGTTTTTTGGCTGATAATATGTAGCGTGAAATTCTTTTATATCAGCGATCTTCCAGTTTTCGATATCTTTTATAAAGCCTATTGGCGTCCAGTGGTATGGGTGGTAGATAAATGCGTGGTTGTAGAGCCTAAAGTAGAGGTATCCCATAGGATTGTTGTCTGTTCGCCACCTGCGCTCCTCGTGCACCACCTCGCGCTCTGGCTGAAATTCTTTATCTTTTAGGCTTAAATTTTTCATAAGCTCGGCAAAAAGGCCAAGCGTTTTGTCTAAATTTTCATTTGAGGCTTTTATGAAGTAGTGAGTGTAGTCAAAACCCGTACTTGCGTTATTTACGCCGCCAAAGCCCTTTACGATCTCATCAAACTCCCCAGCTCGTAAATTTTTGGTTGATTTGAAATTTAGATGCTCTAGCATGTGAGCGATGCCGCTTTTGCCCATCACTTCGTTTCTGGAGCCAACTTTATAAAAGACATCGACGCTTATCACTTTTGAGCCAGGATTGACTGGCACGTGATAAATTTCAAGTCCATTTTCTAGTTTAAATTTATTAAATTTTATCAATCTCTTGCCCTCTATTTTTTAACATTTGCGCCGACTGCTTCGCTGATAGAGGCAAAGCCATCTCTTTTTAAAAGCTCTAAAATTTCTAAATTTATATCTCTTGCGATCATCGGCCCTTTAAAGATAAAACTTGTAAAAATTTGGACCAAATTTGCCCCCATTTTTATGCGCTCATAGGCCTCTGCACCGCTATCTATGCCGCCACATGCGATAAGCGTCGTCTTGCCATAAAGCTCGTCTGCCACGGCTTTAAAGATATCTTTTGATTTTTTGGCGATCACCTTGCCACTTAGTCCGCCAAAATCCTTTAAATTTGACGAGTGAGAGAGCGAATAATCAACGCTTGTATTTGAAACAAGCACGCCACTAGCGCCGTTTTCTACCGCGCAGCTACAAAGTTTGATCGCATCTTCGTGGCTCATATCAGGAGCTATCTTAAAGATGATCGGCTTTTTAGTGAGTGGCAAAATGACGCTAAAAAGCTCTTTTATAAAGCTCTCATCCTGCAATGCTCTTAAATTTGGCGTGTTTGGCGATGAGACGTTTATGACAAATGTGTCGCAAATTTCACTAAATTCTCTTACTAAAATTTCATAGTCTTTTATCGCATCTTCGTTTGGCGTAACCTTGTTTTTACCGATGTTTGCCCAGATCGGTATGGTGAAAGGATATATTTTTTTTACTCTATTTTTGATAGCCTCACAGCCTTCGTTGTTAAAGCCCATCGCATTTTGGATGCTCTCTTCGTCTATGAGCCTAAAAAGCCTTGGTTTTGCGTTGCCAGGTTGTGGTTTTGGTGTAAATGTGCCAAATTCTAAGTGTCCAAAACCAAGAGCCGTTAGCGCTTCAAACATCGTGGCGTTTTTATCAAAGCCGCCAGCTATGCCAACTGGGTTGTGATAGGTGCTTGAGAATAAATTTTGTTTTAGCGCGTTGTCATCGACCACGCATTTGTGTGCCAAAAAGCTTAGCGAGCCAGGGAAGATTTTATTTGCCCCAACCATCGCTACTTCAGCGATCTTGTGGGCAGTTTCAGGATCAAATTTGAAAAATATAGATTTTAAAGTATTGTAGTTTAAGCTCATTTTAACCTCTTTAAAATGCCTAAAATTTCTGCAAATCTTAGCAAAAATCGCCTTAAACTAAGGCTTTGCCCTTAAGTCTTGCATAAATTTCATTTCTCTTGCTAAGCTCCTCGTCGCTTCCACTATCAATGATCTTGCCATCACTCAAAACTGCGATCTTATCGGCATTTTCAACCGTGCTTAAGCGGTGGGCGATGACGAAGATGATCTTTTTGCTTCTTAGATTATTTATCGCTTTTGTGATCTCTTTTTCGCTCTCGTTATCAAGCGCTGAAGTAGCCTCGTCAAAGATTAGGATTTGCGGGTTTTGATAGAGTGCTCTTGCTATGGCGATACGCTGTCTTTGACCGCCTGAGAGGTTGGTGCCAAATTCATTTAAGATAGTGTTTATACCGTTATCTAGTTTGCTTACAAACTCATAGGCATTGGCTAGTTTTAGTGCGTTTATCACGGCATCTTCGTTAAATTCTCTGCCGTAAGCTACGTTTTTAGCAATTGTGTCGTTAAAGATATAGACGCGCTGGGTTACAAGGCCGATATTTTGGCGAAGTGAGTGAATTTTGATATCTTTTAAATTTATACCATTTATCAAAATTTCTCCGCCATTTACGTCGTAAAATCTCATAAGTAAATTCATAAGCGAGGTTTTCCCGCCGCCACTTGAGCCAACAAGGGCTATAAATTCTGACTTATTTGCCTCTAAATTTATCCCTTTTAAGACCTCTTTGTCGCCGTAGTTTAGGCAGACATTGTTAAATTTGATAAGTTTTATCTCTTCGTTTAGCTCTTTTTCGCCATCTTTTATCTGGCTCACCTTATCCATCAAGAAAAAGGTCCTCTCGCTGGCTGCGATGGCGTCTTGCATCTTATTATAGATATTTACGATGCGTTTTAGCGGGGTGTAGAGCATGAAAAGCGCTGTTAAAAACGAGAAAAATGCGCCCATATTAATATGCCCGTCGATGACGTCTTTGCCGCCTATTATTATGACTGCTGCCACGCCTACTGAGCCTATGGTCTCCATTAGTGGGCTTACTAGTTGCTCTATTTTGACACTTTTTAAATTTAGCCTAAAAAATTTATTATTTTCATCAACAAAGCGTGAATGCTCGTATTCTTGGGCATTATTTGCTTTGATTATCTCGATATTTGTAAAAATTTCACTAAGCGCAGAGGTGATGTCAGATGTTTTTTCTTGTGACTGCTTTGAAATTTTCTTCATCCTTTTAGCAAGGCGCGAGATCGGATAGATCGCCACTGGCATGACGACAAGGGCAAAAAACGCCAGCTTTGGACTTTGATAGATGACGACGCAAAGAAGTCCTATAATGGTGACTGACTCTCTTGTTAGCTCAGGTATGATGCTTGAGACTATCGATCTTATACGGTCAATGTCGTTTGTTGTTCTGCTGATTAGCTCGCCAGTCCTAAATTCATTGAAAAAATCCATATCTAAATTTAAAAGGTTTGCAACCATCTTCTCGCGAAATCTCCTAATCGTATCTTGTCCGATATATGCCGTAAAATAGGCCTGCATAAAGGTTCCGATGTTTTTTACAAGATAAATAGCGATGATCGCGCAAGGCAGTAGATAAAGTAGCTTTTCGTTTTTCTCAACGAAAATTTTATTTAGCACAGGCTCCACTAGATAGGCACTTACCGCCGTTCCACCACTGGCAAGCCCCATGCCGATAATGGCAAAGATGAAGTGTGGGATATAGTCTTTAAAATATGGACCAAAGCGCTTTAGCACATCTTTTAAGCCAAAATTATTCATTATTTCTCTCCCAAACTGCGCCATTTGGCGTATCCATGATAGAGATATTCATTTTTGCTAGCTCATCTCTTATCTCATCAGCTCTTGCGAAATTTCTCTCTTTTTTAGCTGCCGCACGCTCATCAAGAAGCTTTTGAATTTGCTCTTTTTGCTCTTCGCTTACGCCAAACTGAAAATACTCCACATAGTTTGTGATAGCAATGCCTAAAATTTCACCTATCAGCTCTAAATTTGCCACCACTTCGGCCTTATATGCTTTATCTTTTGGGTTATTATCAAGTCTTTCATTTGCCGTTTTTACAAACTCATCGACGCTTGCAAGCGCCTTTGAAGCGTTTAGATCATCGCTTAGTGCTTCAAGTAGCTCATTTTTAAAGCTCTCATTTGCCATGCCAGCTTGTACGCCATCAACTCTTTTTTTGAGGCGGTAAATTTTATCAAGTCTCTTTTTAGCAGCCACTAGATCTTCATCTGAATAGTTAAAATGCGCTCTGTAGTGGCTCGTAAGCAAGTAATATCTAAGCACTTCGCCATGAACGTTTTTTAGGGCGTCCTTTACGAAAAAACTGTTATTTAGGCTCTTACTCATCTTTTCGTTATTTACTTTTATAAATCCGTTGTGCATCCAGTATTTGCTCAAATTTTTATGATAAGCGCATCTGCACTGGCTCGCTTCATTTTCGTGGTGCGGAAAGAGCAGGTCGATGCCGCCAGCGTGGATGTCGATCTCAAATTTATCATTTTCTTTATCGCTTAAAAACTCTCTTATCATCGCCACGCACTCGGTGTGCCAGCCAGGGCGACCTTTGCCAAATGGACTCTCGTACCATTTCTCGTCAAATTTCCAAAGCACAAAGTCTTTTTCATCTCTTTTTTCGCCAAAACTAGCCACTCTAGCGATTAGATCGGTGTTGTTATCCTTACCGCTAATGCTAAAATAGCCACTATCCTTGCTCGTGTCAAAGTAAATTCCATCGCTCGTCTTATACGCCACACCTCTATCCATAAGCACCTTGATGTAGCTAATGATCGCCTCCAAGCACTGCGTAGCCTTTGGTTTAAAGTCTGGATCAATCACGTTTAAAGCGCCCATATCACTTTCGTAGTGAGCTATATATTTGTTTGTGATCTCCTCTAGGCTTTGGCCAGTTTGCGCCATTTTATTTAAAATTTTATCGTCGATGTCGGTGTAGTTTCTTGCAAATTTGACCTTGTAGCCAAGCGCTTTTAAGACCCTTCTTAAAAGATCAAAGCTAACGGCTGACTTTGCATGTCCCAAATGCGCGTCGTCATAGACCGTTGGACCGCACAGATAGATGCTAACTTCGCCATCTTTAATAGGGCTAAACTCAACCTTTTCTCTTTTAGAAGTATCAAAAATTCGCATTAAATATATCCTTTAAAAATGTTAAACCAAAATAGAGCAAAACCGCCAAAAGTGCGATGGCGGCTATAAATTTAGGCTCGATTATAGCTAAAAATCGCTTAGCTCCAAAGGCTCTTATATATAAAATAAGCTGTAAAAATCCCCCAAGCGAGCTTGCAAATGCAAGGCCAGCAGCTCCAAATTTCTGCATCAAAATGACTGCTAGGATCAAATTTATCACAAGGCAGATGATAGAAATTTTGGCTGCCTCTTTTTGCTTCATATTTGCATAGAGCCAAAGTGAGAAAATTTTAGCTAGACCAAATGGCGTAAGCCCCACCAAATAGGCACTTAGCACCTTGGCGCATTCAATAGTATTTGCCCTTACAAAATTCCCTCTCTCAAACAAAAGCCAGATGATAAACTCACTTAGCACGACGCCTGTGATCGTAGCTGCTAGCAGGGCGCAAAGTAGCAAGTAAAAGCTCTTTTTTGTCCAAACTAGGGCGTTTGCTTCGTCTTTTTGCTTTAAAAGCCTAGTGATCTTTGGAAATAGTGCCTGAGAGAGCGCGATCGCAAAGATGGCAAGTGGGAGCTGGAAAATTCTATTTGCATAAAAAAGGTAGCTTATCGAGCCGCTTACTAAAAAGCTAGCCAGCCAAGTATCCATAAATGCGCTTATCTGCATCGCACTTGAGCCAAGTAAGCCATGGTAGAAATTTGTAAAAAAGCCTTTGCTTTGCGCTCTTTTGCCTTTAAAATATCCGCTTAGACCGCCCCAGAAAATTTTATTTAAGGCGTTAAATTTCATAGCGATTAGATGCACCAAAACCTGCAAAATGCCGCCTGCAACGACGCCAAAGCTAAGATAAAGTGCAACTACGCTCTCGCTCTTGCCACGAGCCAAAAGTAGTGAAGCGATCATGGCTAAATTTAGTAGCGCAGTAGAAAACGCAGTTGTGGCAAAGTGCCCTTTGTACTGAAGCAGCGCACCCATGAAAGTGACGATATAAACAAGGGCTAGATAGTAGAAATTTATGCGCACAAGTGGCACTGCGTCTGTGATATTTTGCTCGCTTAAACCGCTTGCGATGATCTTTATAAAGTAGGGCGTAAATAAATTTACAAGAAGCGTTAATGCGCCTATAAAAAGTAAAAATTTGATGAAAATTTCAGCTTGAAAGATCGCTTTTTTCTTGTTATTTGCAAAATTTGGCAAAAATGCCTGCGTAAAGGCGCCTTCGCCAAAGATACGGCGAAATAAATTTGGTATCTTAAATGCTATAAAAAAGAGGTCGCTAAATATGCCAGCACCAAGGATAGAAGCCGTCAAAAGATCTCTTATAAGCCCTAAAATCCTTGAAGTCATGATGCCAACTGAGTTTGAAAAAAAGCCTTTTATAAACATCGCCCACCTAGTAAATTTAAAAACGCAATAGTAACAAAAGATGCTTTAAAGCTTACATAACCCAAATTTAATAAAGTTTTAGAGATAATAAGAGCCAAAATTTTATGTGAAATGGATCAAATTTGAGCGAGAACGTGCAAGAAAACGAGAGATTTTTACCGCCAACGCAAATTCAAACTTCAACACCTTATCTATCGCTTAAAGAGCTAAGCAAACAATATAGCGTGCCGGTAGAATTTATAGATTTTAAACTCTCAAATATCTTAACCTACTACAAAAATAAAGATAACGTCGAGCCAGTTTTTGTCCCTGAAGAAAATTTAAGCTTTTTTGATGACAACACATTTTATCTCGACGAGACGCTAGAGATCGAGCAGGTCTATGACGTGGAGTTTTTTGACGTGAGGCTAAATGCCACGCCAAAGCTACCAAAGATCGATATAGGCGTAAATTCAACCATCACAAAGGTCATCGCAAAGGTTAGAGCGAGCAAAGAGTGCGAATACGAGCAGCACTACGAAGATAAGCTTTATGAATACATCGCAAAGCAGCTGATGAAGGCTCAAATTTTAATAGGCATAAGGATCGGCAAGCTAAAAGAGGAGCTAAAGCAAATCGCCTCGATAATCCACGTAAAAGGCGAGCTTGACAAGGACTACACGCTAAATTTAACCCAAGGCATCAACCCTAAAAAAGCGATCGATGCAAAGATTATCTACTACTACAAAGATAAGCTTGATAATATAAAAGAAGAAGATAAAGTTGATTACGCCGATAGGGGCTTTGTCTTTGGCGTGGCAAAAGATGAGCTTATCATGGAGGAGAAAAAGTCACACGAGGGCGCAAATGGACGCGACGTAAGAGGCAAGCTTATAGAGGTTGCAAAGCCAAAAGAAGAGAGTGAAAAAGAGATAAGCATAAGCGAAAATATCGAGCGCGTAGAAAATGACGAGAGCATAAAATATATCGCTAAAAAAGCAGGCTACGTGGTCGAGAAAAACGGCTCTTTTGATATAGAAGAGCGCATAGAGATAAATGAAGCAAATTTTAAAACGACTGGCTCGATCCAAGCAGGTACCGACACAAACGTCACATTAGTAGTTCGTGAGACTGACACGATAAAAGACGCTATCGGCACTGGCATCATCGTGGAGGCTGATGAGATCGAGGTAAAAGGAAACGTCGGCGCAAACGCGATGGTCAAGGCAAATGATGTAAATATCGGCGGACAAACGCACCAAAAGGCTAAAATTTACGCCAAACACGCCAAAATTTCTATCCACATCGGCAAGGTAGAGGCTGAAAGCGTCGAGATAGATAGGCTTGAAGGTGGCACTGTTATAGCAAAAAGAGTAAAAATTAATAGCGTAGTTGGCGGCTCTATAACGGCTCAAAACATCCAAATAGACACACTTGGCTCAAACTGCACCATTACAGCCTCGCACCTAATCGACGTTAGATATCTAAGAGGCACTGATAATAAATTTATCATTGACGCTAGCAAGATGCCTGAGAGTGCGGAGGCTACGCAAGATCAGCTAAGCAAGATCGAAAGCACCAAGTCTGAGCTAGCTACGCTTCTAAAAAATATAGAGAGCAAGAAAAATGTCATCAACGAGAACAAAGACTCGATCTACACGATAAAAGCTAAGATCGAGGAGCTCTCAAAAGCCAAAGTGATACCGCCAGTTACATTTATGAAAAAGCTAAAAGAGTATCAAGGGCTCGTTAATGAGTATAACACCTTGCTTAGGATATTTAAAGAGAAAAAAGAGCTTTTAGCTGATCTAAAAGATGAGCTTGAGATGATGCAAAATGGCATATTCTCAGCCAAAGTGATAAACAGAGGCAACTGGATCGAGCTAAATGAGATAAGATTTGTCATCGTCGATCCTCCGCAAAATGTCACCTACATCTCAAAGCAAAACGAGACTGCTCACGTCATCACGCTAGATAAATTTGATAACGGCGGCGAGGTCGAATACAAGATCAAAAAGTCAAACAAACTTGAAGACTACGCGGATATAAATTTCATGGAACAAAAGGTTAAATGATGATAAAAGCAATCGAAGGCGTCGTTACAAAAAAAGAGCCTGCATTTGCCATACTTAAGACAAATAGTGGCGTAAGTTATGGGATTTTCATCTCGCTTTTTTGCTCAGCAAAACTTAGTAAAGGCGAAAAGGCCGAGCTTGCCATAACGCAGATCATAAGAGAGGACGCAAATTTACTCTACGGCTTTTTAGACGCAAACGAGCAAAAGATGTTTGAGATGCTTATCAAGCTAAATGGCATCGGAGCTAGCACAGCGATGGCGGTTTGCTCAAGCCTTAGCTCGCAGGCATTTACAAACGCCATAATAAGCGGCGACGCTGACACCTTTAAAAGCGTGCCAGGCATCGGACCAAAGACAGCTAGGCGAATAATAGCCGAGCTAAGCGATGCTAAGCTTATAAGCGACGAGAGCGTGCCAAGCTACCAAAATGAGGCGCTTTTGGCACTTGAGGCACTTGGTTTTAAGCGTGAGAAGATAGTGAAAATTTTGCCTGATTGTAAGAGTGAGAACACGAGCGATCTTATAAAAGAGGCACTTAAAAAACTAGGATAAGGATAAAAAAGATGAATTTAGGCGTGATATTTGGGGCAAAGAGTTTTGAGCATGAGATAAGCATAGTAAGCGCGATAGTTTTAAAAAACGTCCTAAAACAGGAGCTAAAATTTATATTTTGCGATGCAAATAGGGACTTTTATCTGATCGAGCAAAAAGATATGAGGGCAAATTTCTTTAGCTCTGGCAAATACAAAAACTCAAAGAAGCTATCTTTAGCAAAGGGCGGCTTTTACGCGCACTCGCTTTTTGGCGCAAACAAAGTTGAATGCGATGTCATTATAAATTTGATCCACGGCATGGACGGCGAAGATGGCAAGATAGCGGCACTTTTTGACTTTTACGGAGTCAAATACATAGGCCCAAGGCTTGAAGCAAGCGCGCTTAGCTACAACAAAGAGCTTACTAAATTTCTAGCGCAAAAGGCTGGTGTAAAGGCGCTTGACTATGAGATGCTAACTCGACAAAGCGAGCCAAAATTTCACTATCCTATTATATTAAAGCCAGCAAGGCTAGGCAGCAGCATCGGCGTGAGCGTCGTGCATGATGATAGTGAGCTTGCCTACGCAAAAGACGTGGCGTTTGAATTTGACAAAGATGTTTTGGTAGAGCCCTTTATAAAAGGCGTCAAAGAGTACAACTTAGCAGGCTGCAGGATCGATGGAAAGATCAAATTTTCTATCGTCGAAGAGCCAAAAAAGAAAGAATTTCTTGACTACGAGCAAAAATATCTAAGTTTTTCAAATGAAAATAAGGTAAAAGAGGCGGAAATTTCTGAAGAACTAAAACAAAAGCTTAAATTTAACTTTTCTAAAATTTATGATTGTGGATTTGACGGAGCGATCATTAGATGCGACTTTTTCGTGATAGATGACGAGGTCTATCTAAACGAGATCAACCCAAACCCAGGCAGCCTTGCAAACTATCTATTTGAGGACTTTGAGAGCACGCTAAACGCCCTTGCAAACTCACTTCCAAAAGAACGTGATATAAAGATTGATTATAAATTTATAAACTCGATCACTTCGGTAAAAGGTAGCGGCAAGCTCTAGGCTATTTAGCGATATATAAAGTAGTTTGTGATATTTTACGTAAAATTTTACATAAAGAGCGACAATGGTAACTTTTACAAAAGATGAAATTTATACAGCAACCGAGGTGGTTAGAAATTTTAGCTCAGTGCTTTCACGTGTGGGAGCTAGTGAGCTAAAGCGCGCTGTCATCGTTAAAAACAATAAATTTGAAGCGGTCCTTTTAAATATGGAGGAGTATGAGCGCCTTTGCGAGGCAGTAAGCGTGCTTGAGAGCATTTACGCTGCTAAAAAGAGAGAAAACGATGGCGAGTAGGGCAGTCAAATACGGCTCAGACGAGTACGAGATCAGCTACGAAGTAGTAAATCCAAAATGTAAAAAAGTAGTGCTTTTCTTGCACGGCTGGGGCGCAAACAAAGAGATAATGAAAAAGGCTTTTGGGCACTATCTAAATGACTTTTGCCACGTCTATATCGACATGCCAGGCTTTGGTAAAAGCTCTATTTTTGAGCCTTTAAAAACAAGTGACTACGCAAAAATCGTTGCAAATTTCTGTGACGAGCTACAAATAAAACCAGATATCATCGCAGGACACAGCTTTGGCGGCAAGGTCGCAACGCTTCTAAAACCGCCATATCTAGTGCTTTTAAGCTCTGCTGGCATAGTTGTCAAAAAGCCATTTATCGTGCAAGCAAAGATAGCGATATTTAAAATTTTAAAGATATTTGGCTTTGGTAAATTTTATAAACTCTTTGCCACAAAAGATGTGAGCGGCATGAGCAGAGTGATGTATGAAACCCTAAAAAACGTTGTTGATGAGGATTTTACAAAGCATTTTGCTGACTTTGGGGGCAGGGCTTTTATATTTTGGGGAGAAAATGACAAGGCAACGCCTGTAACAAGCGGCGAGAGCATAGATAGGCTTATCAAAAATAGCTCATTTTTCCCGCTTAGTGGCGATCATTTTTTCTTTTTGCTTCACGCTAAATTTATAAGTGACGAGATAGAAAAAGGGATAAATTTTGAGCCAAATGAAGCAAAAAATGTCGTGCTAGATGACGATGAGAGCGGGATTGAGGAGATAAGATGAGTATATTTTTAAGCATAAGCACAGTTTTATTTATCTTTGCGCTTGCTTTTTATGTGATCACTTGCTTTCAGTGGTTTTCATATAGACCTGAGCGCGTGCTTTTTCACTTCACAAAGCCCGCTTGGCACGTTTTTTTCTTCATTGTGCCTTTGGTGCTATTTTATACGACTGGCAAGTGGTTTTTTATCTATTTTTACTTTGCGCTTTTGCCAGCTCTTTATTTGTGGCATAAAAAACTTGATAAAAAGCTAGTCTTTACCGCTAGGATAAAGCACTTTTTTGCCATCCTTGCTTGCGCTATCATCTTAAACTACGCTTTAAATTTCATCATTCACAAGGTATTTTTAGCTCCTATGCCACTTTTTGTCTTGGTCGTGAGCCTATTTTTTAGTGAAATTTTAGAAAAGATCAAATTTCAAGGCTTTAAAAACAAGGCACTTAAAAAACTTAGCGCAAACAAAGAGCTAAAGATCATCCTAATCACTGCAAGCTACGGCAAAACGAGTATCAAAAATTTCTTATTTGAAATTTTAAAAGATAGTTTTGTCTGCTATAAAACGCCTCGCAGCGTAAATACAATGGCTGGTATCATCAAAGATATCAATGAAAACTTAAGCGAGCAAACGCAAATTTATATCGCAGAAGCAGGCGCTAGACTAAAGGGCGACATACTAGAGATCACTAAATTTCTAAATCCACAAATCGTCATCGTAGGCGAGATCGGTGCGCAACACATAGAGTACTTTAAAACGCTTGATAATATCCGCGCTACTAAGCTTGAAGCTCTGCAAAGTGAGCGTTTGCAAAGGGCATTTTTACATAGTTCGACAAATAAAGAGCCAAGCGAAAATGTAGAAATTTACGATGAAAGTCTAAAAGAAATAAATGCAAATTTAGATGGAATTTCATTTACGCTTGATGGCAAAAGCTACGCCTCGCCGCTTCTTGGCAAATTTAACGCTACAAATTTAGCCGTTTGCATCAAGGTCGCAAGATACCTAAAAATGAGCGATGAGGCGATAAATAGTGCGCTATCTAAGATGAAAAACGTCGAGCACCGCCTAAGCAAGATCGAGGCTGGTGGTAAGCTGATAATAGACGATAGTTTTAATGGAAATTTATCAGGCATGTGCGCTAGCTACGAGCTGGTAAGCACCTATACAGGCAGAAAAGTGCTGCTTACACCTGGTATCGTCGAGAGCGATGTGGAGCAAAATGCAAATTTAGCCAAAGTGATAAATGAAATTTTTGACCTTGTCATCATCACAAGCTCTCTAAATGCCGAAGTCTTGCTAAAACACATCGTTAAGCCAAAGATCATCATCCTAAAGGACAAGAATAAAATGCAAGAAATTTTAGCCCAAAACACGCGCGCTGGCGATCTTATACTATTTTCAAACGACGCACCGAGTTTTATATGAAAAAGATAGTTTTTTTAGCTTTAATCTTAAGCTTAGCCTCAGGCTTTGACATCGATGACTACGACAGGGGCAATGAGGCCAGAAATGCCGGAGACTACGCAACTGCGTATGAAATTTTTTACGATGGTTGCGAACAAAAAGATGTGCTTTCTTGTGAGGCTTTGGGCGATATGTTTGTAAATGAAGAGATAAACGAGCAGATGGATAGTGATCTAAAAAAGCACTCAAATATCGAGCTTGGAGTGAGTTATTTTATGAAAAGCTGCGACCTTGGCTATCAAAATGCCTGCGATGACGTCATAAGCTTAAAGGACGATCTAAATATCACCTTGCCATCTGGCGTCTATGAAAATGCCAAAGCTAGATATGACGAGCTTTTTGAAGAGTTTAAAGAGCAAGAAGCGAATAAAACTATTGAAGCCGAAGAGCCAAAGGCCAAAAAATAGTCAAATTTAACTTAGTAGGCAAGCTAAATTTCACATCAAATTTAAAATTTCAAATTTGAAAAGCTCAGTGTCTTGCCGCCTTTTTGAAAGTGGCTAATACAAAAGAGGCATAAAGACAAGCCACATCTTGCGTTGTTATAAAACTACGCACTTTTTAAATAAGCAGGGTTAAATTTATACCGCAGGGCAAAGTATTATTTAGGCTTGCTCGTCTATGGCTTTTAAAATTTTTTCTAAATTTTGCTTTCTCACAGCACTGCCAGTTATGAAAAGATCGACAAACCACCAAATGGTTATGACAATGCCCAAGATACCAGCTATAAAGGTATTTACTCCGATTAGTTTAAAGGCATTTTGCAGATCTTCATTTGTAGCGGCGTTTGCAACTGCGTCAAGTGTCGCACCGGTTATGACTATAAAAAGGATCATATGGGCTAGAAAAAGGGCTAGTTTTAGTACCCCAAGCCAAATTTGCCCCGTCATAAAGCGGTTTACGCCAAGCGCACCAAAGATGAAGCTCCCCACCCAAAAGACAAAGATAGGCGACTTTAAATTTAAGATCGGTATCTTTTGCGCTAGCTCATCAAGCCTTTTCTCATCAAGCGTGCCGAGTTTATTTTCTAGCATTTTTAGCAGGGCAAAGTCCTTTGGCAGTTTGTCTTGTAATAACGAAATGATAGAATTTGCGTTCATTTTCTCTCCTTTTTAAAAGGCGGATTATATAAAATTTGATCTAAATTTAAGCTAGTTTGCCAAGTCTTCAGCCACTTTGGCGGCTAGTTTTAGTTTATCACTATCAAAGTGCGTGTAAATTCGCGAGGTATTTAGGCTTGCATGTCCAAGAGCTTCTTGCACTAGCACAAGGTCTTTTTGCTTTTTATAAAGCATCGTTGCAAAGGTGTGGCGTAGCATGTGAGCGCCATTTTTCTCTTTTCTGATGCCAGCTTTAAACAAAATTTGCTCCACGATACGGCTAACATAAGCCTGCGTGAGCCTTGTGCCTTTTTTATTTATAAAAAGATAGCCCTCTTTGTTGATGTAGTTTATGGCGATTGCGTTTAGATGAGCTTCGATTAGGTGACGCTTTATCATTACGATGCGGTATTTGTTGCCTTTACCATGAATTCTAATGATAAAAAGATCGCCATCTTCAGTGATATCTTTTCTCTTTAAATTTAGCGCCTCGCTCACACGGATGCCAGTAAAGATAATGACCTTGATGATGAGCTTGTTGCGGTTTGAGTTTTGCTTAAAGTCGCTCTCCTCGATCGCTTCAAGAAATTTCTTGACCTCCTCTTCACCCATAAACTCAGGCAGCTTTTGCCCTTTGTTGCCGCTAACGCCACCCCAGTTTTTTAAATTTATATCAAAAACGTGAGCTTTGCCGTCCTCTTCGTTTTGTTTATCAAGAAATGCAAAGAAATTTATCACTGAAATTCTGTAGTTTTTCTTGCTCGCATCACTTAGTCCGCCAGTTGTGCTAGCTAGTATTTCACTTAACAGCTCTTCATCGATCTGCTTCAGGCTGCTAAGCTCATAAAATTTCATCGTCTCATATATCTTTTTAAGCGGGTTAAAGTAGGTATTTATGCCAGTTAGACCTGCATTTCTAGCACTTTTTACCAGCCCATCAAGCTGCTCTATGTTTTTTATCTCGCGGCTTAGGGCGAAATTTACATTTGCAAGTGCTTTTGGGTCTCTTAGCTCCTTGTTTGAAAGCGAGCTAAGTTTAAATTTGACATATCTTGTGAGCCAAAATATAAATGAGCTCTCAAAACTATCTTTGCAGTCAAGTGGAAATTTCATGCTTAAAGCGTTCTCTCTTTTATCACTCTGGCTGTCTCTATGGCGATCTCAAGCTCTTCGTTGGTTGGGATAATGAGCGTTTTTATCTTAGCGCCGTCTTCATCTATGCACCTCTCACCTCGCTCGTTTGAGAAATTTAGCTCGTGGTTGATGTGGATGCCAAGATGTTTTAGGTCATCACAAATTTTTTGCCTTGTATTTGGTGCATTTTCGCCGATGCCGCCGGTAAATATGAGCGCATCAACACGCCCTAAAATGGCATAGTATGAGCCGATATACTTTTTCACTCGGTAGCAAAACATCTCAAATGCAAGCTTAGCTCGCTCGTCGTTTTGCATCTTGGCTACGACCTCTCTCATGTCGCTTGAGCCACAAATTCCAAAAAGTCCGCTCTTTTTGTTTAAAAAGTTATCGATCTCGTTCCACTTTAAAACGCCGATATTTAGCAGATAGATGACCACGGCTGGGTCCATATCGCCGCTTCTTGTGCCCATTATGAGCCCTTCAAGCGGGCTAAGACCCATTGAAGTGTCGATACTTTTGCCATTTTGCACAGCACAAGCTGAGGCGCCGTTGCCTAGATGAAGTGAGATAGCGTTAAATTTATCAAACTCTATGCCAAGCATTTTTGCTGCTTGCTTGCAAACATATCTGTGCGATGTGCCGTGAAAGCCGTATTTTCTGATGTGATGAGCCTTGCAAACATCGTAGGGTAGGGCGTAGCGGTAGGCGTACTCTGGCATGCTTTGATGAAAAACCGTATCAAAAACGACCACGTGAGGCACGTTTTTACTCTCTTTCATCGCATTTTTGATGCCAGCAAGGTGCCCTGGGTTGTGAAGTGGGGCAAGTGGGCTTATCTCCTCGATCTTTTTGATGACGCTCTCATCAACGATCATCGAGCTAAAAAAGCTCTCGCCACCATGAACTATCCTGTGTCCTATGCCGTCAAGCTCGCTTAGATCGTGCAGTGTATGCGAAGTGGCAAAGAGCTCGTTCATCGCCTCAAGTCCGTCGTGGTGATCTTTTATAAAGCGTTTTATCTCATAAACTTCGCCATTTGCCTTTAGCACGGCTCTTGAGTTAGAACTGCCGATTTGCTCGACTAGGCCGCTTGCTAGACTTGTTTTTGTCTGCATTTCAAAAAGCTGAAATTTTATCGAGCTGCTACCTGAGTTTAAAACTAAAATTCTCATATCACTCTCCTGCTTGTATGGTGCTTATTAAGATGGTATTGACCACGTCTTCAACGAGACAGCCGCGGCTTAGGTCATTTACTGGTTTTTTTAGCCCTTGAAGTATCGGGCCCACAGCTAGGGCGTTTGCGCTTCGCTGAACGGCCTTGTAGCAGATGTTTCCACAGTTTAAATTTGGAAATATAAAGACATTTGCCTGCCCAGCGACATCAGAATTTGGCATCTTTTTACTAGCAACGCTTAGATCAACCGCTGCGTCAAACTGAATAGGCGCTGCGATCTTTAAATTCACATCAAGCTCGCTCGCCTTTTTGGCAGCCTCTTTTACAAACTCCACATCAGCCCCACTACCACTATCAGCTGTTGAGTAGCTTAGCATGGCTATCTTTGGGCTAAGACCAAAGGCACTTGCCGTCTGAGCGCTGCTTAGCGTGATGCTTGCTAGCTCGTCGCTGCTTGGATTTGGCGTGACGGCGCAGTCTGCAAAGAGCAAAATCTCTTCTTCAAGCGCCATGAAAAATGCCCCGCTTACCACACTTACATTTGGCTTTGTTTTTATGATCTGAAGGGCTGGGCGGATCGTATTAGCCGTGCTCATCGTAGCGCCACTTACTAAGGCGTCTGCTATGCCTTCATGTATTAGCATCGTGGCAAAGTAAATTTTATCTTTTGCAAGCGCATTTGCCTTGGCTTCATCAACGCCTTTGTGTTTTCTTAGCTCATAAATTTTCTTTGCAAATTCGTTTGTTAGTTCGTTTCGTGCAGGCTCTATCACCTTTGCTTTGCTTAAATTTAGCCCCAAATTGGCTGCCTTTTTTGAAATTTCGCTCTCAAGCCCTAGCAAAATGATATTTGCTGCACCTTTTTCTAGCACGATATGGGCTGCTTTTAAAATTCTCTCATCATCACTTTCAGGCAAAACGACTGTTTTGTTTGCCATTTTGGCTCTTTTTAGAAGCAGACTTTGAAATTTAAATGGCGTGATGATCTCGGCTTTGTAGCTTAAAATTTCATCAAATTTATCAGTTATTAGAAGCTTTGAGTTTAAATTTAGCGCCCTTAGCTCGCTTGCGTTTTCGTCAAAGACTGGAGCGTTTAAATTTCTAGCTAGCTTTAAATTTAGCTCGCTCTTGCCAAAGACGCTAAAGCCCTCACAGCCAACGACTATGACGAAGTCGCTTCTCTCCTTTAGCTCTTCAAATTTATCTATAAATTTTAAAAAAAACTCTTTTTCATTTAAATTTATTAGATTTTTTTTGTCGTTTTCGTCTGGAGTTATCTTAAAGATCTCAACTTTTTTGAATTTTGTAGCTATAATTTCCTGCAAATATGCTAGATTTTTGTCTGAAAAAATGTAACAACTTTTCATTTGTGACCTTTTTGGGAACTTAAATTGCTTAATCTTAGCACAAAGATACTTATTTTAAGGCATTTTATGAACTATAAAAAGATTTGGCTCGTCACATTTGCGGGCATTTTTTACACAGGTTGCACCCCAAGTGCAGATCCTCACATCAATATGAAACCTCCAGTTTATGTCGAGCAACTCCCTTCAAAAGATAGTGGCAGCGGTCAAAGCAACGCCGGCAGCCTCTTTGGCAAGGGCGAAAATCCGCTATTTTCAGACAGAAAGGCGATGAATGTAAATGACATCGTAACCATCGTCATCTCAGAAAATGCAAGTCAAATTTCAAGCGGCAGCAAAAGCACCAACAAAGATAGCACTATTTCGCTTGGCGGCGGCGTTTTCACAGCTGGAGCTGCACCGCTCTCAACCGTGGCTGATAATCTAAACAAATACGGTGACATCGGCTTTAAAGCAGGTGGCGGCAATAAATTTACAGGTAGTGGCACTAGCAACAGAAGCGAGAAATTTACCGCGACCATCTCAGCTAGGATCATCAAGATCCTAAATAACGGCAACTACTTCATCGAGGGCAGCCGCGAGCTACTTATAAACGGCGAAAAACAGATCATGCAAGTAAGCGGCGTCATCAGACCTTACGACATCTCACAAAACAATGAAATCGACTCAAAATACATAGCTGATGCCAAAATTTTATATAAAACCGAGGGCGAGCTAGACAAATCAACCAAAAAACCTTGGGGCACAAGGCTTATGGAGGCTATCTGGCCATTTTAATGCAAATTTAAAAGCCTAAATTTAACCCGTTTAGGCTTTTAAAAATTTATATTTCAAAGCTCTTTCTTCTTAAAAACACTAAATTATATTTTTTAAAAATTATTAAAAATTTGAATTGATATTTACTTTCAGAAAAATAGAATTTTTGCCATATCATTTCTCAAAATGGGATAAATTCTCACTAAATATTATTTTTTAGCATATTTTAAGATTATTGATAACAAGGCGTTTAAAATTTTAATCTTTAAAATTTATTTAAATATAATTATTAATAGAATAAAATAATATTTGTCTTTTTTAAAAAAGATAAGATACAAAATAAACAAATTTCAAATGAAGGAGCTTATATGAATAATGACTTGCGTCAAAAGATCAATAGACGCTTAAGCGAACTTAGTGCATTGCCTAAGATGAAAAATGACACTAGTATTGCGCAGCTTTTAAAAGATAAGGGCTTTACTAGGCGTGATTTTATGAAGTGGGCTGGTGCGATGACAGCTTTTATGGCATTGCCAAGCGCGATGACGCCGATGGTTGCTCGTGCTGCTGAGCTAAGCGATAGGCTCCCTGTGATATGGCTTCACATGGCTGAGTGCACTGGCTGTAGCGAGGGCTTGCTAAGAACCGACGCTCCAAGCATAGATAGCCTTATATTTGACTACATAAGCCTTGAATACCACGAAACTATCATGGCAGCTGCTGGCTGGCAAGCTGAAGAAAATTTAGAGCATGCGATAGAAAAATATAAAGGCAGATACATCCTGCTAGTTGAGGGTGGCGTGCCAACTGGAGCAACTGAGCACTTTTTAACAGTTGGACCTCACGGCACAAGCGGCAAAACTCACGCTGTAAATGCCTCTGCTAACGCGGCTGCTATCTTTGCCATTGGCACCTGTTCTAGCTTTGGCGGTATCCAAGCAGCTAAGCCAAATCCAACAAATTCAGTCGGTCTTTCAAAGGTGACTGATAAGCCAGTCATAAACGTGCCAGGCTGTCCTCCAAGCGAGAAAAACATCGTTGGCAACGTGCTTCACTACTTGCTATTTGGCACTTTGCCTGCACTTGATGTTTATAACAGACCAAAATGGGCTTATGGCTTAAGAATTCACGATCTTTGCGAAAGACGTGGCCACTTTGACGCAGGCGAATTTGTCCAAAGCTTTGGTGATGAGGGCGCAAAAAATGGCTACTGCTTATATAAAGTAGGCTGTAAAGGTCCATATACATTTAATAACTGCTCACGCGAGAGATTTAACCAGCATACATCATGGCCAGTTCAAGCAGGTCACGGCTGTATAGGCTGCTCGGAGCCAGACTTCTGGGATACGATGGGACCTTTTGAAGAGCCGATGGCTGATAGGCTATTTGACACTGTTTTAGGGCTTGGCGCTGATAATGTAAGTGATAAAATAGGCATTGGAATTTTAGCTCTAGCTGGTATTGGTATAGCAGCTCACGCTGCACTAGCTTGTATGAGTAAAGATAAAGAATAAGGCGAAAAAATGAGTGAAAAAAGAATAGTAATAGACCCTATAACACGTATCGAAGGGCACTTAAGAATAGAAGTCGTAGTCGATGAAAACAACGTTGTAAAAGAGGCTTACTCTGGCTCAACTCTTTGGAGGGGCTTAGAGCAGATAGTAAAAAACAGAGACCCAAGAGATGCTGGCTTTTTCATGCAAAGAATTTGTGGCGTTTGCACATACTCACACTACCGAGCAGGCATAGTCGCAGTTGAGGACGCCCTTGGCATCAAGCCTCCGCTAAATGCTGAGCTAACTAGAACGCTCATGAACGCAGCTTTATATCTTCACGATCACATCGTGCACTTTTATCAGCTTCACGGCATGGACTGGGCAGACGTCGTCTCTGCACTAAGCGCAGACGTACATAAAGCTAGCGAGGAGGCGTTTAAATACACTAATCTGCCATTTGCCACGGGAGCTGACAAGCTAAAAGAGGTAAAAGAGAGGGTTGAAGCCTTTGTTAAAAAGGGCAACCTTGGACCATTTGCCAACGCATACTGGGGACATAGCACATATAAATTTACTCCTGAGCAAAATTTAATCGTCCTCTCTCACTATCTTGAGTGTCTTAGGATTCAAAGAACAGCAGCTCAGATGATGGCTATCTTTGGTGCGAAAAACCCACACCCACAAAGCCTAACAGTTGGCGGCGTGACTTGCGTGATGGACCTTATGGATCCAGCTAGAATGGGCGAATATATGAGTAAATTTGCTGAGATCAAAGAATTCGTTGATAGAGCTTACTATCCAGATATTTTGATGGCAGCTAAGGCTTATGCAAACGAGCCAAGCGTTCTAAACGATGTTGGTGTATCAAATTTATTCTGTTACGATGAGTTTTTGATCGGCAAAAATGACCATCTATTTAAAGGCGGTATCATCTTAAATGGCGATCTTAGCAAGGTCTATGACATAGACGAAGACAAGATCACAGAAGAGGCGACAAGGGCTTGGTATAAAAATGACAAAGCGCTTCACCCATATGATGGCGAGACCGAGGCAAACTATACTGGCCTTGTCGATGGCGAGAGCATAGACGGCGAGGGCAAGCTAGCTCATAGCAAGCTTTTTGACACAAAGGGCAAATATAGCTGGATCAAAGCGCCAAGATATGATGGCATGCCTATGCAAGTAGGACCGATCGCAAGCATCGTCATAAACTACGCTAAAGGCAACGAGAGAGTTAAAAAGGTAGTCGATGAGTTTTTAGCAAAGAGTGGCTTGCCACTAAGTGCAGTCTTTTCAACTCTAGGCAGAACCGCTGCTCGTATGCTTGAAGCAAAAGTGGTCGCAGAGCACACAATGGACGCATTTAACGCCTTGGTAGAAAATTTAAAGACAGATCAAGAGACCTGCGCAAAATATGTCATAGATAATAGCAAAGAGTATAAAGGTCACTTCAAAGGCAACGCTCCAAGAGGCGCGCTAAGCCATTGGTGCCGCATAAAAGATGGTGTCATCTCAAACTGGCAAGCAGTCGTGCCAAGCACTTGGAACGCCTCTCCAAAAGATGCCAAAGGTCAAATGGGAAGCTACGAGGCGTGCTTAGTTGGTATGAAGATCGCTGATCTTTCAAAACCACTTGAGATAATACGAAAAATTCACTCTTACGACCCTTGCATCGCATGTGCCGTGCATGTTATGGACACTAAGGGAAATGATTTGAGTACTTATAAGATAAATCCAAATTTGTAAGGAGAAAAGATGTCACATAAAAATCCTGACAGGATCAGCGAATATGAATTCTCCATCGGCGTTAGGCTGACACACTGGATTAGATTTGTAGCTATCACGCTTTTGGTTGTGAGCGGCTACTACATCTCTTATGTCTTTATGAGCCCAGAGATCACGAGTGAGCCTACAAATTTCATGCAAGCAAAGTGGCGTTTGGCGCATCAAGTCGCTGGCTTTGTGCTAATAGCGGTATTTATCTTTAAATTCTATCTATTTGTCTTTGATAAACACAGCAAAAAAGAGTGGATGAGCGTGCTTGACTTTTTGAGTCCAAAAGTTTGGATAGCGCAGATAAAATACTACATCTTTATGGGGCCACACCCGCATTTAAGGGGCGTTTATAACCCATTGCAGTTTGCCTCATACTTTTTCTTTTACGTCATCTTAGCGCTCATTTGCCTAACTGGCCTAGTGCTTTACGCTCACGTTTATCACAATGGACTTGGCGGAGCGATCTACGAGCCAGCAAGATACTTTGAAGAGCTTATGGGCGGGCTAGCAAATGTTAGAACGATACATAGAATTTGCATGTGGATCATCATGATATTTGTGCCAATTCACGTTTATATGGCGATATTTAACGCCGTTAAAGGCAAAAATGGAGCGATGGACGCCATCGTTAGTGGCTATAAATTTGTAAAAGAACACTGATGAGAGTGCTAGTTCTTGGCATTGGCAACGTGATGTTTGCTGATGAGGGCATAGGTGTTCATTTTGTAAATTTGATGGCTAAAAACTATAAATTTACAAGCTCTAAAAACGAGCTTACATTAATGGACGGGGGCACTTTAGCCCTCGCTCTAACTCACATAATAAGCGAATTTGACTATCTTATCGTCGTTGATTGCATTAGTGCAAATGGCGCAAGCGTGGGCGATGTTTATTTTTTTGACTTTCTAAACGTGCCAAATTTTATCAGCTGGGACGGCTCGGCTCACGAGATCGAGATGCTTCAAACCCTTCATCTAATGGAGCTTGCAGGCGATAGACCGACAACCAAAATCTTAGGCATCGTGCCTAGCCGCATAGAATCATCAAATTTTAGCCTCTCAGATGAAGTGATAAAAGCTTCTAACATCCTAGAAAAAACGCTACTTGAACACTTAAAAGAGCTTGATTTTAAGTGCGAAAAGGTGGCAAATTTCACCCTAAACGACACCCTCGATGACTACGCCAAAAAAGGTTTAAAATGATACTTGCTTTTAAATTTGACTGCTTTAAAGACCCAGCATTTTTGGCACCATTTTTACGCTCATTAGCTGGGGAGCTTAAGCACTCTATAAGCTGTAAAAATGATCAAATTTGCCTAAAAGTAAGTGGCTCTGTCGAGGAGCTTAGCGCCCTAGCAGACAGAGCAAGCGCCATTTTGCCTTATAGCCTTTTTATAAAGCATAGCGAGGTTGATGTGGCAGATGAGCTTGATGAAGCAGATGAGCTAAAAGAGATAAAATTTGGCACGCTTAGCCCATCTCAAGCGGCGGCATTTTTGGCTAATGGCAAGGCTATTTTAAATGAAAGTGGCGTGCTTACTTGGAGTAAATTTGATGGCGAGATAACGCTTGATAATTTTAATGAAAAGCTAAAAACCTGCCTAAATTTATTAAAAAACGGCAAGGGCGTTTGCATAGAGCAAGATGAAAATTTATATGAAATTTCTCTTGGGGTGAAATTTGATGCAAATTTCTTGATGCCTGTAAATTTAAAAGAGCTACCAAAAATTTTTATAGCTGGTGATAGAGCGCAGATCGCGCTTGCTAGCTTTGAAAAGCCACTTTTGGCGCTAAAAACGACAGCCATTTACAGGCAAAATCACGAGGGCGCACCGCTATTTTTTGACGTGATGGCGCCAAATGACCTTTTTCTTTACGCCCTTTGCGAGCAGCTAAACAAAGAGTGCTTTAGCTTTTTAAGCGTTTCTGTAAAGGAGCAAAAAAGCGCTCTTTCAAGGCTTGCTTTGCTTGAAAATAGCGCGCTATTAAGCCCATTTTTTTACACAAAAAATGAGGAATTTGAGCTTAGCTATTTGGGCGAAGTGGCTTTGGGGCTTAAATTTAGCAAATTTAGCGATGATGAAATTTGCCTGCTTTCAAAAACAAGCAAAACGCAGCTTCTATTTTTGCCAAAATTTAGTAGCTTTGAAGAAATTTATGAGCTAATAAGAGCTGAGGAGGGCGGCGAAAGGCTGCTTGAAAACTTCAGTAAAGAGCGCGCCCTGCCGAGTGGTAAATTTAGCTCAAACGCTAGCTTTTTCTCGCTATTTTGCATAGCTGGACGCTTGCTTGGCTTAAGTGATGAGTTTAAAAAAGCAGGGGAGAATTTGCTCCTTATGGCAAGCGATTTTAGCGGTCAAAAGGGCGTTAGGGTAGATTATAAAATGAAAGATGACTTTGGTTTAGACGGGGTTAAGTTTGTAAAAAGTATCATTTCATTTATCCTTGCTGGCGCTGGAGAGAAGAATATCAGCTTTGGTTGCACCGAGTCTTTGGCGCATTTTTTGAGCGATTTTAGCTATGAAAAACGAGATAAATTTAACATTAAAAATGTTACTTTAAGCGGGGATTTATTTTATAATAAGGTAGTTAGCAACTTGATAAAAAAGCACCTAAACCCAAATATAAAAACAAATTTTGACCCCGGATTTGGCGTTGAGATCAAGCTTTAGATATGAGATCAAAGGCTTAGTTCAAGGCGTTGGTTTTAGACCTTTTGTCTATACTTTAGCGGACAAATTTAAGCTAGTTGGTGAAATTTACAATGATGACGAGGGCGTGAAGCTAAATTTTAGCGGCGAAGAGGCTAGCTTTTTGGCTTTTGAAAAAGAGCTTTATGAGAAGCTGCCAGCCCTTGCTAGGATCGATGAACTAAAGAAATTTAAGATAGATAAAATTTATAAAAAACTTGAGATCATCGCTTCAAAGTCGGCTACCAAACAAGCGCCCATTTTGCCTGATTACGCACTTTGTGACGACTGCTTGCGTGAGTTTTATGACCCCACAAATCCACGCTACAAATACCCATTTATAAACTGCACCAACTGCGGACCGAGATTTTCCATCATCAAAGCATTGCCTTATGACAGGGTAAATACGACGATGAGCGAGTTTAAGATGTGCGAGTTTTGTGAGAGAGAGTATAAAGACCCGCTTAACCGCCGCTACCACGCAGAGCCGATCTCTTGCCCAAACTGCGGGCCAAAACTCTATCTAAAAGATAAATTTGGCAAGATGCTTGCCAGTAAAAACGAAGCAGCCAAAGAGGCGGCTAGGCTCATAAACGAGGGCAAAATTTTAGCCATTAAAGGGCTTGGTGGTTTTCATTTGGTTTGTGACGCGACAAATGAAGCCGCAGTTTGCGAGCTAAGAGCTAGAAAACACCGCCCAAGCAAGCCCTTTGCGCTGATGAGTAAAAATTTACAAAACGCTAGAAAAATAGCGCAAATTTCAGAGGCGGAGGCAAAGCTTCTTAGCTCAAATTTAAAGCCGATCGTCTTGCTTGAAGCAAAAAATGGCTCAAATATCGCAAAAAGCGTCGCTCCAAATTTAAACAAGCTTGGCGTCATGCTCGCATTTAGCGGCATACATCTTTTGCTTTTTGACTATCTTGAACACGACATCATCGCAACTAGCGCAAACATCTCAGGCGAGGTTGTGATAAAAGATGAGAGCGAGCTAAGAGAGAAACTAGGTGAGGTCATAGACTTTTACCTTGATCACGACCGAGAAATTTACTCGCCAAGTGACGATAGTATCGCGTTTTGCGTTGGCGATGAAGTGATTTTTACAAGGACAAGCCGTGGGCTAAATCCAAATTTTATCCATACAAATTTCAAGCAAAAAGGGACATTTTTAGCCCTTGGAGCGGAGCTAAAAAGCTCATTTTGCATCTACAAAGACGGACTTTTGATGGTTAGTCCATATATCGGGGATCTAAAAAACGTGGCGACTTTTGATAGGTTTAAGGATATTTTTACACTTTTTGAAACGACTTATGATCTAAAAATAGACAAGGTCATAGCCGATCTGCATCCAAATTTTTTAAATACAAAATGGGCGAAGGATCAGGGCTTTGAGCTAGTTCATCTGCAGCACCACTATGCGCACTTGCTAAGTGTCATCTTTGAAAATGATTTGCCAGACAAAGAGTATCTTGGCTTTTGTTTTGACGGCACTGGGTACGGAGAGGACGGCAAAATTTGGGGTGGCGAGGTCTTTAGGCTGGATAAAAAGAGTTACGAGAGAGTTTATCACTTTGATGAATTTAGCTTATTTGGCGGCGAAAATAGCATAAAAAATATCTACCTCATCGCTTATTCTATTATTTTGAAGTATGAGCTTGAAGACGAGGGGCGTAAATTTCTAGTAAATTTTGATGAAAAGGTGCTTCGAAATTTCAAGATGATGGAGCAAAAGGGGCTAAATTTAGTAAAAACTAGCTCTGTTGGTAGGATATTTGACGCATTTGGTGCGATAATATGTGGCATTTCTCACTCAAGCTACGAGGGAGAGAGTGGTATGAGGCTTGAGGCGCTTTATGATAAAAATTTAGATGTGTGTTACAAATTTAGCCTAAATGACGGAGTTATCGGCTTTAAAGAGGCCTTTAAAAGTGCTTTAAAAGATGAGCCAAGAGTGGCTGCAACGGCATTTATAAATGGCATGGCTGATATTATTTTTGAAATTTCTAAAAATGAGAAAAAAGAGATTTTACTAAGTGGTGGAGTTTTTCAAAATAAGACTTTGCTTGAACTTATTTACAAAAAATTTACTAAATCAAATTTGAAATTTTATATCAATAAGAAATTCTGCAGTAACGATTCTAACGTAAATTTAGGGCAAATTTATTATTATTTATCCACATTTTCTAATAAGTGATGTATAATTATTTTAAACGGTAATCAAACGAGAAAGGAGCAAAAAATGGATAGTGTTATACGTTTTAGTGTTTCTTTGCCTAGTCAATTACTAGACGAACTAGATAGAAAAGTTAGCGAACAAGGCTACGCTTCTAGGAGTGAATTTACAAGGGATTTGATCCGTGAAAAGATCGTAAACGACAGCTGGAAGGACGCTAACGAGGAGTTGATTGGGGTTTTGACGCTCATTTATGTGCATCATCACAACGATTTGGTGAATAAAAAAATGGATATCGAGCATGACTCTGATGTGAAGATCATCTGCACAAATCACGTTCATGTCGATCACCACAACTGCTTAGAAACGATCTCTATAAGGGGCGAAGCGGAGAAGATAGAGCGCTTTGCTGACAGGATTGCTGGCTTAAAGGGTGTTAAGTTTTCTAAACTTACAAAGGCTGCTGTGCCTAAATTTTAAGCTAAAAGCTTTTTTGGCTGTTAAATTTAGGATTTTTGTAAATAGCTAGCAGTGCTCTTGGCTGCGGAGCTTGTCTTATTTTGTCTTTTTGATAGTTTTTTAGCAGTTTTTGTGATCCATTTTTGCAAATTTATAGCAGGGTTTTGCTGCATTTTTTTGCGCATGCCATGTATCTTTTTGGTAAAAATAGTTTGATGACCGTTTGTTTTTTGCTTGGGCTTTGGCTAAAGCTAAATTTGCAAAAGCCCGCCCAAGTTCTTTTTTGGCTTTTTATGTTTCTCTCTTTTTTGCTTTATTTTTGTTCTAGCATTTTTGGCGCTTGTATGCTATCATTAGCCACAAAAAAATGTCATTTAAAGAGAATGAAAGATGAATTTTTACAATAGAAATTTTCTGGCCAAAGAGCTAGATCGCTGGCAAAAAGAGGATGTGGTCGATAAGGGCACCGCTTTAAAGATAGCAAATTTATATGATATAGATATAAACGCTCATAGCGAAAAGACTAGCTTTATCTTAAAGTTGGTTGCTTATCTCTTTTTCGCGCTGGCATTTTTTACGCTAGTTGGAGCTTACTGGGAGGAGATACCAAGGATGGGGCGCCTTGTCATCATCTTTGGAGTGCTTGCTCTTTTAAATTTTGGTGGAGTTTATTATCTCAAAAAAGGCAAAGATAAGCTTGGCACGGCTACGCTCTTTTTGGGAAATTTCTGCTACGGCGCAGCCATAGCGCTTATCGCTCAAATTTATAATATTAGCGACGAGCCAAGCGGTGGAGTTTTGCTCTGGAGCGTTGGAGCGATGGCGCTCTCTTTTGCTAGTAACAAGGCTTTGCTGGTGGCTCAAAGCCTTGTTTTTGCGACGATCTGGTTTGTTTTAAAGGGCATGGGTGGCGAGTTTGCTTATGAATTTATCGTCTTTATAGCCCTTGGCGCCTACATGCTTTATAAAAGTGACTCGGCATTTCTTGCGATTGTGCTTCTAGCAGATATATTTTTCTACATCGTTTCGCTTTGCGCTAGGATCAGTGGGTTTAATGAATTTTATGGCTATGATGATCTTATGTTTAGAGCGCCGATGGCTGCTACTTTATCGCTCTCATACGCGCTTTTACTTGTCGCGCTCTTTAGCACGTTAGCTGGCTTTAGAGATAGGCTAGCGCACCTTGTAAAAGGCTTTGGCAAGTATCTTGGCATCATTATCTTGATCGTTTGCTTGATAGCTTATGCAAATGGCGATATCTACGAGCTGGAAGAAGATAAATTTTGGTTTGCAAAAGCATTTTTTTATAGCAGTTTTGGCAAGGTTTTTGCCGTATTTAGCATCGCTAGCATTGCACTATTTTTCAAAGAGAAAAACAAAAGCGGCCTGCTTCTTGGCTTAATACTTTTTGCGTTGCCATTTGTCTTTAGTCTGGGTGTGGGATATGCAAATATCTTCTTCTCGCTAGCAAACATCATCGTTGCAGCCGTGCTTATCAAAAATGGCGAGCTAACGCTTGGACTATGCATGATATTCTTAGTTGCGGTGGTTAGATACTTTGAGCTAATAGGCGATTATTTGGGGGCTACGGCGCTATTTATCGTCTTTGCCTTCGTCGTACTCGCAGTTGCCGCTAAAAAAGGACGTACAAAATGAAGATAAGATCACTAATACTAGCCATAATCTTTCAAATTTTACTAATAATTGCGATGCTTGCATACGCGCTCATGCCACTTTATCTTGGAAAAGAGATAAAAGTGAGGGTAAATCTCTACGATCCAAGGGATCTCTTTCGCGGAAACTACGTGAATTTAAGCTATGATTTTTCAAATTTGCAGCAGTATAAATTTGATGAAAAAACTGGCGTTGAGATAGATATATATGATAGAAATTTCTCAAAAAATGATGAAATTTACGCCATTTTAAAGCAAGATGCTAATGCCACTTACGCTTTTGATAAATTTAGCTTTACTAAGCCAAAAGGCGCTCTTTTCTTAGCTGGCAAATTTGATGGATATTCATTTGTAAAATATGGCATCGAAGAGTTTTATATGCCAACTAAAAAGGCAAAGCAAACTGAGCGAGAGATGATGGATCAAGACGTGGATGCTGTTGCTGTTTTGATGGTGATGGATGATGGCAGGGCAAGGCTAAAAGATCTCATCATCACACCAAATGGCAAAAAAAGAAGCAATGATGAAAATTTTGATGAAAATGGCTACACAGATGATAATGAGAGCTTTGAAGAGCCAGTTCGCTTGCAAGATCAAAGGTAAATTTAAAGGGATGATTAAAAAAACGGGTTAATTTATCTCATTTGCATAAAATGCCCTTAAATTTTAATTTTATTTTTAAATTTATGCGTTAAAATCTCTGAAAATTAATAAAAAAGGATAAAAAAATGTGTAAAGATTGCGGTTGTTCAATGGGTAATCACGCCCACACTCACACTCACGCTGATGGCACTACTCACTCACACCCACACACTCACGATGGGCATACAGATCACGCTCATGACGCTCATGAGCATAGCCACGAGGCTCACGCACACCCTGTGCTAAACGAGAGCAAAACCATAGACGTGATAGAAAAAATTCTATCTGAAAACGACAAAGAGGCAGCTCACAACAGAGCGCATCTTGATGAGAAAAAGATACTTTGTGTAAATTTGATGAGTAGCCCAGGCGCTGGTAAGACTACGCTTTTAGAGGCTACGATAAAGGCTGGTAAATTTAAAATAGGCGTTGTCGAGGGCGATTTAGAAACAAATCAAGATGCTGACCGTATAGTAAAAGCTGGCGCAAAAGCTCATCAGATAAGCACAGGTCAGACCTGCCATTTAGACGCATTTATGGTGCATGAGGGGCTTCATCACCTGCCACTAAATGAGCTTGATCTAGTCTTTATAGAAAATGTTGGAAATTTAGTCTGTCCTGCAAGCTATGACGTTGGCTCACACTTTAACGCTGTGCTTCTTTCAGTGCCAGAGGGCGATGATAAGGTTAGCAAATATCCAGTGATGTTTAGGGCTGCTGACGTGCTTTTGATCACAAAAGCTTCGCTTGCGCCGCACTTTGACTTTGATATCGAGCGAGTGAAAAACGACGCTAGAAAGCTAAATCCAAAGGTCGATATCTTTGTGATAGATAGCAAAACAGGCGAGGGCATCGATAAGTGGATAAGTTATTTGGAATTTAAAAAAGAGCTAAGATAATGTGTCTTTCGATCCCTTCAAAAGTAATAGAAATAGATGAAAACAACGTTGCTACGGTTGAAACTCTGGGCGTTACTAGAAAGGTAAGCCTAGATCTCATATCTGAAGAGGTAAAGGTTGGCGAATATGTGCTAATCCACGTTGGATACGCCATGCAAAAGATCGATACGCAGTTTGCGCTTGAGAGCTTGGAGGTCTATCAAAAGATCGCTGAGGATATGGACGCGGGGAAAATTTGATGGATCTTATCAATGATTTTCGCGATAAAAATTTAATCCTTGCCCTTTCAAAACTGATACAAAAAGAGAGCGTAAAACCACTAAATATCATGGAAATTTGCGGCGGTCACACGCATAGCATTATGAAATTTGCACTGCCAAGCTTGGTTGGAGAGCATATAAATTTCGTCCACGGCCCAGGCTGTCCAGTCTGCGTTATGCCAAAAAGCCGCATAGACGAGGCCTGTAAGCTAGCCAGCATGGATAATGTGATCTTTTGCACGCTAGCTGACATGCTAAGAGTGCCTGGCTCAAAGACGAGCTTGCAAAAGCTTCGCGGCGAGGGACACGATATAAGGGCACTTTATACGCCACTTGATGCGCTAAATATCGCTAAGCAAAATCCAGAGAAAAAGGTCATATTTTTTGCCATTGGCTTTGAGACGACGACGCCGATGAGTGCAAATTTAGTTGAAAAAGTGGTGCAAGAGGGCATTAAAAATTTATACTTTCATATAAATCACGTAACCGTCCCAGCCCCAGTTAGGGCTATAATGAGCGATGAAAACGTAAGGATAGACGCATTTTTAGGACCAAGTCACGTAAGCGTCATCACTGGTAGCAAAATTTACAAAGAGCTAGCGAGTGAATTTAAAAGGCCCATCGCCATTAGTGGTTTTGAGCCACTTGACATCATGGCAAGTGTATTAAATTTAGTTCGTCAACAAAACGCAGGCACTTATGAAGTCTATAACGAGTACGCAAGGGCGGTCAAAGAAGAGGGCAACGTAAAGGCAAAAGAGCTCATCGCTAAGTACTTTGAGCCGTGCGACTTTGTCTGGAGAGGTCTTGGCGAGATAGCGCAAAGCGGCATGAAGCTAAAAGATGAGTTTGCCTATCTTGACGCTAGAGTGCAGTTTGACTGCAGCGTAGAGAGCGCTGGCGAGAGCAAAGCTTGCATTTGTGGGCAAATTTTAAGAGGGCTAGCAAAACCGACAGAGTGTAAGGTCTTTGGCAAGGTCTGCAACCCACAAAACCCGCTAGGATCGTGCATGGTCTCAAGCGAGGGCGCTTGTGCGGCATATTTTAAATATGCAAGAGTTGGTTAAGGAATTTAATGAAAAAGATAATGCTAAGCCACGGCGGCGGCGGCGAGGAGATGAACTCGCTTATAAACGAGACGATATTTAAAATTTTTGATAATGAAATTTTAAGGCAGAGCAACGACTCGGCAATACTAAATTTAAACGGCAAGATCGCATTTAGCTCCGATAGCTTTGTGGTAACTCCCATTTTTTTTAATGGCGGTGACATCGGCAAGATCGCGGCTTGTGGCACTATAAACGACCTAGCGATGGTTGGAGCAAGCGCAAAATACCTAAGCTGCTCGCTCATCATCGAAGAGGGGCTTAGCATAGAAGAGCTCGAGCGTGTGCTTGGCTCACTTGCAAAAACTTGCAAAGATAGCGGCGTGAGCGTAGTTTGTGGCGATACGAAGGTCGTGCCAAAGGGCAAATGCGATAAAATTTTCATAAACACAGCAGGTATCGGCGAGATAGTTTGTGAGGGTGTGGAGCTTAAAAATTTAAAAGCAGGGGCAAAAATTCTCATCTCTGGAGATGTTGGCAGACACGGCGGCGTGGTGCTAGCAGCAAGAGAGGAATTTGAGCTTGGGCTTGATCTAAAAAGTGACTGCAAGAGCCTAAAAGAGGTTGTCTTAAAGCTATTTAGCTCTGGCATAAAACCACAAACCATGCGTGATGCGACAAGGGGCGGACTAAGTGCCGTGCTAAACGAGTGGGCTAAATTTAGTAAATTTGATATCTTGGTCTTTGAAGAAAATATCAAGGTAGCAGACGAAGTGATGGGCGTTTGTGAGCTATTTGGTTTTGAGCCTTATGAGCTTGCAAATGAGGGCACTTTTGTGATGGCTGTTGATGAGAGCCAGGCTGAAGAGGCACTTAAAATTTTAAGAGAATTTGATAAAAACGCGATGATAATTGGCAAGGTTTTGGAGTCAAAAAACGAGCGTGTCATCATCGAAAACGCCTATAAATCAAGAAGATTTCTCGAGCCACCAAAGGGTGAGCTACTACCAAGGATCTGCTAATGCACGAGCTTAGTATCGTTCAAAATTTAGTTAGCCTTTGCGAGAAAAATGCCGCCAAAGAAAATGCCAAAGAGATAAGCAAGATCGAGATAAAAGTTGGCCGTTTAAGCGGAGTGGAGCCACACTATTTGCAGAGCGCCTTTGATGTTTATAAGACTGGCACGATCTGCGAAAACGCCGAGCTTGTGATAAATCTGCAAGGCATTGTGATCGAGTGTTTGGATTGTGGATTTGGCGGGGAGCTTAGCGAAAATGACTTTACTTGTCCAAAGTGCAAAAGCCAAAATTTAAAGGTAACTGACGGCGAGGATATGTATCTTATGCGCCTTGAGATGAAGTAAAATTTTACGCATTATAATACGTAAAATTTTATGAATTTATTGATTTTTTATGGATAGTGTTAAATTTTTCTCAATCAAACGCCTAAAGAGCTATAAAAACGAGCAAGAGCATAAAAAGAACTTTTTTGCTAGTACAGGCATTAGCTCCAAAACTTGGTATTTTAGAAATAACTACGAGAAATTTAGCTTTTAAGGCTTTAGTGGATAATAACAAGGTAGATATTTTAAGCTCTTTTGGCGGCTACTTCAAGTTAGATGATCTCTTTGTCTCAAAGCAAACTTTTGGATTTTGGGCAAAAATCATCGATGAAGCCAAAATCCACAATGATATCGTCAATCTTGATAAACTTGATTTTAAAAAGTATTCTAAATTTAACCGCAAAAATAAACTTTTAAACTATCAAAAAGTAAAGATTTTATATGACCTTGCTGTTAAAATTCGAAACCGAGCATTTCATTTTGAAAATCTTTATAAGCTAAATGACGATCAAACGCCGAGAATTTCAACTCGTGTTGGTAAAACTTTAGTAGGCATTGATCCGCAAATGTTAGAAGATTTTATTAATGATGCGTTGTTTTGTTTTGATGAGGATCTGGCAAGATACTTAGAATGAGTGGCGGATAATAAGCTCCGCCGTGAACTTCGCCAAAATTATACTAAACAATAATTGTTTTATGCTTAACGCTTTTTACTCAAATATCAAAAACGGAGCCTGCAGGACGTTTCTTATTATCTTTAGTGGCGAGAGTAGGGCGTCTTGCAAGATCTGCGTCGAGTACTCTGGCTTTTCAGTCGTGCCACGTATGGCGATGACGGTTGAGAGCGAGCGATCTTTGCCAAGGATGATTTGGTTGATAAGTGGGATCTTGTCGATGATACCGCTTGCGTCTTTTAGTATCTTTAGCTCAAGGTCGATGTTTATCTTTTTGCTCTTTAGATCGATCGTGCCGCGTCCGCCGATATCTGCGCTCGTGCCTATCATCTCGATCGCCAAAAACTCGATCAAGTCGCCCTTTCTGGTGAGTAAAATTTTGCCGTTTTTGACGGTGTAGCCCTTGTCGTTAAAGTCAGGCGTTTTAAAGCTAAGTAGCGATGGCACCGAGTTTAGAAAGCTTAGTAGCTTTTGATAAAAGATGTAGTCTTTTAGATACGTGCCAAAAAATCTCACCTCAGCCTTGAAATTTTTTGTGCTCTCGCCAAGCATTTTTAGGCGAAATTTACCGCCTTCAAAGCTCTTGATGCTAAAAAGATCGTTGATAAACTCCCCGCTTATGTCGGTTGCGTCTAAATTTATGCTCTTTTCGTCGTTAAAGTAGCCAAGTCTGCCTTGTTTTGCTAGGCCATTTAGTGAGACGCTCTTGCCCTTTTTTTCGGCACTAAAGCTAGTAAATGGCAATGTTTTGTTTATATCTTGCAAGATGATGTCGCCATTTTTTGCAGATAGCTCTATGGGCGTGCTTTGCGCTTGGTCGCTACTTTCGTTGTCGTCAAGAACGAGCAAATTTAGATCCTGCGTTTTTACGCTCACGCCTTTTTCTTTTATATCAAGAGCTAGTTTTTTGCTCGCACTTTCTACCTTGACTGCGCCGTTTTTCACCAAGATATTAACGTCGTCGCTCTCATATTTTGAGCCATTTTTATCTAAAAACGGCAGGTCAAATTTAAGCCCTTTTGCCAAAATTTCAAGATCAACAAAGTCTTTGCTCTTTATGCTCACGTCGTCAAAACCAAGCACGCCATTTTGCTTTAAAACTGGGGAGTTTTGCATGATGAAGTTGCTATTTTTAGTAGCTATCATGCTCTCATCGCCAAAGCTTAAATTTAGCCCAAATGGCTCAATGCTAAGCGTCGTTTCGCTTGGCTTGCTAAAGTCAAGATGCGCGGTAAATGGCTCATTTTTAAAGGCTAAAATTTCATCATTTTTCTCTTTTAGATCAAAGCTCTCTATGACGCCTTTTATCTCGCCGCTGCTCTTTTGTAGGTCGATATCTGCCACGGCGTTTGCTCTAAAGAAGTCAAGCCCAAAACCAGTCGCATCAACGCTTAAATTTGCCGTGTTTATGAGTTTTACAAGGACACTTTTAGCGTTAAATTTACTCCCAGCGATATCTAAAACTGCGTCGCTTATCTTAAACTCACCATTTGCGATGACGCTCTTTTCATCAAAATTTTCTAAGCTTTTTTCGTCAAGTTTTATTAAAATTTTAAGCCCAGCGTCCATTTTGCCGCTTAGTTGTTTGACTGGTACGATGATCTTGTAGGCTCTTAATATATCATTTATCGCCTCATCGTAAATAGAATTTGTCTTTATAAATAGCTCTAAATTTGCGCTTTTTTCATCAAAGATGTTGTTTATCGCGACGTTTGAGCCATCAAGCTTTTTACCTTTATAAACAGGCGCTATGAGGTCAAATTTAAGCTTTGAGTTTTTAAGCGTGATATTTGCCTCAGCGACATTTACAGCGGGCACGTCTTTTTCAAATTTTACTAGCAGATTTTTCGCATAGGCGGTCGCATTTAGCTCGTTTAGATAAAAGTCGTTTTTGGCTAGATCGACCTTGCCGTTTATCTCGTTTAGGTGGTAGTCGTTTGCCACGACATAGCCATATATCCAGCTTTTTACCTCGCTGTTTAGCTCTATGCGCCTATCAAGTTCGTCTATAAAGTCCTTGATACTGCGAGCGTTTACGTCATAGGCTTTGTAGGTTAAAAATGTATCTTTTAAGGCAAAGCTAAGCTTGCCATTTAGCTCATGTGAGGTGAAATTTCCGTCAAATTTATAGTCATCTTTGTCAAAATTTGCGCTGCCTTCGCCGCTAATGCTTACGTTAAAATCTTTAAGGCTCAAATTTCTTACTATGAAGCGATCGACGCCATTTTGTTGCTCGTTTTGAAATTTGATATCGATGTTTAGATAAGGGCTATCGACGAAAAATATATCATCTAAAAATAAAACTTTAATATTAAAATCATCGCCGATTTGCACGCTCTCAAGCGAAATTTCTTGAAAAAATGTGTCAAGATAATCCACGCCCTGACTAAGGTTTAAAAGCTGCTTGTCGCTGGCTTTTTGCTCTGCGTTTTGTTTAAATTTAGGTAGCTTGATCTGCTTTGCTCTTACAATTATTTTTTTATCTAACTTTATATATAATTGCTCCAATTTTACGCCGTAAAACTCGAAATCGTTAATTTTTATGCCGTATTTTAAAAGCAAAAGAAGCGAAAGAATCAAAATGATAAAAAATTTTATAAAAAAGCCGTATCTGGATATTTTCTTTGATATCGTACTCATCGTCGTCCTAAGCGTATTTGTTTATTTGGCACGCCCCATAAACACGAGCAAGGTCGTCTTTGTGCCAAAGGGAAGTGTGGGCGAAATTATATCTTATTTAGCTAATCGCAACTTTAACCTAAGTGCGATCGACAAGTACGCCATGCGCTTCATCGGCTCGCCTCAGTCTGGCTGGATCGAGATAGGCAAAGATAAAATTTCAAGGGTTGATTTTTTAAAAAAACTTGCCAAAGCAAAGGCAGCGATGACCGAGATCACGCTAATACCTGGCGAGACTACGATCGTTTTTTTAAACCAGATAGCAGCCCAGCTAGGACTTGACGCAGCTAAATTAAATAGCGAATATAATGCACTTGCGCCAGTGAGCGATGGCTTTTTGATGCCAAATACTTATAAAATTCCAATAGGCATCAGCGAAAGACATCTAGCCTACTATCTTGTAAATTCCTCCAAAAAGGCTCAAAGCGAGATCAGCAGGAAAATTTTTGGCGAGTACAACGAGAAAAAATGGTTTAAAATTCTAACCATCGCCTCTATCATCCAAAAAGAGGCCGCAAATGACGCTGAGATGCCACTTATTGCCTCAGTCATCTACAACCGCCTAGATAAGGGCATGAGGCTGCAGATGGATGGCACGCTAAACTATGGCATCTACTCGCACGATGTGATCACGGCTGAGCGCATAAGAAGCGACATGAGCGAGTTTAACACCTATCTAAACGACGGCATCCCGCCAAGTCCAGTCTGCTGCGTCTCGATAAGTGCGATAAAAGCAGCGATAAACCCTGCAAAGAGCGATTATCTATACTTTGTGCTTGATAAAAAGGCGAAAAAACACATTTTTTCAAAAACCTTAAGCGAGCACAATCAAAATATCGCAAAATAGGGCTAAAATACAACTAGCTTTAATAAAAAACGTGATAAATTTCAAAAAATCAAAAGGGCTAAAATGAGTGACATTATCTGGACTAAAACCGACGAAGCACCGCTATTTGCAAGCTACTCTCTCTTTCCTATCGTTAAGAGCTTTTTATCACGTGCTGGCATTAGCATAACTAGGGCTGACATCAGCCTGGCTGGGCGAATTTTATCTCTTTTTAGCAAAGAGCTTGGGCTAAACAAGGCTGACGAGCTAGAGCTTTTGGGCGAACTGACTGCGCACAAAGAGGCAAATATCATAAAACTGCCAAACATCTCAGCCACGCTCGTTCAGCTAAAAGCAGCCATTGATGAGCTAAGAAACAAGGATATAAACGTGCCATTTTATCCAGATGAGATCATCACAGACTACGACGAAGAGGTCGCTAAAAAATATGCAAAAGTGCTAGGAAGTGCGGTAAATCCAGTGTTAAGACAAGGAAACTCAGACAGAAGAGTTTTGCCACCGGTTAAAGAATTTGCCAAAAAGCACCCGCACAGCAACGGCAGCTGGGACAAGACAAATAAAACTAAAATTTGCTACATGCAAAAGGGCGACTTTTATGAAAATGAGCGCTCTATTGTCGCTAGCAAAGATGAGAAATTTTGTATAAATTTTATTAGCAGTGACGGCAAGAAAGAGCTTTTAAAAGAACTTGCCGTTCAAAGTGGCGAGATCGTAGATGCTACTTTTTTAAGCGTAGATGAGCTAGATAAATTTTATGAAAGCTGCTTTGAAGCTGCGCAAAAAGAGAATTTGACCTTGAGCTTACATCTAAAATGCACGATGATGAAGGTTAGCGACCCAGTCATCTTTGCACATGCAATAAAGAGCTACTTTAAAGAGGTTTTTGAGCTATTTGGTGAGGAATTTAAGGCTCATGGCGTTGAGGCAAAAAACGGCTTAAAAGATATGTTTTCTAAAATTTCAACTCTTAAAAATAAAGATGAAATTTTGGCTAAATTTGATGAAATTTTGAGCAAAAAAGCAAAAATTTGGGCATTAAATGAAAATGCCAGCAACTTTGACGTGCCAAATGACGTCATCATCGATGCCTCAGTGCCAGCGCTCATTAGAAACTCTGGCAAGGTAAAAGACAAAAACGGCGAGCTAAATTTCTCGCTTTGTATGATCCCAGATAGAACCTACGCTAGGGTTTATGAGGCCTGCGTGGCAGACTTTAAGGAGCATGGCGCGCTTGATGTGAGTAACATTGGCAGCGTGGCAAATGTGGGACTAATGGCTAAAAAGGCCGAGGAGTATGGCAGCCACGATAAGACTTTCATCGCAAAAGAGGACGGAGAATTTGTTGTTTGCAACGAAGCTGGCGAGAGTGTCTTTAAATTTAGCGTCAAAAGTGGCGACATTTTTAGGATGACGCAGGCTAAAGAAGACGCGATAAATGCGTGGTTTGAGCTTGCTTTAAAAAGAGGCGAAATTTCAAAAGATGAGCTTATATTTTGGCTAGATAGCAGCCGTGCTCACGATAGAAATTTGATAGCAAAATTTGAAAAATTTAGAGATAAATTTACTAGTGCTGGCGTGAAATTTGAAATTTTAAACTACGAGCAAGCAACTATAAAAACGCTTAGCTTGATAAGAGCTGGCAAAGACGTCATAGGCGTCACTGGCAATGTTTTAAGAGACTATCTAACCGATCTTTTTCCGATATTTGAGCTAGGTGGCAGCTCAAAAATGCTCTCAGTAGTGCCGCTACTTGCTGGTGGAGCGATGTTTGAGACTGGTGCTGGTGGGACGGCTCCGACGCTTGTAAAAGAGCTAAAAGAGAGAAATCACCTGCTTTGGGATAGCTTGGGTGAGTTTTTGGCACTTAGTGCATCGCTTGAACATCTAGCGTTTTTTAGGCAAAAAAAAGAGGCAAAAGAGCTAAGTGATGCGCTAAATAGAGCTGTTGCTAGCTATTTGGACGAAAACAAAACGCCAAATGCCACTCTTGATACCAGAGAGTCACACTTCTATCTAGCACTATTTTGGGCGAGAGAGATGGCAAAAAGTGGTGGAATTTTGAGCGTAATTTTTGAAAATTTAGCAGACGAGCTAGAGAAAAACGAGAGCGAAATTTTAAAGCAGATCAGAGAAAAAGATGGTGCAAGCGTTGAATTTGGCGGATACTACCTGCCAGATGAAGTGAGGGTAAATGAGGTCATGAGACCAAGTGAAATTTTAAATCAGATAATAGGATAAGATATGAAAATAAGTGTAGTTGGAGCTGGAAACGTCGGTGCGAGCATAGCATATGCGCTTTGTATGAGAGAGCTTTGCGATGAGATCGCGCTTGTGGATATATTTGGCGACGTGGCGCGCGCAAAGGCGATCGACCTAGCACAGTCAAGCTGCGTCTTTAACGCTAAAACTAGCGTTTGTGGTGGCGAGGACTTTGCTTTGTTGGAAGGTAGCGACATCGTCATTGTAACTGCTGGAAGCCCAAGAAAAGAGGGTCAAACTAGAGAGGACTTGCTGCTTAAAAACGCCGTAGTCGTAAAGCAAACAGCGCAAAATATCGCTAAATTTGCACCAAATGCGGTGATAATCGTAGTTACTAATCCGCTTGATGTTATGGTCTGGACGGCTCATAAATTTAGCGGTTTTAGCAAAAACAAAGTGATAGGCATGGCAGGTGAGCTAGATAGCGCAAGGTGCAGATATGAGCTAGCGCTTTTAAAAGATAGGGACGCAAAAGAGCTAAAAACAAAGATCGTTGGCGCTCACAATGACGAGATGATCGTCGCTCAAGAAAATATTAGCCTAAATTTAAGTGACAGCGAGCTAGCAAGTCTTAAAAAAGAGACGAGCACCGGTGGCGCAAAGATCGTTAAACTTCTTGGTACATCAGCCTACTACGCACCAGCAGCAGCGGCTGTGAAGATGTGCGAGGCGATCATGGGTAAGAGTGACGAGATACTAAGCGCTAGCGTGCTACTTGATGATGAGCTAAGCTGCGGCAGGCTAGTAAGGCTTGGACGTGAAGGTTTAGAGGAAATTTTAGAGCTAAATTTAAGTGAAAACGAGCAAGAGCAACTAAGCAAAAGCGAAGCTGAGATCAGAAAAAACATTAAATTTTTAAAAGAAAATTTGGACTAGGAATATAGATGATAGAAAAAGAAAATGTGCCCGTTTGGGTCGACGAGAGCAGGTGTAAGGCCTGTGATATCTGCGTGAGCTACTGCCCAGCAGGCGTGCTAGGCATGAGGCTCGAGCCAAATGCCGTGCTTGGCAAGATGATAGAGGTCGTCCACCCAGACTCCTGTATAGGCTGCCGTGACTGCGAGCTTCACTGCCCTGATTTTGCCATTTATGTGGCGGAAAAGGGCTTTAAATTTGCAAAGCTAACGCCTGAGAGTAAAGAGCGAGCTGCGGCCGTAAAGGCAAATAAATTTGCCAAGCTTGGAGAGAGCGCATGAGAGAGGTAGTATCAACTGGAAATGCCCTAGTAGCAAGGGCTGCGGTCGAGTGTGGCTGTAACTTCTTTGGCGGATATCCGATCACTCCAAGCAGCGAGATCGCACACGAGCTAAGCGTGCTTTTGCCAAAAAACGGCGGTACATTTATACAAATGGAAGACGAGATAGCTGGCATTTGCGTAGCTCTTGGTGCAAGTGCGAGCGGCGCTAAAGCAATGACTGCTAGCTCTGGACCTGGCATTTCGCTAAAGGCTGAGCAAATAGGCCTTGGCTTTATCGCTGAGATACCGCTTGTCATCGTAAATGTAATGCGCGGCGGCCCTTCAACTGGCCTGCCAACACGTGTCGCACAAGGCGATATCTTGCAAGCTAAAAACCCAACTCACGGCGATGTAAATATGATCGTCCTTGCCCCAAGCAGCCTAGAGGAGTGCTATACGCAGACCGTGCGCGCCTTTAACCTCGCAGCTAGGTTTATGATGCCAGTTATGTTGCTACTTGATGAGACGATAGGCCACATGCAGGCAAGAGTGCGCCTGCCAGAGATAGGCGAGCTAGAAATTTACAAAAGAAAAGAGTTTAGCGGCGAACCAAAAGAGTATAAGCCATACGAGGCCGCGCACGACGAGCCAGCCACGCTAAATCCTTTCTTTAGAGGCTATCACTACCATATAACAGGACTTCATCACGGAGCGACTGGCTTTCCAACAGAAGATGGCAAGATCGTTGAAAACTCGATGAATAGGCTATTTGATAAGATAAATTTACACACTGATGAGTGCGAAGAATTTGAAGAGTTTATGCTTGATGACGCGCAAATTTGTATCATCGCCTTTGGTAGTGTGGCGCTTTCAGCCAAGCAAGCGATATTAAATTTACGTGAAAAAGGGCTAAAAGTTGGACTATTTAAGCCACTCACACTTTTTCCAGCTCCAGCTAAAAAGCTAAAAGAGATATCAGATAAATTTAAGAAAATTTTGGTCTGCGAGCTAAATTTAGGTCAATATAGTGGCGAAATTTCAAAGATCATCTTAAGAGATGACTTTGCAAAACTGCTAAAAGCAAACGGCAGACCGATAAGCCCAAGCGAGATCGAGGCGAAGATAGGAGAAATTTATGGCTTTTAATTATGATAAATATTTACGAACAGATAAAATGCCTACTCTTTGGTGCTGGGGCTGTGGCGATGGCGTCATACTAAAGGCGCTCATCCGCGCTATCGACACCATGGGCTGGGACATGAACGACGTTTGTGTGGTTTCAGGCATAGGCTGCTCTGGTCGCTTTAGCGGATATCTTGACTGCAACACCATACACACAACTCACGGTAGAGCCGTAGCTTATGCGACTGGCGTAAAGATGGCAAACCCGGATAAACATGTCATCGTAGTAACTGGCGACGGCGATGGACTGGCGATCGGAGGCAACCACACGATACATGGATGTCGCCGAAATGTCGGGCTAAATCACATCCTAATCAACAACTTCATCTACGCGCTAACAAACTCACAAACCAGCCCAACCACGCCAAAAGGCATGTGGACGGTCACAGCGCAATACGGCAACATCGATCCTAGCTTTGACGCCTGTAAGCTCGCAACTGCCGCAGGTGCTAGCTTTGTCGCACGTGGAAGCGTCATCGAGCCAGAGAAGCTTACAAAGCTCTTTGTAGAGGGCTTTAGCCACGATGGATACAGCTTTTTTGATGTATTTTCAAACTGCCACATAAATTTAGGTCGTAAAAACAAAATGGGCGAGGCGGTGAAAAATTTAGAGTGGATAAAGGGCCGTACGACGAGCAAGGTCAAATTTGACATGCTAAGTGACGAAGAGAAAAAAGGCATTTTCCCACTTGGCGTGCTTCACAAAGATGAAGAAAAGATCGAATACACCAAGGCTTACGACAAGGTAAGAAAGGCTGCAATGAGCAATGAAGCGATAAATTTTGAGGAGCTAGCATGAAGTCACAATTAAGATTTGTCGGCGTTGGCGGACAGGGCGTCATACTAGCAGGCGAGATCCTCTCAGCTGCCAAGATAAAAGCAGGTGGTTACGGCGTCAAGGCCTCTACCTACACATCTCAGGTGCGTGGCGGTCCAACGAAGGTCGATATCATACTTGATGAGAAAGAAATTTTATATCCTTACGCAAACGAGGGCGAGATAGACTTTATGCTTGCTACCGCGCAGATAAGCTACAACGCCTTTAAAAGCGGCGTGAAAGAGGGCGGAGCGATCGTTGTCGAGCCAAATTTGGTAAAAGTGAGCGATGAGGATAAAAAGCGCTGGAAAATTTATGAAATCCCTATCATCTCTATCGCAAAAGACGAGGTTGGTAACGTCATCACTCAAAGCGTCGTGGCTCTTGGTGTGGCTGTGGCGATGAGTAGGTGCATGGATGAAAATTTAGTGCGTGAAGAGATGTTAGCAAGCGTGCCAGCTAAGGTCAAAGAAGCAAACGCCCAAGCTTACGAGCTAGGTCTTAAATACGCAAAAGAGCTTTTGAAATAAATTTTTGGCTAAATTTAAATTTAGCCAAAACCTCCCAAAATGGATCAGATAAAACTAGAAAATTTCCGCAAAGAATATGGCTTTGATATGCCGATCGTTAGGAGCTTATCGGCTGGGGAGTGCATAAAGATAAGAGAAAATTTACTTCGTAAATTTAGTCTAAATGATATAGATGAGTTTTTTAAAATAGATAAATTTAGCAGGCTTGATGGCTTTAATGCGGACGAAGAAAATTTTGACCTCAAGGCTGTTTTTAATAAACTTGGCATCGCTATGCCAAATGAAATTTGCATAAATTTTAATAAATTTGAGAGCATTGATATTTTGCGCTTTGATGATCTTTTTAAATTTTTTAGCGATATCTGGTATCCGTCACTTGATGACATTGAGATATTTGATATAAATTTAAACTGGATCATCTCAGTCAGACACTATGGCGATATTTATTACTTTTTAACTAAAAAATAGCCTTATAAAAAACGCTTCATTATAAAAAAATAACTAAAAATCACACAAAATAAAACGAAAAATTTATCTTATATTATTATTTAAATGCCCTATTTTACTTCTGTAAATTTAAATGTATATTCATATATTTAATAAATTAATAAATTATATTTAAGATTTGTTTTAGTAACATTTCGGACGTAAAATTTTTATAAAAAGGAGTAAAAGTTGAGTTACAAAATCTCGGTTGCAACATGTGCTGCGCTCTTGATGTGCAGTGGTTTTTTAAGTCAAGTTTTTGCTGTGCAAACGACAAAGCTTGAGGGCGTTGAAGTAAATTCTGTCGGTGATAACATCAGTGAAAGCGGTATCGATGAGGGAATTTTAAGCAAAAGAGTAGCCGCTGGTCCTTTGGCTGATAAAAAAGTTTTAGATATGCCTTATCAAGTAAATACGATCTCAAAAGAGGTGCTTGATAACCAAGGCGTTCAAGGCTTTGAAGATGCAGTTAGGTACTTTCCTTCAGCTTCTATTCAGTATCGTGGCGGTGGCGATGTTGGTCGTCCGCAAACCCGTGGTTTTCAAGGCTCAGTTGTAGGTAACGTTCTTTGGGACGGCTTTTACTCTACATCTACCACAGCTATACCTATGGCTATGTTTGAGAGCTTGCAAATTCAAAATGGACTTGCTGGCTCTCTTTATGGCGGTGCTACACCTTCAGGATATTTCCTCTACTCTCGTAAGCGTCCAGTTCCGCTTCAAAATATCATCTGGACTGATTATAGCTCAAGGTCAAATTTAGGCGTCGGACTTGATACTTCAAATAAATTTGAAAAAGTTGGATATAGAGGCGTCTTTTACTACTCAGGCGGAGAAAAGAACGCTAAAGATAGTAAATTCTCTCGTCGCTTAGCCTCATTAGGACTTGATTTTTACCTTACAGAGAATTTAACACTTGAGACAAACTTTAGCCATTATGAGCATAAAAACTCAGGTATGCCAGGTGCTTTTAGTATGCCACTAACAAACGGAGTGGCAAAATTTGATGTACCAAGCCCTGTAAAAGATACAAAAAGAGGGCTTGAACAAACATTTGGTGGTAATCACCTAAAAACAACGACAGCTAGCATAAAGCTAAAATACGCTCCAAGTGAGAGCTGGTACTTTGAGGGTGGTTATCAGTGGCAAAAGGCTATCCGTGATATGTATGGTACAAGCGGTACATTTTTAAATCAAAATGGAGATTATAGAGTTGTTAAAAGTGGAGGCAGTGGCGCATCTGGTAGATTTGATGTAGATAGTTGGTTTTTAAAAGGTTTGACAAATTTTGAAACAGGTTCTTTATCACATAATTTTGCCGTAGCTACAAATGGATATCGCTGGACTATTTATAGTGCTAGAAATAGTGGTGGTAGAGCAAATCTTGGCACGTCAAATTTGTATAACCCAGTAATCTTTAATGATCCACATGTAGCAAAAGGAAGTGGCAGATATAAAAGCAGTAGTAGCAATATGAAAAATATATCTGTTGTTGATGATATTAAATTCAATGACTACTTCAGCACTATCTTATCAGTTTCAAGAAGCTGGTTTAAAAGCTATAAGTTAGATCCTTCTAAAGAGAAAAATTACGATAAAAGTGGCTTTAACTATGGCGTAAGTCTTGTTTATAAACCAGTTGAAAACGTAAGCCTTTATACAACTTATGCAGATAGCATTTCAAATGAAGGAACAACATATACATTTTCAAACGGAGCTAGAAAAGGCGAGACTTTAGTGGTAGAACCATTTAGAAGCAAACAATATGAGATCGGCGCAAAAGCTAGACTAGGTGAGCTTGATCTATCAGCTGCTATCTTTGAGATAAAGCGTCCTATAGCATATCTAGTCGGTAGCGGAGCAAATGCTGATTTTAAAGTTCAAGGCACACAAAGAAACCGCGGCTTCGAGCTAACTACTGGTGGAAAGCTTGTTGATACATTGAGTATGTATGGTGGCTTTACACTTCTTGATGCTAAGATAAAAAATGCTAAAGATGGCGTGTCTGAGGGCAAAACGGTTATCGGTGAGCCAAAATTTCAAGCAAATGTCTTGTTTGACTACGCAGTTCCTAGCACAAACAAACTTGCATTTACAACAAATTTCCACTACACAGGCAAACGCTACATCGACAATGCTAACGCTCATAGCGTAAATGGCTACTTCACAACAGATGTTGGAGCTAGATACACTACAAAAGCTTGGCTAGGCAAAGAGACAACTATAAGATTTAACATAAATAACCTCTTTGATAAAAAATACTGGGCAGGAATGTTCCCATCTGATGTAGATGGTGGAGGCAATGGAAGACCTGCAACTTCACTTTTCTTAGGACAAAGCAGAACCTTCATGCTTTCAGCTCAGGTTAAATTCTAAAAACTAAAGCCAAATTTATTTTGGCTTTAGGCTCTTTAAATTTGCCCTTTTTGTAGGGTAAATTTAAATAACCAAAGGGAGAGAGATGCAAGGGTTAGTTGATTATCAAGCGATTTTGGAGCGAGTGTTTTTGCCTACTTTACAAAAGGTAAAAGGCAAAGGTGGTGGCGTAAATTGGGATAATGTCGCAAACATGTATAACGAGATGACGCGCATGGAGGCAGCTTCTACGCTAAATTTACTTTCAAACCTGCCTATCACAAAAGATGACAGCGTGCTTGATGTGGGGTGTGGTCCAGCAAGGCTTAGCGTGCCACTTGCAAAGCTAGCAAAGAGCGTTAGCGCGCTAGATCCGTTTGCTAAAATGCTTGAATACGCTAAAAAAAATGCAAAAGAGGCTGGAGCGAAAAATATAAATTTCATCCAAAAAGACTGGAGCGATGAGGCGAGCATAAAGGGCTTGCCAAAGCATGACATCGTGCTAGCATCACGCTCGGTTGGGCTTTTTGATATAAAAAAGCTTTGTAAATTTGCTAAAAAATATGTCGTGATGACCTCGTTTTTGCCAGATCATCCAAGCCTTAAAGATATCTGGCAAGACTTCTTAAAAGGGATAAAAGATAAAAAAGAGGCAGGTCTTAGCGATAGGAGATTTGGCTACAACTTTATCTTTAATATCGCCTACGACATGGGGGCAAATCCAAATTTAAAGATAATCGACACCATTTATGAGAGGGATTTTGCTAGCCTTGAAGAGGCGTTTTCTTATTTTAGATTTGTCGGTGAGATAGCGCCCCAAAAAGAAGAAATTTACAAAGAAAATGTAAAAAGCTACCTCACAAAGACCAAAAGCGGCTTTAAATTTAAAAGAGCAACAAAGAGCTATCTTATCTGGTGGGACGTGCGGGAGATGAAATTTGAGTAGCAAAAAGATCATTTTCGCATTATTTGCGCTTCTTTTGCTGGTGCTCTTTTTTTCGCTAGGCATCGGACGCTACGAGATAAGCTACGCTCAAATTTTTGAGTTTATAAGATCAGCCATTTTAAACGAGCAGCCAAGCGACGAGCAAGGCTACACAGTCTTTACGCTCATTCGCTTGCCAAGGGTACTTTTTGCCATCCTTGTTGGTGCAGCGCTTGCTAGCTCTGGAGCTGTCTATCAAGGTCTTTTTAAAAATCCTCTAGTCTCGCCTGACATCCTTGGTGTCTCAAGTGGCGCAGCTGTGGGAGCTAGCGTGGCTATCATCTTAAATTTTAACTACATAGGCGTGCAGCTTAGCGCATTTGCTTGCGGTCTATTTGCAGTTTTTGCTGTTGTTTTTATAAGCAGTGTCATCGCAAAGGGCAGGCTAAATTTACTCGTGATGGTGCTAACTGGCATCGTCATCTCATCTCTTTTTGGGGCGCTTAGCTCGCTTATAAAATTTCTAGCCGATAGCGAAGATAAGCTACCAGAAGTCACTTTTTGGCTAATGGGAAGCCTTGCAAGAAGCGGCGGATATAAAAATTTAGCTCTGCTTTTTTGCGTAGTTATGATCTGTCTTGTGCCACTTTTTATGCTTCGCTACAAGCTAAACACGCTTAGTTTTGGCGAAGAAGAGGCTAGGGCGATGGGGCTAAATGTCAAATTTTACAACATCATAATCATCATCGCCTCGACACTTCTAACCGCTACTTGCGTCTCATTTTGCGGTATCGTGGGCTGGGTGGGGCTTGTCATCCCTCACATCATGCGCTTTGTCGTGGGAGCAAATTTCATCACGCTCTTTCCAGCTTCGCTGCTTGGCGGAGGGCTATTTTTACTGATAGTCGATACCACTTCACGCAGCCTAATGGCAAGTGAGATCCCACTTGGCGTCATCACTTCGCTAGTTGGCGCGCCTGTTTTTGTCTATCTGCTCTATAAGAGCAAAAAGGGTTTTGCGTGAAATTTGAGATAAAAAAATTAAGCTGCGGCTACGACAAAAAGGTCGTTATAGAAAATTTCAATGCAAATTTACAAGATGGCGATATCTTTTGCCTGCTTGGTAGCAATGGCGTTGGCAAAACGACGACGTTTAAGACGATACTTGGCTTTTTAAAGCCACTTGGGGGCGAAATTTTAATAGACGGCAAAGATGCGCTAAAAATGAGCGAAAAAGAGCGAGCAAGCTTTATAAGCTACGTCCCGCAAGCTCACACACCGCCATTTGCTTTTAGCGTTTTTGACGTGGTGATGATGAGTGCAAATGCAAGGCTTGGTATATTTGAGCGCCCTAGCAAAGAGGATGAAAAGATAGCGCTAGATGCGTTAAAGACGCTAAATTTAGAGAGTTTTAAAGATAAAATTTACACCGATCTAAGCGGCGGCGAGCGGCAAATGGTGCTGATAGCTAGGGCCTTGGCGCAGCGCTCAAAGGTGATGCTGCTTGATGAACCAACGGCAAATTTAGACTTTGGCAACCAAATGCGAGTTTTAAAAGAGATAAAAAAGCTCGCAAAGCAAGGCTACATCATCATCCTCACCTCTCATCAACCAGAGCAGGTCTTTTATCTAAATGCAAAGGTTGCGATGCTTGGACGGGATAAAAACTACATCTACGGCGAGGCTAGCGAGGCTATGAGTAGCGAAAATTTAAAGAAAATTTACGGCGTAGACATACGAGTGGTGAAAAATATCATCGATGAGCGCGAGCATTACTCTTGCGTGATGGTGGATTAAAAGGAGAATATATGTTTAAGAAAATTTTACTTTTGGCTTTTTTGCTTGTTAGTTTGCAAGCAAGAGTGGTGCTTGATAGCGATAATAAAAAGGTAGAAGTGCCTGATGTTATCGAGCGTGCGACGCCTTTAATAGAGGCATTTGTGCAGGTCTCTGCGATGCTTGGCAATGAAGATCATATAATTAGCGGTGCACCAAAACTGCCTCCACTAATGTCAAAAATCTTTCCAAAGATAAAGAGTAATAACAACAAAAGTGGCATGCTAAGCAGCAGCGTCGAGACGATCATCGCTTCAAAAACGCAAGTTGTTTTTGGGCCAGTTGGTATGATGTTTGATGAAAATAGCAAGGCTCAGCTTGAGAGTGCTGGCATCGCAGTTGTGAAGATAGATAAATTTCAAAGCATCAAAGAGTTACAAGATAGCTTTAGCAAGATCGCTGAAATTTGGGGCGAAAATAGCGTAAAAAGAGCGCGTGAGTTTAATGAATATTTTAACGATAATATAAAATTTGTAAGCCAAAAAACAGCAAATTTAACGCCAAAAAAGAGAGTTTTGGTGTTAAACTACACCTCGGGAAACTTTAGCACCATTAGCTCAAAGGATATCGGCGCAGAGTATATTAGCGTAGCTGGCGGCATAAATTTAAGCTCAGAGCTAAGCGATGGGGATTTTAAAATTTCAAAAGCGATAAATGAAGAGCAAGTCATCATCTTTAACCCAGATATCATCATCACAAATTCGCAAAAAAGTGCCGATGCTATCGCTAAAAACGCATCATTTGCCAAGCTAAAAGCTGTGCAAAATGGGCAAATTTTTGTAGTGCCAAGTGGCGTTTATCTTTGGAGCGTAAGAAGTGCTGAGGGTGCGCTTTATCCGCTTTGGCTGGCAAAGACATTTTATCCAGAGCTATTTAGCGATCTAAATTTAGAGCAAAAAACAAAAGAGTTTTACGAGAGATTTTATAACTACAAGCTAAGCGAGAGTGAGCTAAAAGAAATTTTGCACCCAAGTGGTGAATTTTGATAATAGGACAAAAATAATGTTATTTATTATACTTAATAAATTTATTTAAGTATAAAAGTAAATTTATCTTACTAATGCTTGAAATAAAAGCTTTTACAGCTTAAGAATTTAAAAGCAAAAACAAAATTCAAATCGGTAGAAATTTTTATATATCTTATAAAATTTTCTACCACTAAATTTATATAAACTACTTTAAAAAGCCTCTATAATCCTTTTTGATTTTAATATCAGCTCTCATTTCTTAACCTAAAATAAATCTTTATGTTTCTTTTAAGTAAATTTTATGTAAAGTTTCATTATTAATTTTTTTATTAATATAGTTGTTTTAAAAAATATTAAGAAATGAACTGGCGGTGCGTTTTTTGACGCTAATAAACTTATTAAAATAGGAAGTTATCAATGAGTGAAAAATTTACCAGAAGAGAATTTCTACAAAGCGCCTGTATCAGCGTAGGTGCGCTAGCTACAACAGCTGGTGCGACCAATGTTTTTGCTGGCGAGTTGCCAAAGGGCAATGAAAATGGCTTGCCATCTGTTGATGTGCTAATAATCGGCTCTGGCGGTGCTGGACTTCGTGCAGCAACAGCCGTTCGCAAGCAATATCCAAACTCAACCGTCGTTGTCGCTACAAAGATGATGCCATCACGTAACGCAACCTGTATGGCAGAGGGCGGTATAAACGGCGTTACTGACTTTAGCAATGGCGACAGCTTCAAGCTTCACGCGTATGACACCGTAAAAGGTGCAGCATATCTTGCTGATCAAGATGCAGTTGTGAAATTTTGTGAGGCAGCAGGCGCAGTCATCCACGAGCTAGACTACAATGGCATGCTCTTTTCTCGTAAAGATAATGGCGACGTAGCGTTTCGTTTCATGGGTGGCGCTAGCAAAAAACGCTGTAACTATGCAGCTGATAAAACCGGCCATGTTTTGATGCACGCCTGTCTTGACGACGCTATCACAGCTGGCGTTAAATTTCTAATGGATCATGAGCTACTTGAGATCGGTCTTGAGGATGGCAAGGTCGAAGGCGCCGTGCTTCGCAACATCCAAGATGGTCAAATTTACCCAGTTCTTTGCAAATCTCTAGTCATCGCAACTGGCGGATACACTAGAATTTTCTATAACCGCACTTCAGTTCCATTTATAGCAACAGGCGATGGTATCGCTGCTGCGCTTAAAGTAGGTCTTGGTTTTGAAGACCCTGAGATGCTTCAGTTTCACCCAACTGGCGTTCAAAATGGTGGCACACTTATCACGGAGGCAGCTCGTGGTGAGGGTGGTTACTTGTTAAACAACAAGGGCGAGCGCTTTATGAAAAACTATCACGAAAAAATGGAGCTAGCTCCTCGTGACGTCGTCGCTCGTGCTATCGAGACAGAAATTCGCGAAGGTAGAGGCTTTGGCGAGGGTATGAGCGCTTATGTACTTTGTGATGTTCGCCACCTTGGCAAAGATACTATTATGAAAAAGCTTCCAAAAATTCGCCACACAGCGATGCTCTTTCAAGACATCGACCTAGTCGAGCAACCAGTGCCTATCCGCCCAACAGCTCACTACTCAATGGGTGGCATAGAGGTAGCAAAATTTGATGATATGAGCACAAAAATCCCTGGAATTTACGTAGGTGGTGAGGCTTCATGCGTATCTATCCACGGCGCAAACCGCCTTGGCGGAAACAGCCTAACTGACGCAGTTGTAACTGGCGATCTAGCTGGCAAAGGTGCTGGCGCTTATGCTCAAAATGCAAAATTTGCAAGCGGCAAGAAAACTTCTGAGCTAGCAAAAATGTGGCAAGATAAATTTAAATCTATCGCAACAGGCGAGGGTGGCGTAAATGATATGTACGCACTTCGCGAGGAGCTTGGTAAAAATAACTGGGATCTAATGGGTATCTTTAGAACTGGCGCAAAACTAGATCAGCTCTCTAAAAATCTAGAAGCCATCCAAGCAAAATATGACACCATCAAAGTGCCAAATCAAAATCCAGTCATGAACACAGCATTTACCGACTACGTCGAGCTTGGCAACCTTATACTTCTGTCTCGTGCAGCATGTCTTGCAGCGCAAAATCGTCTTGAGAGCCGTGGCGCTCACACAAGAGAGGACTATCCAAAAAGAGATGATGTAAATTTCTTAAAACACAGCATAGTCACACTAAAAGACGACAAGTTGGAGCTTGGCTACAAAGATGTTGTGACAGGCATATTTTCACTTGACGGCAAGAAGCCAGAGTAAGGAGCTAGGATGAAAATTATTATCGACCGTTTTGACGGAACTAAAAAATATGAATCAACTTATGAGCTAACAAACGAAGAGATCGCAGGTAAAACGCTCTTAACAGTGCTTTTTGATATCAAACAAAAGAAAGATGCGACGCTAAATTTCACGGCATCTTGCCGCTCAGCGATATGCGGTGCGTGCGCTGTTAGAGTAAATGGTCACTCATATCTAGCTTGCGATACAAAGATGAACGAGCTTTTGGCTGAGTATGGCAACCCAGATACTATTAGAATTTCACCACTTGGAAATTTCAAGGTTATCTCAGACCTTATGGTGGATTGGGAGCCAAGTATAGAAAATTTACGCAAGATTAGACCAAGCATTACTGCTAAGCCAGAATTTAGCGCTGCAAAAGGTTGCAAGCAAAGCCAAAAAGAGTACGACAAAGTCGCACTTGAATGGGACTGCATACTTTGCGGTGCATGCGCTAGCGAGTGCAATAAACTTGAAGCAGACGCGAGTGACTATATGCAGCCATTTGTCTTTGTGCATGCTTATAGAGCTGCCTTTGACTCACGTAGCAAAGATCCTATGCCACACCTAAAACCAGCTATCGATAATGGTCTTTGGATGTGTGTAAAGTGCCAAGAGTGTGCTGACCGCTGTCCAAAAGGCATAAGTGCATGCAGCGACATAACTGATCTTCGTATCATGGCTATACAAAAAGGCTTTAATGAGGGCATGGGACCAGATCACGCTGAGGCATTCTTAACTGATCTGGTTGATGGCTCAGGCAGACTAAATGAGATCAAGCTTGCACTTCGTTCAGAAGGCGTTATCAAAAATATGGGCAAAATGGATATCGCAGCAAATTTAATGCTTGCTGGCAAGATGAATCCGCTTCATATTTTTGGCGAAGAAGACATAGAAGGTCATGACGATCTAGTAAAAATGATAAATGCGGCTCGCAAAGCTGCTAGTAAGGAGTAATTATGCAAAATGAATTCGCTTTTTTCCCAGGATGCGTACTCACTCAAGCAGCTAAAGAGGCTAAGATGTCGCTTGAGGCCATCGCTCCAGTACTTGGCTGGAAGCTTCACGAGATAAAGGGCTGGAGCTGCTGTGGTGCTCAACAAGCACAAGACGTAGATCCTATGGCTGCACTTGTGGCAAATGCTAGAAATATAGCGCTTGCAGAGCAGATGAATATGCTGATGCTTACGACATGCTCAACTTGTATGCTAACTCTAACAAGAGCTAAAAGCACGCTTGATAAGGGCGCAAAAGATCGTATCAATACATTTTTAGCTGAAGGCAATATGAAATATAATGGTACATCTGAGGTAACAAGCCTTCTTTGGGAGCTTTACCAAAATGTCGATACGCTAAGAGCAAAGGTTGTTAAACCACTTAGCGGACTAAAAGTAGCGCTATTTTACGGCTGCCACAGCCTAAGACCTGAAAAAGATCTACACAACAGAGAAAGCTCAGTAAATCCAAAGAGCTTTGAAACTGTTGTAAGTGCGCTTGGTGCTACTATCGTGCCATTTGAGAAAAGACTTGACTGCTGTGGCTTCCACGCTAGCTATCCAGCTGGAAAATCAGTAAGAAAAATGTCAAGCCAGATCGTAAATAACGCTGATCAAAATGGCGCAGACGTAGTTGTCACTCCGTGCCCACTTTGTCAAATGCAACTTGACATCTATCAAGAGAGATACCAAGATGAGAACCACTCAGATGTTAGAAAACCAATAATTCACCTCTCTCAACTTGTAGGTCTTGCACTTGGTCTATCTGTCGAAGAGCTAGGACTTGATCTAAATATCATCGACGCTAGCAAGATAGCGTAAATTTATCCCACGTCTTTTGGCGTGGGAATTCCTTAAGAATTTATATCAAATTTCTATTTTACTTATCAAAAATATACAAATTTTAATAACATTATCGTTTTAAAATTTACTTTGTAACGACAAAACATCTTCTTGGTAAATTTCATAAAAATTTAAAATTTTATCTTGCTAAAAGCTAGCGGCGATTTTTTGGTAAATTTATAAAAAATCAAGTCGTTTTTAAATTTAAAAATAACCCAGAAATGACAAAAATTCTTATATAGATTTTTTATTTACATTATTATTTATTTAGTTATAATCGCGTGAAAATTTTAAATGGATGTTTTAGTTTTAAATTTAAAGGATGAAAGATGCAAAGCGTTGGTGTCGTCGCAAAGATAAGTGGAAAAGTTTTTGTAAAACGAAACGGAAAGTTGATCTTGCTAAAGCAGGGCGACGAGATATTTTTGGGCGATGAGATCATCACGCAAAGCAGCAACGACACTATCGTTATAAATTTCGACCACGCTGCACCTATCACGCTACTTGAACCACAAACTATCATCATCACAAAAGAGCTATCAAATGCAAAATTTGACACCCAAGGCAATGAAGCGCAAGTAGAAGAGGACAAGAGAAGGATTTTTGGCGAGAGCGAAGAGTCTAGTAGCCAAAGCAGCGACGAAAGCGCTCAAGGCTCTAGCCACTACTCTCATGGCTCAAGTCATGGTAGCGACACAGCAAGCATAAATGGATCAAATTTTGACACGCAAGGGCACATCTCAAACGTAGTTTGGTTTGATGGCGGTACGCTAGAGCTACCAGCTATCATCTCAAGCGAGCCAACAATGCCAGTTAGTTCTATTAGCGGAGCAGCGCCAGTGGTGGCAGAGCAAAAAGAGAGTGCTCCAACTATACCAGCGCCAAGCATCGCACTTTTAAAAGACCTTGATGGTGACGGCTATATCAATATCGCAGAAGCAGACGGCGATCCTAATCACACAAGCATGGCTGTTGCTTTTAACAACGACTTTATGCCAGGCGACAAAGTGACGCTAGAAGTTGTAAATAACGGCGTAAAGACCACACTTTCTTACAAAGTAGATCCTGCAGGCACAAGCGTGATAAATGAAAACAATCCAAGCGAAATTTTGCCTATCACGCCAAATGCAACAAACCCAGATCAAAAAGAATTTATCATCCCAAGCGTTGCTATAACGCCAAATGCCCCGTTTAATGTAAGCTCCAGCATCACACTAGCAAATGGCGCTAGCTCAGCTCCAGCAAAGGCAGCCGCAAGCGTTGATACTGTTACGCCAGCTCTTAGCTTTACAAAGGTGGTTTTAGGCAAAGACCTAAACGGCGATGGCGTGATAGACGCTAGCGAAAATGGCTTTAATCCAGCCAGCAGTACGCCAAGCGACGATGCAAAGATCGTTTTATCGCCAAATATGAAAATAGGCGACAAGATAAAGCTCACCACCACCGATCCTGACGGCACTTTGCATGAAAAGACGCTTATTAAAACGTCTAGTGGCACGCTTGTAGATAAAGATAGTGGCGAGAGCTATCCGCTTACAAGTGAAAGCGGCGGAAATGTCGGCTTTAACGTGGCAAGTGCTGTTAAAATTTCATCATCGACGCCAACAAATGTAAATATCCAAATGATAAGCAAATCAGGTAACCCAGGTGCGACAGATACGATAACTATCGCAAACAATAACGATCCGATCGCCGTTTTTACCCTTGATGAGAATAAAGATGGCATTATAAATGCAGCCGAACTAGCTAAAAGTGGTGGCACAGCGTCGCTTATCGATATCTACGTGCCAAACAACGCCGCAGTTGGCGACAAGATCCGCATAAAGGTTGATGACCCAGCTAGCACACCAACAAGCGTTACAAAGACTTATACTATCGCACCTGACGGACTTACTGCCACGATTGATGGCGGTAGCGAGACTATCTCTATCCAAAATGGCAAAATCACAGTTACTGACCCTACAAGCTCAACTGATCCAAGCAGGAAAAAGCTAAGCACGACGATCATTGATGGCACAACTGGAGCTACAAAAGCTTCAAGTATGAGTGAAATTTCAAGCGATACGGTTGCGCCTGTTAGGTCTCCGCACGTGCAGTTTGCAAAAGATAGCGATAAAGACGGCGTGCTAACCAGTAAAGAGAGTGGCTTTAGCCCTGATGGTCCTAAAACCTCCATAAAGATGAAAATTCCAAACGACGCAAGAGATGGCGATAAATTTGAGATAGATATCGCAGGAAGCGACGGCAAAACAGATAAGATAACCATTAAAATTTCTCAAAACGCATCCGGCGCATATAGTGCCACAAGAGATGATGGTGTAGCTATTAGTGTAAATAATGGCACCATAGAGACCACGACAAAACTTTATGGCGTTACGACAAATTTCACGACCACATTTACCGATAAAGCTGGTAACAAAGCAGACCCAGTCACAGACGAGATCACCGTAGATAACAGCATAAAGGTGCAGTTTGCAAGGGATAATGACGGAGATGGGCTAATAGATAGCATCACCACGCCTTCTGGCTCACCATCAACCCAAAGCGACCTTGATATCTACGTACCTAGCAACGCAAAACCAGGAAGCAATGTAAGTGTCACTATCTCAACTCCGACCATACCAGCTATAACCACAACGGTCAAATACACAATAAGCGACGACGGACTAACTGCCTTGCCAAGCGACGGCTCAGCACCACTTCCTATCGTGGATGGCAAATTTAGCATACCAAATGTCCCTATCTCAGTCGATCACTCTACGCCTGTTAGAGCTACTATCACGACACCAAACGAGATCACTACGACAGATGGCGTTCGCGGTAGGCTCTTTGACTTTGGAATTTTAGAGTACATAGATGACGTCAAGCTTGCTACGCAGATAGATGGCGGAGCAGTAAATATCGCTAAATATCTTAGAGTGGAGGACTATGAGAAGGTTATCCAGAAAAATAACTTCGATGATGAGACCAAAACCATAAAAGAGTACAACATCTCACTTACTAACGACGAGCAGCCAAATATTATATTTGGCGTGGACCGCGACCCTGGTACAAAGCTTCGTTTAGCACTTGAGGATGATCATGGCAATGCCAAAATTTTACCAAGTGGGCAAACATATATAGATCTGGTTGTCGGCGCAGATAAGCGTGTAAATATGGACTTTGAGGCCCTTGGTATAAAGCTAGATGAGAGATATTCAAACATAAGAGCGACCGTTTTAAAGAGTGATGGCACAAAAGATGATGATCTAATGGTTCATATAGACCTAGACGCCACCCCTGATGCGATCGGCACTCCAACGGCAACTTCGCATGTAACTAGTGTAGATATCTCAGGTAGTGTTGGCACCGATGCTAGCGGCAACAACACGCTAAATAAAAACACCATAAACAAAGTAGATCTTTATGATCTGCTAAATTCCGTCCATAAAAGCTCAGCTCTTGATGATACGCACAGCTACTCTGAAAATTTTGCCCTGCCAGCAAACAGCACCGGAGCAAATTTCATGATAAAAAATGCCGACACCGCAGGAAACGTCTCTGTTAGCACGGTAACTTTTATCGGCAACAGCGGCCTTGATGCTGATATGTGGTTTTATAACTATGTAGATCCGTCATGGACGGCTAGAGTTGGTGGCGACTCTGGCGTTTATACGCAGCGAGGGGGCAAATCCATCTACAAAGACTATATCAAAATTTACTCTCCAAGCGCCTCTACCACATATGACGTTGTGCAGTTTGCCTCTGGAACGCGCTATAAGACCTTACGTGATCAAGGCAATATGCATGCAGAGGATTTGGCTAGAGTCGGTAGGCATGGAGATAGCTTTCTATATGACGCTTCAAATCAGTACGCTCCAAAGAAATTTGGAACAAATGAAAATATAAGCTTTGCAAATGGCATATTAAAAGGCAAGCCTGGTAACTATACGCTTGGAGAGTCAAACCCTGTTGGCTCTGACCTTGTCATGAAAATGGATGGTTGGATATATGTAAATGCTCCTGGAACATACTCAGTAAGAGCAGCAGACCTACACAACTATGTAGAGCTAACTATAAATGGCAATACACAAAAATTTGGAAGTGCAACAACATTCATACAACCATCCACAGAAGCATCATATGGCAAAAATGGTCAGTGGTGGAGCAGGGATTTTACATTTAATAAGGCTGGCTTTTATAAATTTGATATGGAGTATATGGATGGAACTGGCGAGATGAATTTATCTTTGTATATAATGCAAAAAAATAGTGCACCAGCTAGTGGACCATATCCATCAGATACTTTGGTGGGGTCAGAACATAGCGGCACTCGCCTCTTTAGCAACAACTATGTTGAAGCGCTCATTCAAAATGATTTTATAAAAAAGATAGGCACTACAAATTCTTACGAGATAAACACAAGCAAATATAGCGAGGCAAATTTTGGCGACCCTGTATATCTAAAGCAAGAAGGTGACGTAAAGGGCGGCAACCTAGATGATGCTTTTGTTTATAGTAAGGGCAGGGCGATAGACGGCAAGGGCGGAGTAGATACGCTTATAGTGGTTGATGATGTGGATTTTTCAAATTTAGACAATGTTAAAAAGATAAATAACTTTGAAAAAGTACAACTTGGCAGTGCAGATCAGGCTGTTTCTATAAAATTTAGCCCAAATGGCATCTTTGACATCGTAGATAGTAGAAATACAAGAGATGCGAGCAATAGCGCAGCCAGCGAGAGCGTAAATACCGTGCTAAAGGTTATAGGCGATAGTAAAGACCTGGTGCAGCTTACGCATGATTTTGTAAAAGCCACAAAAGCAGATATCACCACGCTAAATAATAAACATAGCGTTGTTGGCGACACTTATAACAAAGTAGATGTCACAAGCGATGGAGACGCGGTAAATCAAGTCTACAAAGCGACCTTTAATCGCCAAGAAACTATCAATGGAAGACTGATACCATCAACACACACTGTTTTTATCGAGATCCAAGACGGCGTGCAAGTTGATCTGTTGTAAAACTCATATTAGTTCTCGCAAGAGGAGCAAGAATAGTCTATAAATTTAATTTTATGTAGTTTTATATATAAACTAATATGTAAAATTTTATGCAAAAAGAGCTAAATTTGCTCGTTTTTGCTCTCTGCTATCTTTTTTATAAGCTCTATATCGCCGCTCATCGCTAGGCCCATAAAGCAAACGCCACTTGCACCAGCTTTTATGGCCTCTTTGTAGTTACCGCTGTCTAGTCCGCCAAGTGCGTAAATTTCTTTATCTAAGCTTTTTAGCTCACTTATAAAATTTAGCCCTTTTGGCTCTAAACCCGCCTTGCAAGAGGTGGCAAATATATGAGAAGCAACGAGGACGTCAGCGATAGAGGCTGAAATTTTAGCCTGCTCTAGGTCGTGAGCTGGGGCGTAAATTTTAGCTGTTTTTCTAAATTCTTCTAAAAAAACGCCGTGATTTTTAAAAAAATCAAGCTGCGCCGAAGTGAGCCAAAAGTCGCTCTTTAGCTTGCAAGCTACGTCAAAAAATTGATTAATGATAAATTTCTTGCGGTAGTTTTCACAAATTTGAGCTACAACCCTAGCAAGATCATAAAACCGAGCCTCGTCTAGCCCTTTTGCACGAAGCAAAATTTCATCCACACCAGCCTTACAAAGTAGCTGTATCCTCTTTAAAAAGTCATCGCCCTCATAGCTTTCAAAGTCGGCCACGCAGAGAATTTTAAACATAGACATACTCGCTCATCAAGGGCTCTAGGCTGTTTGCTTTTATCATTGCTTTTATCTCATCCACGCTTCTGCTATCACTTATCTCAAACTGCTCGTCGCCCTTTTTCTCTTCACCGTGAGCGCCGATACTCACTTTTACGCCAGCGCTTATCTTATTTGCGGCGATCTTTACGGCGTTGTCGCGAAATTTTGCCTTTTCTCTGGTTGAGATCGTTATGCTGGCTGTTGGCATGAAAATTCTATAAGCGCAGATCACTTGTAAAAGCTCGCGCTCGCCCACGTCACGGGGATTGATGCGGTCGTTGTTGATGATAGGGCGAAGTCTTGGGCATGAAAATGCGATCTCTGCGTGCGGATACTTTTTTTGAACTAAGCTTGCGTGAAGTGCGGTCGCAAAAGCATCAAGCCTAAAGTCGTCTATGCCAAGAAGTGCGGCAAAGCCAACTCCTCTCATGCCTCCAAGAAGCGCTCGCTCCTGCGCATTTAAACGGTATGGGAAAATTCTTTTATTGCCGCCAAGGTGGATTTTCTCGTATTTTGTGGGATTGTAGGTCTCTTGAAATACGGTCACGTAGTCTGCGCCGCTTTTGTGAAGCAGGGCGTAGCCCTCAGAGTTTAGCGGGTAAATTTCAACCCCAACGACTTTAAAAAATTTCTTCGCCAAAGCGCAGGCATTTGCGATGTAAGCGACACTTGAGTTGGTCTCGCTCTCGCCAGTTAGGATCAAAATTTCTTCTAAGCCACTCTTTGAAATTTCTCTTAACTCCCTTGTGATCTCCTCGTCGCTTAGCTTTGCCCTTTTTATATTGTTTTTAGCGTTAAAACCGCAATAAACGCAGAGATTATCGCAGTAGTTTGCTATGTAAAGCGGTGTAAAAAGCGTGATGTTTGAGCCAAAATTTGCCCTTGTTTTTGCCTGAGCGAGCTGGGCGATTGGCTCTAAAAATGGCGCTGCAGCAGGCGAGAGTAGGGCTTTTAAATTTTCAAGTGAGCAGTGCTTTGCATTAAGAGCTGCCTTTACGTCTGCTTCGGTGTAAATTTCAGGTTTGTAGCTCGCTCGCTCTTTTAAAATCTCATCCATGATCTTACTGCCAACATCCTGCATGTGAGGTAGTAGCTGCATGTGATCAGTTTTAGTAAAATTCATCAGTCTAAAAATCCAGTGAGCGGTGATGAGGCATTTGCGCTTTTGCTCTTTGCGCCAAGGCCTGCTAGATAGGCGTTTCGACCAGCGATGATTGCCTCTTTAAAGGCTCTTGCCATGAGCGGGATATTTTTAGATGAGGCGATGGCTGTGTTTGCCATGATCGCAGCCGCTCCCATCTCCATAGCTTCGCACGCTTGTGAAGGCCTGCCGATGCCAGCATCTACGATGATCTGCGTATCAAGCTCGTTTATCAAAATTTCAATGATATCTTTAAAAACTAGTCCTTGGTTTGAGCCAATGGGTGCGGCTAGAGGCATTATGCAGCTAGCTCCTGCGCTTAGCATCGCTCTTGCGGCATTTAGGTCTGGAAACATATATGGCATTGGCACAAAGCCGTCATTTGCCAAGGCTTCGCACGCTTTTATGGTTTCAGCGTTGTCTGGAAAGAGAAATTTAGAGTCAGTTATAATCTCTATCTTAACAAGCTCGCCACACCCAAGCTCACGTGCGAGCTGGGCGATACGAACGGCCTCTTTGGCATTTCTGGCGCCACTGGTGTTTGGCAAAAGTGTCACGCCTTTTGGGATAAAGTCAAGTATATTTCGTTCTTTGCTCTCGTTTATGCGCCTAAGAGCAAGGGTTAAAATTTGCGCGCCAGCCTCGTTTACGGCTGAGTCGATGAGCTCGTGCGAGTACTTGCCAGAGCCAAGGATAAAGCGGCTTTGAAACTCCTTGCCGCCAAGGATCAAGCTATCACTTTGCACTTACGCCTCCAAGCCCATAAGTAGTCTAATGGCCAAATTTGCTTGGTGATTTGCGCAGATCGCAACGCGCGGTGCCATGAGCCCTTGACCGATCTTTGCCTCGTTTGTGAGGTCGCCGCAAAGATAGACATTTTTGGCAAATTTTATGGTTTTTATGAGATTTGAGCTAAAGTATCCCGCCATGCCAGAGGCGCCGATGATCTTTTTATCTTTTAGGCTGGCGCCCGCTTCGTTTAGTATCATCGCCTTGCCAGCGACGTTGTCAAAGGCTTCGCATAAAATTTCACACTCGCCAAAGACGCTAGCCACATTTTTTTCATCTAAAAATATATCGTGAGTTTCGACCTCGACAAAGGGATTTACGTCGTTTATCAACTCTTTAAGTGCCTGCGTCTTTTTTAAGCCGATGTGGCGGACGAAATACTGCTGGCGGTTTAGGTTACTTGGCTCAACGACGTCAAAGTCGGCAAGCACTAGCTTTTTTACGCCAACTCTAGCTAGGCTTAGCGCGATATTTGAGCCAAGACCGCCAAGTCCAGCTACGCCGATCACGGCTTTACTTAGGGCTAAATTTAGCTCAGGGCTGTTTCTTGAAGCGATCATCGAGCGTAAAACTTCACGCTCAGGCATCACGCCACGCCTTATAAATACGACGTTTGAGCCATCTTTTAGCTCGCTATCTTCTTTTATAGCAAAGCCATCAACGATAAAAATATCTGGCTTTGTCGCGTTAAATTTCTCTAAAAATTTATAAATTTCACTCTCTTTATCGCCAAGAGCGAGCTCTTTTAGCTCGCTAAGGTTTTTTACTGGCACCTTAAATTTTGCGCCATTTAGTACTATCTCTATCATTTTCTCCTCATCCACCGCCAACTAAAGTGACGATCTCATAAGCTTTGCCCTCGCTCATGAAGCGCTCACGCCAAAGCTTTTTTGGCAAAATTTCTCCGTCTCGCTCAAGGGCTATAAATTTAAGCTCATAGCCATTTTGAGCTAAAAAATCATAAACATTTATATCGTTTTCAAGCTCGAAAATTTTGCCATTTACTCTAAATTTGATCATTAAATTTTGTAGCTTTTTACAAAATTTGCGATCCTCTCGATCGCTTTTTTTATGCTCTCGATGTCTGTCGCAAAAGAAATTCTAAAATATCCATCCATGCCAAAGCCAACTCCTGGCACGGTTGCTACGTTCGCCTCTTCAAGCATCTTTTTGCAAAATCTAAGTGAGTCGCTATCTACGTCTTTACATTTTACAAATAGATAAAACGCGCCATCAGGCTTAACTACGCTTAGCCCAGGGATAGCATTTATCATATCAACTGCCACGTCGCGTCTTCTCTCATACTCTTTTCTCATGTTTTCGATATCGTCGTCAGTTTCGCCAAGAAGTGACGGGATGGCACCTATTTGTACGATCGAGCTGATGTTACTTGTGCTTTGGCTCTGAAGCTTTTTGATGCCGGCAATTAGCCAGTCCATCGAGCTTGCGATATAGCCAAATCTCCAGCCAGGCATCGCGCCACACTTGCTTAGTCCGTTTATCGTGACCGTTCTTTTAAAAAGATCCTCGCTTACGGAGGCTACTGCGTGAAATTCTTTGCCGTAGATCACTTTTTCATAAATTTCATCGCTTGTAATGATGATGTCAGTGCCCTTTAAAACCTCGCCAAATGCCGCGATCTCATCTTTTGTATATACAGCTCCAGTTGGATTTGTCGGATGATTTAGCGAAAAGACCTTTGTTTTTGGTGTGATCGCTTTTTTTAGTTGCTCGGCTGTGACTTTGAAATTTGTGCTCTCGTCCGCCTCGATAAAGACAGGCACGCCGCCACAAAATTTAACGATCTCAGGGTAGCTCACCCAGTATGGAGATGGGATGATGACCTCGTCACCTGGGTTGATAAGCGCTTGAAATACATTAAAAAGTGAGTGTTTTGCGCCGATGTTTGTGACGATTTGATTTGCTTTGTAGTCAAGCCCATTATCTCTTTTTAACTTTGCTCTAATGGCATCAATAACCTCAGGCAAACCTGGTACTGGCGTGTATTTGCCGCTTTTGCTATCGTTATCAAGTGCATTTTTTACAGCTTCTCTTATCTTTTTTGGAGTCATAAAGTCAGGCTCACCAGCTGAAAGCGAGATCACATCGATGCCAGCAGCCTTCATCTCTTTGGCCTTTGTGCTGATCGCGATTGTGATTGATTCGCTTAATGTTTGCATTCTGTTTGCTAGTTTCATTTTCGTCCTTTTTAGTTGATTGTCTTTAAGTAGCTATTGTCATTTAAAAATAGATAAAGTTCGCCCAAAATTTGCTTCTTTTGTGTTTCGTTTATCAGAGTTGATTTCTCTAAGCGCTCATTTAGAGTGTCTTGGATCTCGTAGATATCGTAGTCCATGTCCTCCATGATATCAAGGATCGACTGGCTCTCTAGTAAATTTGTAACCTTGTAGCCATCACTTGTTATCTCTATCGTGGCTTCTGTTGGATGAGTAAAGAGGTTATGCTTCATGCCGATCACCTCTTGATATGCGCCAACTAGGAAAAATCCCAAGAAATAATCCTCCTTCTCTACATCCACGTCGTGTAAAAGCAGTGGGTTTTTCTCGTCATCATAGCTGATCTCGCCGTCGCTATCGCAAGTGATATCCCAGATCGAAGCTGGCAGAGTAGGGCGCTCATCGAGCCTATCAAGCGGCATGATAGGGAAATTTTGCTTTAACCCCCAAAAGTCTGGCAAGCTTTGAAAGATCGAGAAATTTAGCAGGTATCTCTCTTGAACCTCTTTTTGAATTTTAGTTAGATCGCTTGAGTTGCTCTTGTTACCAAGCATCACGACAGCTTTTTTGCTAATGAGCCTTAAAAGCACCTCTGCGTTTGATCTATCTTGCAGATCGACATAGCCTAGATCAAAAAGCGTGAGGATGCTTTCTGTGTGGTGGATGGCGTCGTGCAGGTATTCTAGGGCGTTTGAAGGCTTGATTGACTTATAAAGATCAACTAGCTCGGTTATCAAATTTGGATTGTTTTTCTTTAAATTTAGCTTCTCTTCGGTGTATTCTTGAGAAAATAGCTCAAGCACAGGAGCGACTAAAAGTGCGTGAGAAGCAGCGATGTAGCGACCTGACTCTATGAAGATATCTGGCTCGATCTCCTTTTTTTGCTCGCTTATGGTTTTAAGCATATAAACAACGTCGTTTGCGTATTCGTTTAGCGTGTAGTTTCTGCTGCTCTCTTCTTTAAACTGCGAGTACTCGATAGCAAGACCACCACCTAAATTTATCGCTTTTAAATTTGAGGCGCCCATTTTTCTAAGCTCAGCATAGATGTTGCCAGCCTCGATAAGTGCTTTTTTGAGCGGGTGGATCTCGCTTATTTGAGAGCCGATGTGAAAGTGTATCATCGTGAAGTTTTCAAGTAAATTTGCCTTTTTTAGCATCTTTACAGCTTCTATTAGCTCGGTTGATGTTAGACCAAATTTAGAGTGTATGCCTCCACTTTTTGCCCAGAGTCCTGAGCCTGTCGAGTGCAGTCTTACCCTAAGTCCGATCTTTGGCTTTGGTTTAAAGCGCTCTTTTGCGATGGCGATTATCGCTTCAAGCTCGTTTAAGCCCTCGATCGTTAGCGTGATATTATGCCCCATTTCAGCGGCGATAAAGCCTATGTTTATCATCTCTTTATCTTTAAAGCCATTTACTGTTATAGGCGCTTTGTCGTTGTTATAAGCCATCGTTAAAAGTAGCTCAGCCTTGCTACCAGCCTCAAGGCCGTAGTTGTAGGGCTTGCCAAGGCGAACTAGGTTTTTTACAAAGCCTGGATATTGATTGACCTTAAGCGGAAAAACGGCGTTAAAGCTGCCTTTGTAGGCAAACTCTTTCTTTGCCTTTGCAAAACTTGCGTGGATCTGCTCGATCTGCTTTTGGATAAGGTGCGGAAAGCGAAGCAGTAGCGGCCCTCTGTAGCCATCGTCTCTTATCTCTTTTACGATGTCGATGATCGCTGGCTTGCTAGCTTCGTTTATGCAGACTTTGCCATCTTCTATCACAAAATTTGAATTGCCCCAAATGCTAAGTCCAAAATCATTCATCCCAGCTCCTTTTCAAGCTCATCTAAATTTATCGTTTTTTCATCTTTGGTCTCTAAATTTTTATACCAAATTTTATTCTCTTTCATCTCGTTTTCGCCCACACAAAGGAAAATTTTTGAATTTTTAGAGTCGGCATTTTGCAGATGTTTTTGAAGTTTTTTGGCTTCGTATGAAATTTCGACCTGATATTTTTTGCGAAGTTTCGAGCCAAGCGCATAGACAAAGTCTAAATTTGGCGCATCAAGCGCGCAAAGATAAATTCCAGCTCGCTCATCCTGGGCCTCACCTAAAATTTCCATTATCCTCTCAACGCCCATCGCAAAGCCAACGCCATAACTTGCTCTACCGCCAAGATACTCAACAAGCCTGTCGTATCTGCCACCACCAGCGACTGCACTTTGTGAGCCGATCTCGTTGCTTATAAACTCAAAGGCTGTCTTGCAGTAGTAGTCTAACCCACGAACAAGCTTAGTGTCTATCTCAAATTTAACGCCATTTGCCGTTAAAATTTCTTGCAGTTTTGCAAAATCAGCCTGCGCCTCATCGCTTAGGCTATCAGTGATCACTGGAGCGTTTTTATAAATTTCTTGGCAGCTCTCTACCTTGCAGTCAAGCACGCGGATAGGGTTTAAAAGCTTGCGTCTTTTGCAGTCCTCGCAAATTTTTTCATCGTTTTCATCTAAAAATTTGACGAGTTTTTCTTTGTAAGACTTCATCGAGCTCTCGTCGCCAAGTGAGTTGATTTTTAGGGTTGTTTTTATATTTAGCCTATTAAAAATTTCGCTCACCATCAAGATAATGCTCGCATCCTCATAGACGCTGCCCTCGCCAAAGCACTCACAGCCAAACTGGTGAAACTCTCTCAAGCGGCCTTTTTGTGGGCGCTCATAGCGAAACATCGAGCCATGATAAAAGCAGCGTTTTGTCACGTTTGCCCTATCAAGTTTTGCCTCAATAAAGGCTCTAACCACGCCAGCTGTGCCCTCAGGACGCAAGCAAACGTCGTTTCCGCCTTTGTCTTCAAACTGATACATCTCTTTGCCCACGATGTCGCTACTCTCGCCGACACTTCTTTTAAAAAGCGCCGTCTCCTCGAGGTGCGGGGTCAAAATTTGCTCATATCCGTAGTTTTTTGCGACTTCCTCGCAGGTTTTTATTATCTGTGCATAAAATTTTGCGCGAGCTGGAAGCATATCTTTCATGCCACGAAGTGCCGTTATCATCGCATTATCCTTTTTATTTTTTTGTGATTTTACTTAAAATTTATAAAATTTTCTATCTCTTTTGAAATTAGCTCTATGCTTTTAGATGCGTCTATAAAAAGCGTTTCAAAGCCATTTTTGATAAGAATTTGCTTCATCAGACTTTGCACTTTAAAAAGATACTCTAGCCCACGAGCCTCGATCTTATCGCTAGTGCCTCTACTTTTTAAGCGCGAGCTTATTAGCTCATGGCTTGCTTCAAAAAAGACTATCTTATCTGCAAATTTATCATTTAGTGCAAATTTATTAAGTTCTAAAAGCACGTTTTCATCTAAGTTTTCATCATTTGCCAAAGCGTAGGCGATACCAGAGATAAAGCCTCTGTCGCTTAAAATGAGCTTACTTAAATTTGGAGCGACCAGCTTTTCAAAATGCTCAGCCCTGTCAGCTAAAAAGAGTAAAATTTCAGCCCTTTTGCCTATTTTGATGCTTGAGCTTAGTAAAATTTCACGTAAATTTTCACCAAGCTGCGTGCCACCTGGCTCTTTTGTGACGATGGCATCACTAAATTTAGAAGCTAAAATTTCTATCTGCGTGCTCTTGCCAACGCCGTCAATGCCTTCAAATAAAACATACATTTTACGCCTTTAAATTTTTAAGAATTTTTGCTGGCACTAGGTTGCTCACATCGCCGTCGTGGCGCAAGACTGAGCGGACGATCGAGCTTGAGATGAAGGCGTTATTCAAACTTGGCATAAGATAAACCGTCTCAAATTCGTCCCAAAGTGCAGCGTTTGCGTAGCCGATTTGTAGCTCGTATTCAAAGTCACTAACCGCGCGAAGCCCCCTGATGACGGTGTTTATGCCGTGCGATTTAGCAAAATCAACAAGTAAGTTATCAAAACCAAGAACGCTTACATTTTTTAGCTCGCAAACCGCCTCTTTTGCCATCTCTATGCGCTTTTTGTGTGCGAACATCGGCTGTTTGCTATCACTTTTTGCGACTGCGACGATTACCTTGTCAAAAATTTTTGTAGCCCTTATGATGACATCTAAATGGCCGTTTGTTATGGGGTCAAAGGTCCCTGGATAGATGCAAGATTTTTTCAAATTTGCCACCTTTTGTAAAGATTATTTTCGATTTTTAAGGCATCAAGCCACTTGCCGATGATGAAATTTTCCATATCAGAAAGTCTCTTTATGCCTGCGTAGTAGCCTAAAACTGGCGGAGCGATGATGGCTCCAAGAGATGAGAGTAGCTGCATCTGAGAGAGCGCGATCGCAGAAAATGGCATCTCTCTAACTCCCAAAACTAGGGTTTGCCTCTCTTTTAGCGCAACACTTGCGGCCCTTGTGATGAGCGTGTCACTTATGCCGTTTGCGACCTTTGCCAAAGTATTAGTAGAGCAGGGCGCTATGATCATGGCATCAACACCAAACGAGCCAGAGGCTGGACCAGCACTAAGGTCTTGATCATCATAAATTTTTACGCCAAGCTCATCTAAATTTAGCTTCAAATTTTCTTCAGCTTCTAAAACTTTCATAGCATTTTTACTAACTATGACATGCGCCTCACAACTATCTTTGGCAGCATTTACTAGCTTTAGAAAAAGCCCAGCCCCGCTTGCTCCAGTGGCTGCAAAAACTACCTTTTTCATCTGATAACTGCCTCATCTTTGCCTGAAACTGTGGCCTGTAAAATTTTATTTTCTCTTGTTCTTATCTTTATCATATCGCCTAAATTTCCATCCTCAAGCGCCTTTACTTCGGCGATTATCTTGACGCCACCTTCGCTTAAAACTGCGTTTAGCATTTGACCTTTTTTGACTAAACTAATGGCATTAAACTGACGTTTAGTTAAAATTTCTCCGCTTCTTATCTGCACTTTTGTGACAAGAGTTGAGGCGCTAAGTCCAAAGAGTGCGTCACGAGGCCATTTGCTAAACTCGATCATCGTTGGTTGGTAGTCAAGCAAGCTTAAAATGTGGTTTGTATTCATTGAATTTATAGCGATAAAAACTGGCATTTTGGCGTTAAAGCTAAATTTAAAATAAAGGCTCTTTAAACTTAGATCAACGTCCTCAAATGAGGCTCTAAAAACGCCTTTTTGGCTATTTTGATCGTTTAGAAAGATATTTTTAAAGACTAAGTCCTTAAAATTTGCAGGGAGTTTGTTTTGCGGACTGATGCTAAGATCGCTCACGCTGATACCTGGGTACTCGTTACTGATCTCTCTTAGAAACTGCATCTGAATTTCATCCATGATAGAGCAGTTTTTTACAAAAGCTACGCTGCCGCCGCTTTTGTCATTATATGTTTTAAAATTTGCTGTTAGAATTTCATAGAGTTTTTTACTATCTATCTTGGCAGCTCTTTTGCCCTCTAGGTTTAAAATTTCATTGTCTTCGCCTTCAAAGCCAAAAGTGCTAAGCGAAATTTGATCATTGACAACACAATACATCGGATAGATGCTGACTTCATTTGCAAAAAGTTTTGTGGAAAGTAAAAAAATGAGTATAAAAAAGATGGAGCGGGAAACGAGATTCGAACTCGCGACCCCAACCTTGGCAAGGTTGTGCTCTACCCCTGAGCTATTCCCGCAATCAAAATGAAGTCCGCATTTTATCAGATTGTTTTTCATTTGTCAAGGATTATGGAAGTTTTATGAGTGAAATTTCACTATTTTGTAAAATTTCACCTTGATCAGGGCTAGTTATCAACACAAAATCACTCTTTAATATATGATTTATCATGCCTGAGCCATATTTTCCGCCGTCAGTTGCTATAAATTTGCCATCAGTTACATTGCCAAAAACAGCATTTGCTCTACCTAATTTTACCTTTAAATTTTCGCTATTTATAGCTTTTTGCGTCACAAAACACTCGCTTTTTAGAAGTGGCAAAACAAGCATCATCGTGCAAAGATAAGCAGCCATAGGATTGCCAGGCAAGATAAAAACAAGCCTGCCATCTTTTTCATAAGCCTTGCAAGGTCTGCCAGGTCTTATGTCAAGGTGTGAGAAAATTTCGTTGTATCCAAGCTCGCTTAGGGCTATCTTCATAAAGTCAGCCTCACCAGCGCTGGCTCCACCAGAGCAGATAACGATATCGTAGTTTGCAGCGTTTAAAAATGCCTGCTTTACAGCACTTAGCTCATCTTTTATGATGCCAAGATATGAGCTTTTTTGACCGATTGAGCTTAAAAGTGCGGTGATGCCAAGTGCGTTTGCATTGTAAATTTCATCCTCGCTAGCTCTTTGCCAAGGCTCGATGATTTCGTTGCCGCTTGAGTAAATTCCAACACTAGGCTGCTTTTTCACATCTATAAAGCTTATGCCCTGAGCTGCTAGCATCATCACGCTTCTTGTGTTTAAAATTTCGCCACTCTTTAGTAAAATCTCACCAACCTTTGTCTCTTCGCCTTTAAAGCGGTAAGCCTCGCCTTTTTTAAGCTTGGCTGGCGCTTTTACAAACTCGCCCTCAACGACGCAGTCTTCAAATCTCATGACCGTGTCAGAGCCTTTTGGCATCTTTGCGCCTGTCATTATCTTCACGCACTCGTTTTTGCCGATAGCTAGCTGCTCTTTATCGCCTGCAAAGGCACTTGCGATTATCTTATAAGGTTCATCTTTTTCATCAAATTTAACAGCAAATCCATCAAGCGCTGAGTTATCAAAGCAGGGCAGGTCTTTGACGGCTATCACGTCATTTGCCAAGGTTTTGCCAAGAGCCTCGCTAATGGGTAAAATTTCGCTCTCATTTTTTGGTTTAAATTTAGCTTTTAAAGCCTCAAGTGCGTCATTTACTAGCATTTTTACTCCTCAAGCCTAACTATTTTTGCCCCAAGGCTTTTGAATTTCTCCTCCAGTCTCTCATAACCTCTATCAAGGTGGTAAATTCTATGCACCAAACTCTCGCCATTTGCGATGAGAGCTGCCAGTATCAGCGCTGAGCTTGCTCTAAGGTCAGTCGCCATGACATCAGCTGCATTTAAATTTGCAGGGGCATAAACGCTTGCGATGTGACCGTTTAAGCGGATATCTGCGCCCATTCTAGCTAGCTCACTAACGTGCATAAAGCGGTTTTCAAAAAGCCTCTCATCTATCGTGCTAACACCATTTGCCGCAAGACAAAGCGCCATAAACTGAGCCTGCATATCGGTTGGAAAGCCTGGATATTCAGTCGTTCTTATCTCGACTGGTTTTATCTCATTTGCCGGCAAAATCGTGATCTTATCGCCGTCTATTTCGATGCCAAAGCCCATCTCTTCAAATTTATTTAAAATGGCTGTCATGTGCGCAGCATTCGCCCTTGTGACTGAAATTTTGCTATTTGTGATAGCTCCAGCGCAAAGGTATGTGCCAGCCTCGATCCTATCAGGGATGACTTCGATATCGCAAATTTCAAGCAGTTTTTGACCGCTACCAGTGATCTTTAGCTCGCTCGTGCCTATGCCTTCGATCTTAACGCCACTTCTTGCTAAAATTTCACAAATTTGCACCACTTCAGGCTCAAGTGCGACGTTAAAAAGCTCTGTCGTGCCATGCGCTAGCGCTGCTGCCATGATAATATTTTCGCTGCCAGTTACGGTGATCTTATCAAAAACTATCTTTGCGCCTTTTAGGCCATTTGGCGCGGTTGCGACGACGTAGCCTTGTTTTATCTCGATATTTGCGCCCATTTTTTCAAGTGCGCTTAGGTGCAGATCAATAGGTCTTTGTCCGATCGCACAGCCTCCAGGCAGACTCACTTCGCAGTGACCAAAGCGCGCTAGAAGCGGTCCAAGTGTCAATATAGAAGCGCGCATCTTTCTAACGATATCGTAGTTTGCCGTGGTCGAATTTACGCTGCTTGTGTCGATACTTAGTGAGTTCTCATCTTTAAATTCACACTTTGCACCAAGATTAACTAGCAACTGGCAAAGCGTCTTTATGTCAGCGACATTTGGGATATTTGTTAAATTTATCTTATTTTTAGCAAGTAGGGTTAAGGCGATGATAGGTAGGGCGGCATTTTTAGCTCCGCTGATCTTTACTTCGCCGCTTAATTTGGCATTGCCTTCTATTTTTAGATAGTGCATCATTATTTTTTGCCTTAAGAAAATATATTTTTTGCCGATTATATTGTTTTTAAACTTAGAGTAAAGAAAACAGGGCGCTATTTTCGCTTTATTTACATTTAAGAGTTAAAATTACGAAAATTAATTATTTTGGATAAAAATATGTTAAGTTTAATAAATAAAAGAATATTTTTTGCACTCTGCATTGCACTTTTTACAGGTTGTTCTTTCACCTCAAATGAGCCTAAAATCCCACAAAATGACTACAATCAAACCGCCTCTACAAACGAAGACTTTAGCAGGCAAACTTCAAGTGAGCTTTTAGACGAAGATGACGGCAGAGCAGATAAAGAATTTGGTTCATTTTTTAAAAAATACTTAAATACTAGAGCAGGGGGCGACTGCTCAGGCTTCGTCTCTATCGTAAATGCAAAATATAAAAATATGTATTTTGATGAAAAAACCATCAATAACTATTACAGCAAGGGCGGCAGGAAGTCAAAAGCCATCTACAACTTCTATGAAAGCCAAAATTTAATCACTCATAAAAATCCAAAAAAAGGCGATCTTATCTTCTTTTCAAACACTCTTGGCAAAGGCATACAAAAAAATAAAGACAAGAAAAACGTCACTCACGTTGGTATCGTGACAGCCATACTTCCAGACGAGACGGTGAAATTTATCCACAACTCTGGCGGCAAGATCATCCACAGCTATATGAATTTAAAACAAAAAAACACGCATCTAAAGGGCGACAAAGAGATAAACAGCTACGTTGTAAGATGCTCAAACGCTAGCTGCCTTGCGGCAAATAGATTTGCTGGATATGGCAAAGCTAAGTAGCCCAGCTACATTTGCACTTATCCTTTTAAATTTAGCTGCATTTTTTGGTGCCACCTTTCTGCACTCGCGTGAGTTATGGCTCGCGCTTGGCTTAAATATCTATTTTTTAGAAAAACTCTATCTATTTCAGCCTCTCACATCTATCTTTATGCACGCAGGCGCAGGTCACTTGCTCATGAATATGCTCTTTTTATATCAAGTTGGCACGATGAGTGAGCTATATCTTGGTACGAAAAAATTTATCATTTTTTATTTTATATCGTTGGTGGCGTTTTGACGCAAATTTTAAGCTTTATTTATATATATTTTGCATTTGAAAATGAGAAATTTATAAATTTAGTCGGTGCAAGCGGCGCTTTGTGTATGCTCTTTGGTATGCTGGCGACCTCGGTGCTTTACTCAGACAAAAAGGCGTGGTTTGGCTACTTTGCCATAGTTGTTGCCATGAGCTTTTTGCCGCTACTTATGGGCATAAATGTCGCATGGTACGCGCACTTTATAGGCTGGGGTATCGGCTGTTTGTATGCTAAATTTTACTTAAAGAGAGCAGATGAGATTTTTTGATGAGATCTGGGACATTTTAAACGAAGGCGACGTGGGGCTTAAATTTTTAAAATTTGAGCTATTTTACGAGAAATTTAGATCAAATTTGGATATTTGTTTTGATGAAATTTCTGCGCCAAATGAGCTAACTACCCCATGTTACGCTAAATTTTGCGACGTCGTTAGCATGAAAGAGCTAAACAAAAAGGTAAAGCCAAAAGATAAAAACCTAAATTTCATCCACTCGGTCGCTCACATCGAATTTAGCGCTATTGACATCGCGCTTGATGCTTGTTATAGATTTAGAGGGCTGCCAAGGGAGTTTTACGAGGACTGGCTGGAGGTGGCTGAGGATGAGATCAGGCACTTTTGCATGATAGAAAATTTACTCACAAAGCAGGGCGGCAGATACGGCGAGCTAAGCGTGCATGATGGCCTATTTATCGCACTTCAAAAGACTTCAGATAGACTTACTAGCCGCATGGCGTTACTGCCAAGATATATGGAGGCAAACGGGCTTGATGCAAACGCTCACATTATCAAAAGGCTAGAAGCTGAGGGCGGGCAAGAAGAGCTTATAGAGTGCCTAAAAGTCATCTTAAAAGAGGAAGTCTCTCACGTTTATAAGGGAGATAAGTGGTTTAAATTTGCCTGCAAAAAAGAGGGCGTCGATGAGAAAAGCTACTTTGACATCATCTTAAATTTATATCCAAATTCATTTAAAAGCATCAGAGAGATCAACGAAAAGGACCGCTTAAAGGCAGGTTTTAGCGAGGAAGAGCTTAGCTGGATAAAGAATTTCTCAAAGGAGAGATCATGAGCAAAATTTATTTCATAAGGCACGCAAAAGCAGTTGATGAGAACAAAGACGGCGCAAAAGACGCTTCAAGAGAGCTTAGCCCAAAAGGAAAAGAGGACGCTAAATTTATGGCTAGCAGGCTAAAAATGTATGATGTGATGCCAAGAGCTATCTTTTCAAGTAGCGCTAAAAGAAGCGAGCAAACAGCAAAAATTATCGCCAAAACTTTAAAATTTAAAGAAAAATCCATAGAGATAAAAGATGAGCTTTACGACATAAGCTTTGAAGATCTTTTGGGGTTTGTAAGAAATTTAGATGAAAATTTAGATGAAATTTTCATCATCACGCACAATCCAAGTGTGACTGAAATTTGCGAATATCTAAGTGACTCGTCGATTGATAATATCCCAACTTCAGGCATTTTTTGCATAGAGTTTGAGTGTAAATTTAAAGAGCTAAAAGAGGGCAGTGCAAAAGCTTTGTTTTTTGACCATCCAAAGAAACATCAGAGATAAGTTTTAGAAAAAACGCAAATTCATTTATTGTGATTTGATAGGCACAAAGGATATCTACTTATTTAATTTTCAAATGCAAGTTTTGCTTTTGAACCAAAAAAAATTTCTACTCAAATTTTAAAATTTATTGCTCCAGTTTTGAAAATTTAACTATTCAAGTTCAAATTACCAAGCATAAAAGCAAATTTAAAATCAACCATAATTGCAATGCTAAAATATGACAAAAGGTAAAACGCAAAGTATTTTATATATTTTGTATTGAAAACTGTAATTTTCAAATTGATATTTTAAAATCTTTATTCTGCTCTTTCGAGTGTTTTAAATGGCTATATTTGGCTACGTTTTGCATTTTATCTTTTGTGTGATCTAAATTTATCCATTAAATTTGGCATAAAAATATTTGTAAGAAAATGAGTTAAATTTTACACTAGCTGGCGTTTTTGGATGTAAATTTAATCCAAAGCGAGTGTTTTTTAAAAGCTGATAAGACGATCTTATACGTGCTAAATTTAAGAGTAGCATAAAATAGAATAAATGCGTGATATCTGTTTTTGAGTGCCAAAAAGTTATCTTGTGCGTTAAATTTTGAAGCAAGGTGTTAAATTTAGCATTCAAAGGCAACTATAAAACCAAAATTTGTGTTAAATTTTAGATTTAAGCAATCCTACGTGCTAAATTTAAGATCTAGGAGTTAAATTTACTATGAAAACACGCCTGAAAACTATTTTTCAAGCTAAAGTGCGTAATTAAATTTTATCGTTAAAAAGTGTGCGGATATCTAGTGTGTAGTTTTTGGGCATAAAGATCGGTGAGTCTAAAATTTCAAGTACGCCATCATCAAATGAGAGAAATTCCACTACTCTTTTGCGTCTGTTGTCAGTCTTTATGCTCATATCAGCTAGGCGCACTACCTTTACGATCTGCATTTTATCTGTCGTCCATTCAGAAAAAGCTAAAAATTTAGAGTCTTCTGAAAACAAAAAACAAGCAGTCGCTCTCTCGATAAGTAAAATTTGATGAGTGCTGCCATCTTTAACTAAATTTTGATCCAAATTTGATAGTCTTTTTGTGTGGTTTGAAGGCTTATTTTTTAAATTTAGACAGTGCTCGCTATTTATAAAAAGCCTTAGCTCACCAAGGGTTGGAGCGCCCATAGCGACCTCACAGCCTTCAAATTTGGCGCTAAATTTGCCATCACTGCTGCATGCTTTTGCCTCGTAGTCCCAAGCTGAGATCATAAATTTACCTATTAAATTTGCCTGCCATGGCTTTGTAGATATTTAGCTCATCTTGTAAAAGCGTGTATTTTGCTTTTAAAAGCCCTATTTTAGCCTCTAGCTCGCTGTTTTTAGCCTCTAGAAACTCTTTTAGCTCGACCTTGCCGTAAGAGTATTTTAGCTCGTAAATTTTTGAAATTTCTTCATAGTTTTTTATCTGCTCTTGGTAGTTTGTAAGTAGCGCTTCATCGTTTAGATAGCCTTTGTAAAATGCGTCTATCTCGTTTAGTGCGCTATTTAGAGTGCTTATGTAGTTTAGCTTTGCAAGCTCGAAATTTGCCTCGCTAACTTTCAAATTTGACTTTAGCTTGTGATAGTTTAAAAATGGTAAATTCAAAGCGATGTTGCCATTTAGAAATTTAAGACTAAAGGCTTCCTCTTTTTTGTCGGTGCTGCTTTTGAGGCTGGCTCCTAGCGTGATGCTTGGATAAAACTCTTTTTGGCTCGCTTTGTAGTTTAAGATGCCCTCTTCTATGCGGTAAATGGCCGCTCTTAGATCAGGGCGGTTTGCTATGGCGCTTGTTGGCACATCTAGATCAACGCCCACTCTTTTAACGGGACTTAGCGTGAGTCCTTCAAATTTAAGCTCAAATTTTGGCCTCTCATTTAGCAAAATCCTAAGCGTTTTTTTAGCACTCACTAGCTCTTTTTTGGCACTTTCTATCTTATTTTGAGCGCTCAAAAGCTGTGAGTTTATCTGCTTTAGGCTTAGCGCCTCCTCTTTGCCAAGCTTAAATTTAAGCCCAACTATCTCATTTAGCTTGTTATAAATTTCTAAAATTTGCTCATAAGTTTTGATGCTCTCGTTTAGATATAAAATTTGAAAATAAACGTCTGTTACTGAGTTTATCACGCTTAGTTTGCTAGCCTCCAGATCAAATTTAGTTGCTTTTGCCTCAAACATCGCTGCGTCTTTGCTGTTTGCTAGCTTTTGCCAAAGATCAAGCTCGTAGCTAAGCCCTATGCTTGAGCCAAAACTTCTAGTGACCGCGCCGCCCTCTTTTATGTTTTTGCTACTTGTTGCCTCAAAACCAGCGTTAAAGCTTGGGATTAAATTTGCTTCTAAAGCACCAGCTTGAGCGAGCGCTTTATTTACATTTATCGCGGCTTTTGCAAGGTCGGTGTTGTTTTTAAGTGCAAGTTCTACAAGCTCATTAAGGTAGCTTTGGTGATACTGCTTCCACCAAGAGGTGTCTAAATTTAGCTCACGGCTAGCGTTATCTTCAAGTAAAATTTGTTTATAGCTCTCATCTATATTTTTGACAGCGCAGCCGCTTAAAACGAGCACTAAAGCTAGGCTTAGAAATTTCATATTACTCCCTTGAAAGCGCATCTATTGGGTTTAGTTTTGAGGCATTTTTGGCAGGCATGTAGCCAAAAATGATGCCAATAGCCATCGACGTGACAAGTGCAAGCACGATCGAGCCGTTTGAAAAGATCATGCTAAAGCCGTTTAAGAAGTTGTTAAAGATGTAGCCGATCGCGTAGGATAGGACGATGCCGATGGCTCCGCCGATAAGGCAAAGTAGCACCGCCTCTATCAAAAACTGCTGCAAGATGTTGCTCTGTCTGGCTCCGATCGCCATTTTTATGCCTATCTCTTTGGTGCGCTCGGTGACTGAGACTAGCATGATGTTCATGACGCCTATGCCCCCAACTACGAGCGAGACGACGGCGATGCTTGAGATGAGCAGGCGCATGGTCGAGATGGTCTCTTCGATCGTTTGCTTGATGCTGTCTGAGTTTCTTGTAAAAAAGTCTTTTTTGCCGTGCTTGATCTCTAAAAGCTCAGTTAGTGTTTTTTCAGCGATTTGCGCATTGACGCCCTCATTTACTTTGGCGGTGACCGAGCTTATAAATTTATCCCCTGTGACCTTGTTTAGCACGGTCGTGTATGGGGCGTAAATTTTAAGCGTACTTGAATCGCCCATCTTAAAATCATCCTTTTGCAAAACGCCGATAATGCGAAGTGGCTTTTTGTTAAAAAGTATGATCTTGCCGATAGGATTTTCATTTGCAAATAGGCTATTTTTGGTGTTTTGATCGATTAGTGCGACTGAAGCTGAGTTTAAAACCTCGTCATCATCGTAAATTCTGCCCTCTTCTAGCTTTAGTCCATTTACGTCAAAGCTCCCTACCCCACCGCCTTTTAGGCTCGCACTTAGCGAGATATTTTCATATGTTATCGTGCCCGAGGTGTTTGTGTTTGGCGTGACAGAGTCTAGAAAGGACTGCTTGGCAAGCATATTTGCGTCGCTAATGGAGAGCGTTTTTACCTTGCCTGAGCGCATATCGCCAAAGCCTTTGCCCGGCATGATGTCGATCGTGTTTGTGCCGATCTTTCTAATGCCAGCTAAAATTTGCTCCTGCGAGCCTTTGCCAAGAGCTACGACGCTAATGACCGCGGTGATACCTATGATAATGCCAAGCATCGTTAAAAGCGATCTTAGTTTGTGCGCTAGCATCGCATTTACCGACATTTTAAAGCTCTCTATTAGCTGGTCTTTATAGTAGGTAAATTTGCTCTTTTCTGGCTGGGTTTGCTTGCTGGCCTCATAAATTTCGCTATTTTTTACATTGTCACTTACGATGTTGCCATCTTTTATCTCGATCACCCTACTCGCATACTCTGCGATCTTTGGGTCGTGCGTGACGATGATGATGGTGTGACCTTTTTTGTAAAGATCAACTAAAATTTCCATTACCCTTAGCCCACTTTTGCTATCAAGCGCACCTGTTGGCTCGTCTGCTAAAATGATCTCGCCACCATTCATCAGCGCCCTTGCTATGGAGACCCTTTGCTGCTGTCCGCCTGAGAGCTTATTTGGTAAATTTTTCGCCTTTTCGCTAAGTCCAAGTGAGCCAAGAAGCTCATTAGCTCTTTTTTCTCGCTCGCTCTTGTTTGCACCTGCGTAGATGCTTGGTAGCGCTACGTTTTCAAGGGCGTTCATCGTGCTAAGCAGGTTATATCTTTGAAAGATAAAGCCAAATTTATCTCGCCTAAGCTTAGCAAGTGCGTCGCTATCAAATTTTGATATTTCTTTGCCATCAAGCAGATACTGCCCACCACTTGGGCTATCTAAGCAGCCAAGGATGTTCATCAGGGTTGATTTGCCAGAGCCAGACTGACCGATGATGGCTATAAATTCACCCTTTTTTATCTCTAAATTTATGCCGTGCAAGATCTCTATCTCATTGTCACCTAGCTTAAAGCTTTTAGTGATGTTTTTTAGGCTTATCACTTAAAACTTCTTATGTTCTTTTGCGATCATCTTAGCGATCTCGCTTGATGAGCCTTGAGATGTGATGATCTCGTCATCCTCATTTACACCGCTGATGATCTGCGTATCGAGGTTGTCTTTTATGCCGGTTTTGACCGCTGTTTTTACTGGCTTGCCATCTTTTAGTACATAGACAAAAGTGCCGTTTTCATCTTTTTTGATGCCGATGCTTGGCACGATGATGGCGCCCTCGACGTTTGCTATTAAAAGCTCGTTTTGTGTGGTCATGCCTATTCTTAAAATTCCATCTTTGTTATCAACGATGCTTTGCGCGTAGTAATAAACCGCTGAGCTGCTACTTGAGCTACTTGAGTATGAAGACTTACTGCTGCTACTTGAGCCGTAGCTACCATCACTTAGCGTAGTAAGCCCAGGATCTATCGAGCTAACAGTCGTTTGAAATTTCTTTGTTGGCTCAGAGAGGATCGAGTACTCAACTGGCGTTCCGACTTTGATCTTTGTGATGTCGCCCTCTGCTATTTGCATCTTCATCTTTACATGGCTAAGATCAGCGATATTTACGATAGTTGGCGTAGTTTGGTTGGCATTTACAGTCTGACCCTCCTCAACCTGCACGCTTACAACAGTGCCGTCTCTTGGCGCGGTGATCTTTGTGTAGCCTAAATTTATCTTAGCTGTGCTTAGCTCGATATTTGTCTGCTTGATCTGCGCTTCAAGCTCCTTTATCTTTGCGCTATTTGCACTATATGTGTTTTTTGCGCTTTCAAATTCTTGCTTTGAGGTGGCGTTTTTAGAAAAGAGCGCGTTTTCTCTATCAAACTGCGTTTTAGCGATATTTAGAGCCACTTTTGCACTTTCTAGCTGGGCTTTGTAGATGGCAAGCTGGGCTTCTTTATTGTCTATGCTATTTTGCTGGGTTGAGCTATCGATACTTGCGATCATATCGCCCTTTTTTACCTGATCTCCAAGCTTAACATATAGCTTTTTTATCTGACCGCTCACCTGAGCTCCAACGTCGATTAGCTCAGTGGCGAAAATTTCTCCAGTTGCATCGACCTTTTTGCTAAATGAGCCCTTCTTTGCCTTTTTGGTGATAAACTCCACTTTTTCATCTTTTATATTGAAAAATTTATCATAGACGAAGTATCCACCGACGCCTAAAATAAGCAGAATTATTAAAATTTTAGTTTTTTTCATCGCTTCTCTTTGTAAAAAATTGGTAAATTCTACTTCACAAGAGTAAATACTCTTTAAGCTTCCTCTTTTGCCATGCCAGCCTCTATCAAAAACCTACTTGGTTGGTAGGTCACCTTCTTTATCTTGTCGTATTTTGCATAGCTAAGATAAAGCTCGTCTTTTGCTCTGGTTACTGCTACGTAAAAGAGTCGCCTCTCTTCTTCTAGGCTGCCGCCCATGCTCATTAGCTTTAAATTTGGAAAGCGGTTTTGCGCAAGATCGACGATAAAGACTTGGTCAAATTCAAGCCCCTTGCTCGCATGCACGCTAAGCAAGCTAACGCCCTGCCCTTCACTCATCTCGTTGCTTCCAAGGGCTAAGAAGTTATAAAATTTACTGATATCTTGATACTTTTTAGCTAGCTCGCTTAGCACCACGCTCTTTGCCATTATGCGCTCTTTGACCTCTTCTTTGAGCGCCAGATCAACGTTGCCATTTTTTAGAGTTGCCCTTTTTGTGCTGATGTTTTCGACGATTAGAGAGTAAATTTTGCTAGTTTTTATCTCATTTATCATCGTGGCTGGCTTTGAGATATTTCTTATACCTCTTAAAAAGTTGTAAATTTCATATAAAAACTGCGCCCCACTCTCGCTTAGCTTTTGTAGTTTTAGCACAGGGTGACCTAGGAATTTATCACTAAAGCCAAGCTTAGAAAACCTCGAAACTTCGGCAAATTCATCAAGGTCGTCAAAAAGGCCTAGCTGGTAGTTTCGCCTTTTGTTTGATGAGATATTTACACTCTCATCTGGCTCAACTATCCCTTTTATCAAATTTCCATGCCCAAGCTTAAGTAACGCGTCAAAAATTTCTTTGCTAACTGCGCTGCCAACGCCCTTTGCGTATTCGCAGATGTGGATAAATGCCATTATATCTTTTGGATTGACATAAATTCCCATGATGTCAATGAGTGCCTTGATCTCGCGGCTCTCAAAAAAGCTCACCCCGCCCTTTCGCTTTGAGCCGATGCCTCGCTCTTTTAGCGCGACCTCGATGCCATCAGCTGATGAGTTATTTCTAAAAATTATGGCGATATTTTCTCTATTAAATGGCGAAAGTGAGATGATATCAGCGATATTTTGATACTGATCAAAAAGCTCATTATAGACAAGTAGCCTTGGAGGCTTGAAATTTCCCTCACGGCTAACTGTAAGGTGCTTTTCATAAAGCCTTGGGTTGTTGTTTATCACCTTGTTTGCAAGGGCAAGTATGCTTGAGCTTGAGCGGTAATTTACATTTAAAGCGTAGATATTTGCGTTTGGAAAGCGATCTTTAAATGAGCCAATAATCTCGATATTTGCGCCGTTAAATGCGTAGATGCTCTGGTCAAAATCGCCCACGCAAAAGAGGCTCTTTGTCTTAAATGCGTCTATGAGGCTGCCTTGAAGCGTGTTTGTATCTTGATACTCGTCGATCAAAATTTCATCATAAGCTAAATTTGCCCCATTCTTTAGCTCATCTCGCATTTTTATGAGAAGATCGTTAAAATCAGCGTAAGAAAATTTAGTCTTCTCAGCCTCAAACTCCTCTAAGACATCTTCATAAATTTCAGCATAAACGCCCTGCTCTTCGCTTTTCTCGCTTATCCACTTGCCAAAAGTTGTGCCTTGTTCGCTGTTTTGAAAGAGCGAGTAAAGATCATATAGATATGCCCCGCCGTAAGGCTTGACGTCGCTTAAATGGTAAAATTTACGCCTCTCAACAAGACTTTTTAAAAGCGTCTTTAGCTCGCTTGGCTGCTTTAGCGTGACGCCTTTATCAAGGCTTTTTAAAAGCGAAAATGAGACCGAGTGGAAGGTGCCTGCGGTGATTTTGGAGGTGATTTGCTTGTCAAAATACCTATTTAAGCGCTCTATCATCTCGCTGGCTGCTTTGTTTGTAAAAGTTAGAAGCAAAATTTTCTCTGGTTTTACGCCTAAATTTAGTAAATGAGCGATGCGAGCGACAATCGTGCTAGTCTTGCCAGTGCCAGCTGAAGCGATGATGAGATTGTGTCCAAATGGCGCAGTTGCGGCGGTGTATTGTTCTTTGTTTAACCTAGATAAGGGCATTGTTTCCTCTTTTTTAAAAAGGCCTAATTATAGCTACTTAAACTTTAACAGCTATAATCACGCGGATGAAAAAGTTTAAATTTATAAAATTCCTTGCCCTATTTTTGGCTTTAGTGGTTGCTATTTTTTTGATACTGGATCAAATTTATCCACTAAATTTAGGCGCACTCAAAAAAGACGAAGCCAAAATTTTGCTTGATAAAAATGGCGAGATCATAAATATGAAGCTTAGTAGCGATGGAATTTGGAGATTTCACGAGCAAAGCTTCCCAAACTCGCTAAAACAATGCGTCGTTCTCTTTGAAGATAGATACTTTTACTACCATTTTGGCGTAAATTTTGCCTCCATTTTTAGGGCATTTTTTCACAACCTAAGAAGCGACAACCGTATAGGAGCTAGCACTATCACGATGCAAGTGGCAAGAATGCTTGAGCCAAGTGATAGGAGCTATAAAAATAAGATAAGAGAAATTTTTAGAGCATTTCAGCTCGAGCTTCACTTTAGCAAGGATGAAATTTTAAATTTATACCTAAATTTAGCCCCTTATGGTGGCAATATCGAGGGGGCAAAGGCTGCAAGCTTTTTTTACTTTGGCAAGGAGCTAAACGAGCTTAGCTACGCTCAGGCCGCACTTTTAAGCACAATACCAAAAAATCCAAACAAAAATAGGCTTGACCGCGTTTCAAACATAAACGCCCTAAAAAACAGGGTCATAAAGATGCTTTACAAGGCAAATTTAATCGATCTTAGCGCCTTTAAAAGAGCCCAAGCCGAGCCATTTAAAAATGTAAGGATAAGAGCTGTCGTAAATGCCAGCGACTACGCAAATGTTGCTTTTAAAAACCAAATCACAAAGGCGAGCTTGGATCTAAATTTACAAAAAGATATGCTTAAAATTTTAAAAGACGCGATGTTTTCGCTAAAGGCTAAAAACGCAAACAACGCAGCAGCCGTGGTCATCGATAATAAAAAAATGAGCGTTGTTGCCTTCATAGGCTCGCATGATGAGCGCGCACGCGACGGCAAAAACTCAGCCCTAAATATGAAGCGAAATACCGGCAGCACGCTAAAGCCTTTTATCTACTCGCTTGCGCTTGATAGCGGGCTTATCACGCCAAGTTCACAGCTGATAGACACGCAAATTTATCTAAATGAATATGTGCCAAAGAACTTTAGTAACGACTTTTTGGGGCTTGTAAGCGCAAAGGACGCTCTAAATTTTAGCCTTAATATCCCAGTTATAAATTTAGACTTAAAGCTAAAAGACAACTCGCTTTATGAGCTGCTTGAAAAGGTAAATTTAGTTGATGAAAACAAGGAATTTTACGGCTCTTCGATAGTTTTAGGCAGCGCTGAGATGAGCCTGATTGATCTTGCGCATCTTTATACGATATACGCAAATGGCGGGGTTTATAGGCCGCTTGAGTTTGCGGGCAAGAACTACAAAAATGAAGACAAAAACATAACCCTCATCTCGCCTCAAAGCGCATATCTAACCGCTAAAATGATGAGTGAAGCTTCAAGATCATATCTAAAAAATGCTTGGCAATACGCGCAAAACACGCCAAAAATAGCCTTTAAAACTGGCACAAGTGCAAACTCACGCGATCTTTACGCCATAGGTGTCAATGAAAACTACACGATAGCCGTCTGGGTGGGCAACTTTAACGCTGAAAAAACTGACAAGCTAACTGGGTTAAATGACGTTTCAAAGATCGTTTTTGACATGTTTAAGATCACAGCGCAAAGGCAAAATTTAGAGTTTATGAGCGAGCCAGAGGGCATTGAAAAAGTGCCAACCTGCCTTGATGCTTTTAGTTATGAAACATGCAAAAAAACGGCACTTGATGATAGGATAGTTGGAGTCAAACTGCAAGATAAGTGCGAGAGTTTAAGGGGCGAGGAGCTTGAGTTTTTGATAAAAAATGGCTTTTTAGACAAAGACGAGGTCAAAAATAGCCCTTGCGCTGAAGTTTACAAAGACAAAAAGCCAGTTTTTGCCTATCCGTATGACGGCGAAGAGATCGTGACAGATGAAAATGTAACACAAATTATGCTAAAATGCTACGCGTTTTTAGGTGATGAAATTTACCTAAAAGTGGATGATTTGAACTTTTCTAAGATAGAAAATGCAAGTGAAAAAAGGCTAGATCTAACTCTTGGCGAACACACTTTAAAATGCCTTGATCAAAACTCAAATCAAAGTGAAATAAAAATAAAACTAAGGAGATAAAATGCAGCAAAAAGCGCTACTTCTAGCACTTTTAGGAGCAGTAAATTTATATGCTTTAAGCCTAGATGGCACCGCCGAGGTAAAGTCGCCTTTAAGCGTGGAATTTGGGCTAGAAGATGATGTTAGCAAAAATCTCATAGGCACGCTAAGCGAGAAAAAGCTTATCTCGTGCGAGCCGGCACTGAGTGGCACGGTGAAATTTAACGCTCAAAGTCTTACACTTTTTACAAAAGATATGCACGCCGGCACCGAGTATAGCTGCAAGCTAGAAAATGGCAGCAGCGCTAGCTTTGAGACGAAAGAATTTACGCTTGAGAAGATAGAAAAGCTTACTGATAGCAAATTTATCCTTAAATTTAATGACGAAGTTAGTGACGAGCTTGTGAAAAAAATAGCCGTAAAAGGTGCAAGCTTTAATGCCTTGCAGCTCTCTCAAAACAGCTTTGAGCTTGATCTTGATAAAAATATAAGCGAGCCTACTTTTGATCTTGGAGAAAATTTTGAGAGTAAATTTGGCGCTAAACTTGCAGGCGATGGCGTGGTGAAATTTAGTGAGCAAGCAAGCGATGAGAGCGTAAATATAAATGCCGAAGCTAAAAGCTTTGAGATAGCTAAAATTTATTCGACAAGCCTTGATAACGGCATCTTGGCATTTAGAATTTATCTAAAAGAGTGGCTAAGCGATGATAATAATCTAAAGAAATTTATAAAGATAAAAGGCGTAAAAAGCTTTAGCATAAGCGACGTGGCATATAAAAGTGACGATGAAAATGGCGCGCCAAATTCTGAACTTGATGGGTATGATTATTACATCGATATCACAAGCGATGAGTTTAAGCCACAAAATAGCTACAAGATCACGATAAAACCGGGCTTTGGAGACGATAGAAATGTCGTAAGGGAAGCTAAAACCTACGAGGTGGTCGCTAGCAACTTCACTCCATTTGCAAATTTCACAAATGAAGAGCCTTACATCTCAAGCGTTGGGGAGATCGGCATTAGAAGTGCAAATTTACCTGAGCTAAATGTGAGCGTTGAAAAGTTAAGCGATCAAAATTTTAGATACTTTTTAAATTTCAACGACAATAGCGAAGATCTAAGCAACTTTAGCTCAAAAGTAGCAAGCAAAAGCTACAAGCTAGAAGGTGCGTTAAACGAAATTTCACTAAACAAGATCAAGCTTGACTTTGCAGGAGCAGGAGACGGAGTTTATAAGATAAGCTTAAACTACGGCAAAGATAAGAGCGTCTCAAAGGTCGTCTATCTAAGCGACATCGCCATAAATGCAAAGCTTGGCAAGGATGAAATTTTCGTCTTTGCAAACCGCCTTGGCGAAAACACAATGCTGCCAAACGCAAATGTAAAAATTTATGGCAAAAGAAACGAAGAGATCGCAGTTGGCGCAACAAATGATGTTGGCGTCTTTAAATTTAACAAAAAAGATATCTACAAAGAGATCTCATCAGTCGTCGTCTCACTTGGCAAGGAGCAAAATTTCCTCATCATAAAAGATGGCGAAGCGCTAAATGAGGCAAAGCTCATCAGTCAAAATCCAAGCGAGAGCATCGATGCTTACACGCATTTTGCCTCAAATATCATAAGACCAAACGAGAGCTTAAAAGGTGCTATTTATCTAAGAGATAGGGACTTTAACCCGCTTAAAAATATGCCAGTTAAGATCAAATTTATCGATCCGCAAGGCAAAAGTAGTGCCCAGATCACGCAAAATACAAATGATGTTGGCATGATAAATTTCGAAAAAGAAATTTTAAGCGATCTAAGCGGTAGATTTAACATGCAGATAATCTACGCTAGCAAGGTGATAGCAAGCGTGCCATTTTATGTCGAGAGCTTCGTGCCAAACAAGATAAAAAATGACATAGCCATAGACGCGGATAAATTCTTTTCAAACGAGCTAGTAAAGGTAAATTTGACAAGTAGCTATCTCTTTGGCGGAGCAGCTAGCGACTTAGCTGGCAGCATGCAGGTTAGCTTCTTTGATGATGAGTATAAAAATAGCGAATTTAAAGAGTATAAATTTAAAAATGACACCCTAAAAGCGGCTGCCTATCCAAGCATAGAAAATGATCTAACTCTTTCAAAAGATGGCAAATCAAGCCAGATGATAGATCTTAGCTTTAACACTAAAAACGCGCCTTCAATAATAAAAGGCGTCATAAATTTCAACGTAAATGACGATGGCAAAAATGTAAGTGACGCAAAAAGCTTTACGCTCTATCCTTATAAAGATATGGTTGGCATCGCTGCTAGCACGGCATTTGCTGATCCAAACGAAGATGTAAAGATAAGAACAGTCGTTGTTGATATGCCAAGCCAAAAGGCAGTGAAGTCAAATTTGAAATTTGATATAAAACGTGTTTCATGGCAGTATCAAAGAGACGCAAATGGCTATATAAAATGGATCCAAACGCTTGAAGATGTGGATAGTTTTTATAAAAATAGTGGCGAGTTTAGCTATAAATTTACGCAAAGTGGCTCATACGTCATCACAGCTACAAATTTAGTAAGTGGCGCGAGCACGAGCCTAGACATCGACGTAAGCGGCTACAACTACTCAACTCTAGCGCCTACAAAAGAGCTTAGCAAGTCTCAGATAAAGCTAAACAAAAGCGTCTATAAAAAAGGCGACGAGCTAAGCGCAGACATCAGCTCAGCCATAAAAGAAGGCATCGCACTTGTCACGCTTGAAGACGCAGGTGTCAAAGCCTACAAGGTCGTCAAGATCAAAAACAACTCAGCAAATGTTAAATTTAAACTTGACTTTGACTTTAATGGCCTTTACGTGAGCGCAAATATCTACCGCATGACTGACGCTGGACTAACTCCATTTAGAACCTACGGCAAGGTCTATGCAAACGGCGATAAATCTTCAAGAAGGATAGAACTTAGCTTAGAAGCGCCAAAAAGCGCAAAGAGTGATGAAAATATCAAAATTTCACTAAAAACAAAGCCAAAAGCATATCTGAATTTATTTATCACAGATGTTGGCGTGCTTGATATCACTTCACAAAAACCAGCCGATCCGCTTAAGTTTTTTGACAAAATTTTACCTGATGGGGTCTTTGACTACGACATCTATAATATGCTCACAAACTACAAGGTCGAGGGCAAAACGTTAAGCTTTGGTGGTGATGCTGCAGCAATGGCCGTGGCGGCAAAAATGGAAAAGCATGCAAGCCCAGTTGATAGCAAAAATGTAAAAACTTATGCAAATTTAGTGAGCCTTCAAGCCGACGACAAAGGCGAAATTTCATACGAGTTTAAAACGCCAAATGGCTTTAACGGCGCCATTAGAGTAGATGCTGTGGCAAATGACGCAACTGCGATGAACGCCGTAAATAGCGAGATAAAAGTAAAAGATGATGTGATCATTAAGCCAAGTGCTTTGATTTATCTTTTAAAAGGCGATGAATTAAATGCAAACTTAAGGCTTATAAATACGACAAATGCCGACAAAAACCTTACGATAAATGTAGCATCAAGTAAAAATTTAAACATCAAAACGCAAGAAAATGCCAACCTTAAGCCGTTTGAAAACAAAGCATTTGTGCTTAAAATTTCAGCCCTTGAAACAGGTGCTGGCGAATACAATGTCACAATAAGCGACAAAAATGGCTCAAAAACGCTTCAAAATTTACTAGATGTCGTTAGCCCTTATACGATCAGCACCTACGCAAAGAGCAGCGTCTTTGACAAAGAGAGTAAAATTTCACTACCAAAAGGCTATCACGATGTGAGCGTTGATGCCTCAAGCTCTGTCTCAAGCGTGCTTTTAGCAGCTTCAAAGAATTTAGTAGAGTATCCTTACGGATGCGCGGAGCAAAGAAGCTCAAGACTGCTTGCACTTTTAAATTTAAAACCAAAAGATGAGCTTGAAAAAAGCGATCAAAAGAGATTTATCGCAAGCGGCATAGATGAGCTAGTCAAAATGCAAAAACCAGACGGCAGCTTTGGCTACTGGAGCGATCTAGGCGAGACAAATGCATTTGCAAGTATCTTTGCAACAGACGTGCTTCTTGACCTTGAAGAGGCAGGATACGAGGTAAGTAAAGGCGTCAAACAAAATGCTCTAAATTCGCTCTTAAAATACGCAAATAACGACCTTGAGGCACTTTACGCCCTTTATGTAAGCTCACGTGCAAATATGGCCGATAGATCAATCTTAAATAAAATTTATGACGACAAAGCCTACAATAAAACAGCACTAAGTAAATACCTAATGGCAGCAGCCCTAAAGCTAAACGGCCTAAATGACGAGGCAAAGGTCGCACTAAAAGATATCAAAAATGCTAAATCAAGCGAAGAAAATCCATCTGATTTTAGCTCAAAAGTAAGAGATAACGCCTTTATCTTATACTTGCACGCAAAATACTTTGAGAAAAACGACTACTCAGACGATCTTGCAAATTTCTTGATAGTAAATTTAAATGAGCTAAGCTCAACGCAAGAGCGTGCATTTACGCTAAGAGCTCTAAACGCCTACTTTGGCAAAGATAGCGGAGAGAAAAATAATAAATTTAAGCTTAGCTACAACGGCGAAAGTAAAGAATTTGACGGTCTTTTAAGCACATCATTTACTACAAAAAATGGCGAATTTAGCATCACTCCATTAGGCTCAAATAAGCTTTATGCAACTATCTTAAGCTACGCTTACTTACCGCTTGAGATCAAACACAAAATCGAGCCAAAAGAGCTTGACATCTACCGCGTTTTTGTCGATGAAAAAGGCAAAGAGCTGGGTCTTGACAGCCTAAAAGTAAATGACGTCATCTACTCAAAAGTAGTGATAAACTCAAAAACAATGGTTAAAAACGGCGTTATAAACGAGATCGTAAGTAGCTGCTTTGAGCCGATAAATGAAAATTTAAGCAACTTTAGCAAGAGTTTAAAAAACAGCTTGCAAGTTGAGTATAAAAGCGTAAAAGATGACCGCGTGCTAAGCTTTTACACGCTAAGTGGTGATGAAAAAGACGCCGTGCTTTACACACCTTATCGCGTAAGACTTGGCGGTAAATGCTCGCTTGGTGCAGTCACAACTGAAAATATGTATAACGAAAGACAAAACGACTACGACTTAGCTCAGCGAAGCTTTAACGTCAAATAGCTATTTAAACTTCGGGGCGTTTAACCGCCCCAAGCCCATATTTCCCCACTTTTGCAAAGATTTTTTTAAACAAATTTTAGATAACATTAAGCATTTTTTAAACGAAAGAGGATACAAAAGTGGCAGAATTTTACAATGCAAAAGAGATAGAAGATAAATTTTATAAAATTTGGGAAGAACGCGGATACTTTGAGATAGACGCAAACAAAGATATCCAAAAAGATGGACGTAAATTTTGCATTATGATGCCACCTCCAAACGTGACTGGCTCGCTTCACATTGGACACGCCCTAACCTTCACACTTCAAGATATCATGACTCGCTACAAGAGGATGGACGGCTACAAGACACTTTGGCAGCCAGGACTTGACCACGCTGGTATCGCTACTCAAAACGTCGTTGAAAAGCAGCTTTTGGCTCAAGGGATCAAAAAAGAAGAGCTTGGACGTGAGAAGTTTGTAGAAAAAGTGTGGGAGTGGAAGGAAAAAAGTGGCGGCATGATCGTCCATCAGATGCGAAAACTTGGCATCACTCCAGCTTGGTCACGCCAGAGATTTACCATGGATGAGGGCTTAAGAAGAGCTGTGAAAAAAGCCTTTGTAAATTTATACGACAAAGGGCTAATAGTCCAGAAAAACTACATGATAAACTGGTGTACGCACGATGGCGCACTCTCTGACATCGAGGTCGAGCACAAAGAAAATAAGGGTAAGCTTTATCATTTGAGATACTACTTTGCAGATGGACAAAATTTAGAAAACTATCAAGCAGAAGTATCACATGATGAATTTGCTGGTTGCGATGCGAGTTCGAATGAAGCGCACTCTTCGTGCGTTGCAGTGAAGAACGAGCAGCAGTCTCCAGCAAAGGCGCATGCGAGACAAGGCGCTTATATAGTAGTTGCGACTACTCGTCCAGAAACTTACTTTGGCGATACGGCGGTAATGGTAAATCCAAACGACGAGCGCTATAAAAATTTGATCGGCAAAAAAGTGGTGCTACCGATCATAAATAGAGAGATTGAGATCATCGCAGACGAGCACGTTGATATGGAGTTTGGAACAGGCCTTGTTAAGGTCACACCTGCGCACGATCAAAACGACTACGAAGTTGGCAAAAAACACGACCTTGAGTTTATCACCGTCTTTGATGAAAAAGGCATCTTAAACGACAAATGCGATAAATTTGCAGGACTTGAGAGGCTTGAGGCTAGAGATATCGTCGTGGCCGAGCTTGAAAAACTTGGCAATGTTGAAAAGATAGAAGACTACGAAAACCAAGTGGGATATTGTTACCGCTGCAAAAACGTCGTCGAGCCATACATCTCAAAGCAGTGGTTTGTCAAAAAAGAGATCGCAGACGAGGCGATACAAAAGGTCTCAGAGGGCCTTGCTAAATTTTACCCGCCGCACTGGATAAACAGCTTTAACGCGTGGATGAGAGAGCTAAGAGACTGGTGTATCTCACGCCAGCTTTGGTGGGGACATCAAATTCCAGTATTTTACTGCGATGATTGCGGTCATATGTGGGCTGATGAGGACGAGCCGTGCGAGTGCAAAAAGTGCAAAAGTAAAAACATCCACCAAGACCAAGACGTGCTAGATACGTGGTTTAGCTCTGGTCTTTGGCCATTTAGCACGCTTGGCTGGGGCAATGAAAATGAGCTAAAAAATGAAAAATGGTTTGAAGGCGACTTGGCTGAATTTTATCCAAACAACCTTCTCATAACTGGCTTTGATATATTATTTTTCTGGGTTGCTAGGATGATGTTTCAGGGTGAAAATGCCCTTGGCAAGCTGCCGTTTGACGACATTTACCTGCATGCGCTTGTAAAAGATGAGTTTGGCAGAAAGATGAGCAAAAGCCTTGGCAACGTCATTGACCCACTTGATAGCATAAATGAGTATAGCGCTGATATATTGCGCTTTACGCTAACGCTTCTAGCCGTTCAAGGACGTGATATCAAGCTAAGTGACACTAAGATGAAGCAGGTAAGAAATTTCACCAATAAGCTTTATAACGCGAGCAAATACCTCATGCTAAATGAGAGCAAATTTGCAAATTTAGAGGATATCAAGCTTCAAACAAAGCTTGGAATTTATATGAATAGCCGCTTTAACGAGTGCGTAAGAGAGGTGCGCGAAAACATCGACGCTTACCGCTTTAACGACGCTGCAAACACACTTTATAAATTCCTTTGGGATGAGTTTTGTGACTGGGGTATTGAGCTAAGCAAGGCTGACAAAGCGAGCGTAAAAGAGCTTGGAAGTATATTTAAAGAGGCGATGAAGCTGCTAAATCCTTTCATGCCGTTTCTTTCAGAGTATCTATTTCAAGAGCTTAGCGGCACACAACTTGAAAACGCAAAGTCAATAATGGTGATGAGCTATCCAGAGGTAAAAGAGCGAAATTTAGAGGTTGAGAAGAAATTTGAGCTAGTTATCGAAGCGATCGTCGCTATTCGCCGTGCAAAAGCTACTATCGATCTTGGTAACTCAAAGATAGCAAAAGCCTTTGTTAAATTTAATGAAAAAATAGACCTTGACGAGGTAAAAGAGTATATCAAACTGCTTGCAAAATGCGAAGAGATCGATTTTGTAGATGAAAAAATAGAAAACTCAATAAGAGATGTGAGCGAAAATTTAGAGGCATTTGTCCCGCTTGAAGGGCTTGATATGAGCGGTATCATCACAAGGCTAAGGTCTCAAAAGACAAAGCTTGAAAAAGAGATAGTCAAACTCTCAGGCATGCTAAATAACCAAAATTTCGTGGCAAATGCGCCAAAAGATGTGATAGATACGAACAAAGAGGCTTTGCAGAGCGCTGAGGCTAAATTTAAAAAAGTATGCGAAGAGCTAAAGGCTCTTGGCGAGTAGGTTTTTGCGGTAAAAGTTGATGGGTAGCGATTTGTCTTTGGCAGTTTGTCGTTGTCACGCTATCCTGGGTGCTAATGTATTGTCTTACTAAAATGAAATTTATCGCCCTGCACTATCTTGCATGTAAATTTAAAATTTAAAGGATAAAAAATGAGTGAAAAAATAAAAATAGCAGTTTTAGGATATGGAAATTTAGGTCGTGGCGTCGAGCTTGCGGTGCGAAATAGCAAGGATTTAGAGCTTGTAGCAGTTTTTAGCCGCAGAGATCCAAGCGAGGTAAAAACGTGTGGCGCACCAGTGTTTAGCGTGGATGAAATTTTATCACACAAGGGCAAATTTGACGTTTTAGTCCTTTGCGGTGGCAGCGCAACAGACCTTCCAACGCAAACGCCAGAATTTGCACAAAATTTTAACGTAGTTGATAGCTTTGACACGCACGCAAAAATACCTGAGCACTTTGCCGCAGTGGATGCTGCTGCTAAAAAAGGTGGCAATGTAGGCGTCATCGCTGTTGGCTGGGACCCAGGGCTATTTTCGCTAAATAGACTATTTGGCGAGAGCGTTCTTGAAAATGGCAGCAGCTACACGTTTTGGGGCAAAGGCGTGAGTCAAGGCCACTCAGACGCCACACGCAGGATAAAAGGCGTAGTAGACGCACGCCAATACACAGTGCCCATAGATAGCGCCTTGGAGCGAGTTCGCGCTGGGGAAAATCCAAATTTAACCACAAGGGAAAAACACCTGCGTGATTGCTACGTAGTGGCGCAGGACGGCGCTGATAAGGCACGCATTGAGCATGAGATAAAAACGATGCCAAATTATTTTGCCGACTACGACACGAGCGTGCATTTTATCGACCTTGAGACGCTTAAAAAAGAGCATGGCGGTATCCCACATGGGGGATTTGTGCTGCGAAGCGGAGTGAGCGGAGAGCATGGCGAGAACAAACACTTGATCGAGTTTTCGCTAAAACTTGACTCAAATCCAGAATTTACAGCTAGTGTGCTAGTAGCCTACGCCAGAGCGGCATATCGCTTGGCGCAAAGAGACGAGAGTGGCGCATTTAGCGTATTTGATATAGCCCCAGCACTTCTTTCGCCAAAGAGCGTAGATGAGCTAAGGCGAGAAATTTTATAAATTTAGACAGTTAAAAATAAGGAAAATTTAGTGATAAAAATAGAAAATTTAACCAAATTTTATGGCGGCACGCAGATCCTTTATGATGTAAATTTAGAGGTTGCAAAGGGCGAAATTTTTGCTATCGTGGGACACAGCGGTGCTGGTAAATCAACGCTTTTAAGGTGCATAAATGGGCTTGAGAGCTATCAAGGTGGCAGCCTAAAAGTCTTTGATCAAGAGATAAAAAATTTAGATGAGACGCAGCAGAGACATTTGAGACGAGATGTTGGGATGATATTTCAGCATTTTGCCTTGATGGCTAGAAAAAACGTCTTTGAAAACGTCGCTACTCCGCTTAAATTTTGGGGCTACAAAAACGATGAAACCGAAAAAAGAGTGAGAGAACTTTTAAATTTAGTCGGCCTTGAAAGCAAGGCAAAGAGCTATCCAAGCGAGCTAAGTGGCGGTCAAAAACAGCGTGTCGCCATCGCTAGAGCGCTTGCTTTAAATCCTAAAATTTTACTAAGCGACGAGGCGACTTCGGCTCTTGATCCAAACACGACAAATCAAATTTTAGAGCTGCTTGAAAAGATAAATAAAGAGCTAGACATCAGCGTCGTCATCGTCACGCACGAGATGGAGGTAGTAAAATCGATCGCAAAACGAGCGATTTTGTTAGAAGGCGGCAAGATCATAGGCTCTGGAAGCATCGAAGAGCTATTTTTAAAGCCAGATGAGAAGATGAAAGAGTTTTTGGGCGAAGTTGAAATTTTGCCAAGCACTGGCACAAATATCAGGCTATTTTTCCCAAAAGAAGTGGCTCAAAACAGCGTGATTACGCACATGGCAAGAAGCCTAAATATCGACTTTAACATAGTCTGGGGCAAGCTTGAAAAACTAAACGACAACGTCCTTGGCTCACTTGTCATAAACATAGATGAAAAAGATAAAGAAAACGTGCTTAACTATATCAAGCAAAGTGGCGTTTTGTGGGAGGTTGCTTGATGTTTGGTATTGATTTTTCTAAATTTCCAGATGTTTTCTCTAGGATACTTTTACCAGCTATCGGCGAGACGCTATATATGAGCATAGTCTCTACCCTGCTCGCCTTTGCCATAGGCCTCATACCTGCGGTTTTGCTCATCCTTTCAGACAAAGACGGACTAAAGCCAAACAAGCAGCTTTATTTTGTGCTTGATATCGTTATAAACGTGCTTAGAAGCTTTCCGTTTATTATTCTCATCATTGTGCTCTTTCCAGTCACAAAAATGATCGTGGGTACAAGCATCGGCACCACGGCTGCGATCGTTCCACTAACTATCGGAGCTGCTCCGTTTGTGGCAAGGCTCATTGAAAATGCTCTAAAAGAGGTTGATAAAGGCATCATCGAAGCTGCTCAAAGCTTTGGTAGCTCGAAATTTCAGATCATCTTTCGCGTGATGTTTGTAGAGGCGCTTCCTGGCATCATCTCGGCATTTACGCTAACGCTTATCGTAAATATCGGCTTTTCAGCGATGGCTGGTGCAGTTGGCGGTGGCGGACTAGGATCAGTCGCTATAAACTACGGCTACCAGAGATTTCGCCCAGATATCATGCTCTACACCGTGGTTATTCTTATCATAATGGTTCAAATTTTTCAAGTTTTAGGCAACTATCTCTATAAAATTTCAAAAAAATAAGGCCACATTTTTTATCTGATTTTAAGCTTTTTTTCTTAAAATTGCCAAATTAATTTTAGCTGAAAGGACAAAAGATGAAATCAGATATGTGCCAGATGTGCCGCCTACTAAAAAACGCGTCGTCGAAAGACTAATCTCTAAGCACAGAATTTCTTTTTAAGTGCTTAGAACTAGCTTAAGCGCTTAAAAAGAAATTTAACCTTCTAGCTTAAATTTATCCTTTTTTGGTGCTTGGCAAATTTTAAAAAAGGATAATAAATGAAAAAACTACTTCTTACCTCTTTAGTTGCCCTAGGCCTTAGCGTTAGCGCAAATGCTGCTGACAAGTCAAAAACAATAATCGTCGGTGCTACACCTATCCCACATGCTGAAATTTTAGAGGTTGTAAAGCCTATTTTGGCAAAAGATGGCTACACACTTGAGATCAAAGAATTTAACGACTACACCACACCAAACCTTGCGACAGAGGACGGTGACCTTGATGCAAACTTCTTTCAGCACATACCATATCTTGAAGAGTTTAACAAAAACAAAGGCACTCACCTTGTAAAAACAGTTGGCGTACACCTCGAGCCAATGGGAGTTTATTCTAAAAAGATCAAAGACATAAAAGAGCTAAAAGATGGCGCAGTTGTCTCTATCCCAAATGACCCAACAAACGAGAGCCGCGCACTTGACATCATAGCCAGCGCTGGTCTTATCAAGCTAAACAACAACCCACTAAAAACTCCGCTTGATATAGTTGATAACCCTAAAAAACTTAAATTTGAAGAGATCGAGACTGCTCAAGTGCCAAGAACGCTTGATGACGTTACTATCGCAGTTATCAATACAAACTACGCGCTAAATGCAAATCTCAATCCAACAAAAGACGCGCTTGTGATCGAGAGCAAAGATAGCCCATACGTAAATTACGTAGTTGTAAAAGCTGGCAACGAGAACAGCCCTAAAACTAAAGCCCTTGATAAAGCGATCAACTCACCAGAAGTTAAGAAATTTATCGAGACAAAATATAACGGCGCTATCATCCCAGCGTTTTAATTAAATTTATAAAAAGCGACGTAAAAGCTTTTACCTTTTTAGCGTCGCTTTACCAAAACAAAAAAAAGGAAAAACAATGAAATTTATCAAACTTTTAACCGCATCTTTAGTTGCTCTAAGCCTTCACGCAGCCGACAAGGACCACACTATCATTGTTGGTGTCTCACCAGTGCCACACGCTGAAATTTTAGAATTTGTAAAACCAAAGCTAAAAGATAAGGGCTACGACCTTGTTATCTCTGAAATTTCAGACTACTCTATCCCAAATGTCGCCACAGAAGATGGCAGCTTAGACGCAAATTTCTTTCAGCACTTGCCATATCTTGAGGAGCAAAACAAGGCTAGAGGCCTGCATCTTGTAAGCGTTGCAAACGTCCATGTCGAGCCACTTGGTTTTTACTCTAAAAAGATAAAAAACATAAAAGATCTAAGAGATGGCGCAAAAGTGGCGATCGCTTATGATCCGTCAAATGGCAACAGAGCGCTTAGAATTTTAGAAAAAGCCGGTCTTATAGAGATCGATAAAAACGTAAAAGTTGCAACCGTAAATGACATAACTAAAAATCCTAAGAATTTGCAGTTTGTCGAGCTAGAAGGCGCTCAGATCCCAAGAACGCTTGATGACGTCGATATCGCTGCTATTAGCACAAATTTCGTCCTTGACCTTGGCATGAGCGTGGCAAAAGACGCACTTTTGCTTGAAGATGCCAACAGCCCTTACGCCAACATCATCGTCACAAGAGCTGGCAACGAGAACAATCCTAAGATCAAAGCTTTAGTCGATGCGGTGCTTAGCCCAGATACTAAAAATTTCATCATCACTCGCTACAAAGGCGAGGTCATACCTGCATTTTAAAAACTGGGCGAGCTTTCGCCCTACTTTCACCTTTAAATTTAAACCTTATAGCTTTTTGTTTTAACTATCTTTTTTAAAATTTATAGCTTTTGTTAGTTACTATTAGTAAATAAAGCTTTGCTACAATGCCTCATTTTAAGATAAATCTCGGAGTAAAAATGCTACATGACATTATTGATTTTATCGTTTCAAGCGTGAGCAGCTGGGGCTATGCTGGCATATTTGTGATGATGTTTTTAGAGAGCTCCTTTTTCCCATTTCCAAGCGAAGTGGCGATGATACCAGCTGGATATCTAGCTCACAAAGGCGAGATGAGCCTAGCACTTGCTTTTATCTCAGGCACGCTTGGCAGCCTGCTTGGAGCCATTTTCAACTACTATCTTTGCTACTTTTTTGGACGCGAGATCGTCTTAAAATACGGCAAATTTGTTGGCATCACTCACGAAAAGATGGATAAATTTGAAGCATTTTTCAATAAACATGGCGAAATTTCAACCTTTAACTCACGCCTCATCCCTGGAATTCGTCAATATATCAGCCTACCAGCTGGGCTTGCTAAGATGAACATTTTTAGATTTTGCCTATTTACCACACTTGGTGCTGGGATTTGGTGCGCGGTTTTACTTGGAGTTGGATATTTTCTAGGCTCAAATCCAGACAAACAGACACTTTTAACAATAACGATCGCCATTTTAGCGGTGGTTGCGGTAATAAGTGCGGTCTATATAATGAAGCAAAGAAAAGGCTAAATACATATAAAAATACATAAAATTTAGTGTATTTTGCTAAATTTGGCTCAAATTTTTAGATAAATTTAGCTTAGCAGATAGCTCTCATTTTTTCTAGGCGAGCTAAATTTCTTGAAATTTTTTCTAGTTCGCTTTGCTCGCAGACCTCGTCACCTGAGTAGAAAAATTTTACATTTGGAGTTAAATTTGAATTTGAAATTTTAAGTTTAAGCTCGCTTATTAGGCGCTTTATCGTCCCTTCGTTGCCGTCTATTATGCTTACATTTGGAGGTAAAATTTCTCTTAAGCTATCTTTAAAATAGTTAAAATGCGTGCAGCCAAGCACCAAAAAGTCAAATTTGCTTAGATCAAATTTAGCTAGCTCCTCTTTTAGATATGACTTCACGTTTTCACTCTCAAACTCAGCCTTTTCAGCAAAATTTACAAGGCGAGGCAAAGCAAGTAGTTCGGTTTTATCTTTTGCGTTTAAATTTATGATTAGCTCTTTTAGTTTTGCGCCATTTACGGTGACTGGAGTGGCTATGACAAGCGTTTTTAAGGTGTCATCGTGGCTTAGATCGTGAGCTTTTTTTACGGCTGGCTCCATGCCGATGATCGGCACGCTTAAATTTCCTCTAAGCTCTTTTATCGCCACGCTTGTTGCAGTGTTGCACGCTACTACGACAGCATCTGCGCCATTTTTAACAAGAAATTTCACCGCATCAAAGCTAAATTTTAAGATATCATCCCTGCTCTTTTGTCCGTATGGGACATTTTTCACGTCTGCGTAATATAAAAATTCATGCTCGCTAAGCTTGCTTAAAGCTTCATTTAAGACGCTAAGTCCGCCAAGCCCCGAGTCAAATATACCTATCTTCATGCCCATCCTTAAAGCCTGCAATTATAGCAAATAATATCTTTGTAAGCCGTTTTTTATTATACTTTGGCTCATTTTAAAGTTGGAGCTAAATTTGGCAGTTGATAAGGTTATTTTCTATCTTTGCGCGACTTTGATCGCCATAAGTATCATTTTTTCACTATCCTTGCCAGTTTTTACAGTTTTATTTTTTAACTACGACGAATTTCACTTTTTTATCCGCCAGTTTGCAGTCGGCTGCATAGGAATTTTTCTCATGTGGTGGCTCTCAAGGCTAAATCCCGACAAAGCGCTCGTTTGGATAGGCTTTGGGCTTCTTATCTCGTGCGGTATCGCTATGGGGCTCATGCACGCCTTGCCAGCTTCGATGGTGACTGACTCTGGAGGTGCTAGACGCTGGATCAGGTTGCCTGGCTTTTCACTTGCGCCAGTTGAGTTTTTCAAAGTCGGTTTTGTCTATTTTTTGGCGTGGAGTTTTACTAGAAAATTTAGCGACGGCAAGAGGACTTTGATGGCTGAGCTAAAGATACTTTTGCCTTATATCATTCTTTTTGGTATCGCTATCTTTCTTATCGCCGTTATGCAAAACGACCTTGGACAGGTTGTAGTTTTGGCACTTACTTTTGTGACGATGGCGCTTTTTGCAGGGGCTAGTGTTAGGCTCTTTGGTATCGGTATATTAGGCGCTGCCTTTGTTATGACGGTGGCGATAGTTAGCTCTGAGCACAGAATTTTGCGTATAAAATCATGGTGGGGCACGATACAAAATATGGTTCTCTCTTTCTTGCCAGATAGCGTGGCAAACGTGCTTAGAGTGGCAGACGCACCAGAGCCTTATCAAATTTCTCACTCACTAAATGCAATTAAACACGGCGAGTTTTTTGGAGAGGGGCTTGGAGCTGGGATATTTAAGCTTGGCTTTTTAAGCGAGGTGCATACGGACTTCGTGCTAGCTGGCATAGCTGAAGAGGTCGGCGTTTTTGGCATTTTATGCATCACAGCGATCTTTATCACGCTACTTTATAGGATATTTAGAATTTCAGCCAGAAGCGAAAACAAGGTCTATCACCTATTCTCGCTTGGTATCGGTCTTATCTTGTCGTTTTCGTTTTTGATGAATAGCTACGGCATCACATCGATCACGCCGATAAAAGGTATCGCTGTGCCATTTCTTAGCTATGGCGGTAGCTCCGTGCTTGCTATATGCATCGGCATCGGCATGGTCTTGATGGTTAGTAAAAAGGCGAAACTATGATAGTTATTTGTGGTGGCGGCACTGGTGGGCATTTAGCGATCGCTAGAAGCTTTTGCGAGGAGTTAAATAGACGAGGCATAAAGCCAATTTTTATCGGCTCAACTAGCGGTCAGGATAAATTTTGGTTTGAAAATGATGATAAATTTGCAAAAAAATTTTTCTTACCAAGCAGTGGCGTAGTAAATAAAAGAGGTCTTGCCAAGCTAAAATCACTAACAAATATCATAAGCCTAGCTCTAAAATGCAGGCAAATTTTTAAAGAAAATGGCGTTAAAGCAGTCATCAGCGTGGGAGGCTACTCAGCAGCGCCAGCAGCCATAGCGGCCATCATCTCAAAAACACCGCTTTTCATCCATGAGCAAAATGCCGTAACTGGCAAGCTAAATAAAATTTTAAAGCCATACGCAAAGGGCTTTTTTAGCTCTTATGATGAGCTCTCGCCCTGCCCTTACCCTGTGGCAAATAAATTTTTTGAAAGCCAAAGAGTTAGAAGCGAGCTAAAAACGATACTATTTTTAGGTGGCTCACAAGGCGCAAAAGCTATAAATGAGCTAGCTATAAATTTAGCCCCATATCTTAAAGAAAAACGGATAAAGATCATTCATCAATGCGGCAAAAACGCCCTTGATGAGCTTAAAAAGAGATATGATGAGCTTGGCTTTAGCGAGGCAAATTTAGAAATTTTTGACTTTAGCAAAGAGATAGAAAAGAAGATGAGTGAGGCTGATCTTGCTATATCAAGAGCTGGAGCTAGCTCACTTTGGGAGCTTTGCGCAAACGCCCTGCCATCTATCTTTGTGCCATTTCCTTATGCCGCTGGCAATCACCAGTTTTATAACGCTAAATTTCTAAAAGATAAAGGCATAGCTGAAATTTGCCTGCAAAATGGCGAAATTTTAGACAAAGATGAAGTCATAAAAATGATCGAGAGCTTTGATCTAAGCAAAAGCAGCAAAGCTCTAAAAGATATCCTTTTGCCAAACGGAGCAAAAGAGATAATGGATAAAATTTTAAGCTAGATCTTCGCCTATGGCGTAGGCTTTTAGCTCTCGTAGCTCGTAAATAAGGTAGTGGTAGATAAGCTCGTTTGTCTTTAGGCTCTTGCCTGAAAGCACTGGCTTTATCATCTCGATGATCCTATCTGTGATGCCTGCGATCTCAACCAAAAGTAGCTCGTCACCCCTTTGTTTTGCCACTCTTATGCAGTTATAAAAAAATGTGTAGATAGTTTTAAAATTTTCCAAAACGACGTTTGAGACGATTTGAGAGTCGAGATGTAAAATTTTATTCATCCTATTTTGTAGTTCCATTAGCTCAGCAAGTAGCCCTCTTATCATCGCTGTATCGCCACTTCTTGAAAAAATACTCTTCTTCTTTTTTTTGTTTTGTATCTGATACTCAGCGACTAAAACCTGCATAATGTTTGAGATGTTTGTCAGGCTCTCTTGTAAATTTTGATTAGCCTTTAGGCTCACTCCAGCCTTTTCTATCTTGTAGTATAGGCTTTTGTTTGTCTGCTCTAGGTATGAGCTAATGTTTTCGTAGTAATCTTCAGTATTAAAGACATTTTTAAAAAAACTGCCCTCGTCTGTTGTGCTGTAAAGTCTTTTTTTGATCTCTTCGACATTTTTATTAAAAGTAAGCGCATCGATCTTTGTCTCAGGCTCGACAACGCCGTTGTTTTCGATAACTTCCAAGTTTTTCTTAAGCGTATTTATCAGCTTATCAATCTCATTAAAATCCATTTTGCCTCTTTGAAATTTTTGGCTATTTTACTATAAAAAACTGAAGTTTTCGCTTGCAATTCTTAAAAAGATATTTATACTTCTTTTAATAAAATATCTCAAAAAAGGAGCAAAAATGAATGGTGAAGTTTTTAACTCTTGCATTATCGTAGCCTCTATAAAGCAAGCATTAAAGTCAAATTTAGAGCTAAACTACAAAAGCGAAAAATATATAAAAAGCCTAGTTTTTGACTATATTTTGGATAGCAATCAAGAAAAAAGAGAGCAAGCTAGCATAAATGAGTGGTTTAAGCACGCCTTAAAGCTTGGATTAAGCGACGTGAGATACGCCACAAATTTGACGGTCTCTTCAGAGGAGCGCTCGCTGCAAGGCTTTTCAAACGTAAGCTACAAGTCTATTCTTTGCATTTATAAAAATAAAATGAGCTATCTCGTGCCTCACTGGAGCTTTGAAGAAGACAAAAAGGGCTGGGACATAGTCTATAAAGAATTTAGCCTAGATGGCACGCCAAAAATTCAAAAATTTAGCGATAACACTTTGGAATTTAAAGATATCCTAACTAGGACCTCTAAATTTGCAGATGAGATAGAGTGTGAGAATTTTGGTGACTGCTTTAGAAAGGGGCTAAAAGCGCTAAACGAGCCAGAAAATATAGAGCAAAATGTCCTAAACGCACCACTTATGCCAAAGCTAAATTTAGCCCTTTTTACTGCGGCAAGTGCGGCTGATGTCTTTGGTGGTATGGGCTCATGGAACGACGACGCGGCAGGCTGGGCGCAGCATAAAAAACGCGGAAAAGAGTATGATGAGCTTAGCAGTGAGCTTTTTACGCAGATGCGAAAAGCCACACTTTTTGCCATAAATGAGTGGTAGCTAGCCGTTTATCTGATAGATCTTTTTTCGCTGGCTTGAGCTGCCGATGTTTAGGATTTTGCGGTATTTGGTGATGGTTCGGCGAACGATTTGGATGTTAAATTTAGCTTGGATTAGCTCTTGGATTTTTAGATCAGAAAGTGGCTTTTTATGATCTTCGTTTTTTATAAGCTCTAGCAAAAATTCCTTTATCGCGGCGTTTGAAGTCTCCTCGTCAAAGCCAGTTGCGAAGAAATTTTTAAGTGCGACTGTGCCTCTTGGAGAGCTTAGATATTTGTTCGCGATCGCTCTTGAGATGGTTGAAGGATTGCGTCCAAGCTCGTCAGCTAGGTCTTTTAGCTTCATGGGCTTTATGTCGCCGCCCAAAAAGTAGTCATACTGATACTCAACTATCATGAGCCCTATCTTATAAAGTGTCGCCTTTCTCATCTCAAGGGCATCTATGAGCTCGCTTGCCTCTTTTACGCGCGAGCTTACAAAGGCCTCTTTCTCGTCTAGCCCCTCGGTATCGATAGAAATTTCAGGATAATAGTCGTCATTTATCTGCACGCTTATGCCACTACTTGTGCTTAGCACGAAGATGTCAGGAACTGCCTCTTTTTCATCTTCAAGATACTCAATGGCTGGGGGATTTTTAAATTTCTTTATGATCTTTAGCGCGTCGTCGTAAAATTTAAGCTTTCTAAGCTTCTCTATATTTTCAAAATTTAAGATGATCTTTTTTGCGCACTCTATGATCTCTTCGCTAGCCTCTGCCTCGCTTAGCTGAAACAAAAAGCTCTCTTTAAGATCCTTTGCGCCAACGCCACAGGGCTCAAGGTAGGCAAATCTCGTCCTAACTCGCTCCACCTCATTCTCATTAAAACCAGCAAAAATTTCATCATCGTAAGAAAAATAGCCCTCATCATCTAAACACTCGATGATTTTATATGCGATATCTTGGGACTTTTGTGTGGGGAAAAGTGGTGGATTTATCTGGCTAACGAGCTTTTCATAGAGGCTTTCTTTATAGATGCTTAAAGCCTCGATACTCTCGCTAACCGAGTTTTTGCTAACCTGCTCGAAAAAATTTCGCTTTTTTTCGCTTTTTTCTAAATTTTTATGTTCGATCGTGGCAAATGGGTTCTCTTTTATAAAAGGCTCAAGCGTCTCTTTTAGCTCATCAAGCCCGCTTTGAAGGATAGGAAGCCAGCTTCTTAGCGTTTGGTTTAGTTTGATCTTTGGCGCTAAAGTTTGCTTTTGCCTTAGCATCATCTACTCAAGTAGCTTAAATTCTTCGCCAAGATAGTGCGTTCTAACGAGCTTGTTGTTTGCCACTTCGCTCGCACTGCCACTTGCTAGCAGCGAGCCATCTTTTATGACGTAGGCTCTGTCGCAAATGGCTAGTGTCTCACGGACGTTGTGGTCAGTTATCAAAACGCCGATGCCTAGCTTTTTAAGGTCTCTAACGATGCTTTGGATGTCGCTAACTGCGATAGGATCGACGCCTGCAAATGGCTCATCAAGCAGCAAAAATTTTGGCTTTATGATGAGGCTTCTAGCGATCTCACAGCGTCTGCGCTCGCCGCCACTTAGGCTAACGCCCTTTCTTAGGCGGATAGGCTCGATATTTAGCATATTTAGCATCTCATTTACTCTTTTAGAGATCTCTTCTTTGCTTTGATTTAAAATTTCAGCGCCAAGGAGCAAATTTTCTTCTACGCTTAGCTCTTTAAATATGCTTGACTCTTGCGGCAAATAGCCAATACCAAGGTGCGCTCTTTTGTGAAGCGGGACGTTTGTGATCTTTTCGTCATTTAAAAAGACATCTCCGCTAGTTGGCGAGATGAGCCCACAGATCATATAAAAAGTGGTCGTCTTTCCAGCACCATTTGGTCCAAGAAGTCCCACGACTTCGCCGCTATTTACCTCTAAAGATATACCTTTTATGATCTCACTTTTCTTAATCGTCTTTTTTAGATCTTTTACTTCTAGTTTATGCACTTATAACCTCGTATTTTCTGCCATTTTTGCTAGGAGAAATTTTTACTAACGTATAGCTCTCGCCGTTTTTCTTTAGAGCTTTTTCTAAATTTTCATCGCCCCACTCTACTAGATGAAGCCCCTCTTCAAATAAATTTTCAAAAAGGCCGTTTTTTGCCATCCCGTCAAATCCGATCTGGTAAATGTCGTAGTGGTAGATATCTTTACCATAAATTTGCATCAAAGAAAATGTTGGCGACGTCACGCTCTCATCTATGCCATGAGCCTTGATGATCGCCTTTACAAGCGTCGTTTTGCCACTTGCTAGATCGCCATTTAGTAGCACCACGCCACTTTTTGGCAGCACCCGCACAAGCTCGTTAAGCTCATTTTCCAAAAGCTCAAAAACCATCAAAGCTCTTTTACATATTCGCTTTGAGCGCTTTTTGGTATGCTTTTTGTAGTTGGGATCGCTAGCACCTCGTATCTCGCCTCACGAGCTAGAAATTTGATAGTGATAACGTCGCCGATCTTTACATCTTTTGCTGCTTTTGCCTGCACGCCGTTGATGCTCACAACGCCGCTTTTGCACATATCTTCGCTAACGGCACGCCTTTTGGTGATATTTACTACGTTTAAAAATTTATCTACTCTCATGCGGCGGATTTTAACAAAAATAGCCTTAAATTTTTAATCCTTTAGATATTTTAAAAGCTCTTTTAAATTTAGAGGTATGACGCTTCCATGGGTTTCATTTTTAAAAAGCTCAAAGTGAGAATTTACGCCACTTTGCTTTAAAATTTGGGCTAGATCGCTCGCCTTTAAAATGCCAGCTTTGTCAGTTTTGCCCTTTCTCTTTTCAAGCTCGCCAACGCTAAGAAAGACAAATTTAGCTTTTAGTTTCTCTTTAAATTTACCCTCGCTCACATTTTGCTTTAAAATTTCAGACTCGCCCCACCAAAGAGATGGCGAAGCGATAAAGAAATTTGAAAATACGCCATCATTTTTAAGCAAAGCATAGAGCGTAAAAAGCCCGCCAAAAGAGTGTCCATAAAGGCTCTTTTGGCTATTTTGCACGTTAAATTTCTCATCGATAAATGGCACTAAATTTTTAGTTAAAAAGTTGTAAAACGCATCTGCGCCGCCACCTTTGCTAAACTCCTCGCCCTCTGCTTTTGGCGTGAGATCTCTTGTGCGTTTTTCTACCTCGTAGCTTTTGTCTGTGTCATATCCTATGCCTATTATTAGCGGTGCAGTCTTGGCGTCAAATTCGTTTAAAAGCATGTTAAACTGAGCGTTTGCGTCAAGCAAGAAAAGCACGTTTTTAAACTCATTTTGCCCCTTTAGCTTGGCTGTGAAAATTTTATAAATTTCATCATTTGCGCTCATTTTAAAGGTTGAAATTTCAAATTTACTAGCAGCTTTTTGGCTAAGTGGCTCAGGTGTTTGGCTAGGCCCTGCGTGCAAAGTCTGCGTCACGCCAAGTGTAAAAAGTAAAAATTTAAAGGCTTTTACCATTTTGCAGCGACCTTAAACCAAAATCTCCTGCCCTCTTGTGGATAAAAGTAATATTTGCCGTCGTCTGCTAGCGCCTCATCGTATCTTACATTGTCAAAGATATTGTAGGCATTTAGGCTAAGCGTTAGGTGCTTGTTTGCGTCCCAGCTGACGCCTGTATCGAAGGTTAGTAGGTCTTTTGTATTCTCTCTTACACTATTACCAGCACCAAAATTTACGCTTGTTAGCTTGCTCTCGTAGTTTGCACCAAAAAATGTCTTGACGCTTTTTACAGGCTTATATGTAAGCGTGGCGTGAAGTGTGTGCTCTGGCGTTGCTGTTAGGCTTTTGCCATCAAGTCTAGCTAGGTTTGTCTCGCTAAATTTCATAGGGCCATTTGGCGTATTTATCGTTGGGTTGCCAGTTTTTATCTTTGACTTATTATAGGTGTAGTTTGAGCTTAAATTTAGGTTTGAAAGGATGTCATAGTCGCCACTTAGCTCTACGCCCCAAACGGTCGCACCTTCTATGTTAAAGTAGGTTCCCCAACCAGGGCAATTAACGTGTGGTGCATTTGTGCAAGTGCCAAAGGCTGGAATTTTATTTACATTACTGCCGTCGGTGTCTAGGATCTTATCTTTAAATTCATTTCTAAAAAGTGTCACAGAGCCTCTAAAATCAGCCTGATTGTCATAATAAGCCCCAACCTCATAAGTCGTGCTCTTTTCTGGTTTTAGATCTTTGTTGCCAAAATCAACTATCCTCCAGCCACCTTGGATAGTGCCTACTTCTGGTGAAATTTGATTAACATCTGGTGTTTTATAGCCAGTTGCTACGCCACCTTTTAAGCTTAGCGTATCTGTGGCGTTATAGACTAGGTAGGCTCTTGGCGAGAGGTGGTTGCCAAAGAATTCATTGTGCGTGAGCCTTGAGCCAAGCGTTAAAAATAGCTTCTCATCTAAAATTTGCCACTCATCCTCGATAAATCCCGCATGTTCGCTCATCGAGTAGGTTTTTGGATCTTTTAAGCCGTTTCTTGAAGCGTTTGAGACGATGAAGGTCGTGCCGACATTTTGCTTGCTAAAGTCATAGCCAAAAGTTAGTGAGTGAGCGCCAAGAAAGGTTGTAAATTTAGAATTAAAGTTGTGATTTTTGGCTTTTGCAGGTATGAGGCTGTCAAAAAGGCTCGTTCTTTGCGTCTGGTCATAAATGTAGCTGATATCGGCATTTAGACTATCAAATTCGCCAAGATAGCCCACGCCATAGCTCTTTTTCTCATAGTCATAGGCGTTTAAAACCTTATTTGTCTTTATAGTGGCTGTTTTGCCGACGGTGCGCGAGTAGTCGTGTTTTTCATTTGAGCCAAGGATGAAAAATTTATTGTGCTCATCTGGAGTGATCCAAAGTTTTGCGCTTAAATTTCTCTTATCACTCTTTTGATAGCCGCCTTTGTAATTATCCTCATCTCTTAGCTTTTTGTATCCCCAAAGCTGAAGCGCAAAAAGATCTTTATAAAGAGGCAAATTTAGATAAAAGTCGCCCTGTCTGCCATCGCCTATGCCTTTATGCGCATTTATCGTAGTTGAGATGCCGACGTTGCCACTAAATTTTGAAAAGTCCTTTTTGGTAATGATATTTATAACGCCTCCAACCGCGTCGCTACCATAAAGCGAGCTCATAGGGCCACGGATGACCTCTATACGCTCGATCGCTTCAGCTGGCGGGATGAAATTTGAGTTCATGTCCCCTGCTCCGCCCTTTGGATTTGCGCTACTTGAATTTACTCTTTTGCTGTCTATCAAAACTAGCGTTTGAGACTTCTCCATACCGCGTATCGAGATGCCACTAGCTGCCCCGTCCTCGCCACCAACGACATTTACACCTGGCACTTTTTGGGCGATTGAGTGAAGTGAGGTAAAGCTATCTTTTGTTAGCTCCTCGCCCTTTATTACGCTTATGCTTGCAGGGGCTTCTTTTATCTGCTGCGAAAAGCCACTCGCACTTACTACGACGCCATCTAGCTTAGTTTCATTGTTCTCTTTCTCTACTGCATAGAGAGAATTTGCCACACAAGCACTAAGGCAAATGGCGATAAATTTTGATCTATTCACGGATATCCTTTTGTTAAATTTAATCATTGATAATGAAAGCGAAACGCAAATTTAACAAAACAAGCATAAAAACAATATTAATTATCATAATTTTAAATAACAATGCAGAAAAAATTTATGAAAATAAAATTTAAATCAATCTAAGAGGAGCTAGACCCAAAGCGAGTCTAGCAAATTTGAAGTTATTTTGAAGCGACCATTTCGTTGTATGAGTTAAATATCTCTCTGCTAAGATCTTCAAGCTTTCTAAACTCAGTGACAAAATGTTTTAAATTTTTCTCGTTATAGCCCTTGTTAGCTTCTGTCAAGATGGCTTTGATATTTTTGTTAAATTCATCCACCAAATGGCGTGATTTCTCGTATGTTTTAGTGTGGCTAAAGCTCTTTGCGCACTCATTTTCATACCACGCTACAAGATCGTCTGCGTCTTTTGCTATATCATCGCTATAGCCTTGCTCATTTACCGTATCTGAATAAACACTCACTTTATAGACAATGATAGCTATCTTTGCGATGATGCCAAAAGTCTTGTCTTCTACATATTTTGATCTTTGGGCTGTCTCTTTTGCATTTTGGTTAAAACTAGCTAAAGTTTGTTTGAAATTTTCAACATTTGCTGTGGCGATCTTTGAAATTTCATCTATCTTTTTAGAATTTTCATCTATATCTTTAGCCTCTTGCTGAAGTGTTTGGATATTTACACCGATCTCGTGTGTCGCTTTTTGAGTATTTTCAGCTAGTTTTCTAACCTCATCAGCAACAACTGCAAAGCCACGTCCATGCTCACCCGCACGTGCTGCTTCAATGGCTGCGTTTAGAGCTAGTAAATTTGTCTGATCAGCTATATCTTTTATCAAATTTACAACCGAAGTGATGTCGTCTGTTCTGCTATTTAGCGTGCTTATAGCATGGCTTGAGCCTTCTATCAGCTCTTCAAGCGAGCTCATATTTACGCTTAGCTCATTAATGCTTTGCGTCGTATCCTCAGCGATCCTAGCTGTATCTTTTGCCATGTGTGCCATTTGGCTAAGGTTTTTGATACTCTCATTTAGATCGTTTCTAACATCTTCTATGCCATCGTTGCCGTTGCCAAGCGTATCAAGCTCTTTTGAAAGCAGACCTCTTACTTTACTTTTTTGACCTTCTTTTATACCAACAACACCATGACTCATAAAGGTAGCATTTTGTTTAAAAGTCCCTCTAAATCCCTCTGTAAAGATATTTCTATATGTTAGTCCGCTTTGGGCAGCGTCTATTGAGGTTGAAATTTCTCTTTGGAGCGCCTCAACTTGATCAAGCAAGTCATTTATACCAAGTGCTACTTCATAAAGTGGGTCATTTTCTTTTACATTTACTATCCTAGGCTCTAAGATGCCGTTTCTAGCTGAGCCTACTACACTTAAAATTTCATTTATAGAGTCAAGTTTTTTTCCAAACATCTTATAGCCTTTGAAGGTTATTTACAAATTCATCATAACTTAGATTTTTTTCGTTTAAAAAATCAGTTAAAAATTTCATAGAAGCATCCATGCCACCGCTCTTTTCTACCGATAACAACTTTTGATATATAGGCTCTATTATCTCAATCGCCTTTGGATTTGGCTTGCGTCTAACTGAGTAGTAGCCAACTGTGTTATTGCGGTCATCAACTGAGGCTGTGATGTTTGCAAAGACCCAGTAGTATCCACCATCAAAGCTTTTGTTTTTTACATAAGCAAAAATTTCTTTTTTATCTTTTATATGCTCCCAAAGTAGCTTAAAAATAGCTCTTGGCATATCTGGGTGCCTTACGATGTTGTGAGGCTTACCCAAGACTTCAGCTTGCTTTGCTCCAACTATCTTTAAAAATGGCTCGTTACAATATGTAATACGTCCTTTTAAGTCGGTCTTTGAGACCAAAAAGGCGCTCTCTTCGACCATGTGTTCTTTGTTTTCAGACATCTTCTCTCCTTTAAGATTTTAATTATTTTAGTTTTTAACGGCTTTTGATAGATCCCACATCGGCAAAAATATACCAAGAGCTAGTAAAAGCACCATACCTGCTATAAAAACAAGCAAGATAGGCTCTATATAGTTTGAGATGTTATCAATAATATCGTTAAATTTCATCCTGTAATAGTCAGTCACTTTTCCGGTCATATCGTCTAAGCTACCGCTTTGCTCGCCAGCGCTTATCATCTGTATGAGCATATTTTCATATAAATTTGTATCTCTAAAGGCCTCCGTTAGGCTAACGCCCCTACCAACAAGTATCTTAACGCCGCTTAGCTTCTTTTTGATATCCTTGTTTGAGACCGTTATCACAGCCGTATCAAGGGCATCTGCTATAGGTAAACCAGCTCGAACAAGCTCTGTAAAGATGAGGTTAAACCTGCTCATATTCGAATAAAATATGATCTTGCCGATGAGATAGACTTTCAAAAGGTATTTATCGACCTTATCTTGAAATTCTTCACTCTCAAGGTAGTATTTTCTAAGCAAATATCCGATAAACGCAAGTGCTCCAAGGATATAAAAGCCGTAGTTTGTCATGACGTATTCGATATTTAGCAAAATTTTAGTTGGCAGTGGTAGCTCTGCATTTAACTGCTCGAAAATTTCTCTAAACTGCGGCACAACAAGTATCATAAGGATGACAAAGGCGATGATGATCGCGCAGATGACTGTTATCGGATAGCGGATAGCTTTTTTAAATTTTTGCTGATTGTCCCAGACCTCTTGCAAGATAGAGGCGAGCTTTGCAAGCGCGTCAGCCATATTACCAGTGCTTTCCCCTAGTCTTATCATCGCTAGCGTCACGTCGCCTAACTCTTCTTTAAAATTTTCTATACTATTTGTGAGGCTTGAGCCTTGATTTAGCTCCTCATCTATAGTTTGAAATATAAATTTAAGGCGCTTATCTTCGGTAGAGTTTGCAACCTCTTTAATGCTATCGTGGATAGAAATTCCAGCATTTGTCATAACGCTAAGCTGCCTTATGGTGGCTACTAAATTTGGGATTTTCACCTTTGGATTAGTAAAAGCCTTTGCGATCACGTTTTGTAAATTTTCAAAGTTATTTATGCTAGAAGTTTGCGTCTCTTTGATCTTTACGATCATGCCAGTAACATTTGCTTTGTCTTTGATTTCACTTTTATTGTTCGCTCTTAGGCTCATCTTATGGCGTTTGCCGTTTTGGATGTACTCAACCTCAAAGTATTTCATATCTTAGCAACCCTATAAACTTCTTCAAGCGTGGTTATGCCATTTGCCGCTCTTATGACGCCATCATGAAACATATCTATAAAGCCCTCTTCGTAAGCTACGCTTTTAAGCTCATCTTTAGAAGCACTATTTGCAACCATGCTTGCTATATGGTCACTAATAGGCAAAATTTCACTTATCATCTCACGTCCCAAGTATCCTGTTTGTGAGCATTGCGGACATCCGACGCTTTTGTAAAACTGGTAGTTTTCAGGGACAAATTTCTTAACCTCGTCAAATGCCTTTTGAGATAGAGTGATCTTTTGTTTGCAGTGTGGGCAGAGCTTTCTAACAAGCCTTTGAGCCTCTATGCAAACGAGCGCGCCACTTACTAGATAAGGCTCGATGCCCATATCTATCATACGAGGAAGCGCGCTAATGGCATCATTTGTGTGAAGCGTAGAAAAGACAAGGTGACCAGTAAGTGCTGCTTGTATCGCTATGCGAAGTGTCTCTTGATCCCTGATCTCGCCTATCATTATGACATCTGGGTCTTGTCTCAAAATAGAACGGAGCGCTGAAACAAAGGTAAGACCAGCCTTTTCATTTACATGCACTTGTTGGATCATATTTAGCTGATACTCAACCGGGTCTTCAACTGTTATGATCTTAGTTTTTACGCTTTTTATATCATTTAGCGCACCATAAAGTGTAGTAGTCTTACCTGATCCTGTTGGACCAGTGACTAAAATGATACCATAAGGCGCTTTCATGCTCTTTTTAAATTTGGCAAAGTTATCAGGATGCATGCCGAGGTCTTCTAAATTTATAATGACCTTTGACTTATCAAGAATTCTTAATACTATACTTTCACCGTTTAAGATAGGTAGCGTCGAGATACGAAAATCATACTCTTTGTCTAAAATTTGAGCTGAAAATCTACCATCTTGTGGGCGGCGGCGCTCTGCGATATCCATATTTGAAAGTAGCTTCATACGGCTAACCATCGGCGGATAGATATCTTTATCAAATATAAATGTCTCACTTAGCATGCCATCGATCCTGCTTCTTACGATGCAGTTTGTCTCGGTTGGCTCGATGTGGATGTCGCTGGCTCTGCTTTGGATAGATGTTTTTAAGATGATCTCGATTAGCTTTAAAATTCCAGAGTTTTCACTGTTTTGACCTTGGCTAGCCGAGCTTGAAAGCTCTCTTCTGATCTCTGTTATAACATCTTTTATGCTCTCATTTAGTGCTAGCTTGCTTATATATTTTTCTATCTGGGTTGGCTGAGCGATGGCAACTTTTAGCAGTTTTCTATTAAATAAATTTTGCACCTTATCTTGAGCCATAACGTCAAATGGATTTTTAAAAGCGACATATACGCTTATCTCATCTTCTTTTACTGGGATCGCGCTATATGTCTTTAGCTGAGCGGTGCTTAGCTTTTCACTGATACGATAGTCGATGTCGATATCATCAAGATCAAAGTATAAAACCTTAAATTTCTCGCTTATAAATTTAACAAAAGCCTTGATATCAAGCTCAAGATCGTTTGAAATTTCATCGATATTTACATGTCCTCTTCTATAAATATCAGACAAAATTTCCATAAAGTCATCGTCATTTAGTAAATTTTCATCTCTTAAAATTTTAACAAGGCCTTTGCCTTCTTGCTCGCTTATCTGCTTTATCTTTTCAATATCTGATGTGCTTAGTTTGCCGTTTTGTTCTATATTTTTTAAGATTACATTTTCTACATTTTTCATTATCTATACTCTATTTGTGATTTCAGATCGTTATTTTTAAAAATTTTAAGCACTAACTTTGGTATTTGTCCATTTGTTGGGCTTATCTCATATCTTGTGTCAGAGTTTGGCTCTTCAAATATAAATGTGCCAAGCTCTTCGACATACTCTTTTTTTACAAATTTATCAAACAAAAATGAAAGTATATAATCACTCTTTGGAAGCCTGATATAGCTTATATCAACGCCATCTATCATAGCGTGAAATAAGAGCTTTTTCTTAAACAAGATGTCAGCAAAATAGGCAGCATTTTCTCTTGATTTTTCGCTCTTTACTAGCTTATCGATCGGAGTTGCTAGCCTGTTTAGATCGTTCGTCTTTATGCAAGCGATGCCAAACATAGAAATTTGTTCTTCGTTATTTTGTGTTTTTAAAAATTCTTCAACCTTTTGGTTGCAGACTTTTGCATAGTTTGCGCTGTTAAAGTCATCCCTTATCTCAGTTAGACTAACAGCAAAAACTTCACAAACAAAAACCAAAAAAATAACAAAAAATTTCATAATGTTCCACTTTTTATCTTATTTATAAGCTCATTTATCGAAGCTTTGTTTAAGTTTTTATTATACTCCCTTAGAGCTTTGACGGCATCATCGCTTTGTTTTAGCTTATATTTTGACTTTGCAAAGATGATCCACGACTCCTCTAGGCTATTATCTATATCGTTCGCAGCAAGCGACCACTTTATAGCTTCTTTGAAATTATTATTTCTAAAATTTAATCTAGCAAGCTCAAGTGCGATAGTTGGATTGTTTGTTTTTAAAAACTGCTCTCTTAGCACGCTCTCTTCATTTGATGCTGAAGTTACTTGTATATTTACACGCTTTCTAGCTGGTTTTGACTCAAGATCTATCACTTCATCTTGTGGCACGCTCATGCCGTTTATGCCATTTTGTTCGCTAAGTGGCTCTTCATCAGGGATATTTAGCTTAAGCCAACCTTGTGAGCTTCTTTGCCTTTTTGGGTCATTTTTTGAAGTATCGTTTGTTTCGTTTATTTTTACTACCTCTTCGAGCTTTTTAGCTATCTTGTTAGCTAGCTCATCTTGCTTTTTACTCTCTTCAAATTTAGCCTTAGCAACCTCGCTCTTTTGCTTTAGCTCGCTAAGCATGCTTGCATTTGTCTCGTTTTTTTCTACCATTTTTACTGCGGTTGCATTTTTGGCTAAAAATTTATCGCTTTTACTAGCAAGACTTGGAGTTTTCTCTATGCTTAGCGCTATCAATGCAGCCAGCAAAATGATGATAAGTAAAAGCTCGATGATTAAAATTTTAGAGTTTTTGGCATTAAAAATTTTATGCAAAAAACCGCCATTTTTTTTCTTGTAGCTCTCATAGAGCTTTTCTAGTCTTTGAATTTCTTGTGGTTCAAGCATCGATTAGCCCCGCATCAAGTGCAGCCATGGTGAGTATCATGGTATTTGCCTTATCACCGCTAAGCTTTGAAGGCTGATACTGCTCGTAGTATTCGCAAATTTCATAGAATTTATACATGATCTTGTTTAGCGTTCTTAAATTTCCACCGCAAAATGAGTAGGCGCACTCGTAATCTTTTTTCTCAAATTTAAGGTATTTGTCATAGTTTTTTTGACTAAGCTTTCTTTGTAAGTAGATGATGATCTCATTTACATCAGCGCTACTTAGCTCGATGCTCTCCCAAATTCTAGTCTGAAAATAATCTTTTGCCAAAATATCTTCGTTTTCGGTTTTATGTATCGTAAAGAGAAATTTAAACATCCTAGTATCAGCCATAAGCCTTATCTTCTCGATAAGTTCAGTCGGATAGAGCTGCGCTTCATCTAGGATAACCGTCATTTGATTTTTTAAAATTTCATCTTTACTGCTAAAGTCTTTTGAATAAAATTTTATAAAGCTCTCGAAGTTGTTTATATCTTCAAACTTTTTTCCATAAATTTGCTCACAAAGTGCCTCGATAAATGTTGCCTCGCTAAAAAATGGATGTGGGAAAAAGATGAGGCTTTTATCCTCTTTTAGATCATTTGCGATCTTGTTTAGCAAAAAGGTCTTGCCGCTACCTGGCTTACCATAAAACAAGATAAGCTTAAGTGGCTTTTTTAGAGCTAAAACTATCTTGTTGTAGCAGCTTATAGAGTTGTCTAAATTTACGAAATTTAAACTCTCGTCTTCGTCTATGAAAACATCTTTTATATGCGTATAAATATTTTCGTTACTCATAGATCGATTTAGAAAATCCTAGATCTTTTAGCGACTGCTGAACTGGTTTTGCATCTTCAAGATCAACAACTCTTGGCGTGATGACAAAGATAAGCTCAGTAGTTCTTACGCCATCTCTTGTGCTTTTAAAGACACTTCCTATTAAAGGTATGTCGGCTAGAAGTGGCACAGCTGTGTTTTGCTTATCTTTGGTCTGTCCGATAAGTCCGCCAAGTATGATCGTATCGCCACTATTTACCTGAACTACGGTTGAGAGTTTTTTCTGAACTGTATCAGGGGCGATCTCTCTAATGGCTGTATTTTGTGATCTTGTGTCATCTTCTGCATACTTAAAGCTGCTTAAGCTTGGGTTGATGCGAAGCATGATCTTATTGTTATCTGAGACTTCTGGAAGCAAATTTAGCAAGATACCGATAAATACAGAGTATTGCTTATAAGTTGTTGTAAGCCTGTTGTTATTGTTATTGTTGCTACCATTATCTGTCTCTTCCATAACGCGGTAGTTTATATTATCACCCACAGAGATTAGCGCTTGTTGGTTGTTTAGAGTGGTTACTTTTGGACTTGAAACAACCTTTGTTTTACCATTTGTTTCAAGGAAATTTATCATACCATCAAGGCTAAAGTTTAAATTTGCAGCGATGTTTAACGTGCGCCCAAAGCCATCGCTTAAGCTGTTACCCTTGTTTGTCCAGCTTACACTTGAGCCGGTGCTAGAGCCTTGGTTGCCTATATATGAGTTAAATCCAAGCTCAAATTTACTCCAATCAACGCCTTGTTTATACTCATTGTTTAGATCAACTGCGATGATAGAAACGTCGATGATAACTTGCTTTTTAAGCCTTCTTTGCATCTCAGCTATATATTTTTCAACGCGTTTTAGCTGAGAAGGGGTCGCTGTAACCGTGATAAGTCCGGCATTTTGGTTTATGATAGGGTCTGGCGCTGTGATGTGCTCACTGCTATTATTTAAGATAGCTTTTAGCTCAGCGTCAAGCTTCTCCCAAAAGTCAAATTTCTCAGTTGTTCTTATCAAGTTATTTTCATTTTTTATGTCGTTTGAGCTAGTATCACTGCTTGAGCTACTGCCTACTTCTGACGGAGAGGCATCAACAGAAGCTTTTGTAATGGCTGTGCCCTCACGGATAGAGGTTATATAGTCTATTTTAAAAATTTTCGTTTGAAGCGATGAGATTTTTAAGACATTATTTGAAAACTCATAGCTTAAATTTTTTTCGTTTAAAAGCAGATCAAAGACCTCGCTTAGGCTCATGTTTCTTATATTTACGCCAAAGACTTTATCGTCAAGCTCTTTTTTGCTATAAGCATCTTTTGCAACGATACTAAAATCACACATTTCAGAGAGCTGGTTTAAAACATCTCCAAGACTTATATCGTCTGTGATCTTCATACTAAAATTTTTACTCAAGCATGTGCTTGGTTTTGCCATTATAGGGGTAGCTAAAAATGAAGCTAACGCCGCAGTTATAATAAATTTACTTAATTTTGATACCAACATTTTTACTTCCATTTTTAAGAGTTAGTTCTTGTTTTTCATCATCTTTTACGATGATAACCTTGCTGCCTTGAACACTCGTGATATTGTAATCATCAATCATATCTCCCACTTTATACCACTTGCCATTTATATTTGCTTTATTTAGCAAAATGGCCTTTAGCATAAACCCCCTTGCAGAAGAGTATTTTGTAGCGTTTTGATCGCCTTTTGGAGCAACTGGCAAATTTAACTTAAAAGGATCTTGCAAGCTAGAAATTTCACTACCATTAAGCCCTTTTCTTTGCTCTTTTATCTTAATAAAAACTTCATCATAGTTTTTCATCTCGCCTTCAAACTCACTGCCAAATAGACCAAGAGATAAAATTAAAAATAAACCAAATTTTTTCATCAGTACTTCATACCCCACACTGAGATAGAGAGCTTAGCTCCTAGATCTTTTTGAGTGGAATTTATATCCATTTTGTGAAGATCTACTACGAGTTTTGACTCTTCAAGTCCGTTTATATAGCTAAGCATATCTTTAAAATTTCCAAGACAAGTGACATCTATATTTAAAATTTGCTCTATCTTTTGGAAATTTGGCTCTTTTATATCGCTTTTAAGCTCTAAAATTTTTATATTATTTTGCTTTGCTAAAAGCACGATACTATCTATATAGTTTGCCCAGTTTTGATTGTCAAAAAGCAAAAAAGAAAGCTCTTTAAGCTTTGAATCAAAATAGGTATTAAATTTCAAAATATTCGTGTAGCGAAGTTTTAGATTGCTTAAATTTCTATTTTCTTCATTTATCTTAAAATTCCTATCGCCATCAGGGGAGCTCACTGAGGCTAGATAGTTTCTAGTGTTTTCTAGTTTTGTAGAAATTCTCGTATGTTTATCAAGCTTTTCATCAAAGAAATTTTGCGCAGGATCAAAGCATAGCATATAGACAAGATAAGCTATGATAAGCGCTGAGCCAAGAAAAATGAGGTTTGTTTCGTTTGGCTTTTTGCTATCAAAGTATTGATCTATTTTGCTTAAAATATCTTGTCTCATTGTCTAATCTCTATGCTTATATTACTTTCATACTCGTGTTTAGCGTCATCTGAGCGAATTTTTTTAGTATTTACCAAGTATTTTTCATCTTTGCTGATATCTTTGATCAACTGGGTTATCCTTTTTTCATTATCGCTAACTGCAGTTATAGTCAAATTTCTATCGTTATTTACGATGTTTGTGATATAAACTGCATTTAGATTTAAAATATCGGTAATTTTAAAAAGATTTAAACCCTTCATGGCGTAATTATCTTTTTTATTTTCGATCTCAGCAAGCAGACCTTTTCTGAAATTTAGCTTTTCATTCTCTTTTTGAGTTTGCTCTTTTACCGCCTCTTGTTCTCTTGAAATTTTAGCTAGCGTCTCTTTTATCTGCATCTCTTGGGCGTTTAGGACGCTATATTCGTCATTTAGCCTTGCGCTATCTTTTTCTAAAACAAGACCAGCTATGTAGTTGTAAGCTGGATATAACATACTTAACACAAATGCAGCAGCGCAAGTGAGCAAGAATTTACCACTTTTTCTTTTAACAAATGGATCTGGGCGAAGCATATTTGAGAGGTTAAAATTCTCATAAAATGGCTCTTTAGTATAAAATCTACCATATAAAGCCATAACGTTATAACGCTCGTTGATAGTATAGTTTTTATTATTTATTGCAACTTTTATGTTTATATACTCGGCATCCAAACCAAGTTTAGTTGAGATGAAATTTGCAAAATTTTTGATCTCATAGTCACAATCTATGTAAATTTTCTTTATAGATATGCCATTTTGGCTATTTATAATATTTAATATATCGTTAAAATAAAAAATATAATCTTCAAAAACTGTGTTTAGATCGTAGTTAAAGCCATCATCATCTTTATTTACAAGTCCTCTTTGGGACAAAACTTCGATAAATTTTTCATCACTCAAGCGATCGCCGCTTTGCTCTAAGAATTTATCTTTAAGGTAGTTTAGGTTATAGCGGATTTCTCTAGCAGTAAAAAAATCACCATCTAAATATATGCTTAAAAATGATTCATCTTTTCTAAGCGCGATAAAGCAGTCTGCTTGAGTGCTAGGAAGCAAGCCTTTTTTATAAATAGCAGAGTAGATCAAAGGCTCAGGCGCAAGGTAGTCGATATATGGGACTTTTTTTGCAACCGCTTTAAAGGTCGAATTTATATCTTCATTTGTGATAGCAAAAACAGTAAAAATTCTCTCTTGAGCTTTTGTAGTGCCTTCTGAGAAAAATATCTTATTATCAAGCGCAGGATCTAGCGAAAGCTCTGCATAGACCTTTGAATAAAGCTCCTCGTAAAGGGTGTCGTTATCAACGCTTCTAGGGATAAAAATAGTTGTTGTTTTTAAGTCTTTAAATTTTATGTATGAGATGAAAAAGTCGCGTTTATTGACTGTTTTTGAAAAGTTAAAAGCTTCTACATTGCTGTTGTGATAACGAAATCCTTTATAGTCATACGGATCTAGTGCGACTATAGAAATTTCACTATTTTTTTTAATATTCATCATGAATCAAAAGACCTTCCTAAACGCTTATATTGGGTATTTTAATATCTTTAAAATAAAAAATCAATAGCCGATTATCTGATTTAGGCTCTTTTCTTCTTTGCTCCAGCCTTTTTTAACGACTACATCGAGCTTTAGAAAGACCTTTGTGTTGGTTAAATTTTGTATTAACTTTCTTGCAAAAATTCCTATTCGTTTAATAGTTTCACCATTTTTCCCGATGATCATACTTTTATGGATGTCACGCTCTGTGATGATGCTCGCATAAATTTCAGTTATACCTGTTTTTTCTTTTACACTTTTTATGATCGCGTCGCTAAGGTAAGGTATCTCATCGCTTAAATTTTCATAGATCGCTTCAAGTATAAATTCTCTAAAAATTTCCTTCTCGTTTGTCGGCGTAAGAAATTCTGGATCATAAAAGTACTCATGCTCTGGCAAAAGCTTGCAAATTTCATCAAGAAGCGGCTTTTTATATGTAGGCTGCTTGGTGCTAAAGGTAAGCAAAGCTGCAAATTTATCTTGAAATTTCTGATACTTAGTGATCTTTTCAAGCACTTTTGCATTTGAGCTCTCATCGACTTTTGTTAGCACTAAGATATGCGGTTTTTCTGGATTTAGAGCTAGAAATTTCTCATAGTCGCTTGTATCATCATGGATAGGCGCTAAAAATACGATGAGATCGCAGTCCCCCATCGATTTTATAGCTTGGCTGATTAACAGTTGATTTATCGCCTTGTTACTCTCGTGAAGTCCTGGCGTGTCGGTAAAGATGATCTGATCTTCGCCGTTCATCACGATACCATTTATCTTTCTGCGAGTTGCATTTTGCTTGTGCGAGACAATGGCGATCTTTTCGTTCAATAAGGCATTTAAAAACGAGCTTTTGCCAGCATTTGTGCGTCCTATGATGCTAACAAAGCCTGATTTCAAAGTATGTACCTCGCTAGATCTTGATCCTCAACCACGTCTTTTAGGCGCTCTTTTACAAGCTCTTTTGTCACATTTATCTTCTCGCCGCTCTTTTCGCTAGCCTCAAAGCTGATATCTTCTATCACACGCTCGATCACCGTGTGAAGGCGTCTAGCACCAATATCTTCCATCTTTTCATTTGCTGCGTGAGCGATCCTTGCTATCTCTTTTATCGCTTCATCATCAAATTCTAGCTCGACGTTTTCAGTTGAAAGAAGCGCGATATATTGTTTTAAAAGCGAATTTTTTGGCTGAGTTAAAATTTGATAAAGCGCATCCTCATCAAGGCTATCAAGCTCGACCCTTAGTGGGAAGCGGCCTTGCAGCTCTGGGATGAGATCGCTTGGCTTGCTTATATGAAAGGCGCCAGCTGCGATAAATAAAATGTGATCTGTCTTTAAATTTCCAAATTTAGTATTTACATTCGATCCCTCAACGATAGGTAGCAAGTCTCTTTGCACACCTTCTTTGCTAGGATCTTGCCTGTTTGAGCTACCTGAGCCAACAGCGACCTTATCGATCTCGTCTATAAAGATGATGCCCTCGTTTTCAGCTCTTCTTAAAGCCTCAGTTTTTACGCTCTCAAGGTCTAAAATTTTATCATTTGCCTCGCTTTGAAGAGCTTTTTTGGCGTCTTTTACCTTCATCTCTTTTTTGATGTTCTTGCCACCGATGCCAATTATCTTTATAAAGCTCTCTTGCATCTGTGCCATGTCAGGTGGCACGTTTGAGCCAGCTTCAAGTGGGTTTTGCTGCACCTCTATCTCGATGCTTAGCTCGTCAAGCTCGCCATTTCTTAGTCTATTTAGCATCTTGTCATAGCTCTTAGCGTACTCTGCTTGCTTCTCTTCGCTAGCACCTTTTGGCAGTGGCGGAAGTAGCTTTGAGACGATCTTTTCTTCGATGTAGGCGTTGATTTTATCTTGGTTTTTCTCGCTTTGCTCGTTTTTTACAAGATTATACGATGCCATAGCAAGGTCTCTTACCATGCTCTCAACATCGCGACCAACAAAACCAACCTCGGTATATTTGCTAGCCTCGACCTTGATAAAAGGCAGTCCCATCATCTTTGAAAGGCGCCTTGCGATCTCAGTTTTACCAACGCCAGTTGAGCCGATCATCAAGATATTTTTTGGCATGATGTCATCTTGTAAGCTCTTTTCAAGCTTCATGCGGCGATAGCGGTTGCGAAGTGCGATCGCTATGATCTTTTTGGCGTCCTTTTGACCGATCACATAGTCATCTAAAAATTTAACAATTTCTCTTGGTGTTAAGTTCATTTTCTCTCTTATTCTAAAACATAAGTTTTGATGTTTGTATTTGTATAGATGCAAATTTCGCCGGCGATCTTGAGGCTCTCTTTGACTAGCTCCTCTTCATCGATATCGGCAAATTTATCTAAGGCACGGGCCGCTGAAAGGGCGTAGTTGCCACCGCTTCCGATAGCTGCTATCTTGCCATCTTCTGGTTCTACTACATCACCAGTGCCACTAAGTAAGAAAATTTTATCCCTATCAAGCACAAGCATCATCGCCTCAAGCTTTCTTAGATACTTGTCTTTGCGCCACTCTTTGCTAAATTCTATCACTGCCTTTAGCAAGTCGCCCTTCGTATGCTCTAAATTTTTCTCAAACATATCAAATAGGTTAAACGCATCGGCAGTACTACCAGCAAAGCCAGCTAGGACTTTGCCATTGTGAATTTTGCGGATTTTTACAGCATTGCCTTTTAAGACAGTGTTGCCAAAGCTCACCTGTCCGTCGCCACCGATGACCGCTTTATTTTTGCCTTTGTAGGCTAAGATGGTTGTCGCATGAAACATCTACTCTCCTTGTACATCAACCTTTAAGGTCGCATTTATCGAGTGTCCAAGCTTTATAGAGACATCATAAAGACCAACTGCTTTTAGGTGAGTGTCCAGGTCGATAGCCTTTTTCTCAACTACCAAATGATGCGTCTTTTCAAGCTCTGCTGCGATCTCCTCTTTTGAAACTGAGCCAAAAAGAGAGCCATTTGCGCCAAGAGTTTTCTTGACGACGACTGTCACTTTTGCAAGCTCTTCTTTAAGCTTTTCTAAATTTGCGATCTCATATTTTAGCTCTTCAGCCTTTCTTTTTTGAGCTGCCTCGTATTGGCGAAGGACATCTGGAGTGGCTGCTTTTGCAAAGCCTTTGCCGATTAAGAAGTTGTTGCCGTAGCCATCTTTTACCTCTTTTATCTCGCCAGCTTTTCCAAGTCCTTTTACATCTTTTATTAATAATACTTTCATTTTTATCCTTTTAAATTTTATTTTTAGTCAAATTTTCGCCCATTTTTGCGTGCGATTATAAAGCGAAGCGCATTTAGTTTGATAAATCCAGCTGCATCTTTTTGATCATAAACGCTATCTTCTTCAAATGTGCAGTATGCCTCGCTAAATAGATTATCATTTTTACTGCTTCTACCAAGGATAGTCACATTGCCTTTATAAAGCTCAACTTTTACAGAGCCATTTACGTGCTCTTGGCTCTTGTCAATGAGAGCTTGGAGCATATTTCGCTCAGGTGACCACCAGTAGCCGTTATAAACTAGCTCGGCATATTTTGGCATAATCTCATCTTTTAAGTGAGCTGCACCGCGGTCAAGCGTGATGCTCTCGATCGCTCTGTGAGCTTTTAGCATTATCGTGCCGCCTGGGGTTTCGTAGCAGCCGCGGCTCTTCATGCCAACTGAGCGGTTTTCTACGATGTCAAGTCTGCCGATGCCATGTTTTGCGCCAAGGCGGTTTAGCTCGGTTAAAATTTCAGCTGGGCTCATTTTTTTGCCGTTTATGCTCACTGGATCGCCTTTTTCATAGCCGATCTCGATGATCTCGCTCTTGTCTGGAGCATCTTTTGGGCTTACTGTCCATCTCCACATATCATCTTCTGGTGCGTGACTCGGGTCTTCAAGCACTAAGCCTTCGTAGCTTATGTGAAGTAAATTTGCGTCCATTGAGTATGGGCTTTTGCCTGGTTTTTTGGTGATATCTATGCCGTTTTTCTCAGCGTATGCTAAAAGCTTTTCACGGCTGTTTAGATCCCATTCGCGCCATGGAGCGATGATAGTTAGATTATCGCCAAGTGCGTAGTATCCAAGCTCAAAGCGAACTTGGTCGTTGCCTTTGCCTGTTGCTCCGTGGCTCACGCCATCAGCGCCAACAGCTCTTGCGATCTCGCTTTGGCGTTTTGCTATAAGTGGGCGAGCGATCGATGTGCCAAGCAGATATTCGCCCTCATAGACTGCGTTTGCTCTAAACATTGGAAATACATAATCACGTACAAATTCTTCTCTTAAGTCTTCTATAAAAATATTTTCAGGTTTCACGCCAAGCGCTAGGGCTTTTTTGCGTGCAGGCTCTAGCTCTTCGCCTTGTCCGATATCAGCTGTAAATGTGACTACTTCGCATTTGTATTCGTCTTGAAGCCACTTTAAAATGATACTTGTGTCAAGTCCGCCTGAGTATGCTAAAACAACTTTTTTTACATCTTTTTTCATAGCTGTCCTTTTGTTGAAATGGTCGTATTTTAGCCTAAATTGATTAATCTTTAATAAATTAATCTATTAAATAATGTAAGTAAAATTTTATTTTTCTGATAGTTTTTATCCGTAGAAATTAGAAATTTTAGTTTAAATGAAATTTGCTTGCAAATTTTAAATTTACAAGCAAAGTGTTTTTCTAAACGCCTAGAAATTTAGCAAGGGCAAAATAAAATATAGCCGATGATATTGCAGCTGCTGGAAGCGTGATGAGCCAAGCTAGGATGATAGGTCTTACCATTTTCCAGTTTGCATTTTTATTTACGATGCCAATGCCCAAAACCGCGCCTATTAGGATATGCGTCGAGCTAACTGGTATGCCAAGCTTTGTAGCTAGAAGTATGACGATACTTGAGGCAAGCTCCGCGCTAAAGCCAGTCGTAGGTAAAATTTCAGCTAGTTTTGAGCCGATAGTAGTGATCACCTCTTTGCCTAAAAACCAAAGTCCAACGACAAGTGAGATGCCAAAGGTTACCATTGCGATGCTTGGTATGGGCGAGCTTTCGTTTATAGAGCCGGTTTTTAGCACATCAAGCACAGCGGCAAATGGTCCAACTGCGTTTGCAATGTCGTTTGCGCCGTGTGAAAATGCAAAAGATGAAGCGGTAAAAATTTGAAACCATGAGAAAATTCTATTGATGCTCTTTTCGCTATCGTTTTTACTCATGACGTTTATGATAGCAAGGCTTGCAAGATACGCCAGAGCTCCGATAACAAAGATGATCCAAACTGTTTGGATGATGCTAAAGGCTAAATTTATATGCTCAAGCCCTTTAAAAAGCATCATCGATGAGATGACCATTGCGGCAAATCCAGCGATGATCGGGATGTGCTTTTTCATCGCCTTAAAGGTATCTATCTCTTTTTCACTATCTTTCATGATGCGAATTTTTGAGCGGTACTCGCTGTATTCAGTAGTTTCGATCTCGTCCTCGTCGATAACTGCGATCTTTGAAAGAGTGGCTATCTGCTCCTCAGCTGGCTTTGTTTTAAGCGCTTTTATGAAGCTTTCTTTATAGGCTTTTCTCTCAGCTTTTAACGCTTTTAAATTTGTCTTTAACTCGTGCGTTGGCTCGATTATTTTGCTTTTTACGTAGCCAAATATAATGTAAGACATAACGCCGCCAAGCAGTGGTGAGATAACCCAGCTAACGGCGATCCTGCCGATCTCGCCCCAAGAGACCATATTAAATGGCTCAGGATCTTTTATCATAAATCCCATAGCAAGTCCTGCGCCAACGATACCGCCAACTATCGAGTGAGTGGTCGAGACTGGCAGACCTTTTTTGGATGCGTAAAATAGCCAAAGACCAGAGCTTAGAAGGGCTGAGATCATGATGATGACAAATTTCATAGGGTTTAGATCGCTTGGAAATTTTACGATCTCGTTTCTAATCGTATTTGTAACCTCAGATCCTGCAAATATCGCGCCGCTAAGCTCAAAAATGGCTGCGATAACAAGAGCTTGTTTTAGTGTAAGTGTTTTTGCGCCGACGCTTGTGCCAAAGCTGTTTGCAACGTCATTTCCGCCGATATTAAACGCCATAAAAAGACCAAACATACCAGCGATTAAGAATAAAAAGTAGTTATTTGTCGGGATGTATTGATAGCCCCAAACGAAAAATCCAACGCTGCAAATCGCAAAAATAACTAACGCCAAGAAGTTGTCTCGAAGCAATCAAGCCCCCTTGTAAGAGTTTTTGGTAAAATTATATCTTGAAAATTATTAAAGTTTTTAGAATTTTCTCACTTTAAATGATACTAAATTATCATATGTTAGAATTTGGCAAAAATATTAAGGATAAATTTTGGTTATAGCGATCGATCTTGGCTCAAACACCTTTCGGGTGGCACTTATAAAAAAGGTGCAAAATGGCTTTAGCAACGAGCAAATTTATGAAAAAATAGTTGGGGCTGCAAGGGGCTTAAATGAAAGTGGCAAGATAGGCTTGGAGGCTAAAAATAGGCTTTTTGAAGCGATAGTGGAGGCTAAAAGCAAATTTGACTTTACTAAATTTAAATGTGTGGCGGTTGCGACCGAGGCTTTTAGAGTGGCATCAAATAGTGAAGAAATTTTTAGCGAGATAAGAGATAAATTTGGCATAAATTTTCATATCATTGATGGGCAAGCTGAAGCAAAACTTACATTTTTAGGCGTGCAAAATGCTTTAAGAAAGCTTGGCATAAATGATAAATTTAGCATCATCGACATCGGCGGTGCAAGCTCAGAGATAGGCGAAGAGGGAAAATTTATAAGCTTTAAATTTGGCATCATCACCTTTTACGAGAGGTTTAAAACGCTTGATCTGATGCAAGAAAATGCAAAAATTTATACAAAAGAGGCAAGGGAATTTTTAACAAGCCTTGACAATAGACTTATCGTGCTAACTTCTGGCGTGCCAACCACCATCGCAGCACTAAAGCTTGGGCTAAACTACGAGAGCTATGATCCAAAAAAAGTGAGTGGATATGAGCTTAAAAATGACGATCTTGCTTGGTTTGTAAATGAGCTTTTAAAGATGGATGACAAAAGCGCTGACGTGGCGGTTGGAAGAAGTAGAAAGTATCCGCTCATCGCTGGGACACTACTTTTAAAGAAGCTACTAAACGGGCAAGAAGCTAAATTTATAGTGATAGATGATGGGCTTAGAGAGGGCGTAGGGGCGGCTTATTTAAAAGGCATATTTCAAGAAATTATCACAAAATTTTAGTTATTATTTCAAAAATTTTAAGGAGAAAAAATGAGCATAAGAGAGCAAATTTTGGCCGACATAAAAGAGGCTATGAAAGCAAAAGATGAGTTTAAAAGGGATACTTTAAGGACGCTAAATGCAGCACTTAAGCAGGTCGAAGTCGATCAAAGGATCGAGATGACCGACGAGGTCGTGCTTCCGTTACTTCAAAAAGAGATCAAAAAGAGAGCTGACTCGGTTGAGCTCTATCTAAAGGGAGCAAGAGAGGATCTTGCCAAAAAAGAGCAGAGCGAGATCGAGCTAATCAAGACATATCTACCAGCTCAGCTGAGTGATGATGAGTTAAAAGAGAAGATTAAAAGTATCATTGAAAAGGTTGGTAAAAATTTAGGCGCTGTGATGAAAATGGCAAAAGACGAGATCGGAGCGAGCGCTGAAGCAAAACGCATAAGTATGATCGCAAAAGAGCTTTTAGCATAAAACTAGATAAACCCATGTAAATTTTCGCATGGGTTTTAAAAGCTATAATTAAATTTTATATACTATAAAGGTATTTTATTTATTTTTAAATTTTTAAAAAGCTACTTTGAAAAATAAAACAAATTTACATATTTTTTTAAAAAACCTTGACAAATGGCATTAAAGTCTATATAATTACAACTCTTAAAACATTGGGGTATCGCCAAGCGGTAAGGCAACTGGTTTTGGTCCAGTCATTCAGAGGTTCGAATCCTCTTACCCCATCCACTTTTAAAAATCCCAAATAACTCTTATCGCGGAGTAGAGCAGTGGTAGCTCGTCGGGCTCATAACCCGAAGGTCGGCGGTTCAAATCCGTCCTCCGCAACCAAATACCAAGGACTTTTACCACCTTTTAACTAAACACCAACTCCCACACCATCACGTATATCATCAACATTTAGATGCACGTAATGCAGGCTACTTTTAATATCTGTGTGACCCATAAAAGCCATCAGTTTATGTGCGTTAAATCCCTTCAAACTCACTAACCTAGAAGCCACTGTATGGCGTAATACGTAAAGTCCGTGAGTGTTGCTAGTCCCTAAATATCCAAGATGATTTCTCACAGCCCACCACATACGATTTGCTGTATCGTGATTTAGGTGGGTTATAGGACACTTATCAAGTGGTAGGTCTTTGCAGTTATCATAAGGTTAATTAAAGTGTCAAATTTATTTCGTTAATGTCAAGAGCATTGCTTTTTTGGTAGTTATGACATAACACTTTTAGGTATCAATTAGCACGTTATGCGAATTTGTTTCATAAAGAGTTTAAATATTTTTGATTATGTTTTTAGCTATTTTTAAAATTTATTTTTAAATTTTTAACGATAGTTTTAATTTGTAAAATTTCATTAACCATCAAATTTGGTAGATAAATTTAAATTAACACAAGGCTTTTTATATCTTATCCGCGACACATCTAGCAAGTTCATCTTCACTATCACCCGGATATTCACTCCAAAAATCAATCTTCAAAATTTTTTTCTAACTGCTTTGAATTTTGCAAATCATCCAGCCAACGACCATCTATATAATCAACCTTTTTAACTTCTGAGAGTAGAATTTTTGTGTTTTTAGTTTGTAAGTTTTTCTAATAAATATTGCATCATAATCATCCTCTTCTTGCACATCATATAAAGATTTTTACTTTTCTATACACTCTTCGTATCTCTTATACTCTTTATTGCCAGGGTATAGCAAATTTGCACTTTTATCCAACCTATGATTTACAAAGTCCATTTGCACTATATACTCTGGCACAGGACCATTATTAACATTACTCAAATACTTTACAAGCCTAAAATCTTTTCCGTATAGCGCAAAAACATATTCCCAGTATCCGTACTTGCCATAACTATAGAAAAATTTTAGTTCGCTATTTTTTATCTCTACTGCAAGCTCTGGTGGAAAATAAGCTCCGCCATCTTCATTTGGGCTCTCAAAGATATCTCGCTTAGTTACTACGGCCTCATATTTATCACCATTTGAGAGCAAGATCACGATACCACGACGATTTTTATTTACTATTTGACACCATTTGTCGTCTTTAGTACTCTCGTCGCAACCTTCACTAAAAGGTAAAAATTTATCCTTAAATGTTTCTTGAGTTACCACAGCTACATCCTCTATGCCATCTTTATTTAGATCACCTTTGATGGCATCATATAGCTCGGTTTGTTTTGGCAATGATGCTTTTACAGCCGCTAGCATCTTATCATCTAGCTTGGATAAATTCACTATCTCATACTCATCGCCAGAAAAAGGTATGTTCATCTTCTTTAGAGTTTTTAGCATAGATGTTGAGTTTTTCTCTACATTACTCGTATTGATATCTTGAGCAAAGGTAAAATTTAGCATTAAAAAAGGAATACAAACGAGAACTCCAAATTTAAACATTTTTATTCCTTTATCTTTACATTGCTATATAAATTCAGACCAAAATATCCCTCTGCCCTTTTGCATTGACTGGACTTAAAACGCCCATTTTTTCCATCTGTTCGATTATATTTGCAGCTTTGTTATAGCCTATTTTTAAGCGTCTTTGCAGGTAGCTGATCGATGTTTTTTGCTCGCTTAAGATGATCTCTTTTGCCTCTTCATATAGCTCATCAAGCTCATCTTCGCCTAGCGCACCAGCAGCCGAGCCTGCGCTAGAGCCCTCTTCTGCTAGAAATTTCTCATCGTAAATCACATCTTGTTGCTCTTTTAAGAAATTTACGATTGTTTCTATCTCTTTTTCGCTCGCAAATGGCGCATGCAGCCTGATCACACCAGGGCTTCCAGGAGGTGTAAATAGCATATCTCCTCGTCCTAGCAAGCTCTCAGCTCCCATTTGATCTAAGATGACCTTACTATCGATCCTCTGCCCTACTCTATAGCTTATCCTGCTTGGTAAATTTGCCTTTATAAGGCCAGTTACGACGTCGACACTTGGACGCTGGGTCGCTACTATCAAGTGTATGCCACTAGCCCTTGCCATCTGCGCTAGGCGGCCGATATAAAGCTCCACATCCTTGCCGCTAGTCATCATAAGATCAGCCAGCTCATCGATGATCACGACGATGTATGGGAACTGCTCGCCGCCCTCGCTCTTCATCTTTTCGTTGTAGCTTTCAATGTTTTTTGTGCGAGTTTGGCTCATTATCTTATATCTTCGCTCCATCTCAGCAACCATGTTTGAAAGCGCTGTGATCGCCTTTTTAGCCTCTGTGATAACAGGCGTCAAAAGGTGTGGGATGTCGTTATATATGCTAAATTCAAGCATCTTTGGATCGATCATCATTAAGCGCAAAGTTTGTGGGCTGTTTCTATAAAGCAAGCTTAAAAGCATCGCGTTTATACCCACGCTCTTGCCTGATCCCGTTGTACCTGCGATTAGCAAATGTGGGAGCTTTTTAAGGTCAGTCACAAAAGGAGCGCCCACGATATCTTTGCCAAGAGCCATGGTTAGCGGACTGCTCGCGTTTTTAAAGACTTCACTTTCTAAAATTTCTTTTAGATAGATCGTCTCTAAATTTTGATTTGGCACCTCGATACCAACGACGTCTTTACCAGGGATCGGCGCTTGGATACGGATAGTTTGAGCCTTTAGCGCCATCGCTAGGTCATCTTGCAAAGTGAGGATTTTACTCACTTTGATGTGTGGGGCTGGACGAAACTCAAATGTCGTGACGATAGGACCAGTATAAGTTCGCACTACGTCGCCATCTATCTTAAATTTACGCAGTTTATCGAGTAAATTTGAAATTTGCTGGTCGATCTCCGCCTCATTTATATTGTGTGAGCGCTTTGGAGGATCGTTTAGAAATTTAAGTGGTGGCAAGACAAAGTCTTTTGGCTTTTCAACCTTGCCACGCTCTATCTGATCAAGAAGTTTTTTATTTTCAGCCACTTCGTTTAAAATTTCAACCCCGCCTATGGTTGCAGGTCTGCTCTCTTGTGCCGGCTCCATCTCTGGCTCTGGTTCAAATTCTGGCTCACTATCTAAATTTGGCTCATCATCATTTAGCACCTGAGCGTCTATAAGCTCTTCTTCTTTTATCTCGTCAGCTTTTGGTTTTTTGCGCTCTATCTTTGGTATCTGCCTTGCCCTTACCTCTTTTACGCTTGCGCTTTTTTCTTCATAGCCATTTGGCTCTTTATCTACAAAAGCCTTTCTTAAAACGATGATAAAATTTTCTCTAAAAGCAAGTCCAAGTGAGATGATAAATATCATAAGTATAGCAACCGCAGTGCCGATAGCGCCGATGACTTCTTTTAACGCTGAGACTATAAAGCCACCTATCACGCCACTATTTGCCCCAGAAGTACTTAGCGCTTGAAACATCAAAAATGCGATAAAAAATAGAAAAATCCCAACCACAAACTGGGCAAAATCAAAGTCAAATTTCTTAAAATTTTTATATACAAAATAGCCTAGAACGATAAGTAAAAATGGATAAACATAGGCGATAAGTCCAAAATATTTAATGTTAAAAACGCCAAGGCTTTGTCCAAGCAAGCCTACAAAATCAGCAGTCGGAGCAGCCGTAGCAATACCAAAATATATAAAAAAACAAACAAAAATAGTAAATAATATATGTCTTAAAATTTTAGATCCTTTTGTTAAAAAGGCTTATTATAGCACGCTTGAGTTTAATTTTTAAAAAATCAGCAAGCTAGGCCTGCTGATTTATCATTTTAGTTTAGGTAGTTTAGCAAGCTTAGTTGATTTATCTTAGCGCTTGCTTGTAGAGTAGCTTGATATGAGAGTGAAAGCTGTGTAAATTTAAGATATGACTCTGCATAGTCTGCGTCTATGACGTCATTTTTAACAGTTAGCACATTTACTTTCATGACCTCTGCACGCTGATTTGTCGCAGTTAGTAGCTTTGTTTGAGAGCCTATCTTTGTAAGCTCTTTGTTCGCGTGGTCTATCAAGTGATCCAGCCTTTTTAAAGCGCCTTGCATGCCGGTATTTCGTGGGTCGTGATTGTTAGCGTCTGCTCTATAGTAGCCATTTCTAACGGCAAATATCATATCATCAAGGTCTTGAAAGACGCTTGTGCTTGGCTCATCGATAGTTAAAGCGTTATTTTCATTAAAGCTAAATACTGAGCCCTTGCCTTGAGGGTGACTTGCAGCGCCAGCAGTGTTCATACCGGTGCTATCTCCGTCAAATATATCTCCATTTTTCGCGTCATACATGGTTAGCTCTATATTTGTGACAGATTTCGTCTTGTCAGTTAAAACCATCCTGCCTTTATCATCTAAATTTACCTCTACTGCGCCTTTAGTCTTTGATAAGGCATCTTTATAGGCGTTATAGTTTTGATCTCTTCTTACCTTTTCGATATCTGTATCAAAATTTGCATTTTCTACGTTTTGAGGATCAGGGATATTATCGCTTGCAGCCATCGCTACGATGTCCATTAGCTGACGATATGTAAAGTCGCTTGCATAGGTTCTGTAGCTACCAAATTCATCTGAGTTATAGACGGTCAAATTTCTAGTTGGAGATACCACGCCAGCAGCTGTTGTTGATGTTATTTGAAACTGCACTGGGGTATTTACGCCACCTGCTTCGCCCATTTTTACTTTGATGTCGTAGGTCGTGCCAGTTATTGATTTTACTTGAAGACCTATCTCTTGATTATCTATATTGTAAAGCTCCCTCTTTCTAGCATCGACATCTTTTGGGTATAAATTTCTATTGTAGCTCTCTTTTGTGCCAGAAACCTCGCTTAGCTTGGTCTGATCGGTTGCAAACTCGCCTGTTCTTCTAGCTACTTGAGGTAAATTTGCGATTAGCTCGTTATCCTTTCGCTCAAATCTAACCTTGTCATAGTCAAATGCGTTTGTCAAATTTCCATCTTTATCAAGGTATTTGCTCTTTGTAAATTCAGTTATATGAACCGTTTTTGGCACAGCATTTGCCATATTTTCAAGGCTTTGTAGCGAATTTACCGTATCAAGGGTATTGTTTGGAGCTATCGCACCACGATTTGCCGCCACAGAAGTAGCTGCAACCATGTGAAAGTCTATCGTTTGATTACCTTTAGTAAGGTCTTTTATATTAAATTGTCCGTCGTTATTTATGCTCACATCGACAACTTTTGTCGTCTTTGTGTTGCCAAATTCCATACCGATCTTCTCCATCAAACCAGCCATTGACGTATCAGCACTCATCTTAAATTTACTTGTAAATGTCGTGCCGTCTGGCTTTTTGCCCTGCATGAAAAAGTATGTGTCAGGGAAATTTACATTTGAAGTATCCAAAAAGTCAAAATCTGGCTCGATAGTGCCTTTATAAGAGCCATCACTGCCCACAACTGAGTCGCTTGCGTAGTTTAGACCGATCATATTTTTTATCTTGCTATTTTCATCAAGATATTTTGGCGCATAAGAGATGTCGGTTCTAGTTTGATCAGCTAGCATCACGTTTGTTGTTAAAATTTTGTTGTAGTCGCCATCTTTTCCTAAAAATAGATCAAATCCCGGGATATTGTAAGGTAGCTCGACCTGCGCACCGGCTGAAGTTTTCATATAGTCGCGGTTGCCTTGATATTTACCTGAGCCATCGATCGGCTTAGTATCCACAGCACTTCCTGAGAATAAAAACTGCCCATTTATAGAGGTATTTGCGATATTTACAAGGTGGTTTTTGATGCCCTGAAGGTCGTTTGCCAAAGCTTCAAGAGAGGTCGTGCTATGCACGTCGCTAGCTGCTTGAACGACTTTTGTTTTAAAATTTTCAAGCTGTTTTTCAAATTCTTTCAGCGCATTGTCCGTGTTTTTTGCAAAATTTACTGACTTACCGGTAGCATCAGCCACTTGAGTGAGAGTAGTCGCTTCATAATCAAGCCTCATAGCATCGTTATAAACCGCAGCGCCGTCGTATGGATCTTGAATTTTAAGTCCGTTTGAGAGCTGCTGATAGCTTTTATTTACGCCAACCATATTTTTTTGATAGTCGTGCAAAGTCTGACTAAAACGTAGTTGATTTGTAATTCTCATAATTTTTCCCTAAATTTTTATTCACTCTAAGCAAGAATAATTCCGCTTTGTGATATATCGGTGAAAATTTGATTTTTTTTAGTGCAAAAAAGTTTTATTGTATAATCTGCCAAAATTTACATATATAAAATAGGAAAGAAAAATGGCGTTAAAAATACTCTTCTCACCAAGCGAAAGCAAAATTTCTCTAAATACAAATGATAAATTTGATGGTAAAAATTTGATATTTTCTGAGCTTTTTAGCCAAAGGGCTGAAATTTTAAAAAGATATGATGAGTTTTTAAAAAGTGCAAATTTAGACGAGATAAAAAAACTTTTTGGACTAAAAGAGCTTGAAGATAGCGAGCAACTGCGAGAAAGCCTATCTAAAAAGGGTAGCATAAAAGCTATCTTAAGATATGACGGCGTTGCTTACAAGCACCTAAACTACCGCGGACTAAGCGATGGGGCTCAAAAATATATAGATAATAATGTTTTGATATTTTCAAATTTATTTGGGCCAATTTTAGCAAAAGATGAGATAGCTGAGTACAAACTAAAGCAAGGCGAAAAGCTAGCTGGCTTTGATATTTGTAAATTTTACCAGCAAAATTTTAGCAAGGCAGTCGATAGCTTTTTAGAAAATGATGAAATTTTAGATCTTAGAGCTAAATTTTATGAGAAATTTTATGTGGCAAAAAAAGAATTTACGACATTTTGCTTTTTAAAAAATAAAAAGATACTAAGCCACCATGCAAAAGCTTATAGAGGTGAGGTTTTACGCCAGATCGCAAATGCTAAAGTGACAAACAAAGATGAGCTAATGGCTCTAAATTTTGAAAATTTAAAGCTTGTAGATATGAAAAAAATAGGGCTAAAAAACGAGCTTACCTTTGAAATTTGTGAGTGAAAGTTCAAAATTTGGTCTTTTTTACTAAAAAAATGCAAAAAAAGAGCTAAATTTAGGGAAAAAGTATTGTATTTTTTTTTAAAAGAGTGTAGAATTGCCGCATAACTTCTTAAAAGGATGGTTCATGAAAAAAGCTGAATTTATTCAAGCGGTTGCCGACAAGGCTGGTCTTTCAAAAAAAGATACTCTAAAAGTTGTTGATGCTACTTTGGAGACAATCCAAGCGGTTCTTGAAAAAGGCGATACAATTAGCTTTATAGGCTTTGGTACTTTCGGTACTGCTGACAGAGCTGCAAGGAAAGCTAGAGTTCCTGGAACTAAGAAAGTAATCGACGTTCCTGCTAGCAAAGCAGTCAAATTCAAAGTTGGCAAAAAACTTAAAGAAGCAGTTGCTGCTGGTGCTGCTAAAAAAGGTAAAAAGAAATAATTTTCTTTTTCGGGGAGCAAGTCTCCCCTTTTTCTTTCTTCTAACAAATCTAAAAACTCAATCTTAACTTAGCCCGAGTGGTGAAACTGGTAGACGCGTCAGACTCAAAATCTGATAAGGGCAACCTTGTGTCGGTTCGAGTCCGACCTCGGGCACCATAACACTAAATCTTAAGACTTCCCAAAAACATCCAAAAGTATAAAATTCCCGATATAAACGGATTTTAAAGATATTTTTGCGTATATTTTAAAATACCAAAGGATATAAAAATATATTTGCAAATAATCATTTTTTACTAAATAATAACGGAGTAAAATGAAAAAGCACAAAAGGACTCCGTAAAAAATGCCAAAGATACACACACCGCTAACGGATAGAGAGATCAGGATACTAAAGCCAAAGGATAAGATTTATAAGAAATGCGACGGCAGAGGTTTATATATTTTCGTGGATCCTAGCGGTCGTAAATATTTTGATCTCGAATACAAAAGCCCGGCCGATAATAAAATCAAAAGGCTAAATTTAGGAGACCCCTCCTGAGTTTAGTTTGGCCATGGTACGCAAGGAGAGATTTAAGCTAGAGCAAAAGGTAAGAGACAGCATCGACGTCAAACGCGAGAGCGCGAGATAAACGAGCAGGCTAATTTTAAAAAGCTCGCGCAAAGATAGCTTGAAATAAAAGCCGCTAGCGTAGAGCCAAATACCCTATATAGAGATAAAAGGCTGCTTGAGATGATGAAGCGGCTCTATTCACTTTTAAATCAAATTGACAATCAGCCTACTATATCGCGCCGCATTCGTGCTCCTTAACCTCTCCGAACTCTTTTCAAGAGCTTAACAGCGTTTTGAAGCTTCATTTTTTCGCTCTTTTTAGTATAATTGCTTAATCGATATTTGAATTATACTAAATTTTTCTAAGTATTAGAGAAAGGGATAAAAACGGATGCTTTTGGCAAGAATTATATCATTATTATGGCACTGCAAACGATAATCAGCCATCTAAGAAACTTGCGTTAAGTAGCAATTCGGCAATAGCAGCTTGGAGAAAAGATAGAAAAATACCCACAAAATACTTACTTAAAAATTAATATATAAAAACAGTAGTCATCAAAATTTGGACGATACCGATCTCTGTTTTATCCGCAAAACAATCTCCATTAAAGCAAGCGCGGGCGACAGTAACGAGCTAGAGTCCGTGAGGGGCTACCAAATGGGCGAGCTGATGCCGATTGCCAAGGCCTTCTTTGAAGTCCCACTGGGTAAAAAACCTAGGTAACATGGAGGTGGACGGCGAAAACATGACGCCGATACTAAGGAGCGGAGATTGGGTCATTTTTCGCACGAGGGCGGTGCATTTACCGGAGACGGGCTTTACATGGTAAATTTTAGCAATCAGCTCATGGTAAAAATCCTGCAACTCATGCCATACGGCATGCTTAAAATCGTTTCGGTCAATCCAGATTTTCAAAGCTACGAGGTCGATCTAAGCGAAACCCAGGAGCATTTTAAAATCGTGGATAAGGTAGTAAAAAGAGTATAGTTTAAATTTTATGACATAAACGCAAAAAGCGGTTATATTATGATATAATTTCATAAAATTATATATAGGGATTGAAAATGATAGCTAGTTTTGAAGTTTGCGGATATGCATCCATATCTAAAAACATTAAGATAGACTTCACTGCAAAACAAAATCAAAGACTAAAAAATACAAAATACGAAAGTAATTACTTTTCGGATACTAGATTAGCTAAAAGCGCGGTTTTATTCGGCAAGAACGCTACAGGCAAAACAAATATATTAAAAGCCTTAGAAAGCATACTTCGCATAATAGAAAACGGATTAAACATAGAAAAAGAATCGCAGTTTATAAATTCCGACATAGGTTATACCGAATACAAGATAACTATTACGGACAATAAAAAAGACAGTTACGTGCATGAGATTAAGTTTGATAAAGAGCGAATAATAAGCGAAAGTTTAACAAAAAACAAAGTTCTGATTTATCACTTTAACGAAGACAAGCTAACGTTTCCAATAGCTACCGAATATGAAAAGCTACTATCCGTCGTTTCGCGAGATACCGTCTTAAATAAGATAAAAGACAACGGCATTAAAGAATTGCGCGAGTTTCAGGGCGCGGTAAAGGTATACGAATATAGCAAAAATATAAACACGTTCGAAGTAATAGCTGATCGAGATAGGGTTATCCCTTTCCCATTATTCATAAAAGATTTTTTTACAGGGCATAAAGATGCCGTATTAAATATATTAGAGATCGTAGACGATAGTATTACTGATTTTGATTTTATAGATATAAAAGACGATAGATTTTCTTTGATTTTAAAAAGAGATCATAAAAGCTTCGTGTTTGAAAAAGAGAGCTCGGGCGTAAAAAAAATAATAGAGCTTATGGTGGGGCTGGTATATGCGATAGATAGCGCAGACTCCGTGCCAGAGTCGGTTATGATAATAGACGAGCTAGATAGCTCTATTAGCACCATCTCTCTAATTAGGCTATTAAACGGGGTAATTAACTCATCGTCAAATACTAAAGGACAATTTATATTAAGCTCTCATAATCCGCTAATCTTTGATACCGATATGCTTGCTCCGTCTCAAATTTACATAGTAAGCAAAGAAAATACCGCCACAACGTTAAAAGCGTTAAGCGAATTTGAGCTAAGAAATGATAAGAAAAAAGCATACATGGACTATTTAAGAGGCGATTATGAATAAACGAAAGATAGTTATAAAATTTATCGTCGAAGGTCAAACGGAGGAGCATTATTTAAAACATTTTAGAAGCGAGCACTTAGGCGATGAGTTCGTTTTTAACATAACAAACGTTAAAAATGGAAACTATAAGAGTTTTATAAAAATAATAGAGCAATATAGGGGAACTCCTATTCCTATTTTTGTAGTAGCCGATTTAGATAGAGCTGCCGGTGATAAAACAGAGTTAGGGCATTTAAAAAAGCTATGCACTAGCCTTAGCTATGTAAATAAATATAGCAATATATTTTTAACATATAAAAAATTTGAAACGTTTTTATCGGCTCATTTTAAAGACAATACTGACGTGTGTAGTGTTTTAGATGTTGATAGTAGCGATATAAAAAATAATCAAAATATATACCAAACCATAAAAAACAAAGGCGGCTTATATGAAAATACAGTTAAAAATTTAAGCAAAAACAACATTTGTTATCATAAATCAAATTTTACATTTCCAAAAGAACTAGATACAACTAAAATTGCCCTCAAACAATCATCTTTAACATTTTTAAAAGAGTATTGCGAATTCCTCAAAAAACATAGATAATTACTATAAATGTTATTAAAAACGCACTAATCCCCAAAACTATACCTGTTATCGCTCACGGCCTACGCTAGGGCTTGCGGAGTGGCTTGCGAGCCGTATAAATTTATATCGATCTTTTTATTATCGGTTATTTGATTTTGGCTCGTTTGCGACCTTATCTCGCGGCGGTCTTGCGCGACTTAATCCACGGATCCGGCCGTAGTTTGTTCGCCAATCGCGCCGGAGACGTTTTTTTTCGCCTACGTTTAAGCCCGTTTTTCCGCTTATCCATTTTCCCAGCTTAGAGTCGGCCATGAAATTAAATATATCTTTTATCATGCCTATTATCCACTGAAGCGGCTTAGTTACGAAATTATAACCGCCGCAAAGACCTTTCCTACCGTCCGACCGGCATCGGCAAAACCCGCCAAGCTCTCCTTGGTGGCTTCACTTTTGGAGAAAACGAGCTAAAACAATCAACCATTTATGCTTACCGAACCTCGGGCACCATTATAAGCTTAAACATTTTATAAATTTAGCCGATACTATTTGCAACTTCTTTAAAAGGATTTTAGATGAATGTTGCACTGCAAAAGTATGATTTTATAAATTTAGATGATTTGCAAAATCTCTCTAAAAGATTTTTAAATCATGGTGATCAAAATAGCTCAAAAGTAAATTTAAGCCAGTTTAACGAGCTTTATGAAGCAAATAAAACAGATACCATTTACATAACTGAAGCTGATATCAAAGAATACAACAAACATCTAGCAACACAAAAAGCAGAAGAGATTTTAAAAGATTACTCGCAAAATTTAATAAACAGCAACAATAAAATTTACTCAGACGAACCTTCTAATGGCTTTAGCAAAAACGCCTACTTTAAAAATATAAATGCCACAGATGACGCTACCATGCTACCTGTCTTAAAAAGTGGCTACTTAGAAAATACAAAATTTAGAAACTTAAACGACTACGCCTACTCAAACACTCTAAAGACAAATTATGGCGAAGTGGAAGTCTTTTTAGATATTTATGGTGATAACGACGAGCTAGGCGTTGGAAAGCTAGAAAACAACAGCGCACTTTTTAGCTTTGATAGCAATAATGACGGCACGCTAGATCAAAAAGATATACTCTTTGACAAGCTAAAAGTAAGAGGATACGACAAAGACGGAAATGAAAAAATAGCAAATTTAAGTGATGTCACGGCTAGGGTTGATCTTAGGCAGTTCATCAGCACAAATATAATAAATCACAATCAAATAGTAAGAGAAGAGCTAAATCGTAAAGCGGTGATCACAAACAATCTCGATCTTTACGTAGATACAAAAGAGATCGATCACAGGCACTCCTACTACGCCTCAGATCCAAATACCTTGTTTGCTGCCGAAAATAGGTATGAAAAGATAGGCAAAAATGATATAAATAATTTCTTTAAAAAATATGCTCAAAGTGACGGCTGGGTCGATCTAAGGCACAATAATATCTTTGGCAAGGATAGTTCTTTTAAAAATTTCGCTTACACAAAAATAGGCTTTGATGACACTGCAAGACTAAGCGAGTTTAATCCTATTGTTGAGCCAAGCAAAGAGCATAAACAAGATGAAAATTTCTCATATACAAAATTTCAAAAAGATAGTTTTATGAAATTTTATAGTGACTACAACGCTGAGCTTGATGCACACAATAAGATGATAGAAAATCTTAGCACTAATTTAAAGAAATTTGACGAAAATGCGGATGCTTACATATCAAAACTTGAAGATACAAGATCCGCTAAGATGATCGCAATGGAAAATGAATTTAAACAAGCAACTGGGCTTGATTTTAGCATCTCAAATCTAAAAAAGGTAAAAAAGGCTTTTACTACAAATGAAGCCACAGCTGCCACTGCACTGCGAGATAGCGATAGTGTTATAGCTATGAAACTAAATCAAGATGGTACGATAAGACTAAAATTTGATAGCGGCAGAGAGCTAGACGTAAATGAGCTTTACAATGACACTGGCAAGCTAAATACACCAAGCGAGCTAAAAACTAGCGTAAATTTAGATGCAAAAAAAATGGATAATGCGCAGCTAAATGGACTAAATTTCAATGATATCGGCGTTATGCAAAGTGGCAAGATCACAAGCTTAAAAGATGCTGGAGCGATAGCTATCATCAACCTATCAAATAAATTTGAGAGTAAATTTTTAATCAGCCTAAATAGCGGCAAAAGCATATCTGCAAGAGAAATTTATAATATCAGCTATCTTGAAAATGATCTAAAAAATAAAGAAAAGATAGATGAGAGAGATAAATTTTACAAAAAGGTTGATACTAGAGTTTAAATTTGAGAGTAAAATCCAAAAAAGTTTATTGTAATTTAATCTTTTGGGGCATATAATCAATTCTTTGTAAATTCCAAACTTAAAAGAGACTGCTATGAATTTCACACCACTTTTTGCAATATTTTTCATAATCGCAACTGGTTTTTTTGCTAAAAAAGTCGGCATTGTTGAGCAAAAGCACTCGATCCCATTTGTGGATTTTGTCCTTTGTTTTGCAATGCCTGCGCTAATTTTCGACAAAATTTACCACGTAAATGTCGATGCCTCGCTTATAAACACGATCCTAATCGGCTTTGCCTCAACCGCCATTAGCGCTGCTTTGGCATTTGTCATAGGCATGGTTTTTAAATTTACCAAAATAACAACCGTCAGTATGGTCATGCTAAGCCTTTTTGGTAACACGCTATTTGTCGGTATGCCTGTCATTCAGGGCTTCTTTGGCGATGCGATGGTAAATGAGGTCATCTTTTACGATCAAATAGCCACTGGTATCCCACTTTCGATCCTTGGACCACTCATCCTATCTTTTGCCGCACCTGAGAAGGTCTCGCTCTTTCAAAATACGATGAAAATTTTAAAATTTCCACCATTTATCGCGCTCATTATGGGTCTTGTCTTAAAAGAAGTCCCACTTCCAGATTTCATCTTTGCGCCACTTAGGATGTTTGAAGGTAGCGTCACCCCAGTGGCACTTTTTGCGATCGGCGTTGGTCTTAACTTTAGCAGTATCACAAGCTCATATAAAGGCGTTAGCGTCGTGCTTTTGTGTAAGATGATATTGCCAGCTATCGTATTTTTCATCATATTAAAAGTCTCAGGCATCCAGATGAGCAAAACTTGGGTCGTTGGTCTCTTTCAATGTGCGATGCCAACATCAGCTCTTGCAAGTGCGATGGTCATAAAAGCTGGACTTGATAGCTCACTAGCCATCTCATCAGTTGCTATTGGCGTGCTTTTTTCATTTATCACGCTTCCAGTTATCTATTTTGTATTTGCGTAAATTCACACTTATTTCACACTAAGTGACTACAATTGCAACATAATTTAATTTAAAGGAGACTTTATGAAAAAGTTAATCTTAGTTGCACTTGGTGCTATGTTTATGTTTGGCGGTCTTGCAAATGCTACTGAAATGATGCAAAAGGACAAGATGGGCAAAGATGAGATGATGAAGAAAGAGCAGATGATGAAAGATGATATGTCTAAAAAACATCCTGTCAAAAAACACGAAGCTAAAAAAGAAGACATGGGCATGAAAGACGAAATGAAAAAAGACGACATGGGTATGAAAAAAGACGACATGGGCATGAAAGACGAAATGAAAAAAGGCATGTAAAGGCACTTGATGGTCAGAATTTTGCTTGTTGAAGATGATGAAACATTACTTGATCTAATAAGCGAGTATCTGGGCGAAAATGGTTACGATGTCACCACTACAAACAATGCCAAAGACGCACTAGATCTTGCATACGAGCGAAATTTTGACCTACTTATACTAGACGTCAAACTCCCGCAAGGCGACGGCTTCTCCCTACTTTCATCGCTACGTGAGCTTGGCGTCACAACACCTAGCATATTTACCACCTCGCTAAACACCATTGACGATCTTGAAAAAGGCTACAAAAGCGGCTGCGATGACTATCTAAAAAAGCCATTTGAGCTAAAAGAGCTACTTATCCGCATGCAAGCTCTCATAAAAAGAAATTTCTCACACCAAAACGGCGAAGATATCAAAATTTTAGATGATCTTTGCTTTCACCCACAGAGCAAAACTCTAAGTAAAAACGGCGAAAATGTAAATATCTCGAGCAAAGAGAGCGACCTGCTCGCCCTATTTTTGCAAAACAAGGGCAAAATTTTAACCAAAGATGAAATTTTTAATAAAATTTGGAAATTTGACGAGGAGCCAAGCGAGCTTAGCCTTCGTGTATATATCAAAAATTTACGCCAAATTTTAGGCAAAGATGCCATTTTAAACAAGCGTGGAGACGGCTACATCTATGTCTGAAAAGACGCAAATTTTATTTAAAATTTTATCCCTTTATCTTGTTAGCTCTGTGCTATTTTTGAGCTATTTTTTTATACACGACTACCAAAATAAAAAAGAAGCACTCATCTTAAACGAGGTAAAAAGCCTAAAAGAGATCAAGATGGGCATATATATGAAAGCCAGGATGAATGGCCTAGACTCGGTCTCAAGCCTCACAAACGAAAAGGGCGTACATGCTTGTATCGTGCTGGAGAATGGTGAGAAAATTTATAAAGATTTTGAGTGCAAAAATATCAACAAAGGCAAAAATGTAAATTTGATAGACGGCAAGGTAGCGATCTTTGAAAAGATCCAGTATATGGAGGACAACGCCACAGACGAGCTATCGCACGCTGATATTTTTCTAGTTGGCAAAAATATCAACGGCGAAATTTTATCCTTGCAAATTTCGACCACACTAAAGGCTGCATTTTTCCTCTTTGCCCTGCTCTTTGTCGCCTTTTACCTAGCAAAACTAAGCCTAAAGCCACTTTATGAAAAGATAGATACGCTAAATCACTTCATAAAAGACTCAACGCACGAGATAAATACACCCCTAAGCGTCATTTCTATGAGCATAGAAACGGCCGATCTTGAAAATTTAAACGAGAGAAATTTAAAGCGTTTTAACAACATCAGCCTTGCCGCAAAGAGCCTAGGTAGCATCTATGACGCGCTCGTTCATCTAAGCTTCAACCTAGATAAACCAAGCAAAAAAGAGCTAATCGATCTAAATTTACTAACCACGCAAAGGCTTAGCTACTTCTCGCCATTTTTTGCCAAACGCGGACTTAAGATAGAGGCTAGCCTAAAGCCAAGCTTCATAAGCGCAGACCTTGAGGATGTGAGTAAAATTTTAGACAACCTTCTTAGCAACGCCTCCAAATACGCAGCGCCAAATTCAAAGGTTAGCATCGTTTTAGAGCCAAATTTCTTTAGCATAAGCAACACTGGACGCGGCATCAGCAAAGAGGATCAGATGAAAATTTTTGATCGCTACACGAGATTTAACGACGATCAAGGCGGCTTTGGCATAGGACTAAATTTAGTAAAAGAGTGCTGCAAGAAAAATGGCATCTCCGTAAAATGCCAAAGCGAGCTTGATGGCGAGACTACGTTTTTGCTCTCTTGGCAGAGTTAAATTTAAAATCACCCTACTCTAAATAATAAAATTTATTAAAAAAGAGAATTTATATCCAAAATTTATTTTTGATAAATTTTATTAATATTATAATCCTTTTACAAAATCTTAATCAAGGAGAAAAGTATGAAACTACTTGAAAAATACGGGCTTTTCATAAATGGTGAGTGGCGTGACGCAAAAGACGGCGCTACACTTGATGCCAAAAATCCAGCAAACGGCGAGCACCTTGCAAAGATCGCTGACGCTACCGAAGAAGATGTAAATGACGCAGTTCGCGCTGCGCGTGAGGCTTTTAAGAAATTTAAACACACCACAATTAGCGAGCGCGCAAAGCTTTTAAACAAGATCGCCGACATCATCGACGAGCACAAAGAGCACCTCGCAAAAGTTGAAAGTATGGACAACGGCAAACCGATCCGCGAGACGCTAAATGTCGATATTCCTTTTGCGGCCGAGCATTTTAGGTACTTTGCTGGCGTTATCATGGGTGAAGAAGGCAGCGCAAACGTGCTTGACGAAAAACAACTCTCTATCGTTTTGCGCGAGCCAATAGGCGTTGTGGGCCAGATCGTACCTTGGAATTTTCCATTTTTAATGGCAGCTTGGAAGCTTGCTCCTGTGATCGCAGCAGGCGATGCGAGCGTGTTTAAACCTTCAAGCGAGACAAGCCTAAGCGTGCTTGAGCTATTTAGGCTGATAGATAAAATTTTGCCAAAAGGTTTGATAAATATAGTAACTGGCAGAGGTAGCAAGAGTGGCGAGTGGATCAAAAACCACCTAGGCCTTGATAAGCTAGCATTTACTGGCTCAACCGAGATCGGCCGTGATATCGCCATAGCTGCGGCTCGCCGTATCATCCCAGCCACACTTGAGCTTGGCGGCAAGAGCGCAAATATCTTCTTTAGCGACGCAAATTTAGACAAAGCGCTTGACGGTCTTCAGCTTGGAATTTTATTTAACCAAGGTCAAGTTTGCTGCGCAGGGTCTAGAATTTTCGTAGAAGAGAGCTTTTATGACAAATTTATAGAGGCTGCGGTTAAGAAATTTAGCACTATAAAAGTTGGCGATCCACTAGATCCTAGCACTCAAATGGGCTCTCAGATCAACAAAAAACAAGCCGAGCAAATTTTAAACTACATAGATATCGGCAAAAAAGAAGGTGCAAAAGTAGCAGTCGGCGGCAAGGCCTACACCGCAAATGGTTGCGACAAGGGCGCATTTGTCGAGCCAACGCTGCTAGTTGATGTGACAAATGATATGAGAGTGGCTCAGGAAGAAATTTTTGGACCAGTTGGCGTTGTCATCAAATTTAAAGATGAAGCCGAGCTTATCAAAATGGTAAATGACAGCGAATACGGCCTTGGTGGTGGAATTTTCACGCAAGATATCACAAAAGCACTTCGCGTTGCAAGGTCTATGGAGACTGGCAGAGTTTGGATCAACACTTATAATCAAATCCCAGCAGGAAGCCCATTTGGCGGATATAAAAACTCAGGTATCGGCCGTGAGACGCACAAGATCATACTTGAGCACTACACTCAGATGAAAAACATCATGATAGATCTCACCGGCAAGGTTAGCGGCTTTTACGCACAATGATTTTAGGGGGTTTTGCCCCCTACTGCTTTAAATTTCATAAATAAAATTTCATTCTAAATTTATCAGCAATTAACAATCTTTATTTTTAAGCTTAATAGACTAAAATTTGGCGCAAGGAGAAAATTTGAGCGAGCAAATTTACATTATCGGCGATGTTCACGGCTGTTTTAACACGCTTTTAGAGCTAATAAAGCAGTTTCCAAACAAAGAAAAATCTCAAATTTGCTTTGTTGGAGATGTGATAGATCGGGGCCTTTTTAGCTGCGACGTGATCGAGCTTATCATGCAAAATGACTATAAAATGGTAATGGGAAATCACGAGCGAAGACTGCTAAGCAATAAACTTGAATTTCTAAACAACAAAGTGCCATTTGACAGGAGCTGGTTTTTTGGAAACGGCGGAGAAGAGACATATAGATCATATCTTGGGCAAAGCGTAGAGTTTAAGCAAAGGCATGTGGATTTTTTAGAACAAAGGCCAGTTTATCTGGAATTTAAAGAGTACAAAAACCAAAATGGCGAGCATTTAGTCGTCTCTCACTCAGCCGTTGGTGAGTTTTGGGGTCTAAGGGAGGCTTTAAAAAGGCAAGAAGAGTTTAAAAAACATCTGCTCTCTGGTAGGGGCGATATGACGCAAGTAGAAGGCATATTTAACGTCTATGGCCACACGCCTGTGCGCGAGCCACAAATTTACTCAAATAGCGCAAACATCGATACAGGCTGTGTTTTTAATGAAGTTGGTTTTGATAAACTAAGTGCGTTAGAGTTTCCATCGATGAAAATTTATACGCAAAGAAATGTAGAGTCTTTTGAAAAGGGGAAAGAATATGGAATTTTCACATCATAAAAACTCAAGTTTTGCTAGCAGGGTTGATAAATTTTGGAGCGAACTTGGTAAAAATTTAGACGCTATAAAGCGTAATTTAGAGGATAAAAATTATGAAACAGCGAGCAAAATGACAGAAGAGGCGCTAAATTTATGTTTAGTCGATCCAACATTTATGATAGGTCTTGTTGATAATAAGATCGATCTAGTGCTAACACCAGAGGGGATGAAATATAGGCTTTTTTGGCTTAAATTTATCAAATCACGCATGCCAAAAGAGTGTGAAGCAAAGCTTACTTGCACACTTGGCAAACAACGCGCACCACGCGAAGTAGCCACTATACAGATGTATGGCGTGAGTGTTGATGCAAACGAGGTCATGGTCTATGCAAATTTTGAAGAAAAAAGCGTAGATATGTGCCTATACAACGAGACTTTAAACAAGCTAAAAAGCGAAGATGAAAACAAGGCCTACACGCTAGCTTTCATACTTTGCGACAACGTTGTTGGCGAGACAGCGATGATAAACACGCTTGGCGACTTTGAGATCGTAGATGAGCCAAGAGAAAAAGGCGTCGCGCTTACCGACTTTGCCGATCTTATAGATGATAAATTTGGCAAAGAAGCCTCGAGCGAGCCGCTAAAGCAGTTTAGCTTTTACGAGCTTGAACCCCGCTCAGACGCGCTAAGAGACGATGTTTTTATGGGATATACAAGCCTAATCCCACTGCTAAATGAATACTATGACGGTAAAAGCGATATCTATAATGAAGCCTACGAGCTTGGCATAAATTTCTGCTTTTTAGTATTGTATCACGGCGGCGACGTGCAGTTTGGCATTGATAGCAAAACTAAGATAGAAGATGAGCTTGAAACTAGCACTTTTTGCGAGGGCATGGGCGCAGCGACTGGCACTAAACACTCTTATGTTGATCTTATCTGCTTTGACAAAGACGAGCTTGAAAAGGCTGTTAGCAAATTTAGCAAAGAGCTTGATATCAAGATAGAAATTTGCGAATTTAAACGCTAAATACATAAAATTTCACGTAAAATATTACATATCCTGCTAGCTGGTAAATTTAAAATTGCCAGCTGGCAATAAATTTATCCTTTAAATTTAGAGCTATTTGAGAGATAGGCGCAAAATTTAAGCCCATATAAAAAGATGATCCACGAGATGTAGATCCACACAAAGAAGAAAAGCACGGCCGAAAACGAGCCATAGACGCTTAGATAGGTCTTATTATAAAGGACGTAATAGACAAAGGCTGACTTGCCAAGATACCAAACTAGCGAGGCGGCAAACGAGCTAAAAAATGCGCTTTTAAATTTTATCTCGTCATTTACAGAGATGAGATATGTGACGCAAAATATCACCCAGATGATGATATATGGCACGATACTTAAGAAATTTATCCAGCTTGTAAATTTAGTCGAGTTTAGCATCTCTTGCACAAGGCTTGAGAGGTAAAAACTGCCAGCAAGTCCGAGTGGTGCAAGTGTGATAAGCGTCCAGTACGAGCTAAGTGCCGACCAAAAGCCCCTAGCCTTGCTAGCTCTTGTCACTTTTAAAACTACGTATTCATAATCGCTAAAAAACATAGCTGAAGTAAATATCATCGCCACAAAGCCAACTATGCCTAAATTTCCGCTATTTTGGAGGAAATTTTGCAAGTAGTTTGAGATGATCTCTTGGTTGCTTGGCAAAAGAGCTGAGAAGACAAAGTCTTGAATTTTGGCGTAATAATCCTCAAAGCTAGGCAGTTTTGTAAAGATAGAAAACGATATAAGAAGTATCGGTATGATCGATAAGATCGTGTGAAAACTAAGGCTTGCTGCGTAGTGAAAGAGCTCTTTGTCCTTAAGAGCAGCTAGCAAATTTAAACCACTCTTTAAATCGCTCTTGCTTAAGGACAAACGGCTCATTTATCAGTTGTCTTCTTCAAAAAGTTTTTCGTAGTGAGCGTCGTAGTTGTTGATGTGCTCGCTATTTAGCTTCCAAAATACAGTGTCTATGTCGCTAACTCTTGTGTAAAATGGTAGTTGATAGTACTCAACCTCGCCAGTTTTAAACTCCTTTAGCACCTTAAAGCTTTGGCAATCAGCAAAAACGCTCCTGCCATCCATCGCGACAAAGATAAGTCCAGCTGCACTTTGAGCGCACATTTTTCTAAAGTCATCTCTGCTTGGATTTGGCTTGTATTCGTAGCTTAAGTATGCTCCGACAAGGTCTGGATGGATAAATATCATATTAGGAAATGCGCCCAAAACCTCTTCATAAATTTCTTTATTTGGCACGACGATTAGTGAGCGGTTATAAAGGTAGTTTAGCACGACTATATCGCCACTTGCAGGTGCGATGCCAGGGAGTGGGAGAGCCTTTTGCTCAAGTAGGTCAAACACCTCAAATCTAACCTTCGCAAAGCCGGCATTTTTTGAGACAACGCTCACTCTTGCGATGATAGAGCTGTCAGTGTCAAATTTATGAAGCACAACGCCGCTTGATCCGATCAAAATTTCAGGACTATCAACTATCGTTGCTGTGCCGTCACTCTCGACGCTAATAAGAGGTGTTCTATACTCATTTAAAGAAAAATCAGCCCCAAAAGCAAAGCCAAAAAACAGCGATAAAATCACGATTATACGTTTCAAAAATATCTCCTAAGTTTAAATTTTTAGAGCGATTATAGCCTAAAATGCTTTATCTTTTGCAAAATTAAAGCAAGTTTTAGTTAAAATCCCATCCAGCTTTTTAAAAGGATATCGATGCCTCGTATTTTTGTGATTTTTGCAATATTATGTATAAATTTATATGCCATAAAACCAACTGTTGATGAGCTTAGTTGGCCAAATGGCAGCAGCTTTTTAAATTTCCTTGAGACAAATAAAATCCCACTTTCACTTTACTACAATCTAGCAAGCGAAGATCAAGAGCTAACAGAAGAGATCATCGCTGGCACAAAATATCAAATTTACAAAGACGATAACGGCGAGGTAAAACAAGCCCTTATCCCCGTTAGTGACGAGCTTCAGATACATATTTATAGAGATGACAAGGGTAAATTTCAGCTTGAGTTCATCCCGATCTTATACCAAAGCGAAGATAAAGTTTTAGCCCTAAAAGTCGATAAATCAGTCTCTGAAGATATCTTTGACTACACTGGCTCTGGCACGCTAGCGCTTGGCTTTAAAGAGGTTTTTAGCGGCAGCGGGATCGATTTTAAAAAGATAAACAAAGGCGATACGATCGCTATTGTCTATAACCAAAAACTACGCATGGGGCGCTCTTTTGGCACGCCTGAAATTTACGCAGCGATGATAGAGACTAAAAACAAACGCTACGTGATGTATAAATTTGAAGATAAGTTTTATGATAAAAACGGCAAGAAAAGTGATAAATTTTTGCTCGTTCGCCCTCTTGCAAACGCTAGGATCACATCAAATTTCACCCTAAAAAGATGGCATCCGATCCTTCAAAGATATAGAGCGCACCTTGGAGTTGATTATGGTGCACCAAAAGGCACACCGATCAAGGCTGCAGGCGATGGCACGGTCAAATTTGTCGGACAAAAGAGTGGCTACGGCAGAACCGTCATCATCTCTCACGCTGGCGGCTACGAGACACTTTATGCACACCTAAATGGCTTTGCAAAGGGCATAAGAAGCGGTCTTAAAGTAAAACAAGGCACGCTAATAGCATACGTTGGCACAAGCGGCATGAGTACTGGCCCTCACTTGCACTTTGGCCTCTATCTAGGTGGCAAACCGATCAATCCAGAAAGCGCCATCAAGGTCGTAAAAAATATAGAAGACAAAAAAGAGTCGGCTAAATTTAAAGCAGTCATAAATAGAAATGATGAGCTGATAAGACAAGCTCTAAGCAACGACAAAGAGTATCATAAGGTGGAATTTTTCCCTAACGTAATAGACTTTTAAAGGTAAATTTTGAATCAAGAACTAGATGAAGCAAAAGAGCTGATAGATCAGCACTTAGATGAAAATTTAGAAGACGGCGAGCTCTCCCCTTACGAGCTAGCCCAGCACCTAAAAACACTTAAAAAGCACGATGAAGAGCTTTTTGCCAAGTACCTTGAAAAGCTAGATCCTGAAATTTTGGGTGATGTGGCAATAGAACTACCTGATCACATGCTAAAAGACGTGATCGACACGCTCCCAGCTGAAAAGATCGTAGAAGCGCTTGAAGAGCTAGAGAGTGACGATGCGACAGACCTACTTCAATATATCGAAGATATCGATGAGGACAAGGCTAGAGAGCTTTTTAACGAGCTAGATAAAGAAAATCAAAACGAAATTTTAAGACTTAGAAGCTACGACGAAGATAGAGCTGGTGCGCACATGCAAACAGAGCTATTTTCAGCTCATCTTGAAGAGAAGCTTGGCAGCGCAGTCGCAAGACTAAGACAAGAGAAGCAAGAAGGCAAACTAGAAAACGTCTCACAGCTTTTCATCATCGATAAAAATAGCGTCTTGCAATACGCCATCCCGCTTGAAGATCTCATCCTCTTTGACTTTACAAAGACGCTAAAACAAAATATCGAATCAACCCAGATCGACCACTACAAGCCTCACATGGCAAACGATATGGATCTCATGCAAGATGTCGCTGATATGTTTCAAGAGTACGATCTAAACGTTATCGCAGTTACAAGTAGCACTGGCATACTGCTTGGTCGTATCACGTATGATGACATCCACGACTACATCCAAGAGAGCGCAACGGAGCAAATTTATAACCTAGCTGGCGTTGATGACGAGTCAGAAGAAGACGATACGCTATTTAAAGCGGGTCGTGGCCGTGCGGTTTGGCTTGGCATAAATTTACTAACAGCACTTTTTAGCTCATCTATCATCGGACTTTTTGACGAGACGATCGCAGCTTACGTCGCACTTGCCGTGCTTATGCCAATAGTTGCTTCAATGGGTGGCAACACTGGTACGCAAGCACTTGCTGTTACGGTTCGTCGTTTGGCACTTGGCGAGATAGAATTTAAAGATGCAAAGAGCGTTTTAAAGCGTGAGGTGACGATCTCACTCGTAAATGGCCTCATCTTTGGCGCTATCATGGGCGTCATCGCCGCTGTTTGGTTTGATAAAGGTATGCTTGGCGTGGTTATTGGCCTTAGTATGGTTACAAATTTGTTCTTTGCTGGCTTTTTTGGCACGATCATACCTTTGACGCTAAGGCGTTTTAACATAGATCCTGCCGTTGGCTCAGCGGTCATTCTTACTACATTTACCGATGCGATAGGATTTTTTAGCTTTTTAGGACTTGCAAAATGGATACTACTATAACAAATTTAGAAATTTTACCTCTTGGTGAGTCAAAATACCTAAAGCCATTTAAGATGAAATTTAAACAAAATGGCCTGCAAAGGGACTGGGACTGTGTCAAGGTGATGAATAGCGTCAGCATATTTTTATATCACGAGCAAAAAGATGCATTTTTGTTTGTCAAGCAGTTTCGCCCAGCTGTCTGGTACTCGCAAGAAAAAGAAGGCATCAAGACAAACGAGCAAGGCTTTACCTATGAGCTTTGCGCAGGGCTTATGGATAAGGGGCTAAGCGAAGAGCAGACCGCTAGAGAAGAGGCAGTCGAAGAGGTCGGATACGAGCTAAAAGATATGGAGCGCATCACGATGACGTATGGCGCTTTTGGCTTTGGTGGCAACATGCAAACGATGTTTTACGCAAAGATCGATGAGAACATGAAGGTAAATGCAGGCGGCGGCGTCGATGGCGAGGATATAGAGCTAGTTTTTATAAAACGAGAAGATATGATGAAATTTGCCTTTGACGAGGGCAAGGTTAAGGGCTTTGGGCTCATCTTTGCCTACTTGTGGTGGGAGAAATTTAAAGGCTAAAAAGAGACCTTTTTGATAAGCGCAAAGATAACAACCGCCACAATAAAAATGCCAACTAAAATAATATAATCCGACATAAGAAACCTTTATGTTTAAAATTTGCACTATTGTAACTAAATTTTTAACAAAATAAGAACTTTATAACCGCACATATCGTAAAATAATCAAAAATTATAAGGAGAAAATGATGAGCGAAAACGAAACTCTTTTTATCAACCGCGAATTAAGCTGGCTACGCTTCAACTCAAGGGTGCTCGCTCAGTGTGAAAAGGATATACCTTTACTTGAAAAGCTAAAATTTATAGCCATTTATATGACAAATCTTGATGAATTTTATATGATAAGAGTGGCTGGTCTAAAGCAACTTTTTGCAGCTGGAGTGACGACAAGTAGCAGTGACGGCATGAGTCCGCTTGATCAGCTAAGAGAGATCAGAAAGTATCTGCAAGATGAGCAAAATTTAGTCGAGGCTCACTACAAAAGCACCGTTGATGCGCTTAGCAAAGAGGGTCTTTTTATCAAAAACTATGACGAGCTTGATGATAGCTTAAAGCAAAAATGCGACGAATACTTTTTCTCAAACATCCTGCCAGTTATCGTGCCAATCGCTGTTGATGCAACCCATCCATTCCCTCACCTAAACAACCTTAGCTTCTCGCTTGCCGTTAAGCTAGCTGACATAGAGCATCCTGAAATTTTAAAATACGGCATGATAAGGATTTCAAGGGTTCTACCAAGATTTACCCAGCCAAGTAGCAATGTTTTTGTGCCAATAGAAACGATCGTACACCGCCACGCAGAGGAAATTTTCCCAGGATATAAGCTACTTAGCTCAGCTGCCTTTAGAGTGACAAGAAATGCTGATATCGTCATCGAAGAAGAAGAAGCAGATGACTTTATGATGATACTAGAACAAGGGCTAAAGCTTCGTAGAAAAGGGGCTTTTGTGCGTATGCAGATAGATAAAGACGCTGACGCTGATATCTTAGAGTTTTTAAATTTTCACATGAAAATTTTTCATAAAGATATCTACTTTTCAAGCATCCCACTCACTCTTAGCTCTCTTTGGGAGATAGCTGGGAGCAAAAATTTTAGCCACCTAGCAAACCCGCCCTACGCCCCAAAAACCCTGCCTCCATTTGGCAACGGTGTCTCGATCTTTGACGCCATAGACAAAGAGGATGTGCTGCTAGTTCATCCATTTGAGAGCTTTGATCCAGTCGTTAGCTTTATAAGAGAAGCGAGCAAAGATCCAAAGGTGATCTCTATACGCATGACGCTTTACAGAGTCGATAAAAACTCGCCGATCATTCAAAGCCTAATAGACGCTGCAAGCGACGGCAAACAAGTAACCGTGATGGTCGAGCTAAAAGCAAGGTTTGATGAAGAAAATAACCTCCACTGGGCAAAGGCACTTGAAGATGCTGGCGCACACGTGATATATGGCATCACAGGCTTTAAAGTCCATGCAAAAGTTAGCCAAGTGATCCGCCAGATCGGCGATAAACTCAAATTTTACATGCACTTTGGCACTGGCAACTACAACGGCAGCTCAGCAAAAATTTACACCGACGTTAGCCTATTTACTAGCAAAGAGGAATTTAGCCAAGACACGACCTCGTTTTTTCACATCCTATCAGGATATAACAAAAACCGCCGTCTAAACGCCCTTAGCATGTCGCCCTTTCAGATAAAAGAGCGCATCATCGAAAAGATAAGAGTGGAGGCCAGCAAAGGCAGCGAGGGCAGGATCATAGCTAAGATGAACGCGTTAATAGACGAAGATGTGATAAATGAGCTTAGCCGCGCCTCAAACGCAGGCGTGAAGATCGACTTAATCGTCCGAGGTGTGTGCGGACTAAGGCCTGGCGTAAAAGGCAAAAGCGAAAACATAAGAGTTCGCTCGATCATCGGCAAATACTTGGAGCACGCTAGAATTTTATATTTCAAGCACGCTAATCCAAAAATTTACATCTCAAGTGCTGACTGGATGCCACGAAATTTAGAGCGCCGCTTGGAGCTCATGACGCCTATCTTTGAGCCAAGACTACAAGAGAGACTGCTTGAAATTTTAGAGCTTCAGCTAAGTGATAACGACTTGGCATTTGAGCTACAAAATAACGGCGAATACTTAAAAGTAGCTAGACGCGATGGCGAAAAAGTGATCTCTTGCCACGAAGTTTTAGAAAACTACATCTCTAAAATTTACAAATCCGTCAAGAAAGACACCGATAAAGCAAAAGCTGACATGCTTGCAAGCAAGCTTTTAAAAGAGAGCTAAAAAATAAATGGCTTTTAAATTTAAATTTTAAGTTTAAGAGCCATTTTTACTATAAATCCTAAATCTTAAATCCAAATTTCTAAAATTTCATATACTTTAAATTTACATTGTAAGCCTCTATAATGCTAACTTTTATCGCATAATAATTTTTATATATAAATTACTCATAAAATTTCATAATTAATTATTGAATTTTATATTTTAAATATTACATAAGCATAGGCGTTATAATATTTAAACAAATTCCAAATCAAAGGAGGCTTTATGAAAGAGAGTAGTGATACTAAAAAACTCGTCATCGGTACGATCACTCTTGCAATTGCGATCGTTTTCTTTGGAGGTTTTTTACAAAACACCTATGGTGGCATCTTTGACTTTAGCAAACTTGCTGGTCAATTTCCAGAATGGTTTAAAACAGGAAGTGGCACTAGCGCAAAAGGCGGCTTTTTATTTGCTCTTAGCCTCGCCCCTGCCGTTATGCTCGCACTTGGTTTTGTCGCTATTTTTGAGAAATACCATGCACTTTACGCAGCTTCAAGACTGCTAACACCTGTTTTAAAGCCACTTATTGGCATACCAGGATGTTGCTCTATCTCTTTGATAGCAAGCACACAAAGCACCGACGCAGGTAGCTCAACGGCTAAATTTTTGCGTCAAGATGGCCTCATTACGCATAAAGAGCTTCTCATCTTTGCAGCGTTTCAGTTTAGCGCAGGTGCGATGATCACAAATTTCTTATCTTCATTTGCGCCGGTTTTACTAGTGACTGACAAAGCTGGCAACACAGCCCCTGCTACCATAGCCATGGTGCTTGGCATAGTCTTTGTCTTTAAAATTTTGGGTGCAAATTTGATGAGACTTTATGTCAAAAAATTTGTCAAAGATGATGAGGAGTAAGAGATGACTGAAAATAAACTAATAACCGACGTATTTGTAGAGGGCGCTAGAAAAGGTTGGGACATCGCCGTAAAAAACACTATCCCAAACGTGCTTATGGCCTTTGTCATCATCCACATCCTAAAAGTCTCTGGCGCGCTTAGCGTGATAGGCAAATTTCTAGGATTTATCATGCTTCCACTTGGTCTTCCAGGTGAATCCATAGCCGTTTTCATGGCTGCATTTTTGAGCTGGGGCGGCTCAGCAGGCGTGCTAGTAGCACTTGTGGGAGATGGTACGCTAAACGCAAACGATATCGCTGTCTTGCTTCCTGGCATGGCGCTAGTTGGCTCGACTGTGCAGTACATGGGACGAGTTTTAGGCGTGCTTGAAGTACCAGGCAGACACTATCTCGTACTTTTTGGAATTTGCATCATAAATGCCTATTTGGCGATGTTTGTGATGAGCTTGCTCGTATAAGGATTAAAGATGAAAGATAGTGAAATAGACAAATATTTGGCCGATCTAAAGGAGATAACCGACATCGAAAGCCCAACTTCAAGCATCGACGGCGTAAACGAAGTTGCAGCTTGGTTTAAAAAAAGAGCCGAAATTTTAGGACTAAAAAGCAAGAGCATAGAGCTTGGCACCGACAAGGTCGCCCCTTGCCTTTTTATCTCAAACGACCTTGAGGCAAAAAGCTACGACTTTTTATTTATCGGCCACATGGACACCGTTTTTCCTATAGGCACAAAGGCTGACGTGCCATTTAGCAAGATAGATGAGCGCATAAACGCGCTTGGCGCGATCGACGATAAAGGCGGCAGTCTACTCTCGCTTTACGTCATCAAAGAGCTTGATCTTAGCAAGCTAAAGATCGGCCTCTTTTTAAACTCACACGAGGAGACTGGCTCAAATTTTGCCAAAGACGCCATAAGGGAGCTAGCCAAGAAGTCTCGCTACGCCCTAGTCGTCGAGCCTGCAAGAGAAGATGGCTCGATGGTAGCCACTAGAAAAGGCGTGATCTCTTATGTGCTAAATTTCCGTGGCGTTAGCGCGCACGCTGGCAACCACCCAGAGCGTGGCCGTTCAGCTGTGGTGGAGGCTGCAAATTTCATCGTTGAGCTTTCAAAACTCACTGATTTTAAGGTAGGCCATACATTTAATAGCATAATGACAAAAGGTGGCGACGCCCAAAACGTTGTGCCAGACTTTGCCAGCGTGACATTTGAGATGAGATATCGCCACGCTAGCTCGGTGGAGTTTTTGCATAAGAAGATGGACGAAATTTTATCTCATCCGATAGTACCAGAAGTGAGCTGTGAGCGCATACTCATAAACGAAGAAGGGCCGATGATAGACGAGGTAAATTTACCAAATATCAAAAAGGTCTTTGACGAGGCTGCGAAGGCCACTGGCACAAAGGTCACTTGGGTCGATGCTGGCGGGCTAAGCGATGGCAACATCAGCGCATCGGCAGGATGTCCGACGATAGACGGCCTTGGTCCAACTGGTGGCAACATGCACACGAAAAATGAGTATCTAGAGATAAACTCAGTCGTTAAAAAGTGCAACCTAATAGTTGAAGCCATCAAAAAACTTTCGTAGTATAGGCAAGCTATATGCTTGCCTAATTTTTAAATTTATAACATTACAGCGATCAAAACCTACCCAAATATCTCAAATTTATGAAACAGCTCTGGCTCATCTTTTACCACGCCACGCTTCACAAGCTCAGCCACCACTTCACGCTTGCAGTCAGTTTGCATAGGCCAGCCACGCGTGTAACCCTCAAGCTCGTCTTTGCTCGTCGCATCCACGCAGAAATTTTCGCCATCTATGTAGATATCACGCAAGGCATCTATGTTATTTGTCACGCGCCAAATTTCACCACACAAATAGGCGTTTTACTCTGCTTTTTAAACTGCCTGAGCTCCTTAACATTTGGCGCAACGCTTTGAAATTTAGCCAAAAGTTCATCACTGTTTAAAAGGCTAAATTTAACTCCGAATTTAGTCTGCACTTTTAGCAAAAGCAAATTTCTGCATTGGTGCAAGCTCTAAATTTAGTTATAAAATCAAAACCACCTATTAAACTGCGTTATCGGTAGCGACGGCTTGGCTATTTTACGCATACAAAAACTAACATTCACGAGAAATTTATCATAATGGCAACGTTGTTTTAGGGATTTTGTAAAGATCGGCGCTTGCAGGGCGATAGATCGCGCCATTTTTGAAAGCACGATGACCACAAACTACACAAGGACATAAAGTCTAGTTTAAAAGCCCTCAACTAAATCAAATTTCTAAATTCCCAGCCAAGTGGCTTAAATTTATACGAGCCCTACTCCAAAGCTTTTAGAACTGGCTCTGGTTTTAGCTTTACGCTTGGGGCATTTTTGCTAAAGCTTATGAGATCCTCTGTCGTTTGGATGCTAAAAGGTAGGCGCGTTAGGCAGACTTTAAAGATTTCAGCTGCTGCTACCGCGTCATTTAGGGCTCTATGGTGGGTGTTGTTTATGCCAAGGAGTTCTTTTAGCGAGCCAAGGCCGTATTTTTGTGAGGCGATGGTGCGGCGGCTAAGATCGATGGTGCAGAGTTTTCTGTTTAGCAGTATGCCAAGGCCGATCTCATTTAGGCTATGTGAGATAAATCCGTAGTCAAAATTTACGTTGTGCGCGATAAAGACGCTAGTTCCAAGAAAAATTTTAAACCGCTCCAGCACGTTTAGCAAATTTGGCGCACCAACTAGATCACTAGCCTTTATGCCAGTTAGCTCTGTGATATTTTCAGGCACCGCACTAGCTGCCACGAAGCTTTCAAAGCGCCCTATTTCGGTGCCATTTTTCATTTTTATAGCGCCTATTTCTATGATCTGGCCATTTGTCGTGCCACCAGTCGTTTCGATATCAACCACACAAAATTCCTGCTCGCTAATATCTCTAAATCTCGTGCCAAGCTCGATCTCGTTGCTTTCATTTCTAGTGATGTCAAGCCCGAGAGTTCGCCACATATCAAGGTCGCGCACGTCAATGAGCGATGAAATTTCCTCGATATCACTAAATTTCAAGATAAACTCGTGATAGCCTAAATTTTGCCTAGCTAAAATTTCAATGCTATTTTCTAAACGCTGTTTTTTTGGTTTCAAAACTCAAGCTTTATGGCGCGAATGGCTTGTTCGTATGAATTTGATGAAAAGATATAGCTGCCAGCCACCAAGACATCAGCTCCAGCCTCTTCAAGATCAGGCGCATTTAATCCGTTTACGCCGCCATCTACTTCGATGAGACACTTGGCATTTTTGCGCTCTATTAGCTCCCTTAGCGCCCTTGTTTTCTCAAGCACGACTGGCATAAATTTCTGACCACCAAAGCCGGGATTTACGCTCATTAATAGCACCATATCGACTTCATCGATGATATGCTCGATCGCGCTAACTGGCGTGTGCGGATTTAGCACGATGCCAGGGCTAACGCCATTTTTTCTGATGTGATCGATGAGCCTCATTGGATGTTTCTCTTCTTCTATGTGAAAGGTTAGAAATTTTGGCTTTAGTGGCAAAAAAAGGTCAGCAAAAAATGAGTTATTTTCAACCATCAAATGAATATCAAGTGGCTTTGTAGCGGCCTTTGCAACGGCACTTACCACGACTGGCCCGATGGTTAAATTTGGCACAAAATGCCCATCCATAACATCAACATGCACCAGATCGCACCCAGCCTCGCAAATGGCTCTTATCTCAGCTGCTAAATTTCCAAAATCAGCCGACAAAATACTAGGTGCAACGTACATTTTAAATCCTTATTTACTTATAAAAATCACGCCAGTTTGGCTCTCTTTTGCATTTAATGTGGCAAAAATTCCACTGCTTGCCCTGTCAAAAAACATCTCATTTTCGAAAAATTTAAAGTTGCTAAGTTTTACCTTTAAATTTCTCTCGATGAAAATATCTAAAATTTTGCTTGCAATGATACTAAAAATTTGAGAAAATCCGCTTAAACAGCCACACTCCAGATCGCCATTATCTGAAAAAATAGAGCAAATTTTACCAAGCTTGTCCTTTTTAACACCAAGCAAAATTCTCATCTGTACGTCGCCATAAAAGAGCACGCAAGCCCGCAAATAGTCATTTTCGCCCTCTACATTAAAGTTGCTGATCTTTGCATCAAGGCATAAAATTTCACTCTCTATCAAAGGCGAGAGCACGTCTGTGACACTTGAGATCACAAGTGGCAAAAACTCAACCAAGCTTTTATTCATCTTTGTAGGCTCTATGTCGATAAGGCGCTTTTTAAAATAAAGCGTCGAGTCATCTTTGAAAAAGTCATCCATCTTTTTATATAAAAGTATCTTTGCCGCTTTTAAATTTGACGCAAGTGTCTCTGAGATGTTGCCCTCATTTAAGCCACAAATTGCCACTATAGCGCCACTTTTTTGGCTCAGCTCAGATAGCTTTATCAAAAAGCTAGCACCTATGGTATTTAAAGCGCCGACCGAATCAGACCAAAAAACAAAGAATTTAAAGCCAATTTTTTGCAACCTTTCGTGAAATTTATAGTCAAATTTCTGCACAAAAGAGCTATCTATGAGCCCTGCTGTCTTGTAAATGACAACGTCACCTCTTACAAAGGTACTAAACTCTTTTTTGCCTAAAACGATGTGATTTAGGGTGCTAATGGTGTATTTGTAAGCTTGTTTGGCAGCATTAAATTCTTCTACGCTTTTTACAAATTTACACTTGTAACACTTTTGCTCCAAAAGCGAGTTGATGTAGTCTTTATACTGCTCGTTTTTATTATAAATCACGATGGCTTCGCTGCTATCTGCTAGCGTATCGTTTAAAAACAGCGTCGCAACTTTTTCATTTTCAAAGAGTGAAAATCTCAAAATATTTTTTGAAGTCTTTGCGACAAGCTCGTAAAAAGTATCGTCATAGTCGCAGACTGCAAACTCAGCGCCTATCTCTCTGGCGATGCTTGATAGATGCTCGCACGTGCTATTTAGCCAAAGTGGGCTAAAAAATGTGACATTTTTTAATGAAAGCAAAATGGCACTTATCTGTCTTGCGCAAATTTGCTCTACTTCGGCCTTTTTGATACTTGAAGGGGTGATATTAACCTCTAAAAATCCAAATGGCCTAACAATGGCCAAAGAGCCCTCAAAAGTTACTTTCATTTTCTAAGAGCCTTTTTTAAATTTATAACCATATCAGCCGAAGCATGGACGCTAACATCGGTGATCCTATCTATGCCAAAGTCAAAAAATTTAGCAGTGCTTGCCTCATAAGAGAGCAAAATTTTAAAGTATTTTAAAACCAAAACCTCTTCTCTATTGAGCCTATCACTCTCCCATCCTGCAAGCTTTAAAAGTACTCCAAATAGCGAAATATCAAACCTTCGCTGCAAGATCCTATCAAAGCTCATATCAGAAAAACCAACGATATGTTTAAGCGAGTGTGGATACTTCAAAAAGATCAGCTCGCAAAATATAAGCAAAATTAGCGCGTAGGCAGCTAGAAACAAATTTTTTTGATTTTTTAGCCCAAGATAGTTTAGAAGTTTGCTCCAGTCAGATAGAAATTTGGCATTAAACTCCATCATCGAGTGTAAATTTACGCCAAAATTTTTATATCTTTTTGGAGATTTGATAAAAACAAAATAAGAGCAAATTATCATTTTTAGGTTGTCTATGCCTAGCGGATAAGCCATAGCATAGATATCTCTAGTGTGGTTTTGAACGCCAAAATCGCCTAAATTTACTATCGTAGCAAAGTACGCTTTAAAAGTCTCACTACCCCTCAAAAGCTCCATAGCAGCAGTGATGTCGCCCTCATCCAAGTGCTTTTGGCACTCATAAAAAGCATCGGGCATTTTATAGATAAAATTTGAAATTTCATCTATTTGATTTTTAGTTAGCATTTTTGTTTTACCGATTTTTTATTTTGGGGCTATTTTAGCCTTAATTAAATAAAAAATCAACAAAACTTATAAATATAAATGTTCATTTTAAGCAATACTTTGGTTTTGTTTAGATAAAATCAGCAGAAATTTTTGTTTATAAGGAAAAAAAATGTCAAAAAGATGTGCGATAACTGGCAAAGGACCAATGGTAGGCAACAACGTGAGCCACGCCAACAATAAAACTAAAAGAAGATTTTTACCAAATCTTAGAACTATCCGTGTTACTCTAGAAGATGGCACAACAAGAAGAATAAAAGTTGCTGCTTCTACTCTAAGAACTATGAAAAAGCAGTCAAACTAAGAGATAAAATAAAGAGGAATTTATGTCTTTTCTTTCAAGACTTTTAAAATTCCTCAACTGGTCAAACTCCGCAAAACCAGAAATAAGCCTAGATACTGAGCTTTACGAACAACTAAAACCTTTTAGATTTCCACTAATTTCAGTCGTACTACTGTTACTTTTTGGAACACTTGGTTATATCTTTATAGATAACTTCTCTCTCATAGATGCCTTTTACCAAGCAGGCATGACCTTCACGACGGTCGGTTTTACCGAAGTTGCACCCATTACTCCAAAGGGGCGAATTTTTACTATAACATTTATCCTTGTTGGCTTCATTATTTTTACGCTATCAATCGGTATCGTTGTAGAAGTTCTAAAAAGAGGCACATTAATTAGCATTTTAAAGGAAAGGCGCATGCTTTATAAGATCGCAAGACTAAAAAATCACTTCGTTATTTGTTATCACAACCTCTACACGATCGAGCTTAGCGCTCAGTTTCGTGAAAATCACATACCATTTGTAGTGGTTGACGATAGAGAAGATATCGCAGAAATAGCTCAAATTTACAAGTATCCATACTTCATAAAAGCTCAGCCTCATACTCAAATCGCCTTTTTAAAAACGCATCTATCAAGCGCAAAAGGCTTAATCACTCTTAGCCCAAATATCGCTGATAATATCGCACTTATCGCTTCTGTTAGACTTTATGAAAAAGAGATAGGCCGCAAAAAACCTTACCACATCATCACAAACTCAGATAGCGAGGATGACACCCAAAGGCTAAAAAAACTTGGTGCTGATAACGTAGTAAGCCCATCTCGCCTAGTCGCACAGCGTCTAAGCGCCATGAGCGTAAGACCTGATATGGAAAATTTACTCGAGCAATTTCTATACACAAAAAGCTCGCCTATCGACATAGAAGAAATTCTTGTGCCTGACTACTCTTGGATCAGGTTTAAAAGACTAAAAGAGACACACCTAAGAAATATCACAAATGCTGACGTGGTAGGCATTAGAGACATAAATAACAAATTTATCCCTATGCCAAATGGTGATACTCTAATTGGCACTGGCACAAAGCTTTTAGTCATCGGCACAGTTGATGGCATACGTCTAACCAAGCGCCTAGTAAAGAGCAAACACAAGCCAGAAGAACTAAAATACGTTTAGTTTTTGCATTTGATTTGTGGCATAAATTTGACTCAACCACTATTATATGCTAGAAGCTTTTATAGATCTAAATTTAGATAGTCAAACATTTACAAAGCCTTGTTAGAATTTATAAATTTTTTACAGGAGCTACGTATGTTACACGAATACACTGATCTCATAAATGAGTTGAAAAAAGTAGATGTTCATTTTGCCGCACTTTGCAAAAAGCATGACGAGCTAAATGAAAAAATAGACAGCAAAGCTGCACAAGCCTCTGAGCTTGATGCCTTAAAAAAAGAAAAATTAAAACTAAAAGATGAAATTTACGCCCAAATTTTAAAATACAAAGAGCAAAAATAAGTAAAATTCAAACTAATAATGGAGCCAAATTTCGCTTAACTTGCATTATTTTGAGCTTTGACTAGACTACAAATTTAAAAAGCCCAAATTTCTTTGGGCTTACAAATTTTATATAGCTTTTATCATCACTTTTGTTAGAAGTTCTGAAAATTTAGCTGGATTTTCTAGGCTCATACCCTCATTTAGCCTTGCCATATCAAGAAGCAAAGGCGCTATATCATAAACCATCGCCTCATTTTTCTCAAGTTTGGCAAAAATTTCATGATCAGCATTTATCTCCAAGATCGGCTTGACTTTTGGTGCATTTGCGCCCTGTCCCATCTGTTTTAACATCTCTTGCATAGCGTAATCAGGGTCGTTTTTGTCGTATATTAACACCGCAGCCGAGCTTGAGAGTCTTGAGCTTAGCCTAACGTCTTTAACCTCGTCTTTTAATATCTCTTTCATCTTAACAAGTGTGTTTGCAACCTTGCTCTCATCGACCTTCTCGTCACTCTTGATCTCGTCATTTATATCAGTATGTGAGACTGATTTTAGAGGTGTTTTGTCAAATTCATTGACCATTGGCATGACGATCGTGTCGATCTCTTCGTCCATTATTAACACTTCGATGTCGTTTTTCTTAAAGCTCTCAAGAAGCGGCGAATTTCTTAGCATATTTTCGTTGTTGCCACTGATGTAGTAGATCGACTTTTGATCCTCTTTCATCGCCTCTTTGTACTCTTTTAGGCTGATAAGCCCATCTCTTTTTGAGCTTTTAAATAGGCAAAGATCCAAAATTTGCTCTTTTTCAGCGTTAAAGCCGTAAAGCCCCTCTTTTAAAACCTTGCCAAATAGTTTGTAAAATTTTATGTATTTTTCGCGGTCGTTATCTTTTACTTTTGCAAGTTCGCTTAAAATTTTCTTCACACTTTGCTCTTTAACGGTTCGCATGATCGCATTTTCTTGTAAAATTTCACGGCTAACATTTAGCGGCAAGTCCTCAACGTCGATCACACCTTTGATAAATCTAAGATACGGCGGCAAAAGCTCTTTTGCATCGTCAGTTATAAAAACCCTCTTCACATAGAGCTTCACGCCACTTTGATAATCAACCCTAAAGAGGTCAAACGGCTCTGTGCTTGGCACATAAAATAGCGTCGAATACTCGATCTTGCCCTCGGCCTTCGTGTGGATATAAAGGAGAGGATCGCTGCTATCGTGTGAAATTTGCTTATAAAAGTCGTTGTAGTCTTGCTCTTTGAGGCTTGATTTGCTTAGTCTCCAAAGCGCATTCGCCTTGTTTATCTGCTCGTTTTTGCTCTCGTATGTGCCTTCTTTTTCGCCTTCTTTTGGCGCAACATAGCTCTCTTTATCCATAAATATAGGATAAGGGATGTGGTTTGAATACTTTTTGACTATCTCCTCTATGCGCCAAGAATTTGCAAATTCATCGTCATTTAAATGTAAGGTAATATCCGTTCCAAATCCATCTTTTTGGGCATCTTCTATCTCGTAGCTTTTTGCGTCAGATGTCCATTTATAGGCCTTCTCGCTTAGTGCTCGTTTGCTTATGACTTCGATCTTGTTTGCCACCATAAATGCTGAGTAAAAACCCACGCCAAACTGGCCGATCAGCGAGCTATCTTTCTTTGCATCGCCGCTTAAGCTTTGCATAAAGCCTTTTGTGCCGCTTCTTGCTATCGTACCTAAATTTGCGATGAGCTCGTCTTTATCCATGCCTATACCGTTGTCGCTGATGGTTAAAGTCTTAGCTTTTTCATCTACTTTGATGTCGATCCTTGGAGTGTAGCTTAAGCTTTTATACTTTTCATCGGTCAAGCACAGGTAGTTTAGCTTGTCAAGCGCATCGTTTGAGTTTGATATGAGCTCTCTTAAAAATATCTCTTTGTTTGAGTAAAGAGAGTGGATCATCAAATTTAAAAGGTCATTGACCTCGGTTTGAAATTCAAATTTATCTGCCATTTTCTTTTCCTTGTTTTAAAATTTTTGGCAGATTATAGCACAAAGTGATAAAAATTTACTTAACCTTGATAGCACTACTATCAAGTTTTTTAACAATTTTTTAGGCATATATAGTAATTTATAAATAAAATAAAAATATATATTTAATTTTTATTATTTAAAATGCTATTTTGTATAGTATTTATTTAAAATAATGCAAATTTAGCTATAAATCTTTTAGAAAATGTTGCTAGTCTGTCTTCCAAAATAAGAAACAAATACCGATATAAATGTATAACAAAGATCAAAAACCAATAAATTTAAACGCTTGGCTTGAAATTTCAAACGTTTTATCTATCTTATAACGCTACATGAGGTGGCAAATTTGAGTTTGAAAACTAAAAAATAGCTCTGTGATGTTTGGCTTTAAAGGCATTTAGATAAAAGCCACTTTTAAAAATTTAATTTACTAATAATCACTATGCAAGCAATCTTTAATGCCATGCTTTGCAAATTTTTCGCCATTCTGACTTAATCCGCAAAATACGACATAAACGCTGTGTCTTTCATCAAATTTAGCAACAGTAAAAAACCTAAAAACTAGTCAAAAAAGATACATACGAAAGCAAACATCAAAATAGCAGCTAAAAAGCATCAAATTTAAAGAGGTAGCAGTGGATAAAATAAAAATTTGCCACCTCTTGCAAGGCTGGTTTAGAGCCAAAAGGGGTAAATTTTATAAGTGAGCTAAAAAGCTTTGATAAAGAAATTTACGCACTTGGCGGACTAGACAGCGGGAACTACAAAGAGACCATAAAAGCAGGCGCAAACGGCATTTGCTTCATGAGCCTAGCAATGAGCGGCGATATGGAGCTTATAAAAAAGATAGTAGAGAGCAAAAACGGCTAAATTTAGCATAAATTACATAAAATAATACGTAAAATTTTACTCATTTTTGCTAGCGATATATGTTTTTATATCAAATATAAGTAGCGTCACAAGCGATGGCAGCATATAGGAGTTTAGCACTAAAAGCAGCGACTTTGTCAAATTTGACTTTATTAAAGTCTCTATGTCAAAGCTGCTGTTGTAGTTAAAAAAATATAACAAGGCAAACTCGCTAACAAGAACTATGCGAGTGATCTTTAGCAAGATGTCATTTCCCGGTCTTGCAAATTTATCATCGACCATAAGCGACAAAGTGATCCAGCCAAGCAACCAAACTGCGCAGGCTAAAGCATAAACAGTAATGCTTTCATCAAATTTTTCAAGTAGTAAAAATACCAAAGGTTGCAAAAATACAAGGCTAGCGATAAACCAAAGAAGTGAGCTAAAGGCTAGCAGGCAAACACAGCCAAAGATAGAAATGGCAGAGATAAAGCCAAAAACCTCTAACCCAAGATAGTAGGCCAGCGCATAGGATAAAAAAGAAAAAACAAGCCAAATTTTAATAACAAGTCGCCACCTATTTGCAAAGGCAGCGGCTTTTAAATTTAGGCTATCTGTCAAACTCATTTACGAGATTTTCTTTTGTTTTGGGCGGAAAACTTTCATCACGTTTTCATCAGTCTCGATAAATGCGCCCTCTATAAGATCAATGCAGTATGGCACCGCTGGAAATACCGGCTCCAAGCACTCTTTTATCGCCTTTGGCTGACCTGGTAAATTTATGATGAGCGCATGGCCTCTTATGCCTGCTGTTTGGCGTGATAGGATCGCTGTTGGGACGTATTTTAAGCTAGCCGTTCTCATAAGCTCGCCAAAGCCTGGCATCATCTTCTCGCAAACTGCCTCAGTAGCCTCTGGGGTGACATCTCTCACTGCTGGTCCTGTGCCTCCAGTCGTTAGTACAAGGTCGCATCCTAGCACATCTATCATGTGCACGAGCCTCTCTTTTATGAGATCAAGCTCATCAGGGATCACCTCGTAAAAATACTCTCTCTCGCTTACTATCCAGCCATCAAGCACCTCTTTGATCGCTGGTCCTGATTTGTCCTCGTATGTGCCCTCACTTGCGCGATCGGACATAGTTAGAATTCCTATTTTTGCTTTCATTTTTTCTCCTTTATTAGTAGTTTTCATTTAAAATTTTAGCAAGCGTCTCTTTATCTACGCTCTCGTAAGCAAGCAGATATGAGCTTATCCTTGCGATCTGCTCGTTCGTGCCCTTTAAAAAGGATATTATCTCATCTTTTGCTTGCTTTAAAATTTCTTCCACATCGTTTGGATTTGGCACGAAAGAATTTCCCATGCCATACTCATAAACCATCTTTGAAGCGATCTCTTTTGCCAAATTTAGATCGTTGCTTGAGTTTGAAAAGATGTCGTTCTCATCGATCTCGAGCTTGCACATGCCAGCTATTAAAACCTTTATGCGTGAGAGCATCTGCGACTTTGACTCGATCTCTTGCTCAGTCGCCATAAAGCGGTCTTCAATGAGCGAAATTTTTTCAAATTTCACATCAAACCAGTAAGCACTTAGCGCCTTTGCGCCTTGGTATATGGCTTGAATTTTCTTCTCGCTCTCGCTGTAGCTTAGCACCTTTTTCTTGCCGAGCAAGACCTTGTTTAAAACAGCCTCAAAATCCCTCATCCTAAGCACGCTTTCGCCGTTTCTTAGGGCGTTTATCGCTGCTTCATTTACAAGCGTGCTAAGTGCCGCACCAGAAAAGCCAACGCTCATCCTAGCGATATCCTCAGCTGGCACTTCGCAGTTTTTATCTCTTAGATATGTGTTTAGGATAGCCACCCTGTCGTTAAAATCAGGCATTGATAAAAATATACGCCTATCAAAGCGGCCTGATCTAAGCAGCGCCTCGTCGATCATCTCGATCCTGTTTGTTGCAGCTATGACGATGACGCCTGAGTTATCTTCAAAGCCGTCCATCTCGGTTAGCAGCTGATTTAGCGTGGCTTCTCGCTCGTCGTTTCTAGTGCCACCCCTGCTCTTGCCAACAGCATCTATCTCGTCGATAAAGATGATTGAAGGTGCGTAGGATTTGGCTCTGCTAAATAGCTCTCTAACTCTTTTTGCGCCCATTCCGACATAAATTTGCACAAAACTCGCGCCATTTTGGTAAAAAAACGGCACATTTGCCTCGCCAGCGACTGCCTTTGCCACAAGCGTCTTACCAACGCCCGGAGGGCCTATCATTAGCACGCCTTTTGGCATTTTGATACCAAAATTTCTATATTTTTGCGGATTTTTAAGAAAATCAACTATCTCACTAAGCTCACTTTTGACCTCGCTAATGCCTGCCACATCGCTAAATCTCACGTTTGAGATAACTGGCATCGCATTTTGGTTTAGTACGCTTTCTATTTCAAAAGCGCCGTCTTTTTTGCTTAAAAGGCTCTCCTCTTTTTTCTTAATAGCCCTAAAAATATAGGAGTACCAAAGCACAAGACAAACAAAGATAATGCTTCCCCAAACCATGCCAGGAGTGATATACTGCACGCTTCGCTCGACTGGGACCTTTTTGATGAGCTCTTTTATGTCTATGCCCTCTTTTATGATGGCAAAGCGGTTATTTTGCGCATAGAGGATGACCTCATCTTCGTCGATGACCGCTTTATCGATGAAATTTCCATCCATTAGTTGCATATATTGCGAGTAGGTGATGTTTCGTGGCTCTTTGCTCACAGCAAAAAGTAGCGCTATTATCAGAGCCACAGCGGCTATTATCAGGATGTTTTTCTTGTTAAATTTAAATTTTTGCATAATTGGCATCTGGCTTAATTTCATATTCGCTTACCTCCAACCACTCTTTTGTTATGTCGTTTTGACTAGAAATTTTAGCTTTGTTGTAAAACTGGTCAAAGCCCTCGTAAATGTCGCCGTTTTTTTGCTCGACTAAAATTTTTAAAGTCCCGTTATGTTTTTTTCTAAAATTTTCATTATTTTGCAAAGCAATGCCTTGTAAAATTTTGAGCCTACTCTTTGCCACGTCGCCGCTAACGTCGCTTTTTAGCGTCGCTGAGTGCGTATCACGCCTAGGAGAATAGACAAAAGCGTGCAGATGCGTGATAGGAAATTTCTTGAAATTTTCCACCGCCTCTGCCCAAATTTCTTCACTCTCACCTGGATGACCCACGATATAGTCAGTCCCCAAAGCAAAACCAAGTGAGCTTAGCTCATTAAAAAGCTCTAAGTCACTAAATGCGTTGTTTCGCCTGCGCATGATCTTTAGCATCGCCTCGCTCGTGTGCTGAAGTGCGATGTGTAGATGACGCTCCAGCCACTCCTCTTTTAAAATTTCTCTAAAGCTCTCATCTATCTGGCTTGGCTCGATACTGCCAAGTCTTATGCGTCTGATGCCTGAAATTTTGCCTAAATTTGCTAGCAGCTTGCCAAGAGAGCTATTTGTATCCTTGCCGTAACTGCCTATGTTTGTGCCAGTTAAAACAAGCTCATTATAGCCATTTTGAGCTAAAATTCTAGCTTCTTTTAAGATCATCGCCTCATCCATACTCCTAGCTCTGCCACGCACTGAAGGGATGATGCAGTAGCTGCAGTTAAAGTTGCAACCCTCTTGTATCTTTATAAAGGCCTTTGTGTGATTTTCGTAGTTTGTGACGATGTTTTTATCGACTGAGTTTAAATTTCCAAGCTCAAAAAATGGCTTCTCTTGCTTTAAAAGCTCGTTTAGATCACTCTTTTTACTAGCTCCTAGCACGCCAAAGACGCCGCTATTAAACAACTCTTTGCCTTTACTAACCGCGCCACATCCTGTTAGTATGACCTTTGCGCCGCGTCTTTTTACGCCGTTTATATAGTTTCTAACGCCACTATCAGCCGAATTTGTCACGGTGCATGAATTTATCACGACGATATCAGCGACCTCTTCGTCGTTTGTGATCTCGTAGTCTTTGATGTAGCTCTTTAAAAGCTCGGTGTCATAGATGTTTGTGCGGCAGCCAAATGTTTTAAAAAATATCTTTTGCATTAGATATTTTCGCCCTCTTGCTCGGCGTGAGCTACGTGATCGCTTGGCGTTTCTTTTTTACCTATAAACATAGTTTGTGTTGGGTAAGCTATCTTGATATCATCGTGAGCCAAAAATGCCTCTATGATCTCAGCGCTTATCGTGCTTCTAAGAGCGAGCGTGGCGTATGAGTTTGACATAAACCAGCATGAGATATTTATGCCGTAAGGCTCAAAAAATGTATAAATTCTTGGCTCTACGTTTGGATTTTTGATGCTGTACTGGCTTCTTAGCTTGTTCATCTGACGTTTTGCGATGTCAGTGTAGCCTTTTGAATATTTTTTTACTATATTTTTTGCTAGATAGGCGGCTTTTTTGTGGTTACTATCAAAGCTTATCACGACATCTATGCCGTCCCAAACGGTCTTCATGCCGTAGTGCGAGTAGTTTGCGATGAGGTCTGTAAAGATGTAGTTATTTGGCACAAAGATGATCCTACCTGCACGGCGGTTTGTCTTATAGGTCGAGTAGCTAACGTCTTCAAAAACAGTTAAGCGAAGCAGCGAAATGTCTATCACATCGCCCACAAATTCGCTCCCGTCGTGATAGACTCTGACGCGGTCGCCCACGTGGATCGTGCCACCAAACATGATAACCATCCAGCCAAGCATACTCATAAACATATCTTTCATCGCGATGGCGATACCAGCTGAGGCAAAACCTAGTACGGTTACTAGATATGTGACGTTTTCGATGTATGAAAAGAGCAAAATTATGATGATAACAGTGATGTTTAGCACGTTTAAAAATTTATTGACAGTGTAAAATCTCTCGTTATCCGTGATCGTTCTTTTAACGATAAATTTAGCGATAAATGTTAGTCCGATCGTTAAAAGTATGACGATGGCTGTGTAGCCCATGCTTAAAAACTGAGCTTTGATGTCAGAAGTCGTCATATTTACCGCTTCATCTGCCCTTTTTTCATAGACGCTATAAGTGGTATCAGCGATTTGTTTTGCCGCTTTGAAGTCGCCTATCTCTTGCTTTGCAAGGTTTAGACTTGCCCTATTTTGCTCGCTATCATCTATCAAATTTAGTCTATTTAGCAAATTTTCTTTTGCTTCAAGCTTTTCAAGCAAGGTGTCAAGCTCTTTGATGTGCCTTTGGTATTCAATCTTGTCGCTTCTTATCTTTTTGATGTATGAAAAGCCAGATACCAGCGCCACTGGGCTATTTATCCTAGGTGGTGTCTCCATTTCTGGGGCTGCTAGCATATTTGAAAATGGCGTTTTCTCATACTCTTTTAGCAAATTTATCTGCTCTTTTAGAGTTTGGCTTCTCTTTATGAGATCGCCACCTCTTTTTGAGCCTTTATCAAGCTTTTTAAGCTCATTTTCATTTTGCTCTAGCTCATCAAGAAGCTTTTGATAGGTGTTGTAGTTGGCGTATCTTGTGATCCAGATGTTGTTTTTTAGGGAGTTATCTAAGTTTGAAATTTCTTTTATAAGCTCGCTATTTTGTAAATTTTGTGAGACATTTTGCTCAAGTGTAGCGTTTTCTTCAGCATAAAGCGCAAAGCAAAAAAGTAGAAAAACTAGGATCTTTTTCATTTAAATTCTCTCAAAGTTTCTAAAACGTCCTCTTTTTTGACGTCATTTTTGATGACCGCACTGCCGATTTTATCTGCGATGATGAAATTTATCTTATCACCTTTTGTCTTTTTATCCATAAAAAACGCCTCGTAAAATGCATATTCATTTTCTATTTTGTAGCTTACAGGCAGATCAAATTTCACCAAAACCTGCTTGATCTCTTCTGCCTGCGCCTCACTCATGAGACCTAGTCTAACGCTTAGGCGATTTGCCATATTCATACCTATCGCCACCGCTTCGCCGTGTAAAAATTCCTTGTAATTTGTCTCATTTTCTATGACGTGAGCAAAGGTGTGACCGTAGTTTAGGATAGCTCTTAGCCCCTTTTCTTTCTCGTCTTGCTCAACCACTCGAGCTTTTAAATTTATCGACTTTTCAACCAGCTTAGCTAAGTTTTCATCGTCTAAATTTACGCTCTTTAGCCAGTCAAACATCTCTTTATCAAAAGTTATCGCCATCTTTGAAGCCTCAGCCACGCCAGCTGCAAATTCTCTCTTTGGCAATGTTTTTAAGAAATTTATCTCACAAAAAACTGCCTTTGGCTGATAAAATGAGCCGATTAAATTTTTGCCAAATTTGTTATTTACGCCCGTTTTTCCGCCCACACTAGCATCGACTTGTGCTAGAAGCGTGGTTGGGATATTTATGAAGTTTATCCCTCTTTCATAGATGCTTGCCGCAAAGCCGGTCATATCGCTTATGACGCCGCCACCAAGGGCTATGAGCGTAGATGAGCGGTCAAATTTACTAACAAAAAGCTGCTCTAAAATTTGCTCTATCGTCTCAAGGTTTTTATACTCTTCGCCGTCTGGCACGCTTATTATAAATTTCTCATCGCACTTTAAAACGCTAAGTAGCTTTTCAAGGTGAAGCCCAGCTACTTTGGCGTTTGTGACGATACCGACCTTGCCTTTTAGCTCCAACTTCTCAAGCTCATTTATATAAATTTTATAGCTTGAGCCCTTTTCCTTAAGGTTTAAATTTATCTGCATTTTCTACTCACTTACTGGCACAAAAAGCTGTGCGTTTTGGCTTAGTTTTTTATAAAGTCTATTTAAATTTGTCGATAAAAAGGCAAAAGCACTACCATTTGCCACGCTCTTGCTAAACATCACAAAGTGAAGCAGATCATTTGTGCCTTTTAGCTTCACTAGCGGGTTTTTGAGGCTGTGATTTTCTATCTTTATGCGCTTTGAAAAGAGCGTGCTAATACTCTCAAAGTGCTCTTTTAACGCCTCATCGTCGCTATGCTTGTTATCAAAATAGTAAAATTTCATCTCCAAATCAAGCTGCGCGCAGCAGTCTGTGATGATGGCTGATTGATTTTCCACCTCTTGGCTTTGATCGCCTAGTATCACGCCCTCTTTTACCTTTGAGAGCAAAATTTTACCCGTTTTTAGCACTGGGATTTTAAGCTCATAAAATAGCTTTTGAAATTTAAAAAAGTATCTATCATCGCTTATGATAAGCCCTATATCGTGCTTTAAAACGTCATCTTTTATCGATTTATTATCGCTATTAAAATAATCCATCAAAACAAGGATATTTTTCTCTTTTATCGCCTTTAGTGTCTCTAAATTTTCGCCTAAAGTTGGGTTTATCACCCTAAAGATAAGACGTTTGTTATTTAGCTTTGAATGCACATATAGGCTATCTTTTATGAGCTTACTAACGCGCTCTTTGCTCATTGATCTCATATCTATTAAAGTGTAGATGTTGCTACCAAATGGACTTGGAAACTGCCCGCTTTCGCGTTTTATCGAGCGATAAACGTTTTGAAGCACATTTGGATCGCCAACGATTAGCAAGATATCGCTTGGTTGGATCATTGTATTTGGCTTTGGCAAGATGATCTCAGCGCCTCTGTAAATGAGCGCTATCCGCCATCTTTTTTGAGCGATCGAGCTTACATGGCGATACATATATGAGCTGCCAATAGGCACCTTCACCTCCATGATCTCGCCCTCGCTAAAGCCAATATTATCAGCATATACAGGCATATCTGGCAGATAGTCCATGAGCCTTGAAGCTGCGATATCTCTGATATCAACCACGCTTAGATGCTTATCACTTGCAAAAGTCTCCTTGCACTTTTCATCTAGCTCCCATGAGTTCATAAAAATGGTCTCTGTTTTTGTGCTAATCTGTCTTAAATTTTCATAAACAGCAACCGCCTCTTTTTCATTGTCACTCATGATGCAAAACTGGCTAAAATAGCCGTCGCTTACGCTCTTTAGCTTTGAAAGGCTCGTTGGGTCAAACTGATAAAATGTAAAATTTTCGTAATTTGCCTTTTGGCTGTGATCTTCGTTTGAAACAACGATATAGTGGTGTAAATTTGATTTTGCTCCAAGAAGTCTGCTCAAAAAATTTCTAGCAAAAGTTCCGTCTGCGATTATTAAAATTTTCTTCATTAATTCTCCGTATTTTAAAGCCACATTATAACAAAAGGTCTTTAAAATAAGCTATTTTTGGCTGTAAATTTAAGCTTTCACAGCCAAAAAATTTAAGAAAATTTTAGTAGATTATTTCAGAGATTAAAGTATCGATAGCTGAATTTGCAGCCTTATTTATCGTCTCAAAAATGGTGCTTGAGCTTGGATCTGGGCAGAAAATTTCTTTTGTTATCATGCCTGATTTGAGCGAGGTGTTTGCGTTAAATAGCTCGTAAGCTAGCGAAACTTCGGCCTTATCGCCTCTTATTTGAAGTGAGATGATGCTAACTTTTAGCCTAAGATCCTTTGCATTTGGCGAAAATATCGGCTTTGCAGCGCAGTTTGAGTATAGTCCTTTTACGAGTGATTTATAGACCATCTCGCTTGGTTCAGAGACAAATTTAGCATCGCTCAAATATCTTATCTTGTTATTTTCAGCGACGATTAGTATCTTTCTGGTATCGACCATATCAAGGGCGCTCACGTTTTCGATGAAGACATTTTTTAGCTCTTTTTGCTTGTTTTCAGCCGAGCACTCCTTATTTGAGTAGTGTATCTCATACATCGTAGCTTGTGGTACGTCGGTCTTTAGCGAGCAGCCAAAAAATAAAAATGCAGCCGCTAGAAAGATTAAATTTCTCATTTTTTATCTCCTTTATCATTTTTATCATTTGGCACTGGATTTGTGAAGAAAAACTCGTAAGGATTGTCCTCAAGTCTTTGAAGCGCACCCCTAAACTCACGAAGCGTCTTGTCAAATCCATTTAAAAAATCGCTAGCCTCTCTAAGCAGCGGTGAAACGGTATTTCTAAGGTCATACTCGCCGTTTTTTACCTTTTGAGTGAGGATATCTTGAAGCGAGCTATATCCAGTGACGGCTGAATTTGCTGATTTGAAAACTGAATTTGCGCTTGCGATTAGAGTGTTTAAATTTTTAGCAAGCTCTTTTGTGTCGGTTTTGTTTAAACTATCGGTGAAATTTTTTACATTTTTAACGATGCTATCAACCTCGCTTAGACCATTTTCATCGGTTAAAACCTGAGTAAATTTATCGATATTTCTTAGGATTGACTCGATGTGAGAGATATTTTCAGCCGAGAAAAAGCCATCAACTTTATCAAGGGTTTGATTTATCTTTAAAGTGATGTTTTCAGCGTTGTTTCCAAGCTTTGAAAAAAGGCTCTCTTCAAGCTTTAAAATAGGCTTATCGCCCAGTTTAAAATCCTTCGTGCCTCGGCTTATATTTATACTAGCCACACCGCTAATAGCCTGAACTTCGATACTTGCTATGCTATCAGCCTTGATAGGCAGATCCTCTCTTATCTTCATTGTGATGTTTATAAGAGCGTTTTTATCATCGACAAAATTTATATCACTAACGCTTCCTGCTGGCACGCCGATAAATTTAACCGTAGAATCCACCTTTAGGCCGCTTGGCAGCTCAGTCGTGTGGATGTAATACTCCTTAAAATCAACCTTTGTGTTATTTTTGCTAGTCATCCACCAGATAAATATCGCAAATGCTGTAAGGCAGGCTATGAAAAACATGCCAACAATGGTATAAGAATTTCTATTTTCCATCTACTTTTTCCTCATTTTAAATAGCTCTTCAAGCGGGTTATTTTCAAGATGTTCAAGCTCTTTTATATCTCCCTCAAAGGCTATTTTTTTATTATCTATTATCAAAAATCTATCCAAAATATCAAAAATACTATCCGCATCATGCGTCACCATGACGACTGTTACGCCGATGCTATCACGAAGCTCTTTTATGAGCGCGTCCATCTGGCGCGAGCTAACTGGATCAAGGCCGCTATTTGGCTCGTCCAAAAATAGCACCCTAGGGCTTAGCACCAAGGCTCTTGCAAGCGCGGCACGCTTTTTCATACCCCCACTTAGCTCACTTGGATATAGCATTGATACCTCTTTTTTAAGCCCCACTTTTTGTATCCAAAACATCGCTATCTCATCGATCTGGCGCTTGTTAAATTTAGAGTACTCATGGAGCAAAACACCCACATTATCAAGTATCGTCATCGAGCTATAAAGCGCTCCAAACTGAAACATCGTCCCACTTTTTAGCTTTATCTCTTGCTGTTCTTGTTGGCTACTTTTCCACATATTGACGCCGTCAAACGTTATATCGCCCTTATTTGGCTTTTTTAGATATATCATCGTCTTCATTAGCGTCGTTTTACCAGTGCCACTGCCGCCTAAAAAGCCGTAAATTTCAGCCTCTTTGACGCTCCAGCTCACATTATCGTGCATTATCTTATCGCCATAACTTGTCGTTATGTTTTTTCCAACTATTATCTCGTTCATATCTTTAGCCACATAAAAATTATCGCGAAAAAGGCGTCAAGCGCGATGACCCAAAATATCGCATTTACAACGCTAACAGTTGTCATCGCTCCAAGGCTTTGGGCGTTTTGACTAACACCAAACCCCCTCATACACCCAATGATCGCTATCACCGCGCCAAAAAATGGAGCCTTTATCATACCAACAGCAAAGTGCCTAAGCTCGACCATCTCGCGAAATCTATTGAGATAGTCGCTAAAGCTGATATCAAGTATCGTTTGGCAAATGATCATCTGCCCTAAGATGCTTATGCTATCAGCTATAAAGATGATGACAGGCACGCAAAGCACCATGGCGATGATGCGCGGCAGCACCAAGAAGTTAAATGGTTCAAAACCCATCGTCTTCATCGCGTCTATCTCCTCAGTTAGCTTCATAGCGCCAATTTGAGCGGTAAAACTGGAGGCCGACCTGCCCGCCACGACGATAGCAGCGATGAGCGGAGCGACCTCTCTAAGCGTTAGCATGCCCATGATCTCAACTATAAATATACTTGCCCCAAAGCTTGCAAGCATCGCACTGCCAAGATAAGCAAGCACAACGCCTATCAAAAAAGCGGTGAGCGATACGATGAAAACGGCATTTACGCCGCCATCTTTTATATAGTTGCTAAATTCTCTAAACCTTAAATTTGCAGGATTAAATAAAATCCTCACGCTTTTTATCAAAAACTCGCCCAAAAACGAGCCAAACTCAAGCAAATTTACAAATCCCTCGCAAATTTTCTCACCGAGACGTGAGAAGAAATTTAGGCTATTGTGGGGCGGCATGTAGTTAAAATCAATCTTCTCGTCATTTAAAAGATCGCTCATCGCCTTTATCTTCTCATTATTTGTAACGATCTCAAATTTCTTGCCATTTAGCGTGTTTTTTAAAAGGATCAAAACAGCGTAATCAATGCTCTTTAGCTCGCTAAAGTCAAATTTAACATTGCCGTTAAGCTTTTGGATTTTTTTAAAAATGCTTTGTAAATTTTTAGCCTCTTTGTAGCTAAACTCGCCTGCAAATTTTATGGTCGCAGTGCCGTTTGCTTCGGTAAAAACGATATCATTTCTCTTTTGCAAAAAGTTCCTTTGCCTTAAAATTTCTGGATTATATTATAAATTTTGTTAAAATAAAAAATCAAAATTTTAAGGACTTAGATGAAATTTGAAGTTATAAAAAAAGATGGCAACGCAAGGCGCGGCATTCTCACGACTGCTCACAGCGTAATACAAACGCCAGTTTTCATGCCTGTTGGCACGGTTGGCGCAGTTAAAAGCTTAGATGCCTTTGATATGAGTGAAATTTTAGACGCAAAGATAATCTTAGCAAACACCTACCATATGTATCTGCGCCCTGGCAGCAAGGTCGTGCGTGAGTTTGGCGGGCTTCATGGATTTTCTAAATTTGATCGCTCGTTTTTAACTGATAGTGGCGGATTTCAGGCATTTTCGCTTAGGTCAAACACCAAAAACGATGATGGCGGGATAAAATTTAAAAGTCACATCGACGGCAGCACGCACTACTTCACGCCAAGATCCGTCCTTGACACGCAGTATGAGCTTGGCAGCGACATCATGATGATACTTGATGATTTGGTTGCATTGCCAGCTGAGCAAAAAAGGATTGATTTAAGCATAAAACGAACGATAAAATGGGCAAAAGAGGCGATTGATTACCACAAATTTATGCAAAGCAAGGGCGTTGGCTTGCAGCAAAATATCTTTGGTATCGTTCAAGGCGGCACCGACTATGAGGCACGTAAATTTTGCGCGCAGGCACTAAATGAAATGCCATTTGACGGCCTTGCGATCGGCGGTCTAAGCGTTGGCGAGAGCAACAAGGCGATGTATGACACGGTTGAGGCGGTTATGCAATTTATGGATGAGCTTAGACCTCGCTATCTAATGGGCGTTGGCACGCCTGAAGACTTAGTTGAAAACGTGGAGCGAGGCGTTGATATGTTTGACTGCGTTATGCCAACAAGAAATGCAAGAAATGGCACACTATTTACTAGCTTTGGCAAGATAAATATAAAATCAGCTAAATTTATAAACGACCACGCTCCGATAGACCCAGCTTGCCAGTGCTACACCTGCAAGCGCTACTCCAGAGGCTATCTAAACCACCTTTTTAAGGCTAGAGAGCTAACGTTTTTTAGACTAGCAAGCCTTCACAACCTGCACTACTATCTAAATTTGATGAAAGAGATGAGAGAGGCGATCGAGCGAGGCGAATTTGCTAAATTTAAGCGAAATTTCTACGCAAAAAGGAGCGCAGATGAGCTATAAAAGCGCACTTTGTGGATATTTTTATGGAGAAGGGTTTGACTACATCACGCTCATCTCATCATCGCAAAAGCAAGTTTTTAAATTTTTATTTAAAGATGGCAAAATTTACAAAGAAGATCTTGAGCATGAATGCGATAAAAGCGCGTTTGAAGTAGCTATTAAGGGGATTTGTAACGAATATGCAAATAAAATTTTAGAGCACCAAGACGAGCTAAATGAGTATGAGAAAATTTATGCTAGCCAGAAAAATTTTGAGAAATTTATAAAAAGACACCACTTTTTAAAGTATGAGATCAGGAAATTTCAAAATAGCATTTCACACTTTTACGAAGCTCTTGCGATCTGCCAAAGTGAGCAGCAAGGTCTTAAAAAAGAGCTTAAAAACAGCATCCACGAAGCAAGTGTCTTTAAAACCATAGCTAACGAATATGCCTATAGAGTTGAGGATATCTATACATTTATACAAAGTGCCAAAAACGACAAGATAAATAAAAATATCTACCTCTTGACGCTCATTTCGGCTCTATTTTTGCCACTAAATTTTATCACTGGCTTTTTTGGCATGAATACAAACGGCATGTTTTTAAGCTCATTTAAAGATGGCACGTTGATAGTTTTTGCCTTTGTAGCGATGCTTTGCGTGCTATTTTTTATATTTTATTACAGATCAAATAAGGATATTAGTTAAATTTATAGTAGGCTTGGCAAGTTGATCCAACTTGCCAAGTAAATTTGAAGTTATTTTTTCTTAATGATGATCTTCTCGCCATCGCTATCGATGGTGATCTCATCGCCACTTTCAAGCTCATCTTTTAAGATCATATCAGCGATCTTGTCTTCAACTAGCTCATAAAGCGCTCTTCTAAGAGGTCTTGCGCCATAAACTATGTCAAAGCCAGCTTTTGCGATAAATTTCTTAGCCTCTTCACTTAAAACTGCCTTGATACCGCGGTTGTGAAGAGTTTTTTCAAGCTCTTTAAACATGATCTCAACGATAGATATCAAACCTTGCTCGTTTAGAGGATTAAAGATGATAGTATCATCAAGCCTATTTAAAAACTCAGGCTTAAAGTAGTTTTTAAGCTCGTTTTTAACAGCCACGTCACGCTCTTCACCCTTTAGCTCCATTATGAAATTTGAAGCGATGTTTGAAGTTAAAATAATAATCGTGTTTTTAAAATCAACCGTTACGCCTTTGTTATCAGTCGCGCGTCCATCATCTAAAATGCCAAGAAGTATGTTAAATACATCCTTGTGAGCTTTTTCAACCTCGTCAAAAAGTATGACTGAGTATGGTCTTCTGCGAACTGCCTCTGTTAGCTGACCGCCCTCATCGTAGCCTACATATCCTGGAGGCGCACCAAGAAGCCTGCTCACGCTATGTTTTTCCATATATTCGCTCATATCAAAGCGGATAAGCGCCTTCTCATCGTCAAACAAGAACTTAGCCAAAGCCTTAGCTGACTGAGTTTTACCAACGCCTGTTGGTCCAAGAAATAAAAATGAACCAATCGGCCTTTGACCCTCATTTAGCCCTGCTTTGTTTCTCTTAACAGCACGTGCAAGTGCGTGTAGTGCGTCATCTTGACCGACAACGCTCTCTCTTAGATGCTCTTCGATGCGCAGATATTTCTCTTTTTCGCTTGTTAGCATCTTTTTAACTGAAATTCCAGTCCATTTGCTCAAAATTTCAGCCACAAGCTCTTCATCGACTTGATTTTTAAGAAGCACGCCTTCTTTTTTCATGTGCTCCCATTTTTCTTCAAGCTCGTGTTTGTGCTTTTTAGCGTCTGCTATCTTGCCGTATTCTATCTCGGCAGCTTTTTGAAGATCGCCATTTCTTTTTGCTATCTCAGCTTGTGATTTTAAGCTATCGATCTCTTTTGTTGCTTTTGAAATTCCACCAAAAACGGCCTTCTCGTTTTCAAATTTAGTATCAAGCGCTAGCTTTTTTTCATTTAAATCAGCTATCTCTTTTTCGATCTCGCCAAGTCTCTCTTTATTTTTATCCGCATCCTCCATCTTTAGCGCTTCTTTTTCTACTTGAAGCGTTACGATCTCGCGTTTTATCTTTGAAAGCTCGTATGGCTCGCTCTCTATTTGCATCTTAAGCTCAGCTGCTGCCTCGTCTATAAGGTCTATCGCCTTATCTGGCAAGAAGCGGTTTGCTATGTATCGGTCGCTTAGCCTTGCTGCGGCAACTAGCGCGCTATCTGTTATCGTGATGCCATGGTGAACTTCAAGACGCTCTTTTATACCACGTAAAATTTGAAGTGCCTCATTTACACTTGGCTCTTTGACGTCTATCGGCTGAAAACGTCTTTGAAGTGCTGCATCTTTTTCAAAGTATTTTCTATACTCTTTTAATGTCGTAGCACCAACAGCGTGAAGCTCTCCACGTGCAAGAGCTGGTTTTAGGATATTTGCAGCGTCCATTCCGCCCTCGCTCGCACCAGCTCCAACTATAGTGTGAATTTCATCTATAAAAAGTATGATATTGCCAGCTTTTTTAACCTCGTCTATGACAGCTTTTAGCCTATCTTCAAACTCACCTCTATACTTTGCACCAGCTACAACTGCGCTCATATCAAGCGCGATGACACGCTTGTTAGCAAGGCTTGTTGGCACATCGCGAGCAACTATCTTTTGAGCTAGCCCCTCAACGATGGCTGTTTTACCAACACCTGGCTCACCAAGCAAGATAGGGTTGTTTTTGCTCTTTCTTATTAAAATTTGCATCATCCTAGTGATCTCTTCATCACGGCCGATGACTGGATCAAGCTCTTTATTTAGCGCTTTTTGCGTTAGATCGATACCAAATTTCTCTAAGCTATCAAGGGTATCATCGCCAGTTTGGCTATCTATCTTTTTACCACCTCTTATGCTCTCAAGGTTCTTTTTGATCTCTAAGATATCGCAAAATTTGCTTAAAATTTGTTTGATCTCACTAAGCTCAAGAGCCGAGATGATCCAAGTATCAACAGCTACGTAGCTATCGCCCATGCTTACCATTAAAGCTTTTGCATTTTCAAGCGAATTTATAAGCTCTCTTGAAACTGAAACGTTATCTTTTGTAACGTTTGAGCTACTTGGGAGTGACGAGATCTTGCTTTTTATCTCAAGCTCGACTGCGTCTTTGCTTATGTTCATCTTATTAAATACTTGATTTAAAATAGAATTGCTATCAGCGAGCAAAGCCCAGAAGACGTGAAGTGGCACAACCTGTGGATTTTTAGAAAAGATCGCTAAGCTAACGCCTTTTTCAAGTGTCTCTTGCATCTGCGCTGTTAAATTTTCTGTTATGTCAGCCATTAAAGCTCCTTAAGTTATTTTATAATGGTGGCATTATATAACTTTAGTCTTATATTGTCAAGTATTTTTATAAGCTTTATCACTCTTTTTATATAATTGCTAAAATTTGCTGTTATAAATTTGTGTTAAAAATAGACAAAAGCTAAAAATATAAGGTTAAATTTATGCTTTTTTTAGCCAAATGTTAATAAAATTGAGCCAAAAAATATAGGAGATATTTTGAACAAATTTACTAGATCTTTTGCGCTAAAAATAACAGGCGCCCTACTCATCTCAAGCGTAGCAGTAAATGCACTTTTTGCTAAAACTGAAGATGAGGCAAGTGCAAAACTTGAAGCACTTTCAAAACTTACAAAAACCATCTCAACTGTTGAAAAATACTACGTTGATGACATTAAATTTAAAGAGATAATTGACAAAGCCATCGCTGGTTTGATGCAAAATTTAGACGCTCACTCGAGCTTTTTAAATGAAAAAGCATATAAAGATATGCAGGTGCAAACAAGCGGAGAATTTGGCGGACTTGGCATAACAGTTGGCATGAAAGATAGCGCACTAACCGTTATATCGCCTATCGAGGATACTCCAGCTGATAAAGCAGGCATAAAAGCAGGCGATATCATTTTAAGGATCGATGGCAACTCGACTATCGGCACAACGATAGATGAAGCCGTAAATAAGATGCGTGGCAAGCCAAAGACTCCGATAACAATTACGATTTTGCGAAAAGGAGAGCAAAAGCCATTTGACGTAAAAATCATAAGAGACCTCATAAAAGTCGAGTCTGTCTATGCAAAAATGATAGAAAACGACAACATTTTATATGTACGTGTTACAAATTTTGACAAAAACGTCGTCACAAAGGTAAAAGACGCGATAAAAGAGCATCCAAAAGCAAATGGCATCATACTTGATCTTAGAAACAACCCTGGCGGTCTTTTAAATCAAGCTGTAGATCTAGTGGATCTTTTCGTAGATAATGGCATCATCGTATCTCAAAAAGGTCGTGATGCATCTGAAAATGTAGAGTATAAAGCAAGTGCTAGCAAAACCTTATCAAAACTCCCACTTGTTGTCCTTGTAAATGGCGGAAGCGCAAGTGCTAGCGAGATAGTAAGTGGCTCACTGCAAGATCACAAGCGTGCGGTGATAATTGGCGAAAACACCTTTGGTAAAGGCAGCGTTCAGGTGATCTTGCCAATAGACGACACTGAAGCGCTAAGACTAACCATTGCAAGATACTACTTGCCAAGCGGCAGAACTATCCAAGCTGTTGGCGTCACGCCTGATGTAGTCGTGCATCCTGGCAAAGTGCCACAAAGCGATGATAGTGCATTTAGCATCAAAGAGAGCGAGCTAAAAGCACACCTAAAAAGCGAGCTAAACAAGATAAATCCAACAAGTGAAGGCAATAAAACTGAAGCAAAAGATGATAAAAACATAATCACACAGAAAAAAGTTGATGAGGATATTCAGTTAAAAACAGCGATTGATACGATCAAAATTTTAAAGATAAAACAACAATAATCTAAAGGAGAACAACATGCAAAAAAGAGAGCTTATCTACGAGGGAAAAGGCAAGAAAATGTACGCCACAGACGATCCAAATCTGCTTGTGGCTGAATTTAAAGACGATCTAACAGCATTTGACGCTCAAAAAAGAGGCAACGAAGCTGGCAAAGGCGCACTAAATAACAAAATCTCTACTCAGCTTTTTAAACTGCTAGAGAGCAAAGGTATCGTGACTGACCTAGTTGAAACGATCAGCGACACTGAGCAAGTGGTCAAAAAATGCGAGATCATACCTCTTGAAGTTGTTGTGAGAAATATCGCAACTGGCTCACTTAGCAAAAGGCTTGGCATAAAAGAAGGCACAGTTCTACCTTTTACACTTGTTGAGTTCTACTACAAAAACGACGATTTGCACGATCCACTAGTTACTGACGAGCACTGCATCATCATGGGTCTAGTAAAGAGTGAAAAAGATCTTCAAACTCTAAGACACACAGCAAGAGAGATCAACTCTATCTTATTTAAATTCTTTGCAGAGAGAAATTTAAAACTAGTTGATTTTAAAGTCGAATTTGGTATCGACAAAGATGGTAACATCATCTTGGCTGACGAGATAAGCCCTGATAGCTGCAGATTTTGGGATGCAACAACAAATGAAAAACTTGATAAAGATAGATTTAGACAAGACCTTGGTAGCGTAAAAGTAGCTTACGAAGAAGTTTTAAGAAGAATTCTTTCTTAAGGATAAAGATGAAAGCTGTCGTAAATATAGCATTAAGAAGTGGGGTCTTAGACCCTGCTGGTAAGGCAGTGGAGCACGCGCTAAATTCGCTTGGATTTAGCGGTGTTTCAAATGTCAGGATAGGCAAACAAATCGTTTTAGACATCGACGAGAGCGATAAAAACAAAGCAAAAGAGCAGCTAAAAGTGATGTGTGAAGAGCTTCTAGCAAACACCGTCATCGAAGACTACGAGATCGTGCTATGAAAGTAGCGATAATACTTTTTCCTGGCACAAACTGCGAAGAAGACACAGCTCACGCTTTTGGGCTACTTGGCTGCCAAACGCAGATCATCTGGCACAAAGAAGATAAGATCGATGCTGATCTAGTCGTTTTGCCTGGTGGTTTTAGCTACGGCGACTACTTAAGAACGGCTGCGATAGCTAAATTTAGCCCAGCGATGCAGGCCGTAAAAGAGCATGCGAAAAAAGGCGGCTATATCCTAGGAATTTGCAATGGCTTTCAGATGCTTCTTGAGCTTGGACTTTTAAAAGGTGCAATGAGAAGAAATGAAAATTTAAATTTCGTCTCAAAATACCACCACTTAAAGGTTGTCTCAAATAACAATAAATTCCTAGCAAATTTAACCAAAGACGAAGTAGTAAATATCCCCATCGCTCACGGCGAGGGCAACTATTACACCGACGAAGATACGCTAAAAAGCCTATATGACAACGAGCAAGTCTTGCTAAAATACTGTGGCATCAACGGTAATGAGATAAATCCAAATGGCTCAGTTGATAGTATAGCTGGGATTTGCGATGAGAGCAAAAAGATCTTTGGTCTTATGCCTCACCCAGAGCGCGCTTGCGAGAAAATTTTAGGCACAGATGATGGCATGAAGATGTTAAAAGGGCTAGTTTGGTAAAACGAACACTTTTTATCGCCCTACTCGCGCTAAATTTATTTGCCGCAAACACTGATGAAGTCAGCGTTTTTGACATGATGGATGAGGCAAGAGAGGATAAATTTGTAAATAGCCAAGCATCAAAGCCGCAAACAAAGACTCCAAGCGAAGAAGATATATCAAGAAAACTCGTCTCTCCACGCTCTATTGCCCCACAGCCAGAGCGTATCACTCCAGAGCAGATGCGAAATATCGTCCCGACAAACGAACCAGACATCAGCGTCCCTGATAATCAAGTCTATGACAAGATCAAGATAAAAGACCTCCTTTTAAAAGCGACAAATATCCCTAAAAATGTCGTAGTAGGAGAAATTTTTAGCGTTGAGATCGTGGCTGATACGCAAAGTGACCTTGAGTTTGAATTTGAGACACAGCTTGATGAGACAAATATCAAATGGCTAAATAAGAAGAATTTTCAATGGGTAAAAGGCGATGAAAATAAATACATCGGCACTTTCTACCTTGAAGCAACAAGCATTGATGCAAAGACTTTACGAGTTAGCTTGGATCTAAAAAGAAATGGCGAGAACTATCAAAACTCAAACATAAATATCTTTTTACCAAAGCTAAAAGAGCTTAGAAGTGACGAAAACTACAACCACATCGTCGCTGATAACCTTGAGGTAAAGAAATTTAAAACGACTAAATTTGATGACATAAACAACATCATGGTCGTTGAAATTTACGGCAACAATGTCGATCTAAGCGCCTTTAATATCGAAAATAAAACGATCCTAAAGCAAGGCGTAGATACGATAAATGGCGACTTTAACTCGCAAAGTGCATATTATTTTGCAGTATTTAAGCCAAACAAAAAGACGCTTGACTTTAACTACTACAACCTAAAAAAAGCTAAATTTGAGAGCTTTTCACTGCCTGTGAGCGTCGAAGAGGACGAGGTTAGCACGCAAATCGGTCTAAATCCAAAACAAAGCGAATTTAGCACCTACAAAGATATTACGATCTACTCTTTGGTCGCTATCTTTATCTTGCTAGCGATATGGCGAAGAAAGCTAAGCTACTTCTTTGTGGCAGCCGTTTTTATCGCACTTGGAATTTACACTTACAATCCTTTTGGCAAAGCAGTGCTTAAGCCAGATGTGAGCGTCACTATCCTGCCAACTAAGAATTCAACCGTTTTTTATACATCTCGCAAAAATGAAAATGTTGAAATTTTAGACACAAAAGATGACTACTCAAAAATTTTATTCGCAGATGGCAAAATCGGCTGGGTAAGAAAGGGTGATCTTGTCAAAAATTAGAGCTTTTTTCTTTTCTATTGAATTTGTAATAAGCGTCGTTATTGTCGTACTTTTTATGTGGCTCTTTAACTCAAAAAATAGAGCCATAAGAAAATTTTGGGGCAGATCGCAGAGATTTTTTGGCGGATATAAGCTTGAAGTGATCGGTAAATTTAGCGACGAAGCAAATATCTTGCTGATAAATCACCAAAGCATGCTTGATATCATCGCACTTGAAGAGATCCATCCTAAAAATATATGCTGGATCGCAAAGGCGCAGATAGGCAAGATCCCGATCATCGGTAAAATTTTGAGCCTTCCAAAGATGATAGCAGTCGAGCGAGAAAATAAGCACTCGCTAATAAAGCTTTTAAGCGAAGCAAAAGACAGAGTAGAAAATGGCCGTGTTTTAGCGATATTTCCAGAAGGCACAAGGTCTCAAACCAAAAAGCTACTACCATTTAAAGGTGGTGCGAAGTTGCTAGTTGAAAAGCTAAATTTAAAGGTTCAGCCTATCGTGATCGTTGGAAGCGATGCAATGAAAGTGAAAGAATTTAGCTTTAAAAAAGCAGACATCAAGCTCTTTTGCCTTGATCTAGTTGATACCTCAAAACAAAACTGGCTAGAGGCAACTAGAGAGAGCATGCAAAAAGCCCTAGACGAAAATAGAAAATAAATTTAGCTTTGTAAATTTCTTTTATAAAATTCACATTTTATGTAACCACCATAAAGAGTTAAAATTAACAAGCAATAAAGTAAATGCTGGTGTGATATTACCTTACAAATTTAGGCAAATCACCTTAGTAAAAGGAATTTTATCCACCAGCGTTTTGCTAATATCTTTTAGAAGTTTTTATATATCAAAGTACGTATCCAAATTTGCTTTTTACCGCCACGAGCAAACAAGCTGTAGTAGTGGATGGACTGCTCTCTACATCATTAAATATAAAAATTACTACATCTTATAACATTTGCTCATATTAGTTCAGCCACTTTATTATGAGCGTTAAATTTTATTTAAGTCTAATGCCTAAATTAGATCTCTTACTGGCTATTTTTATTAGCCATAAATATGGTTTGTGATTGCGGTGAAATAAAATAAAAGAAAAATTTAAATTATATAGATATGACAACTATTTGGCGGAGAGCTCCGCCAAATTTAGTTTTTCTTGAAAAATCTCAATATCTTTGCTTGTAGCTTAAACTGCTCTGAAAGCTCCATTATCGGATAAGCTCCAGCGTATTTTTTGCCGCCAGGTAGGTCTTTGCTAACGCCGCCGCGTGCCGCGATCTGAGCGAAGTCTCCTACGCTTACGTGACCAGCTGAGCCACTTTGTCCGCCCATGACGACATTTCTGCCTAGCACTGTTGAGCCAGCAAGTCCAGTTTGTGAGACGATGAGGCAGCCATTTCCAAGCTCGCAGTTGTGGCCTATTTGAACGAGATTGTCTATCTTTGTGTAGTTTGCGATCACCGTGCTTTCAAAAACGCCACGATCTATCGTCGTGCAAGCTCCGATCTCGACAAAATCGCCCAAAACAACGTTGCCATTGTGATAAATTTTCACATGCTCGCCAGTTTTTGTATGCGCATAGCCAAAGCCGTCGCTGCCTATAACGCAGTTTGCTAGCAGGTGGCACTCATTGCCGATAACGCAGTCATTGTAGATGACGACGTTTGGGTGGATGATGCAGTTTTTGCCGATAGTTACGTTATCACCCAAAAACGCTCCAGCCATCACTATCGTATTTTCGCCCACACTCACGTTTGAACCTATATAGACATTTGGCATTATAGTTGCACTCTCGGCAATATTTGATGGTTTTGGCTCGCAAAAAAGCGGCTTAGCGTAAATTTTACTAAGAATGGCAAATGCAAGGTGCGGGTTGTCGCACACAAGCGCTACCATGCCAGCTGGCACTAAGTCTAAAAGTGATTTTGTCACCAAGATAGCTCCAGCGTTTGAAGTGCTTATAAATTTAGCATTTTTCTCGCCATCGCAGTATGTTAACTCAGCTTTATTTGCATTTTTTAAAGAATTTAGAGCAAAAATTTCAAGATCTTCTCCACTAAAAGTGGCATCTACTTTTAAGGCTATTTCGCTTAGTTTCATCATATATCCATTATCACAGATCCGCCGCGCACGACATCAACTGGGTTAAATTTCTTTATCGATTTTAAAAAGCTCTCTACTCTGCTCGCATCATCAGCCACCATGACGACGATGTAGTTTTCGTTTGTGTTTGTGACGATGCCATTATATGTCTTTAGTATCGCCTCAAGGCCGGCGAAATTTTCACCAAGCGGGATTTTCACAAGCGCCATCTCCTTTTCGACAAATTCGCCACTTTCTATGACTTTATATGTCGGGATGAGCTTATGAAGCTGTTTTACGATCTGCTCCAAAACCCTCTCATCGCCGCTTGTGACGATACTTAGCCTTGAGAAGTTGCTCTCAGGTATCGGAGCAACTGTGAGCGTGTCGATGTTGTAGCCCCTGCCCGCAAAAAGCCCAGAAATCCTAGCCAAAACGCCATGTTCATTTAAAACTATAACCGAAATCGTTCTTCTGATACTCATTTTTCTTCCTTGCTCTTTAATATCATATTATAAATCGCAGCCCCAGCTGGAACCATAGGAAGCACGTCCTCAAAGCGGTCGATCCTCACGTCGATAAGTGCTGATTTTTTACTCTTGATCGCCTCTTTTAGAGCCTTTTTAAACTCATCTTTGCTCTTGCAAACAAAGCCAACGCCGCCAAATCCCTCAGCGATCTTTACAAAATCAGGCTGCAAGCTAAGATCAGTTGATGAGTAGCGCTTTTCATAGAAAAATGTCTGCCACTGGCGCACCATGCCTAAGAAGTTGTTGTTTAAGATTATGTTTATGACAGGGACATTTGTCTCATAAGCGGTCATTAGCTCTTGGATATTCATAAGTATCGAGCCATCGCCTGTGAAATTTACAACCAAATGCTCAGGCATCGCACACTTTGCGCCGATCGCTGCTGGCAGGCCGTATCCCATCGTGCCAAGACCACCACTTGTGACAAGCTGTCTTGGGCGGTTAAATGGATAAAACTGCGCCACCCACATCTGGTGCTGACCAACGTCAGTTGCGATGATAGCCTCAGGGCCAACTATCTTTGCGGTCTCTTCAACTACCCATTGAGGCTTTAAGACCTTGTCGCTATCTGTGTAGCCAAGTGGATTTAGCTTTTGATATCTATCTAAAATTTCTCTCCAAGGCGCATAGTTTTTAGGCTCACCTTTTACCTCTTCGTAAAGCTCGCTTAGCACATTTGTAAGGTCGCCAACTATCGGATAGTGAGCGTTTATGATCTTTGAGATAGAGCTTGGATCGATGTCGATGTGGATGATCTTAGCATGTTTGGCAAACTCGTCAGTTTTACCTGTGACCCTATCGCAAAATCTAGCGCCAAGCGATATGAGAAGGTCGCACTCGCTAAGAGCCATATTTGAAGCGTAGCTGCCGTGCATGCCTGCCATGCCCAAATTTAGCTTATCTTTTGCATCAAGCACACCAAGAGCCATAAGCGTCTCGACCGCTGGGATGCCAGTTTTTTTCATAAATTTACGTATGATCTCGCTTGCGTTTGATGCGACTGCACCGCCACCGATGTAAAGAAGTGGTCTTTTTGCTTCATTTATCGCAGCTGCGGCTTTTTTGATCTGCTTAGAGTTGCCTTTATATGTCGGCTTGTAGCTTGGGATAGAAATTTCTTTTGGATAGACAAAGTCACCAAGCCTTGAAGTGACGTTTTTTGGGATATCGATATGAACTGGTCCTGGGCGGCCTGATCTTGCGATATAAAACGCCTCTTTTATGATGCGAGGTAGCTCCTCGACGCTATTAACCAAGAAGTTATGCTTGACACAGGGGCGTGAAATGCCGACTGCATCGATCTCTTGAAAGGCATCTGTGCCGATCATAAAGGTTGGTACTTGACCGCTTATAAGCACAACTGGGATGCTGTCGCTGTAAGCTGTGGCAAGACCAGTGACCGCGTTTGTAAAGCCAGGACCGCTTGTCACAAAAGCCACGCCAACTTTGCCGCTAACCCTAGCGTATCCGTCTGCTGCGTGAACGGCTGCTTGCTCATGGCGAACCAAGACGTGCTTAAAATAAGTTTGTTTATATGTCTCGTCGTAGATATTTAAAGCTGCACCGCCAGGATAGCCAAAAACTATCTCAACGCCCTCTTCGTGCAAGGCTTCGCTTATCATCTGTGAACCAGAAATTTGTTTTATCATCACTTTAGCCTTTTGATAAATTTATCGCAAATTATATCCCAAAGCATTTTAAATCCATTTTAACTTTTTAGCGAAATTTGGGCGTTATCTTAATTTTTTTGAAAAAATTTTGAGTTAAAAAAGCGAAAAATACAAAATATTTTACATATATTTATACATATTATTTTTAGTATTTTGATAAATTTGGCAAATTTAGAGCAAAATTTAAAAAAGCGGAGGGGCGACAGCCAACCAAGCCAACCAAGCCAACCAA
>JAHAKV010000007.1:0-75116 GCA_018371455.1 Campylobacter concisus | reverse complement strand
ACCAAGCCAACCAAGCCAACCAAGCCAACCAAGCCAACCAAGCCAACCAAGCCAACCAAGCCAACCAAGCCAACCAAGCCAACCAAGCCAACCAAGCCAGAAATCCAGATAAATAGATAAATAGATAAATAGATAAATAGATAAATAGATAAATAGATAAATTTAACTAGAAATTTCACAAAAATGGCAAGAATATTATGCCAAAGTATAAAAATAGACTTAAGCTAAGCCATTTTTAAGTGCAAAAAACGATCTATTTTAAATTTAAAAGCAATTTTATCAAGCCAAAATGCTAAATCAAATTTAAAGCTTAATAATAAAGAGCTTTGCCTATACGGCCAAGAGCGAACTTGAGCGATCACGCTGGCTTTATGCGCCGATCGAGCCATTCTTAGTGATGGAGACGGCCAGCAAATAGGGGCCAGCATTTCACACGACTGCGACCGACAAGCCGCTACTTGAATATAAGTACATGGGCTGGGCTACGGAGCGCATTTTCTTGCGCTTTTACGCACGAGCGTGCCAAAGCCACTAGGCTACAACCCTACCCAAATATCTCAAATTTATGAAAAAGCTCTGGCTCATCTTTTACAACACCACGCTTCACAATATCCGCCACCACTTCGTGCTCGCAGTCAGTTTGCATAGGCCAGCCACGCGTGTAGCCCTCAAGCTCACTCTTACTAGTTGCATCCACGCAGAAATTTTCACCATCTATATAGATATCACGCAAGGCATCTATATTATTTGTCACACGCCAAAGCAGCATATATGGGTTTTCTAGGTAGTTTTGCATATCTACTACGACTAGAAGCTTGAAAAACTCCCTAAATTCCAAAAGCTTAGAAAATAGCTCTTTTACAGGGCGATCTTTTTCAAATTTCACCACGCAAATAGGCGTTTTACTCTGCTTTTTAAACTGCCTAAGCTCCTTAACATTTCGCGAAACGCTTTGAAATTTAGCCAAAAGCTCGTCATCGCTTAAAACCGCAGGGCTAAATTTACAAAAGTCCTGCGTCGCGTCGATGCCTAGCTTACCACCAAAGCACGAGTTTGGACTAGCGTGATCGAGTTGGTCACACACACCTTGGCTTATCAGCACACTTTCGCTACCAAATCTATCAAGCACAAAGTCCGCAAATTTCTCATAGCCCTCAAGTGCAGGCCCCTCAGCGCCCACAAAAATAGCGTGCTTTACAAAGCTCATCTGCCCAACTCCCCAAAACGCGTGCATCGCCTGCTTTGCGTGCGCTGGATAAAGGGTGTTGATCTTAGCTAAGATAAGGTTGTGAAAGACGCCATTTTCAGGCATATTGTAGTCAAGTAGCTCTGGCACGGTCGTTCGCAAAAGTGGCAAGAAAATGCGCTCAGTCGCCCAGCCCATATACTTATCCTCAAGCGGCGGCTTGCCAACCACAGTCGCGTGAAATACGGGGTCTTGCTTGCTAGTTATCGCCGTGACCTCCATCACTGGAAACGGCTCAACTGGCGTGTAAAAGCCAGTGTGATCGCCAAATGGCCCCTCAAGCTCGCTCTTAGCAGTATCGACAAAGCCCTCTATCACGTAGTCGGCGTCGTGCGGGACGTAAATTTCATTCGTTAGCGACTTTACAAGCTTGGCTGGCTCTTTGCGGATGAAGCCGTAAAGTAGCAGCTCAAAGACGCCCTTTGGCAGTGGCGCTTGTCCGCACCAGATATAGAGTGGATCGCCACCTATCGCCACAGAGACTGGCATCTTACGGCCAGCGCGCTTATACTCGTGAAAGAAATTTGCGCCGTCTTTGTGGATCTGCCAGTGCATACCAAGGCGATTTTTATCATAAATTTGCAGTCTATACATGCCTAAATTTTGCAGCGCACCATCAAGACTTTGCGTATAGACCTGCCCCATCGTGATAAAAGCACCTCCGTCATGCGGCCAGGTCTTTAGCGCAGGCAGGCTCAAAAGATCGGCCTGCTCGCCCATAAATTTGACCTGCTGGCACTCGCCCTCGCCCTTTAGCCTTTTGGTAAAAATCTTTCTCATGCTAAAAAGATAGGCCAAAAAGTCAAGCTTCTCTTTGAAATTCTCAGGTTTTTTGGGCTTTAAAAGCTTTTCTATCTCAGCTGCTATCTCATCGGGCTGCACGCCAAATATCAGCTCAAGCGCCCTTTTTGAGCCGTAGATATTTGTAAGTACTGGGGCAAATTTACGCCCAGTTTTTTTGCAGACCGGGTTTGTAAAAAGTAGTGCTTGTGAGCCCTCGCGTTTAACCTCGATGTAGCTAGCGTGCGCGATCTCTAGGTCGATATCCACTGGCTCATCGATCACCCTAAGTAGGCCATTATCTTTTAAAAGCTTGATGTAGTCCATATTTTTCCTTATAAATTTATACTTAGTTATCCAAATTTTAATAAAGTTAAATTTAGCAAATTTGGGCTAAATTTGTCGTTTTATTACGATTTTTAATAAATTTTATAGAGATAGATATGCAAAATTTACCAAAAATAGGCGATCACATCTTCGTAGACAGAAGTGTGCTTGGCGTAAAGCTTTACGAGCATCACGGCATCTACGTCGGAGATGATAAGGTCGTGCATTATAACGGCTTGGCGCGTGGGATCGTGCTTGAAAAAAGCTGTTTTGAGGAGATCTTAAGCAACGTCGTGCCGCTAGATAAACGCAACATCGCAAAGGTAGAGATGACTAGCCTCGAGGAGTTTGCTAGCGGCGATACTTGGCAGATAAAAGAGTATGCAAATGCGCCATTTAGCGGTCAGGAGGTGGCTCTTCGAGCTAAAACACGCATAGGCGAGCAAAAATACAACCTAATCATCAACAACTGCGAGCATTTTTGCAATGAATGTGTATTTGGCGAGCATGTGAGCGAGCAAGTGCAAAATGTGAAGCAAAATTCTGCCATTTTTAGCGAGATAGAGCCGTTTTTAGAGCAGATCATAGGTGAACTTTTTGGTGCACAGACCAAGGATGAGATCAAAGAAACTTTCGTAAAATCGTTCGCCGCGCTTGCGCGATTTACCAAAGATAGCGCAGAGCAAAAAGCTCGCGAGATGATAAAAGAAAACAGCGACAAGGCAAATTTGCAAATAGAGAAATTTATGGACAAAAATGCCAAAATGAACGCTATGTTTAAAAAGATCGGTGCGGACTTAAAAACAAAGATCGCAAAGGATTTTAATATAAAAATTTAGTCCGACTACGGTTTTGACGCTTGGTCAAATTTAAAAGGCGCTTTTAAATCGCGGCTTTATTTCTCGATATCTTATCCGCGTTTTGGCTTGCAGCATTTAGCACGCTAGGTAGCGTCACGTCTCCTGAAACGGCGGTAAATTTTAGAAAATTTCGTCTTTTTATCTCTAAATTTAAACAAATTATTTCGGTACGCTACACTTTAGCAGATCGCCAAATATCTCTTTGCTATATTTCATAAAGCGCTCATTAAGCTTAACGTCCTCGGTATCTACGCAAATGAGACTATCTTGTATCTCAAAAATGATGCTCTTATCAATGATCTTCACCCGCTTGCAAGCGTTATAACAAACATCGCCATTGCACTCGGCATATAGGCCGTTTATGTCGGCGTTTTTGTCGTCATCTTTTTCGAGTTTGATCGGTCTTTGAAAGATTATGTAGTTTTTGTAGTTATATTTGTCGTCTGCGAGACCGATCATATAGTAGTTGTCTTTGCTATTTTTGGTAGCACTTATGGCTTTTGCTTTAAATTTTAACTCAAACACGCTTATGCCATCTCCTCGGCGCGTTTTAAAAGCTCTTTCGCCCCTTTTTCTATAAATTTATGCGCTAGCTCCTTGCCGATGCTTTGAAATTTATCTTTGCTACTCTTTAAGCTATCTTTTATAAACTCGCTTCCATCAGGCAGACCAACGATCGCATCGATAGAAATTTCATCGCCTTGTAGCCTTGCGCTTATGCCTATTGGCACTTGGCAGCCTCCCTCCAAAACGCTTACAAAGTCACGCTCTATGGTCGTTTCTATAACTGCATTTTCATCATTTAAAAAAGAGATCTCATCTAAAATTTGCTTCTCATCTCTAGCCTCGACGCCAAGAGCGCCCTGACCCATCGCAGGTATCATCTCGTCAAAGCCAAATGTGTAGATGTGCGCCACTTCAGCCTTTAAATTTAGGCGGTTTATGCCAGCCATCGCTAAAATGATCGCGTCAAATTCGCCCTCTTTTAGCTTTCTAAGTCTAGTTTGCACGTTTCCACGAAGCGAGATGATCTCAAGATCAGGCCTCATGATAAGTAGCTGCATCTTGCGGCGTAGGCTCGTTGTGCCAACCCTTGCGCCACGTGGCAAGTCGCTAAATTTAGCAAATTTCTCACTTATCATCGCATCTCTCGTGTCCTCGCGTGAGCAAATAGCAGCTAGTTTAAGCCCTTCTGGAAAGACTACTGGCACGTCTTTTAGGCTATGCACGGCGATGTCAGTCTCGCCTTTTAGCATGCTATCTTCAAGCTCTTTTGTAAAAAGCCCCTTTCCGCCGATCTTGGCAAGTGGCGTGTCAAGTATCACGTCGCCCTTTGTCTTCATACCCTCAAGCACGACCTTCATGCCCTTGTGCTGCGCCTCGATCCTAGCCTTGATATGCTCGCTTTGCCAAAGCGCTAAGATGCTCTTTCTAGTTGCTATTTTTATCTCTTTCATCATCTCTCCTAATTTACTCTTTTTGGCTCTTCAACGACCTCAACGTCGATGATCTCACCCTCATTTTCTCTTGGGGTGCGCTCGCTAAAATTTTGAAATTTAAACTCCTGATAGCTCTCATTTTTTGCCACATTTTTCTTAAATATCAAAGAAAAAACGACCACGGCGATACCAAAAACATCTGTTAAAATTCCTGGCAAAAAGAGCAACGCTCCGCCAAAGCCAAGCCCTAGCTGGCTAAATAAATTTCCACCAAGAAAGCTTTTAAATGCCGTTTGCGGCGAATTTAAGCTAGAAAATCCACTATTTAAAAGAAGTGCGATGCCCACAAATCCAGAGACCAGCACCTCAAGAAAGTAGTTCAAAAAGCCAAATTTATCCACAAAAAGATATGTAAATACCGCTTCTATCAAAAAAAACAAAAATGCGAAAAATCTCATAAGCTTTCTTTTATCTTTCTAAAGGCGTCGTCTGCGTCGATCGTCTCTTTGCTTAGCCCATCTCTTGTGATAAACTCGACCTTGCCATTTGCAAATTCTTTACCCACGAGCAGCGCATAAGGAAAGCCGATAAGCTCAAAATCATTCATCTTAACGCCAAATCTCTCGTTTCTATCATCGATGATGACGCTAACGCCAGCTTTTTTAAGGCTCTCATAAAGCTCAAATGCAAATTTCACGCCCGCCTCATCTTTTAAATTTGAGATTATGATCTCCACATCAAACGGCGCGCACTCTTTTTTCCAAATGCAGCCCTTCTCATCATGGCTAGCCTCTATCATCACAGCGATAAGCCTGCTTATGCCAATGCCGTAGCAGCCCATCAAAAATGGCTTAGCCTTGCCATTTTCGTCAAGATATGTCGCGTTCATCGCAGCTGAATATTTATCGCCTAGCTGAAAGATATGACCAACTTCTATGCCTTTACTAAGCTTTAAATTTCCGCCGCAAACTGGGCATTTATCGCCCTCTTTTACCTTTACAAGGTCTTTAAATCTCTCTTCGTTAAATCCGCTAACACTAACGCCAACAAAGTGATAGTCTTTTTCGTTAGCGCCGCATATCATGTTATTTGCGCCTTTTAGCTCGTTATCTATGAAAAATTTAACATCCTTTAGCCCAACTGGCCCACAAAATCCAGCCACAAGCCCAGCTTTCGCCACGTCAGCCTCGCTAGCATCAACAAGCTCTAGCGCCTTGCAAGCGTTTTGCGCCTTTGTCTCTTGAAGCTCGTCATCGCCCCTTACAAAAAAGACCACGACCTCTTCTTTATCCTCATAAATCGCCTTTTTCATAACAGCTTTTATGCAGTAAAACTCGCTAACTTTGAAAAACTCCGCCACATCTTTTATAGTTTTTGCATTTGGCGTTAGAAATTTAGCCGCATCTGCCTCTGGCGCCTCAGCCTCGCTAACTCTTGGCTCGCGTCTTGCAGCCTCGACGTTTGCAGCGTATCTGCAAGTCTCACAGCAAAGTATGTCGTCCTCGCCGTTACTTGCAAGCACCATAAATTCTTTACTGCCACTTCCTCCTATGGCTCCGCTATCAGCCTCAACAGCTCTAAAATTTAGCCCCAAACGGGTAAAAATCTTACTATAAGTTGTCTCCATAAGGTCAAACTCACGCTTAAGATCCTCTTTGCTAGAGTGAAAGCTATAACCATCTTTCATCGTAAATTCGCGACCTCTTAGCAAGCCAAAGCGTGGTCTTGCCTCGTCACGAAATTTGGTGTTTATCTGGTATAAATTTAGCGGTAGCTGCTTGTAGCTAGTCACCTTGCCACGCACCAAAGCAACGGCTGCCTCTTCGTTTGTCGGGCTTATGACAAAGTCATTATCCTTTCTATCTTTAAAGCGCAAAAGCTCCTTGCCAAAGACATTGTAGCGACCACTTTGCTTCCAAAGCTCGCCTGAAGTGACCACGCTAAAGCTCACCTCCAGCGCGCCAGCCTCGTTCATCTCCTCTTTTACCACGCGTGAAATTTTATCGTGCATGATCTTTCCAAGCGGCAGATAGTTGTAAAGCCCAGAGCCGATCTGCTCGACAAAGCCACCTCTTATCAAAAACTGATGACTTGGTAAAGATGCGTCTTTTGGCGCTTCTTTGGTCGTTGGGGCGTAAAATTTACTAAATTTCATCTATATCTCCTGCTTGAAAATTTTGTTCATCTTTTATGTCAAATAAAAATTTAACTCCGTTTGAAAGCTCGCTAGCTCTCTCCTCGTCTGCAAGCCCTTTTAGCTTCATCGTTGGTTGGTGCAAAAAGGCTTTAAAGACCTGATGGATGAGCTTTTGCGCCTCATCGTAATCGCTATGTTTTAAATAGCCCTTTTTTATCGCCTTTTCTAGCTCGTTTTTAGCGCAAATTTCAGCCTGTTTGCGGATAGATTTTATAAGAGGCACGCTCATATCTTCTTTTAAAGTCTTTAAAAACTCGCTCGTGTCTTGACCGACGATCGAGTAAGCCTTTTGCGCCTGCTCCTCTCTTAGGGCCAAATTTTTACGCACGATCTCCTCCAAGCTATCGACCGTATAGACGCTGATAAGCTCTGTGTTTAAAAGATCGATATCTCTTGGAACGGCGATATCAAAAAAATATCTGTGAAATTCTCTTGGCTCGATGATCTCGCCTGTGATGATGGCGTGCGGGGCTGCAGTGCTTGAAAAGATGAGATCGTAGTTATTTACATACTCTTTTAACTTCAAAATGCTATCCCAGCTCGCGTTATCTCCTAGGCTATCAACTAGCTGCTCAACGCGCTCGGAGCTTCTGTTTATGATGATGACCTCTGCGCCGCTTGATATGAGGTGCTTTGCTGCTAGCTCGCCCATCTCGCCAGCGCCCACGACGATAGCCGTTTTACCTTCAAGCGTGCCAAAAATTTCTTTTGCTTTTGCCACGGCGACACTTGAAACTGAGATCGGGTTTTTAGAAATTTGAGTTTCGTTTCTAACCTTAGCAGCGCACTTACATGCGTAGTGTATGATCTTGCTGATGTCTTCGCCACATGAGTTGTTGTCATAGGCAAATTTAAAGGCATTTTTTAGCTGACCAACGATCTGCGTTTCGCCAACTACTAGGCTATCAAGCGAGCTTGCCACGGCAAATAAGTGGTGTGCAGCACCGCTGTTTTCATAGATGTCAGCTCTCTCATAAAGCTCATCTTCAAAAACGCCTGAAAATATCGACATACACCTGATTATGTGAGCAGTAGCGGCCTTTACATCCTCCACGCTAGCTATGATCTCGACGCGGTTGCAGGTGTTTAGCACCATGCTCTCTTTTATGTTTTTGTTTGAATTTATCAGTTTTAAAATTTGCTCTTTTTTATCGTCACTATCAAATGCAAGCTTCTCTCTGACCGAAATATCAGTATTTTTATATGTAAAACTTATGTCTAAATAGTGCATCAAAATTCCCTCTCTATCATGCTTTTTATGATCCCTTCAAGCTCGGCGTTTTTATACTCTCTTATCGATTCTATCGCTTCAATCCCAAGCCTTTTTGCTTCATTTACTGCTTTTTGAAGCGAATTTGTCTTAATAAATTCCTCTTTTAGCCATGAAATTTCACTCGCATTTAACTTCTTTGACCAAAGCGATCTAAGCTTTGTTTTACCAGTCTCGTCTAGGCTCTTATAAAGATATATGTATGGAAGCGTTGTTTTGCCCTCGACAAAGTCGTTAAGTGCTGGTTTGCCAAGCGTTTTTTCATCTTGAGTGATGTCTAAGATATCATCAACGATCTGAAATGCGAGACCTAAATTTTTGCCATAAATGCCAAATTTCTTGCTATCTTTGCCAGCTAGCTTTGCCCCACAAATAGCCGTGGCTTCTATCAAAACAGCTGTTTTATAGTAGATCATTTTTAGATATTCTTGCTCGTTTTCATTAAAATTTTCAGCCATTTTAACATCCATTATCTCACCGATGCTTAGCTTACTGACCGCATCTGAGATGACAGCTGCGATGCTTGGGTCAAATTTTGTAAGCTCAAAATAAGCCTTTGAGTAAAGGATGTCGCCTAGCATGACTGAGTTTTTACTGCCAAAAAGTGCGTTTATGCTTGGTTTGCCGCGTCTTATATTTGCCTCGTCTATGACGTCGTCGTGCAATAAGCTTGCAAGGTGGATGAGCTCGATGATAGCGCAAAGCTTAAGCGAAATTTCACTCTCGCCTGCGATCTTTAAAAGAAGTTTTGAGCGTAGCTTCTTGCCTGAGCTTATCTTTAAAAACATCTCAAACGCCTCTTTGTAGCCAAGCTCGCTTATAAATTTGCTCATTATTTCATCGATTTTATCCATTTTTATCCTTCTATTTATCCTCGTGCGGATCTCTAAAACCCACATCCACACGCTTGCTCTCATCTAGCAGCGCCACCCTAAAATGCGCCTTTTTATCCTTAAAATCAATAAATGATATATAAAGGCTCACGCTCTCGTTTGGCGGCATCATAAAATCAGGCAAAACTCGCTGCATGTAGGTGTTTTGTCCTTGTCTTAGCGAAAAGACCATCTGCCTTGGATAGCGCCTAAAAAAGCTCTGCACAGTGATATTTGTGCTATCAAACAGCGTCCAGCGAAAGTCAAACGTCTCAACTCTTTGAGTTTTTTTCTCGGTTATAAAGACCCTCGCCCACTCATCTTTTTTAAGCTCAAATGTATGTACCGAACTTGGGTCAAAATTTGGCTCTTTGGCAAAGACAAGAGCGGCTAGCAAAGCAATGAGCGCAAAGATCTTACTCATTTTGGCTTAAAATTTCTCCGCTAAGCTCGATATATAGGTCATTTACTCCGTTATAAACTTTATCTTGCTCTGAGGCTATAAAATTTCTGATCTCGTCCTCATTAACGCCATGCTTTTCGCAAAGCTCGCTCATAGCCACAAATTTCTCAAAAATTTTATCTATCTCGTTTTTAACCAAAACGGCATTTGCGTTAAACAAAATGTCATAAAATTTATCCCTCGCACTGCCCTCAAATATATCTATCATCGCTGTTTCTTTGAAAATTTCTTAAGATTATATCCAATTAAAACTAAGTTAGAAATTTAATATTATCTCCCAAGCCTCGCCAACATTTTTGGCGTTATACGTGGCTGTTTTGCTCTCCTCGCCAAATCCCCAGCAAACTTGCACATAAGGCATATTTGCATTTTTTGCCGCTAGCTCGTCTTTTAGGCTATCTCCTATAAAGATCGCCTTGTTAGCTTTAGTTCTACTAACAGCTAGGTGAAGCATCGCAGGATCTGGCTTTTGCGGTATCTCCTTGCTAGCGCCGATAACCTCGTCAAATAGCTCATAAATTTCATTTTTCTTTAAAATTTTCTCTAGCGTATCGTGCGGTGCGTTGCTTGCCAAAACGACCTTATAGTGAGCCTCTTTGCACTTTTGCAAAAGCTCTTTTACACCCTCATAGGTAGTCGCACACTCATCGTAAAATTTCTTAAATTTCTCTTCAAAGCCCTCTTTTAAGCTCCTGCTTGGCGTGTCGATGCCGTAAAACTCAAGGGCTAAATTTCTACCTGGCTCGTTGATCGCTTTTATGATAAATTCTTTTTCAAGTGGCGGCAAATTTAGCTCATCTCTTACTTCATTTACCGTTTTAGATATCGCCTCACCGCTATCGATCACCGTGCCGTCCATATCAAAAATAACTACTTTCAATCATCATCCTTAAATTTATTTTTATGCTTCTCTTTTTTATATGTCTTTTGATTTTTTAGCTTATCAAGGAGATTTGCCGCCTTTAAAAGCTCATCTTTTGGGGCATTTTTGATAAGCAAATTTATAAAATTTTCTAGCGCCTTTGAGTATGGCTGATCAAGATAAACAGCCTCTACTTTTTCGATGACTTTCGCATTTTTCTCCACTCTTTGGCGAAATTCAGTCTCGTCAAAGTCATCTCTTTTTAGCCCGTTTATCGCTGATTTTGCAAATTTTTCTAGCGCACGAAGATATTTTACACGTTTAAATTTGTCCGTGACTTGGTTCAAATTTTTCCTTTTTTTTGGCAAATTATATCAAAATTTGATTTTATCCCCTAAATTTTGGCTTTGCTAATGTATAATTTACGCCAAAATTACTTAAATAAGGAGCAAAAATGAGGCAAGAAACCGCTGCGATCCACGTAGGCTACGACACAAACGAGGGCTTTGGCACGATGGCTGTGCCTATTTTTCAAAGCACGGCTTATGACTTTGGAAGTGCCGAGACAGCAGCTGCTAGGTTTGATCTAAAAGATAACGGCTACATCTACACAAGACTTAGCAACCCAACGACAGATATCTTTGAAAAAAGGGTCGCTGCACTTGAGGGCGGAGCCGCTGCGATAGCGACGGCAAGCGGTCAGTCAGCTTTGTTTTACAGCATCATAAATTTAGCCCAGGCTGGCGATAATATCATCATCGCTAAGAAAATTTATGGCGGCACGACGGTGCTTTTTACGCACACGCTAAAAAGATTTGGCATAGAGGCCAGAGTCTTTGACAGCGACACAGCTGATGATCTGGAGGGCTTGATAGACGAAAAAACTAGGGCTATATTTTTTGAAACGCTTTCAAATCCGCAAATTTCTATCCCAAATATCGAGAAAATCGTAGAAATCGCAAACAAATATGGCATCATCAGCATCACTGATAACACCGTGCCAACGCCTATCATCTTTCAGCCACTTCGCCACGGCGTCGATGTTTGCGTGCATAGCGCTAGCAAATATATGAGCGGTCAGGGCCTTAGCCTAGCAGGTGTGGTCGTCAGTGCAAATCACCTAAACGAAAAACTAAAAGGCAACAAACGATATGAGCACTTTAACGTGCCAGATGCGAGCTATCACGACATCGTATATGCTGATATGACGGATCGTTTTGACATCTACACGCTAAGAATGAGGCTTGCCATCGTGCGCGACATCGGCGCTGTGATCTCTCCGTTTAACTCTTGGCAGCTCATACAAGGGCTTGAAACGCTCGCTGTTAGGGTTGAGAGACACTCGCAAAACGCGCTAAAAGTGGCTAAATTTCTAAACTCTCACAAACATATAAAAAGTGTGGCATATCCAGGGATTGCCGACAACGTAGATCACGCAAAGGCACAAAAATACTTTAAAGATGGCATGGCAAATGGGCTTTTTTGCTTTGAGACTGATAGCTTTGAGCGTGCAAAAAAGATGCTAGAGCGCGTAAAACTCTTTAAGATCGTGGTAAATATCGGCGATACAAAGTCACTCATCACACACCCAGCCTCGACAACTCACCAGCAGCTAAGTAGCGAAGAGCTCATAAAAGCTGGCATCACAAAAGAGCTGATAAGAGTTAGCATAGGTCTTGAAAACGCCGAGGATCTGATAGCTGACCTAGCCCAAGCCTTAGAATAAAGAAATTTCTAGCTCATTTTGGGCTAGAAATTTAAAATTTACTCAAGCTTGCCGCATATCCTCTCGCACTCTTTTGCTTGCCTTATAAATTTTATAACGATGTAGATGATAAGTAGCGGCACGCTTATATACCAAAATGCAAAAAAGGCAAGTATAAAAAACATAAATAAGAATGTTGCGAAATATACTAAGACCGCAAGGATGATATCATCAAGCATTTTGCCTCCCATTTTGCTAGTGTTTTGGTGATTTTATAAAAAGCAAAATAAAACGAGACTGAACGGATTTGTTTTGGCTCTAAAATTTGAGCTAAGTTGCAAGCGAAGTCAAATTTTAGTAGCCAACTCTTGCGAGTGAATGGAATTTTAAAATTTATAAATTAAAGTTTTTAAAAATTTAAAGTTTTGTTTCTTTGTTAAGGGGGAAGAGGCTTGAATTACGGTCTGCTTGCAGTTGCGAGCTTGCGAAGCAAAGAAGCTCCCCCTTAACAATCCCCTAACCCCGACGACGTTAGAGGTGCATGCCTCAGTGCTTCGCACTACATGCGTATTGTTTCAATTAAAAAACTCTGTCAAATTTTAAAATTTATGAGCGAGCATATCACGCTTCTAAATTTAGTGGCGAATGGTTATAAGCCCTAAATTTAGTAAGTTGCTAAGGCGAGTGAGTAAAGTTTTAAATTTGCCCCAAGATGTAAATTTGAGCTAAGCGGTAAGCGAAGCCAAATTTTAATAGTCAATTCTTAGGGGTGAATGGAATTTTAAAAATTTGCAAAGCAATATAAACAAATTTAAATGTTTGCTTCTTTGTTAAGAGAGAATAGGCTTAAATTAAAAATACTCTTAGCTCATATAAGATTAGAAGTGCAGATAGTGCTAGCACACTACCTGCCTTTTTATTGGATTTTCTAATAAATTATTTTATTAAATTTATCTCAAACAATATCTTCAAAGACTTCAAATTTATCTTGATTTACAAGCATCTCAAGCAAGACGCCGTAGTTGTCTTTTATCTCATCTTGAAGTTTTATAGCAAGCTCTTTTGCGTCTTTTCCATCTTTTGGATAGGTAACTACTAGATCAATCGGCTCAGCGTTCAAAAACTCTTGTATGCCAGTTAGTAGCTCGCTAGCGCCTCTTTCGTTTGTGCCGTGAAGCACGACTACGTAGTGTTCGTTTTCTCTTATGACAACGTCGGTTTGTCTTAAAATTTTCTCAAAAATTTCGCCATATTCTTTACTATTTGGCAAAGAAAAATATATCAAAGATAAATTTTTCGCATAGTCCTTTACGTTTTTGTATCGCTTTATAAAAGCTATCTCAAGATCGATTATTGATAAAATATCAACTGCCGAGAAGATTTTTGCCGCCATTTTTACACTCCTTTTTTTGCGGTTTTGATTTTACACCGCTATTATATCTTGTAAATTTTCAAAAATAAAGACATTCATTCCATTTTTGTATTCATAGCCAAATTTTAGTCCATGAGCCTCAAGGATGTTGCTAACTATATATAAACCTAGACCAAAGCTCTTTTGCGCATCCTCGCCTTTGATAAATGGCTGGATGTAAAAGTCAAGGTCATTTTTTAGCTTCTCGCCTTGAGTTATAAATTTCATATGATCCTTGCTAACCATGATATTTACGTGCTTATCGGTTGAATACTTTATGCCATTATCTATCATATTTTTTATAGCGACTGAAAATAGCTTAAAATCAACCATCACCCTAACCTCATCAAGCTCGCTGATGCCAACATGCTCCTTTTCAACCATCGCTATATCGATAGCTTCATCGATGAGATCTCTCATAAGGCAAGGCGTTTTATTGGTAAGTCCTATCTTTGAAGTGATCTGCTCGATCGCTGCAAGCTCGTTTATCAAATTTTCAAGCTTGTGAAAGACAGAGATGAGCCTCTCTTGATTTTTGCTTTTTTCTATCATTTGAGCAGCGATCAGCCCCTTTGTGATAGGCGTTTTTAGCTCGTGCATGATATTTCTTAAGAAAAGATGCCTTGAGTCATTTAGTGCTTTGATCTGACAAACAGCCTCATAAAATGCCTCTGAAACTTCAGAAATTTCATCCTTGCCGTTGCCGACATTTTGCACGCCGTTTAGCTCGCCATTTGCAAATTTCACGATCTGACGCTTTAGCTTTCTAAGCGGCTTTATCTTATAGATGACAAAGATATAAGCAGCCAACAAAATGACTGCAACTACGGCAAAAACAGCCTTTATCACTTCGTATCTGTAAGGCTGAAATTCTTTATCCATCAAAAGCTTTAGCTCGTCTAAATGCTCGATCTTTAGGTAGTGGTGCTTATCATAAAGCAAGATCGCACTTGATCCTAGATCACTTGAAATTTCTTCTAAAACGGCTGCATTTTTTAAAATTTCTTCTTTTTCGTTTTTAGCGGTGATCTCTGGCATGTCGATGTTTGAGAGCTGACGGTCGTACTGAGCTTTATTTATGATGCCACCCATGTAGAGCAAATTTGTCCTAGCGACGTTTGAGTATTTGTTATTTAGCTCTCTTGTGTAGTTTTGTTTATCAAAACCCATGAGCCACAAAAATGCTAGAAATATCGAAACGAGCGCGAGCCCAAAGATAAACGTTATCGTGATAAATATAGAAGATCTTGGCATCAAAGAACCAACTTATAGCCGATGCCGCGGATCGCGTGGATGTATTTTGGCTCTTTTGGATTTTCATTTAGTTTTTGGCGAATTCTGCCGATGATGACGTCGATACTTTTGTTTGAGCTATCTTCATTTATGCTCTCGCAGTTGTAGATGAGCTCCTCTCTAGTGACCGCCCCACCCTCTTTTTGAAGCAGATATTTTAAGATGTCATACTCCGCTGCGGTTAAATTTAGCACGCTTCCTTTAAATAAAATTTCTCTCTCAAATTCTTTTAAAATCAAGTCTTTATTTAAATTTCTTGCCTCATTTGCAGGAGCTATGCTCTGCCTTCTTAGATGGCTTTTTATGCGAGCAAGAAGCTCTTGTGGGTCATAAGGCTTTGGCAGATAGTCATCCGCGCCGTTATCTAGGGCATTTACTTTGTCCGTTATATCGTGCCTTGCGCTTGAGATGATTATAGGGATGTTGTGCTTTTTTCTTATCTCTTTGCACACCTCTAGTCCGTCCATGCCAGGGAGCGTAAGATCAAGGATAACTAGGTCAAATTCGCTTGTATTTAAAGTAGATAGTCCGATATATGGCTCCTCGGCCGTCGTTACTTTTATGTCGTAGTTTTCTAGGTATTCAGTTAAAATTTCAGCAAGCTCCATATCATCTTCTATCATTAAAATTCTAGTCATGATCTTTCCTGATGTAAATTTATTTTTAAGGATTATAGCAGATAAAGGTTTTAAAAATTTAAAAGAGTTAAGAGCTGAAATTTCAGCTCTTAAGTGGTTATTTTATAACAAGGCCTTGCATGATGCCACCGCGGTTTATCCACACTAGCGTCTTTTTGCCTTTTGCGTTTTTAACTGTGCTTGCAAATGTTTGAATATCTTTTATGCTCTCTTCGCCAACTTGAACGATCACATCGCCTCTTTCAAAGCCAAAGTCTTCAGCCTTTGAGCCAGATTTTACATCAGTTACTAGCACGCCTTGAGTATCTGGACTGATCTTATACTTATATCTTATCTCATCACTTAGATTGCTAACGCTAAGACCTTCTATTATGACGCTTTTTGTCGCATCTTTTGCGTTGTGATCCATATTTACAAGCTTGATTTTTGTATTCATCACTTTATTTGATCGCTCGTAAGTTATATCAACGCTGCTATTTGGAGTCAGTGAGCCGATGAAATTTTTAAGATCATTTGCGTTTTTGATAGCTTTGCCATTTGCTGAAATAACCAAGTCGCCTCTTTTTAGCCCTGCTTCATCTGCTGGCATACCCTGCTCTACACCGCTTATTAGCGCACCCTCTTTATTTGTATAAAGCTCTTTTTGCTCATCAGTTAAATTTGCAATCGTAACGCCTATAAAACCACGCTCGATCTTACCGTCAGTTATCAGCTTTTTAGCGATATCTTTTACCATATTTGATGGTATGGCAAAGCCTATGCCGTTGTTGCCACCACTTTTTGAAAGTATGGCTGAGTTTATACCGACTAAATAGCCCCTACTATCAACCAAAGCGCCACCTGAGTTGCCAGGGTTTATCGAAGCGTCTGTTTGGATGAAATTTTCATATTGATTAAGCCCGATATCATCTTTATTTAGCCCTGAAACGATGCCTTGAGTGATGCTCTCGCCCACACCAAATGGATTGCCTATGGCAAAGACGACGTCCGCGTCAAGCAGCTTTGATGAATCAGCAAATGTTATCGCATTTAACCCATTTGCCTCTATCTTTATGACGGCTAGATCAGTCTTTGGATCGCTGCCTATTAGCTTTGCTTTATACTCTTTGCCACCCTTTGCCAAGGTCACAACGATCTGGTCGCTATCTTCGATGACGTGATTGTTTGTAACGATGTAGCCGTCATTTGAGATGATGACGCCAGAGCCAAGAGAGGTTGTCTTTTCTTTCTCTTTTGGTTTTGCAAAGTTAAATCCAAAAAATTCATTAAAAAACGGATCATTAAACATTTGCTCGATACCCGCATTGCTTACTGTTTTTGTAGTAGAGATATTTACTACTGAAAGTTTTGCCTGCGCGACAGAGTCGTAGTATGAGAGCACGCTATTTTTATCGCTTAACGGCGAAACTCTAGTTACATCTTGGTTTGCTTCGTTAAATTTAATATCAGCTCCCATTAGCAAAGAAGCCGCTGCTAATGAAATTAGCATAAATTTTTTCATTTTTTTCCTTTAAATTGAAAATGTCTTGAAATTATAAATAGAGCTTAAAAATAAAATCTTAACGCTTTTTTATCCTTTGTAAATAAAAATAAACTTGACTTGCATAGACTAAAGTTTTGTGATATAATCCGTGTCAAAAAACATAAGGAGAATATATGAGCGAAAGCTTATATGAAACTTTAGGAGTTTCAAAAGGCGCATCAAGCGACGAGATAAAAAAAGCTTATAGAAAACTTGCTAGAAAGTACCACCCAGACATCAACAAAGACCCTGGAGCAGAGGATAAATTTAAAGAGATAAACGCTGCTTATGAAATTTTAAGTGACGAGAAAAAACGTGCCCAGTATGATCAATATGGCGATAATATGTTTGGCGGTCAAAATTTCCACGACTTTGCCAGAGGCTCGGCCGATATGGGCGATCTAAACGATATCTTGAAAAATATCTTCTCAGGTGGATTTGGCGGAGGCGGCGCTAAATTTAGCGGTGGCTTTGGCGGAGGTTTTGAAGGATTTGAAGGCTTTGGCGGAGGCGGATTTGGCTTTAGAGGAGCTGATCTAGATGTGAATGCTAAAATTTCTATACCATTTGACGTGGCTGTAACTGGCGGCGAACACAAGATAAATTTTAATGGCGAAAGCATCAAGATAAAGATCCCAAGCGGCATAGAAGGCGGCGAAAAACTTCGCATAAAAGGCAAAGGCAAGAGTGTTGGCGGTCAAACTGGCGATCTTATACTTGCCATTAGCGTTGAGCCAAGTGACGAATATGAAAGAGTTGGTGACGATCTTTATAAAGATATAGAAATTCCACTAAAAACTATGCTCTTTGGCGGCAAGATAAATGTACATACATATAAAAAAGATGTAACCATCAAAATCGCTGAGAACTCAAAAACAGGCACAAAGATCCGCTTGAAAGGATACGGTGTGCAAAACAGAAAGAGCGGAATTTATGGCGATCTTTACTTAAAAGCTAGGGTAAAACTTCCAAATATCAGCGAGCTTGACGAGGGCTTAGTAAAAGAGTTAAAAGAAAAATTACCGGAGTAAAAAATGCAAAATTATGAAGAACCACTTTTTTTAATAAGCGTTGTAGCTAAGGTTTTAAGCATACATCCACAAACTTTAAGACAATACGAAAGAGAGGGACTTGTCGAGCCATCAAGAACAGATGGCAAGATGAGGCTCTACTCACAAAAAGACGTTGATCGTGTAAAAACGATACTAAATTTGACCCGTGAGCTTGGCGTAAATTTAGCAGGTGTTGATGTGATACTTCAGCTAAAAGAGAAAATTGACGATTTAGAAGCAACTATTGATGATTTAAATAAAAAATTACACGAAGCTACCAGTCAAACTAGCACCAAAAGATCGCTAGTAAAGAGAAAAAATAGCTTTGATCTTGTATTTTACGAAGGCAAAAAATAATATATGGAACAAATTTTAGAAGGCTTCTTGCTTGTCGCTGCGATCTCAGTCGCGTTAAATGTCATTTTTAAGAAATTTCAGATACCAACCATCATCGGCTACATCGTAACCGGCACGCTTATATCAGAATTTTTCAACCTAAAAAGCAACGATGAAATTTCTCATATCGCAGAATTTGGTATCGCATTTTTGATGTTTACGATCGGACTTGAGTTTAGCTTTAAGCACCTGATGAGCATGAAAAAAGAGGTCTTTCTAAATGGCGGTCTGCAAGTTTGTTTAAGCGGCTTTGTGATGGGCGTGATGCTTTACTACGCGCTTCATCTAAAGGACGAGACAGCGCTTATTGCTGGTCTTGCCTTTGCTCTATCATCAACTGCGATCGTGCTAAAAACGCTAAATGACAACGGCGATGTGAGTAAAATTTATGGCAGAAAGGCGCTTGGAATTTTGCTATTTCAAGATATAGCCGTCATCCCTATTTTGCTTATGATAGATATGTTTAGCTCGCAAGATGCCTCGATAAATGAGCTTTTGCTAAAGACATTTACGAGTGCGGTTATCCTTATCGTTGTGCTATTTTTGCTCGGCAAATACGTCATCAACTGGATATTTTACAAAGTCGTTCAGACAAACTCTCAAGAGGTCTTTATCGCAACGATCCTCTTTTTAGTCGTTGGCGCCAGCACGCTAGCTCACTTCTTTGGCTTTTCATACTCTCTTGGCGCATTTTTAGCTGGCATGATGGTGGCAGAGACACAGTATAAGCACCAGATCGAGGTCGATCTCATACCTTTTAGAGATCTGCTTCTTGGACTATTTTTTATAACCGTTGGCATGCAGATAAATTTTGTAGTCGTGCTCTCAAACATCTGGCTAGTTTTAGGTCTAGTCTTTAGCATAATGGTCGTAAAAGCCATCGTCGTTTTTGCCGTTTTAAATATCTACTTAAAACGCAGAGTCGCTGCTAAGACCGCGCTTAGTGTCTGTCAGATCGGCGAATTTGCACTGGCTGTCTTTGGACTAATGACTACTAGAAATTTACTTGATGTCCAAACTGCTCAAATTTTCATCGCAGCCTCTGTTATATCGATGTTTGCAACACCTTTTATACTTAAAAAACTTGACGTGATAGCTGATCTTGTAGAGCGTGAGGTGGTAGTTGAGTCAAACGAGACTTTAAAGCCACAAAAACTAAAAAATCACATCGTAGTCTTTGGCTACGATAGGCTCGGTCAAGAGGTCGTTTTAAGGCTAAAGGAGACAAAGCTTTTATATATCGTGCTTGATAATGATATCAGCCTAGTTGAGCTTGGCAGGAGCCGTGGGGAAAATGTATTTTTAGGAAATGTGCTTCAAAGCAACACTCTTGAAAACGCTTGCTTAGACGATGCAGCCGCTGTCATCATAACTGTAAATAACGAGCAAAGAGTTGAGCTGATCGCGCAAAAGATCAAAGACTACGGAGCAAATATCCAGACTATAATCAAAGCAAATGGCGAGGGCAACAAAGATATCTTTGGCGAGCTAGGCGAGAATTTCCACCTTATAAGCGAGGAACGCGTCATGGCAAAAACTCTTGTTCACGAAGCCCTTCAGTGTAAGATCGACCACGACGTAAGAGCGTAGTAAATTTAGCTTCTTAAAACACGATTTTTTGTTAAGTTCGTTTAAATAAATTGATAAAACTATTAGCAACTTTTTTGATTGCATAAGAAACAATAGTGACAATAAAAAGCTAAAAAATTTGTCTAGCCGCAGCATCATTTAGATATAAATGGCAAAGAATTAAAAATTGATGAGCTATCAAAAGATAAAAAATAGAATTTATTGCAAATTAAAATAAAAGCATATTATCCAATAATATGCTTTTAAAAATCAAATTTAAGCCTAGCTTTGCCAGGCTTTACTCATTTCTTAAAGTTTGAAGGACATTTACCTCTGTGGCTTTTTTGGCTGGATAGTAAGACGAGATAGCCACGATAAACACAGCGCCAACTATGATAAGCACAAGATCAAGAGTTGAGAGTTCAAGTGGTAGTTTGCTTGAGCCATAAACGTCAGCTGGCAGGTCTATGATGTTGAAATTTCCAAGTAAAAATAGCCCCAAAAAGCCAAGCACCAAGCCAAATATGATGCCGCCTCCGCCGATAACTAGCCCTTGATAAAAGAAGCTTCTTTTTATCTCGCCTTTGCTAGCTCCAAGTGCTAGAAGCAAGGCGATCTCCTGCCTGCGGTTCATTACAGTCATTAGTAGTGAGCTTATGATATTTAGCGACGCCACAAGGATAATAAGCATCAAAACGATAAAAAGTGCTCTTTTCTCAAGTGCAAGCGCTGAGAAAAAGTTGCCATTTTGCTCCCACCAGCCTATGGCAACCGTGCCTGCTGGTAGGCCTTCGCGCACCCTTTTTATATCATCAAATGGCTTATTTGAAAAGATGTGAATTCCATCATAAACGCCCTTTGGATAGTCCAAAATTTTTCTTAATGCATCAACTGAAGTATATGAAAATGCCTTATCGTAAGCGATTAGCCCAGATGTAAATGAGCCACCGATGTCAAAGCGCTTCATCTTTGGCGTTAGTGAAAAGCCGGCTGGATCGGCCTTTGTAAAGATAAGCGTTAGTTTTTCATCATCTCTTAGCCTAAACTCACTCGTTATGCCGCTTCCCACAAGTATCTCAAAGCCCTCTAGCTCTTTGTCTTTTAAAGCTTCATTTACGACCGAGTTTATCTGCTTTTCATCTTTAAAATTTACGCCATAAATTAGCCCACCCTCAAGCGCATTTGCCGAGCGGTAAATGACCTGCGTGCTGATATATGGACTAAATTTAAGATCGCTAAATTTAGCCTTTAGCTCATCTACAAAGCCATCATCGATCGATCCCTTAAAAGCGCTTTGAACGGTTATAGGATAGTTCATCGTAAAAAGTTTGCGCTCAAATTCTTTGTCAAATCCGTTCATGATCGCCATAGCAACGATCAAAACCATAAGTCCGATGCTCACACCAAGAAAGGCGAGCAAGGCGCTTAGAGCGATAAATGGCTGAGTTTTATCAAATCTTAAATATTTAAAAAGTAGATACTTTGGTAAGCTTGTCATCAAATAGCCTTTAAAAGATTAAGGCGCTTTGGCGCCTTAAAAGTAGAAATTTTAAGCAAATATGCCTTTTTTAGGGCCACTTTTGCCGTGGCAATCTTTATATTTTTTACCGCTTCCGCAAGGGCATGGAGCGTTTCTTGGTATCTTTTTTTCTGGTGTGAAATTTTCATCTTCGCCTTGGTTATTGTAGTTTAGAGGCTCATTTTCAGCATTTTGACTAGCTTCTAGCATCATCCTAGCTTGCTCTTCTTGCTCCTCACGGCTCTTAAATCTAACGATTTGAAGCGTTTTAACGCTCTCAGTTTTTAATCTGCCAACTAGCTCCATAAAGAGGTTATAGCTCTCTTTTTTATATTCAACTAGCGGATCTTTTTGATTATATCCTCTTAGACCGATGCCAGTTTTTAGGATATCCATCTGATAAAGGTGCTCTCTCCACGCATTATCAAGCACTTGAAGGTATAAAATTTTCTCTATATCTCTTCTTTGCTCTTCATTTAGCACGCTCATCTTTTCGTTATATCTAACCTCTAAAATTTGCGCTATTTTTTCTACTAGTTCGTTATACTCTAGCCCTTTTAGCTCGCTCTCGTCGATCTCTTCGCCACAATCCGCAAGGATGATAGAGCATAAATTTTTAATGTCATAGTCATCTTTCAAGCCGCCATGGAAAATTTCAGCCGTATCAAGTAAATTTGTAGCGTATTCAACCCTATTTTGAGCTATCTTTTCGCTCATATCGTAGCTTTTATCAAGTAGCTCGTCGCGGTATTTGTAGATAGTCTTTCTTTGCTCGTTCGCCACGTCGTCATACTCAAGCAAGTGCTTTCTAGCCTCAAAGTGCAAGCTCTCGACTTTCTTTTGAGCATTTTCAACAGCCCTTGTCACCATGCGGCTCTCGATGCTTTCGCCCTCGTCGATACCAAGCCTATCCATGATCGCTTTTATGCGGTCGCTACCAAAAATTCTTAAAAGATTATCCTCCAAGCTTAGGTAAAATCTACTCATGCCAGGATCGCCCTGACGTCCAGCACGGCCACGAAGCTGATTATCTATCCTTCTACTCTCATGCCTTTCGGTGCCGATGATATATAAACCGCCAAGGTCTCTCACCTCGTCGTTTATCCTGATATCAACACCACGTCCAGCCATGTTTGTAGCGATAGTCACAGCACCTTTTACGCCAGCTTGTGCGATGATCTCGGCCTCTTTTTCGTGGTTTTTAGCATTTAGCACAGAGTGTGGGATGCCAGCTTTTTTAAGCATCTCGTGAAGCACCTCACTACGCTCGATACTTGCAGTTCCTACAAGCACTGGCTGACCTTTCTCGTGAGCTTTTTTAACTTCGTCGATGACCGCTTTAAATTTCTCATTTTGAGTTTTATAGATAAGATCGTTTTGATCGATCCTCTTAACTGGCACGTTTGTAGGTATCGAGATAACTTCAAGATTATAAATTTGAGAAAACTCGGTAGCCTCAGTCTGGGCCGTACCAGTCATACCTGCAAGCTTTTTATACATTCTAAAGTAGTTTTGGTATGTTGTATCGGCAAGAGTTTGGCTCTCTTCTTGAATTTTCACGCCCTCTTTTGCCTCAAGCGCTTGGTGAAGCCCCTCGCTAAAGCGTCTGCCCTCACTTAGACGTCCTGTAAATTCATCAACTATGACAACCTCGCCATCTTTTACGACGTAATGAACGTCTTTTTCAAAGAGATTGTGCGCCTTTAGAGCTTGATCTAAGTGGTGGCTTAGCACGGCGTTTTCAAGGTTGTATAAATTTTCAACTCCAAAGAGCTTTTCAGCCTTGCTTATGCCAGCCTCTGTGATCATTATCGTTCTATTCTTTTCATCTACTATAAAATCCCCCGTTGGCTTTGAGCCTGGCACATTTGGATCAGCTGGAGTGCCTCTGGTAAGCTGTTTTGCGACTTGATCAGCTCTTATGTAGCCATCAAGCGTGCGGTTTGTTGGACCAGAGATTATAAGTGGCGTTCTAGCCTCATCTATCAAGATACTATCGACCTCGTCCACGATAACGAAGTTGTGACCTCTTTGCACCTTTTGACCAGCTTCAAATTTCATATTATCACGTAGATAGTCAAAGCCAAATTCTGAGTTTGTGCCGTATGTTATGTCGGCATTATATGCAGCTTGTCTTACCTCATCGTCATATCCACCGCTTAGTATCACATCGACGCTTAAGCCTAAAAAGTTATAAAGCTCGCCCATTTGCGTCGCGTCACGCTTTGCAAGGTAATCATTTACGGTAACTACATGCACGCCCTTGCCACTCATCGCGTTTAATATAACTGGCAAAGTCGCAACCAAGGTCTTACCCTCGCCTGTCTTCATCTCAGCGATCCTGCCCTCGTTTAGCACCATGCCGCCTATTAGTTGCACGTCAAAATGGCGCATCTTAAGCACCCTTTTGCTAGCCTCTCTAACTAACGCAAAGACATCATTTAAAATTTGATCTAAAGTGACTTTCTCTTCTACGACTTGGGCTTTTAGCTCGTTAAATTTGATCTTAAGCTCATCATCGCTCATCTTCTCATAAGTAGGTTCTAGCGCGTTTATCTGCGCCACACGTTTTATATATTTTTTGACTTCTCTATCGTTTTTCGTGCCAAAAATCTTTCTAAATACCGATGAAATCATTACTTTACCTTCCTAAATTTTTAAACTTTGGATCTTAGCATAGTTTAACTATTTATTTAATTAAACTGGGCTAGAATACGCCAAAAAAGGATAAAAAATGAGAAAATTTTTAGTTGCATCTCTTGTCGCAGTTTGCTCATTTGGCGCTGGCTTAAATTTTAAAAGCCTGCAAAGTGACTTTACGCAAACTGTCTTTAGCGAAGGCAAGAGTGTAAATTACAAGGGGAGATTTTACGCTAAAAGCGACAACACCGCACTTTGGATATATGAAAGTCCAACGCCAAAGAGAATTTACTTTGACAAAGACAAGGTGATCGTGATAGAGGATGAGCTTGAGCAAGCCATCATTTCAAGACTAGATGACACGCCAAATTTGACGCAGGTCTTAGCTCACGCAGAGCAAATTCAGCCGACACTTTATAAGGCGATATATGACGGGGTTGAGTACTTTATAACGATCAAAAACACGCTTCCAACGACGATTGACTATAAAGACAAACTCTCAAATAAGATAAAAATCACTCTAAGCAACCCTGTAAAAGACGCGCTCATCCCAAAAGAGACGCTAACTCCAGTCATCCCACAAGGTTACGACATCGTAAATCAATAAATTTGGCTAGCTTTTAGCCAAATTTACTCACTTCTCTCCGAAGTCTTTTCCAAATTCTTGCACATTATTTAGATCAATCGGCTTTTGCACCACGTCATTTGGATCAGGTGCAACGATGATCTCATTGCCTTTTTTCTTCTTTTCTGGCTTTGTCATCACATCTTCATTTACGCTTGGATCAGAGCATAAATTTTGGCTTTTTATCGCCTTTATGATCTCGCTTAGCTCTAGATTATTTATCACTTTGATATTTAAAATAAGCACGTCATCGATGTCAAGCGAGTGCTTTTTGGCTGCGTATTTCATAAAGAGCTCTTTAAATTTCTCTTTTCCCATTGAGGTTAGGATATCCTCCACGTAAAAGCTACCAACAACGACGTTTAGCGCATCAAGCACATATGCTTCGTTCTCCTCCACGTCACGTCCGACAACTTCAAGGTTCATGCTTATCTTTTTTGTTAAATTTTGTCCAGCTTTTGAGTAGATATCTGTTTGAAAGTCACTCACTTTTAGCACATCTGCAAATGCAAAAACGCCAAAAACAAGGCTTAAAAATAGCTTTTTCATAAACTCTCCTTAATATGCAAAAATACGTTTTCTTGGTAAAATTTCTTAACTTCGTCGTCAATTTTAACCACTTTTCTTAAATGCTGCCTAAAATCACTTTTCTTATCATAAAAAAGTTTTAAATTTTTAGGATTTACCGCGCGAGAAAGTGCGACGTAGAGCTGCCCTTTGGCAAAGATGTGGTTGATGTTGCAAATGAGCGAATTTATACTCATGCCTTGAGACTTGTGGATAGTTAGCGCATAGGCAAGCTTAAATGGAAACTGATAAAGCGAAGCCTGCACGTTCTCCTCGATCTCATCTTCGTTTAAATTTAGAGCGCAAAAGTTATAAGCGCACTTTTCTATCTCGCAGATCTCGCCGCTATCTTTTTGCACTATCACGCTTGAAATGGCGCCATTTTCTTTTAAAATTTGCATGATCTTGCCCTGTTCGCCGTTGTAGTACTCGCCCCATTTATTTGAAGTAAAGATGATTTTTGCGCCTATCTTCATCTCTAAATTTCTTGAGATATTTAGCGTATTTGCCCACTTTTCAAACTCTTTTTTATCTAAATTTTCATCAACCACAAGCACGTCCGAGTTTGAAATTTCAAGTGGCGCATTAAGCGCAAGAAGTCTTTTTTGATTTAGCATCTCAGCCTCAGCGTTTCTGCCAAAAAGCACGCTAGTCTCGCTATCTGGCTCGATAGCTCCCACTCGCAAGCTCTCGATATAAGCCATCATCTCATCATCTAGCTCACCAACTCTAAGACGAGAGAGAATTTCATAAAATTTAAGATCATTTGTGCGTTTTGAGAGCAAAAGCTCAACGTTTGTAAATTTCATATCCTCCCACGCACTGGAGTTAAAGGCGTATAAAAAGTTAAAAAGCTTGCTCTCATTTTGCTCTTTTTGCACGGGTGGCAGCTGATAAAAGTCGCCCACTATGAGCACCCTGCCCTTAAATTTAGAGGTGAGCAAGCGGTATCTTATCATCTCCATCACGTTTGAGCTAACCATCGAAATTTCATCTATTACAAGCAGATCGCAGGCATCTAGCATATTTCGTAGCTTGCTTAGCTTATCTTTTTGGCGGTAGTCAAGCCGTCTTAGCTCCTCGTAGTCCTTGCAGTAGCCAAATTTAAAAAAGCTATGCAAGCTCACGCCCCCAAGGCTAACAGCGCTTATGCCAGTTGAGCCAAGGATGACGACGTTTTTGAAATTTTCTTTGTAGTGTCTGATGATGGAGGCGGTTAGATAGCTCTTGCCAACACCGCCGCCGCCTGTTAAAAAGACGTTTGAGCGAGATAAAATTTCCAAAATTTGATCTTTCATCTACTCAAACATCTCTGGGCGATACTCAAAATGCATCGTATCAAAGTGCTTCCAGCGTCCGCCCCAGATAAATTTATGCTTCTCGAAAACTCGCACGATCTTTTCAGGGATCAAGTTCTCATAGCCCTTGCTCCACTGCCAGTAGTGGCTCTTTTTTACATTTATATCGATCGCGATGCCGTAGCTGTGAGCGCTTAGGCGGTTTGTGCCAGCGATGATGCGCCACTTAAATGTCCCACCTGGATCTTTTAGGTACTCGAGCAAATTTGGATCGCTCTTTACCATCTCATTTAGCTCGTTGCTCACATCCTGCAAGGCAGCTGCGGCGCCATTTTTAGAGTTAAATTTCAAAGGCAAATTTAAAAAATCCTTTAGCCAGATGACATCAACCAAATTTGCCCTTACCGCACTCTCGCTTGAGCCATAAATTTTGCCTAGAAGCTCGTAGTTTCTGCACCTGCCAGCATCACTAAGTGCCGCGCTAAATGGCGAAAACGCAGCGTAATCAAGCGCGTTCATATCCTCCACATCAGCCCCAGTGCTGCACTCTTCATCTTTTTGTTTAAAATCATCATAGACTAGGCTCGTGCCATCACTAAATTTAACCAAATTTTCTTCTATCTTTACGCCGTAAGCTCGCTGCAATGCCGACATCTTTCTAGCCTTATCTAGCATCCCTTGCTCAGGTCTCATCACATTTATAGAATCAACCTTTGAGATAAGCAAATTTGCACTTTGTATGTCGCTTCTATTTTGTCCGATATTTAGCGTAGTTATCGCAGTCGCTCCGATTAGCGCTCTACCGTTGTTTGCAGTCTTTAGCCCCCAAGCATCATGCACGACATAGATATCATCGCCCTTGTATCCAGCGTAGAGCATGATGTGGCCTGGCAGATGCACGAGCGTGAGATATGGCACGCCCTTTTCTTTTATCTCTTTGCTCTTTGCGGCGTTGCTAAGGCCTTTTAGATTGATCTTTTCTCCCATATTTGCCTGCGCCCTTGAGTTCCTAGGTAACCACACGCCAAAGCTTGCTAGCAAGTCTTTTGTAAAAAGCGAGCAGTCTCTTAGCTTATCCACCCCGCCCCAGCCATAAGGCTGAGTAAGAAGCGAGCTAAGAATAGTTTTTAAATTTGAATCGTTAAATTTAAGTGGAAAAAGGGCGCTAAAAGACTTTGGGAGGACAAACTCCCTAAGCATATTTCTTACATAAATTTTGCCGTAGTAGTTTTTGTCATCTTGCGCCAAAACTGGCAGTATCGCGCCGACACGTGAGTAAAACAAAAAGCTTCCGCCCTTGTCATAAACTGGCATCTTGTCGGTTTTTATCGTTACAAAGCTTGATTTTTGATAGGCAAGCGCCTCTTCATCGCTTATAAATTTGATATCTTCAACCTTCACCCAGCCCCAAACCGCATCATCACTCACAAACGCCCACGCCCTATCTTTTGAAAGATGCGATACAAAGAGCGGATGAGCGATGCTTAGGGTTGATTCTTGCAAATAATCAAACGGATAGCCCTCACCTGGAGTTTGCGGATTTAAAAATATAGGCTCGTCGGTTGGGAAATTTCTTACAGCTGTGTTTGCCGAAGTTAGAGCGTAAGCTGAAATTTGCAAAAAGCCGGCGAAATTTGCATTGTCCTTTTGTGCGTCAAACCAGCTTTGAGGTATCTGCCTAAAATTTGAGCCAAAATATTTTCTCTTCTCGCTTGGTTTATATACATTAAACGCCCAAAAAGCGTCGTTTGGGTTAAATTTCACGCCTCTTAGAGTAAAAACTTTAAACCTTCTTTTTAAAATTTCATCTTGATTAAAACTCGCACTTTGCATATTTTGAGGTAGCGACGACGCGTCTTGTTTTACTTCAAATTCAAGCAAGCTGATGCGCTCATTTGGCTTATAGACATTTTCGTCTGGCAGGGCATTTTGCTGCTTGTTTGACTCTGGTTTTGTTGTCTGCGAACAACCCAAAAACAAAGCAACACTAAGTGCTAAAAATATACCTTTTTTCAAATTTCTTCCTTATCCTTAAATATAGCTTCGACGATCAAAACAAAGATATAAAACATCTTTTCATCGTTGTTTTTGCAAATTTGCTTCATCGTCTCGTTTTGATCCTTGACCTTTATATCGTTTGATCTTAAAATTTCTGCAATGTCTGAGCCAAATTTCTTTGAAAGCTCGCCCACTTTGACATCATTTAGCGCGTTTAAAAACCTTGTCGTGTTGCAGTCCATCTGTACTGGCTTATGCTTTAAGATATTTTTAAACTCAAGGCTTAGCTTTTTTAGCTTTTTCTTCTTGACGTAGCTGTGGATTATGGTGAGGACAACCAAGCTAAAGCCAAAGAAAATGTGCAAATTTAGCGAATTTTCGCTCATCTCTCCCTTTAAAAAGAGCACGCCGCTTACAAAAAGTCCCACCACGCAGGCAAAAAGTAGCAACAAGATGATGTATTTAAAGATCACCTCGACCATGACGTTATCTTTTAGCCTCTCAAACATCAAGCCGCCCTATATCATCTTCGCTAAAGACTAAAATAGCATTTTCTTTTAGCAGTTTTGCCGCTACGCCATCGCCAAAGATTAGCTTTTTACTAAAGCTTCCATCATAAATTTGCCCGCTACCGCAGCTTGGACTTCTAGCTTTTAAAATAGCCTTTTTACAGCCATTTAGCTTAGCTATCTTTAGGCAAATCTCAGCCCCAAATTTAAAATTTTCGCTCACATTTTTAGCGGTTTTTGTGACGACTAAGCCATCTTTCATCTCAGCTGGCTCTCTTGGCGTGCTAAGTCCGCCAAACACCTCTGGGCAGACAAAAAGCAGATGATATTTTTTTGAAATTTCATCTAAAATACCTCTATCCAAAAGGTTGTTTTCGCCGTTAAATTTGCAGTTTATGCCAGCAAGGCAGGCGCTTATTAAGACCTTTTCTCTCAAAGTCCAGCTTCTTTTAAAAGCTCACTAGCATAAATTTCACGAAGTTTGCTTGAGATTTCGCCCACTTTTGCGCCGTTTATCGCCTTGCCGTCAGCATAAACCACTGGTAAAAGGATGAGCGTAGCAGCCGAGATAAAGACTTCATCAGCGCTATAAACCTCGTCCATGCTAAATTTACGCTCCTCTATCTTTAGACCGATATCTTTAGCGATCCTTAAAAGCCTCATACGGCGGATCCCTGGTAAAATTTCATTTGAAAGTGGCTTGGTGATGAGGGTTTTATCTTTGATGATAAAAGCACTCGAGCTACAGCCCTCTGTGACAAAGCCGTTTTCTACCATAAAGCCCTCATCTGCGCCCTTTTTGTGAGCCTCATTTTTAGCGTAGCACTGAGCTAGAAGCGAGATCGACTTTATGTCGCGCCTTTTCCACCTGATGTCCTCTACGCTTACCACTTTTATGCCAGTTTTTGCAGCTGGATTGTTTAAAATTTCACTCTCGTAGCAGAAGATAAATACGCTTGGGGTTAAATTTTCCATAAAATAGAAATTTCTAAACGCCACGCCTCTTGTTACTTGCATGTAAATTCCACCCTCTTTTAAGGCGTTTTTGGCGATCATCTCATTTAAGATCGCTTCAAATTTATCTTTTTCGTAAGGCAGGCTTATATCTATCTCGTTTAAGCTTCTCTCAAATCTCACCCAAAAGCCATCTTTATCGACCATTTTTGAATTTATCACAGGCACCACTTCATAAATTCCATCGCCAAATACAAAACCTCTATCAAACGCACTAACTTTTGCCTCATCTTTTGGCAAAAACTCGCCATTTAAAAAGACCGTTTCTAAAGCTTTATCTGCCATTTTTAGCTCCTTAAGTTTGTGCAAATTGTATCTAATTTTGTTTGAATTTATAGATTTTTAGATACAATGAGCTGAAATTTTTAAGGTAAAAAGTCTATAAAAAATGAAAGAAAATCTAAGAAACACTATCATTAAAAATATTTTTTTCGTCTCAAAACAGCCAGTTTTATTTAGAGATTTGCTTGAAGCAAATGCCCTTTTTAACGAAGGTATGCTAGTTGATGGCGCAAAGTTAAATTTTAGATTTAACCATGTGAAGCTCTATCAAATTTACGCACTTATCTGCTTTGTCGTCTTGTTTCCGCTTCTTATCATCACGCACCACTTTTTAGCAAAGGCTGACGCGCACATCTCGATAATAGCAACCACCATCGTCACTTCAGCTGTTTTTATCGGCTTTGATATGTTTAAGGTTTGGGCAAGAAGAGAAATAAGCTTGGATCTTATAAAAAAGGCTTGGAGCGTGCATTTTCCATATTTTGGATATGAAAAGTATTCAAGCAAGGTTGAAGAAATTTACAACACCGCTCTTAAAAATGACGTTTCAAAAAAAGATTTAGAACAATATATATATGAAAAGCTAATCTCTCAAAAAGAGAGCGCTGAGTAAATTTCATTTTGTTTTAAAGCAACTCGTAAAATTAGCTTTTTAACGTTTTCATCTTTGCAAAGCAGCTTCGCTTCTATCTCGTTTATGAAATAATATGGAAGTTTTTTGATCTTTTTATCTAGCATCAAAAACCTATCTGAGATGATTTTTATATCATTTTGCAAGGCGTTTTTCTCTTTTGGCTCATCTAAATTCAGATAATTTCTAAGCTTAACCAGATCGCTATTTATATCATCAAGCTTGATAGCTATAAATTTTGCATTTTTCATATTATCATCGTCTAAATTTTTACTAACTTTTATAGCGTAGTTTAGCTCATTTATCGAGCCTAAAACCCTTTTTTCATCCGTGCTAAAAGCATCTTTGTTTGACTCATTTAGAGAAATTTGCACTAAATTTCTAAAACCTATCAAGGCACTGCTTAAGCTATTTTTTATCGCTGTATAGTCATTTTTTCTAGTTAGCAGATATGTGACAAAAACTATCAAAAAGCCAGCCGCCACATCAAGCAATCTATCGACCATAAGGGCTAAAAAGTCTCTTTTTATAAGCGAAAAAATAGATGTAAATTCAAACATAAAAGCCGTTGCAAAGACGATTTGTTTGTAGGATTTAAGATAATAAACCAAAAACATACCGATAAAGACAACCACGTAAAATGCGTATGATTCACCCATAAATTTCACAAAAACAAGCGCGATAAAAAAACCAATAACTCCGCCAAGAAGACTATCTCTGCCTGCATTTTTTAAAGCATCTTCGTCGCTTTTGTTTAGGCTCATCACGGCAATTGCGATCCAAATTCCATGATTTATATGCATCGCCTGCGCTATAAAAATGGCTATCGACATGCAAATGGCAAGCCTTAAAGACTCTTTTAATATTTCATTTTTTAAATTTAGCTTTTTAAACGCCTCTTTTAGCGTGATCTTTTTTGTGTTATTAAACGAGAGTTTGTCCTCGCCGCCCTCTTTTATAAGCAAAAATTTATCATAAAGCACGCCAAGCGAGCTTGCAAAAATTTTAAAATTTGAGTTTTTAGCTAAATTTAGCGCATCAAATTTTAGCTTTGGAGTTTGATTTTTGAAAATTTTTTTAAGCTCAAAAAGGTTGTAAGCGATCTCATTTTTTACCTCGTTTAAAAGCGCTTTGTCCTCGATCCTTTCAAACGAAGCGCCCAATGTTCGAAGCAAAAGAGCGATCTCTTCAACTTTATAAAAATAAAATAGCGCCTTGGCTTGATTTCTAACTAACTTAACATCTTTTATCTTTAGGCTTTTGTTTGCAAAAATTTCTTTTGATTTATCAATCGAGCTCATCAAATCTGCGATACTTGCGTAAAAATGGCTCGTGCCAAGCGCCTTGCTCGATAAGATGGCGTTATCTAGTAAAAAGCTGATGCTTTTTTTAGTAAATTTGCCGTATTTGCCAAAATTTTCAAATTTTATGATGATGCTTAGCACGCCGGCAAGCACCAGACCGCCAATGCTATCAAACACATTTAGCCCAACTGCGGCCTTTGTCACAAAGGCAACCAGCCCTGTTGCATTTACAGCAAGTAAAATTTTGTTTAAATTTGAGCTATAAATTTGGCTAATGCCTACTACAAATATCCAGACAAATACGATAAGCGAGAGCCAAACGCCAAGGCTGATAAATGGATCAACAAAGGGCATAAAAGCGCAAGAAAGCGCGATGTAAAGTAGCAAAAATGCAAATTTGCTCCTATCTTTGCACTCAAGCTCGCCAAGAAAGAAGATACCCATCGTGATATTTACAGCCATGATAGCGCCACTTAGATGAAAGAAGTAAAAGCACAAAAAGCAGTTAAAAGCGATGGTTGTAGCAGCTTTTAGCGAGTAGATGAGCTGGAAATTTGCAGGGTCGTAGTAGCGGATAAAGCTTTTAAATTTCTTAATTATTTCCATTGACGCTCTTGCATATTGTTTAAAATTTGATTTTTATAACGCAAATTTTCAAGCTTTATGCTAAGAGCTCTGTTTTCTTCAAGGAGCATATCTCGTTTGCCGCTGATGTCGGCGATATCTCTACTTATATAATAAATTTGATTTGCTATATAAATTTTTGGCAAAAATAGAGCCAGCGCTATAAAAACCGCCAGATAGACCATCACTAGCGTCTTAAAGCTTAAATTTACCTCACGTTTTTGCTCCTCGTCGTGAAGTGTTAGCAGCTCTTCTTTTTCTTGCATCTTTATCCTTTTATCTTAAAAACACGCAGTTTTGCACTCTTGCTTCGTGAGTTTTGCGCTAGCTCGCTTTGACTTGCTGTTAGTGGTTTTTTAGTCAAAATTTCGCCAAGTTCGTGGTTGTTTCCGCACTCACATCGGTAGATGCCAGGCGGGCAGATACAGCTGTTTGCCCACTTTTTGAAGCGCTCTTTTACGATCCTATCTTCAAGCGAGTGAAATGTTATGATCGCCACCAAACAATCTTTAAAACCACCCTTTTCTATGCTATCAAGCAAATTTGTTAGCTCGTCTAGCTCGCCATTTACCTCTATCCTGATCGCCTGAAAAGCAAGGATCGCAGGGCTAACACCGCGCCCTTTTATCTGGGCTGTGCCTATTATGTTTGCAAGCTCTTTTGCGCTCGTTATCTTGCCTAAATTTCTAGCATTTATTATCTTATTTGCGATCCCAGAGGCATTTTTTAGCTCGCCGTAATCCCTAAAAATCCTAACTAACTCATCAAACGAGTAGCCATTTACCACGTCATAGGCACTAAAACCTCGCTCTTTATCCATGCGCATATCAAGCGCGCTTGAGCCAAGACTAAAGCCCCTATCATCTTTATCTATCTGCAAAGAGCTAACGCCAATGTCAGCTAAAATTCCTCTAACATTTGAAATTTCATCGCTACTAAGTTTGCTAATAAGCTCAGAGAAATTGCTCTTATAAATTTTTACTCTACTGTCAAATGGCTCAAGTTTTTTGAGCGAGAAATTTATAGCTTCGATGTCTTTGTCGCAAGCGATCAAATTTAAATTTTCATTTTGAGACAAAATGGCACTAGAATGTCCAGCATATCCAAGCGTGCAATCTATAAAATTTCCACGCAGGTCTTTAAAAAATGATAAAACTTCGTCAAGTAAAACGCTAATATGCGGACTTTGCAACACTGCCTCTTTAGTGAAATTAGTGTGAAAATTTATCGAAATTTTACTTAAAAAGCTATCATTACATAAAATTTTACACAAATTTTAAGATAGCTTAAATATAATCACCCAAACATAGGAGAAAAAATGGACTTATTGCACTCAACAAATGAGATAAAAAAGATATCTCTTTCGATGTTTAGAAAGAATTTTTTTGGTGTTTTTCATGGTTCTATCTCAGCAAGAGTAGAAAAAAATCAATTCATCATCAACAAGCAAAGTGCCATTTTTGACGACTTGCAAGATAGTGATCTAACGCTTCTTTCATCTAAAAAAGACTACCGATGGAATGATGCGAGCTTAGATGCTGATATACACTTAAATATCTACAAAAACATAAATGAAGCAAAATTTGTCTGCTACGCCATGCCTCCATACGTGACAGCTTATGCAATGAAACATGAAAAGATCGCACCGAAAGACTATTTTGGATGCATGAGATTTAATGAAATTTTAGTCTATGATCCAAAGCAGTTTGACGACTGGTATGAGCGTGCTGAGACAGAAATTTATAGAGCGATGATAGAGAAAAATACTAACGTTGTCGTGATCAAAGGATACGGCGTTTATGCGTATAGCAGGAGCCCTCAGCTACTTGCAAAAGATATAGCTTTGTTAGAAAACAGCTGTAAACTACTTCATTTTACTGGTGATTACAGCGATTTTAGCATTTAAATTTTTGCTAACAAAGATAAAAAATGTTAGTAAAAATTTAGCAAGAAACGTTTTTATAAAGCCCCATTTTAAGCTTATTTAAGCCAAATTTCTATAAAATATCGCACAAGCTTTGTTAGTATTTTAAAGGAAGAACTTAATGTTATCTTGGATGCAAAAACATAAAAAATACCTAGTCGTGACAATTTGGGTAAGCACGATAGCTTTTGTCGGTGCTGGTTTTGTCGGCTGGGGCGCATACGATCTAAACAGCAACAGAGCTACTTCAGTAGCTAAAGTAGGACATAGAAACATAAGCGTTCAAGAGTTGCAACAAAAATATGATAGGTTATATCAGTACTACAACAATGTATTTGAAGGCAAATTAACTCAAGAGAAAGCTGAAGAGTTAGGCTTAGAAAATGCTGCACTTCAAACTGCTATTCAAGAAAATTTACTACTGAATTTTGCAGACGATATCGGTCTTAGTGTTAATAAAGATGACGTTTTAAAATATATAATCGTCGATCCAACATTTCAAAAAGACGGCGTTTTTGACAAAAATTTATACTACGATGTGCTAAGAAGAGCTAGGATAAACCCAACTGATTTTGAAGACAATCTAAAACTAACTATCTTACTAGATAAACTTAGAACTATTTTAAATTTACCTGCTAGCAAAGAAGATGTCGCCATGATGGAAGCTAGCTTTTTCATGCAAGATAAATTAGCTGTACAAGTAGTAAATGCTGATCAAAATGAGATCAAAGTAGATGAGAAAGAGCTAAAAGATCTTTGGGAGATAAATAAAAATAACTATATGACAAAGACACTTTATGGTATAGATACATACTTTGTCGAATCAGAAAAAAGCGACGCAAATGAAAGCGTTTTAAAATCTTACTATAACGAGAACCAAGATAAATATAAGGGTTCTGATGACAAGATAAAACCTTTTAACGAGGTAAAAGCTGAGGTTAATAAAGACTATAACATAGAGCAAAGCAAAACTAACGCTTTAGAAAAGTATGTCGCTGTTAAAAAAGCTGAGCTTGCAACTAATGGTTTTGTAAGCGTAAATGAGGACAACGCTACTTTTTCACTTGATGAGATAAAGGGTGCAAAAGTTGGCGAAGTGATAAAACCATTTATCTACAAAGATGGCTATTTAATAGCTAGAGTAAAAAGCATAACTCCTCCACAACCTATGAGCTTTGAACAAGCAAGAGCTAATGTGCTTGAAATTTATAAAAGTAAAAAAGAAAAAGAAATTTTAACAGCAAAAGCAAAAGATACTCTACAAAACTTCAAAGGCACAGATGTTGGCTTTGTTAGCAGAGAGGTAAATGGCTCTATTGCGGGCTTAAATGAGAGCGATACAAGAGCTTTTGTATCTCAACTTTTTGACACTAACAACACAAAAGGTTATGTTATATTAGATGACAAAGCCGTAGTGTACGATATTTTGGAACAAAGATTGCTTACTAACAATATAAATAACAACTATAAGCAAATAACACAACAAAATGTTGCAATGCTTAAAAACAACGAGTTGATAAAAGATTTAACAAACAAACTTCTAAAATATTATGAAGTTAAAGAATATGTCAAAAGGTAAAAATTTTGAGTACTAGAATTTTAGGCATAGATGTCGGATCATTTCAAATTTGCGCTGTTATAGCAGAGCAAAATGATGATGGCATAAAGATAATAGGAATAGGCACAGAAAAAGCACAAGGTATAAAAAAAGGTGCTATAAACAACATTGAACTAGCTGCAAAATCTATAAAAAACGCACTCATAGAAGCACAAAAAGTTGCGGGTACACACTACGAAAGAGTAGTAGTTTCGATATCTGGAAAATATACTAAAAGTGTAAATAGCAGTGGCGTAGTAAATATACCAAATCATGAAATAGGCATAAAAGAGATAGAGCGTGCTATGCAGATGGCAGATCACAATGCCGAGACTTCCCCAGAATATGAAAAACTTCATGTCTTGCCTTACAACTTTAAGGTGGATGGACAAGAATTTATAGAAGATCCTATCGGTATGAATGGCACTAGACTTGAAGTGCAAACACATATCATAAGTATTCAAAAATCACAACTAAGCAACCTAAGAAAGGCTGTAAATTTAGCAGGTGTGCAGGTTGATAATGTAGTCCTTTCTGGTTACGCTTCAGCCATAGCAACACTAACAAAAGATGAAAAAGAACTTGGTGTTGCGCTCATAGATATGGGCGGCGAGACATGTAATATGGTAGTGCACGCTGGAAATTCACTAAGATACAACTCATATCTTCATGTTGGCTCTGCAAACATAACCATAGATCTTTCAATGGCGCTTCATACTCCTTTGCCAAAAGCTGAAGAGATAAAACTAGAATATGGCAAGCTAGTAAATAAATCAGTCGATCTTATCGAGCTTCCAAGACTTGGTGATGAGCAAAAAACTCACGAAGTTTCACTTGATGTTATATCAAATGTCATCTCAGCTAGAGCAGAAGAGACTGTGATGGTGCTTGCAAATATTCTTGAAGATAGTGGATATAAAGATCTTGTTGGCGCTGGCATAGTACTAACTGGCGGCATGACAAAGCTTGATGGGCTAAAAGACCTAGCTTCTGCAATATTTGACAACATGCCAGTTAGGATCGCTAGACCAAAAGAGATGGACGGCCTATATGAAATTTTAAGAGACCCAGCAAATTCTTGCGCCATAGGACTTTGCATGTATGGCGCTGGTGAATTTACACCTTATGAGATAGACTCAGAAAAAAAGATGAGGTATAAAGGTGAGTTAAGATCAAAGCCAAAAGCAAATTTCAATATTTTTGAAGAAGAGAAAAAAGAGAAATTTGAAACAAAAAAACAAGAAAAAGATGATTTTGAAGAAGGCATTGAGCTTGTAAATATGGATATAAATTTAGAGCAAACAAACAACAAAAACGAGCTTGCAAATATCGCTGATATAAGCAAGCAAGAAAAAAAACCAAGTGCTTTAAAGAAATTTTGGCACAGCATGACACAACTATTTTGAGGAGAATTTTTACAATGAGCAACAGTTTCACAATCGAAGAGAACAAGAGCCTATATAGCGCAAAGATAAAGGTAGTAGGCGTAGGTGGTGGCGGTGGTAATATGATAAACCACATCATAAGAGAGAATCCAAATTTAGATATCGATCTAATGATAGCAAATACGGACGCTAAGGCACTTGACAATTCTCCTGCACACACAAAGATACAGCTTGGTGAGAAAAAGACAAAAGGTCTTGGCGCTGGCATGAGACCAGAAGTTGGCAAAGAAGCTGCGCAAGAGAGCTACGAAGAGATAAAAAGCGCTCTTGAGACTTCTGACGTTGTGTTTATCGCTTCAGGCCTTGGCGGTGGAACAGGTACAGGCGCTGCTCCAGTTGTTGCACAAGCTGCAAAAGAGATAGGTGCGCTAACAGTTGCTGTTGTGACTATGCCTTTTTCATTTGAGGGCAAAAAGCGCAGCAAGCTAGCTGACATCGGTCTAAGCGAGCTTAGAAAAGAAAGCGACTCTATCGTTATCATACCAAACGACAGACTTTTAACTTTGATAGATAAAAAATCAGGCATCAAAGAGAGCTTTAAAATGGTTGATGAAGTGCTTGCAAGAGCGGTAAATGGTATGTGCTCTATTGTACTTGACTCTGGTGTTAGCGATATCAACCTCGACTTTGCTGACGTAAAAACAGTTATGAGTCACAGAGGCCATGCTTTAATGGGTGTTGGCGAGGCTTATGGGGAGGGTGCAGCTCAAGAAGCTATCAAAAATGCTATCCAGTCTCCATTACTTGATAACATGAATATAAACGGAGCGCTTGGTGTTTTAGTTCATTTTAAAATGCATCCAAACTGCTCACTTGATGATCTTCATAGTGCGATGTCAATGATTGAGGAAGCATCTGATGATGATGCTGATGTGATCTTTGGTACAACAACCGATGAAAACATAGAAGACAATAAAGTCGAAGTTACTATCATCGCAACAGGTTTTAAAGGTGCTGAAAAAGAAAGCGAAGAAAAAAAAATAGCCCAAGAGCCTGAAAACGATCTTCTAAATAAAAATATCGTTTTAAAAAGAAGAGTAAGTGGTGGATATAATAGCGACGAGTATATCTCTCAGCTAGATATCCCATCATATCTTCGTCACCAAATGGACTAAGTCCAAACTAAAAATTCTCCTGTTAAATTGCAAGTTTATCTTGCAATTTAACTTTTTATATATTCAAATTTTAACCACTACCTAGCAAACGCCTAAAATTATCTTCTATAGCTCGCATTATTTTTAGTTTTTACTTGCATAAATTTATTTGTAAATTTATTAAAGAGTTTAAGCACTCCCAAGCAAATTTAACTACCCTTTTATGATAATTTTTAAAATTTAAAAAGAAAAGCTAGAAATTTGCTAGCTAAGCTAAATTTCTAGCCAAATTTACTAATTCACTCCAAGTTGTGCTTTTACAAAGTCACTTGCCATTTGGATATTCCACTCTGGCTCCCAAACTAGGTCGATCTCGCACTCTTTTACGCCCTCCACACCAAGCACAGCCGTTTCAACCCAGCCAAGTATCATCTCATGAAGCGGACAAGACTTGGTTGAAAGCGTCATCGTCACCTTTGCTTTGCCGTTTTCATCGCAACTCGCATCATATATGAGCCCAAGCGAAACGATGTCAAAACCAACCTCGGGATCGACGATATTTGACAAAGCGTCATAAATTTTTTCTTTCATTTTTTTTATCCTTTAAAACCAGTAAATTTAAAAACATTTATCATATTTATAGCAAGCAAAATGATGCTTAAAGCCATAAAAATCATACTTGCATAGACCAAATTTTTCATCTCAAAGCTAACCGCCAAAGGGTAGCACGCAAGCGAAATGGCATTAAATGCTATGGCAAAATATGCGGCTTTTTTTAATATCATCGTATCAAGCAGTGGCACTTTTGCCTTGCCAACAAATGGCGCCACATAGTGATACCAGATGAGAAATGGCGCGATCTTATAAAGATGAGCCACGATAAAGGCAAACAAAAAGCCATATATCATAAAAAATGTAGCCAAATTTAGCTTTTCAAAAATCATAAATATAGCAGCACAAAGCAAGGCAAGCAGTGAAAGAGCGATATTTACATTCCAGTAGTCATACGCCTTTCTCACGCGCTTTTTCAGTATGTAAAACGCCTGAGCTATAAAAAGCAAAGCTGCCACAACCACTGCAAAAATGGCTAAATTTTCATCAACCGCCAGCAAAACCCCAGCCAAAATATAAAAGGCAAGAGAGGCTTTGCTAAGTGTAAATTTAAGATCATGTGCCAGCGCAAACATCGGTAAAAGCACGCTTGCAGCCCCAAGTATCACGAAAAATACAAAACCCAGCACAAAATATACGTGAAATTTTAGCGTCATAGTAAAATCAAGCACAAGCGTGCCACCAAGTATCATTACTAGGCAAAATCCAAGCGTTATGCCAACTAATAAAAATATCGCCGAGACAAAGAGTGCAAAGGCAGCGAAACTTCTTTTTTGATTATCCATAAAGCTTAGCGCATAGGTCGAGCCAAAAAAGAGAAGCGTGCCAAAGAGAAAAACTCCGCTGATTTGCAAAATCCTAGCCTCGTCAAATATCATCGCATAGCTCATAGCAAGTAGCGACAGGCAAAAGATGACTAAATTTAAAATAGCCCCTTTTACCGTGAAAAATGGCTTTTCTAAGATGACCGAAGTTAGCTGATAGAGCGCTCCGGTGATGATGCTTATCACAAAGCCAACGAAAAATATATGCAAAAAGCCAGCCGTATTTAGCGAGCTAATCGCCTCAAAATCAGCGTAAAAAAACGCCCCAAGGCTAAGCACTAAGAAAAAAATGCCAGCGATAAAGTAACCGCCAACTAGCTTAAATGGCGGCGCATAGGTATTTAAAAGCATCTTAGTGGCAAAGGCTGGTGTCTATGTTTTCTATGCTCGCACCCTCTTTTAGGCTAAAAGTCATCTTCACAGCCCCGCCCTCAAGGTCCTCTCGCTCCACGTCAAAGCTTTTTTCTATCTTAGGGATGAGCCCAGCTGGAAATTTGTGATTTACCATCACGATCTTTGTGTTTTTATCGGCAAATTTGATAGCCAAAAGTGCGTTCATCATAGGTTCTGGCGGCACGCAAGGACGTGAGTCAAAGCCAACAAAATTTACCCCATTTTCACTAAATTTATAAAACGGCACCGTCGCACCATCGACGCTAAACTGCTCTGCATTTTTGAAAAATTCACTCATTTTTTCTCCTTTTGATTTTGGAGAATTATACTCTGATTAAACTTTTCAAACCATTGATTTGCTTCAACAAAAGCTACTTTACGTAGGGGATAAACTCCTCGTATCCAAGCCTAGCCATATCCTCAAGCGGTATAAATTTAAGGCTTGCGCCGTTTATACAATACCTTAGCCCACCCTTATCGCTTGGCCCATCTTCAAAGACATGCCCAAGGTGTGCATCGCTGTTTTGAGACCTAACTTCAACCCTTTTCATCATAAAAGAGTTGTCTTCACTATACGCAAGCGCCGTTGTCGTGATAGGCTTTGTAAAGCTTGGCCAGCCACACCCTGCGTCAAATTTATCAGCGCTTGAAAAGAGCGGCTTGCCACTAGTGATATCGACATAGATGCCCTTTTTGTCAAATTTATCATATTCGCTACTAAATGGCCTCTCAGTCGCCGCCTCCTGCGTCACGGCATACTGCTCGCTGCTTAAATTTCTCTTTAGCTCCTCTTTGCTAAGTGGTTTAAATTTAGCCTCATCATAAAGCGGCTTGCTCGCCAAATTTAGATCGATGTGGCAGTATCCAAAAGGGTTTTTGTCAAGATAGTCTTGGTGATACTCCTCGGCAATGACGAAATTCTTAAGTGGTGCGACCTCGACCACGATCTTATCTTTAAATTTCTTTTGCTCGATCTTTATAAAGCTCTCAATAACTGGTAGATCGTCCTTGCTTACATAGTAAATCCCGCTTCTATACTGCCTGCCGACGTCATTGCCCTGTTTATTTAGCGAGGTCGGGTCGATCACTCTAAAAAAATGAGCCAAAATTTCAGCCAAAGCGACCCTGTTTTCGTCAAATTTCACATAAAGTGTCTCGGCGTGATCGCTCTCGTGCAGCTCACGGTAGCTCGTGCTCTCGCTCTTGCCATTTGCGTAGCCCACCTTCGTATCCACCACGCCAAATATCTTTTTAAAATAGCCCTGCATGCCCCAAAAGCAGCCACCTGCTAAATAAATTTCTTTCAAATTTTGCCCTGCCATCGTCTGCTCCTTTAAAAACTCATCTTTTGCCATCAAATTTACACCCAAAAATACAATAAAAACCAAGAGAAAATTTAATATCTTTTTCATGTGAGCTCCTTTTTTTGAAGGATTATATAAAATTTAAAGTTATAAAGTGTGAAGCAAGGGGCAAAGCGCCCCTAAATTTTAGTGTAAGAAGTGTCTAACGCCAGTAAAATATAGCGACATGCCGTGTTCATCAGCAGCCTCTATCACCTCATCATCTCTTATACTGCCGCCTGGCTCGATGACGCATTTTACGCCCACTTTGCTAGCGATGTCGATGCTGTCTCTAAACGGAAAGAACGCCTCACTTGCAAGCACGCAGCCACTTAGGTCGATCTTTAGCTCTTTTGCCTTTGCCACGGCCGCACGAGCAGCATCCACACGGCTAGTCATACCCATGCCAATAGCCACCATAGCGCCATCTTTTACATAAACTACACAGTTGCTTTTCGTTAGCGCAGCCACTTTCCACGCTATCTGAGCGTCTTTTAGCTCGCTGCCAGTTGCAAATTTCTTGCTCATTTGCTTCATATTTTCAAGCTCTTCGTCTTTTACGAAGTCTCTTTCTTGAAATACAAATCCACCATCGATGTGTTTAAAGTCAAATTTATCATTTGCACGCACTAAAAATTTATTATCTTGAGTGAAAATTTTGATGCGTTTTTTAGCTTCAAACACCTTAAGAGCGGCATCATCGACATTTGCAGCGATGATTACTTCAACGTAAATTTCATTTATCTTTTTAGCAAGCTCCTCATCAAGCGTGCCATTTATCGCCACCACGCCGCCGTATGCTGAGATCGGATCGCACTTAAGCGCTGCTACGTAGCTCTCTAGCAACGTATCTTTTACCGCAAAACCGCAAGGATTAGCGTGCTTGATGATAGCCACGGCAGGCGCGTCATCAAAGCTAGTTGCAAGCATCAATGCGCCATTTATATCGGTCATATTATTAAAACTTGCCTCGCCTTTTAAGGCTCTAAAGTTGTTTGTGAAGAAATAATCAAACTCATAAAGTGCGCCTTTTTGGTGTGGGTTCTCGCCGTATCTGGTGTCAAAAACCTTGCTTCCCACGATAAATCTAGCATCACCAAAACCGCCATTAAATCTATCGTTCATATAGTTTGCGATCATGCTATCATAAGCTGCTGTATGCTCGAACGCCTTTATCATCAGCGATCTTCTAAACTCGTAATCATCGCTTTTTTCTTTTAGGCGCTTTAAAATTTCATCATAATCAAGCACGCTTGTGACTATAAGCACGTCTTTAAAGTTTTTAGCAGCACTTCTTACCATAGCTGGGCCGCCGATGTCGATATTTTCGATGATCTCGGCAAAGTCATCAGTCCTAATCGTAGTCTCTTTAAATGGATATAAATTTACGCAAACTAGGTCGATGCCCTCGATGCCATACTCTTTTGCCTGAGCCACGTGCGTAGCGTCATCACGTTTGTGCAAGATGCCACCATGTATCTTTGGATGAAGCGTCTTTACCCTGCCCTCAAACATCTCAGGCGACGCCGTAAATTCGCTAACCTCAGTGGCTTTGACGCCCTCAGCCTTTAAAAGTTTGTAGGTGCCACCAGTTGAAAGTATCTGCCAGCCAAGCTCTTCTAGCCCCTTTGCAAACTCTACAATGCCCTCTTTATCGCTAACGCTAAGCAACGCTCTCATTTTTTCTCCTTTAGATTGATTAAATTTATTTTATTTCTCCGCCAAACACATCGCTTTTTCAAGCACCAGTAGCCCCATCGCTGTGTCTTTTTTGATATTTTCTTCTGTTAAATTTTCTAGTTTTTCTAAACTTTTGCCGCTAGCATTTACTGCAAAGTGGCTCTTTTTAACTAAATTTTGAAACTCGCCACCTGCTATATCCACACTAAAGGCATAGTTTGAAATTTGCTTACCACTAAAATAGCTTGAACTTAGCACGCTTAAATTTACAGCCTCTTTTTTACTAAATGCCTCGCAGATAGGGCTTTTAGCGCTAAATTTCACCACCTTTATGCCGCCCTCATCTGAAAATATATACTCTTTAAACTCATTTAAATTTTTAGCTCTAACTGCCTTAAAATCAGCCTCTACGCCATCACTGCCAGCTAGGATGATGCTAGCAGCGCTTGTCTTATTATATTCGCCGATCTTTTTGCCATTTTCAAAAAGCGTGCTATCTTTTAGCTCAAATTTGATCTCATTTCCATCAAGATCGCTCACGTTTAGCTCTCTGCAAAAGCCAGCCACAGCTAACAGCAAAATAATAAATTTCTTCATCTAAACTCCAAATTTCTCTTTTAATCTCCCATAAGCCTCATTTATCTCCTGAAGCTTCTTAGTAGAGCGCTCTATCACCTCTTTACTCTCGCCCCTGCCCATCAAAATGTCAGGGTGATACTGCCTCACAAGCTCTTTGTAGCGAGCCTTTATCTCATCAAGGCTTGCATTTTTACTAAGTCCTAAAACCTCAAATGCATCGTTTTCTTGGCTTATCTCATCGTGATTTGCCCCAAACCTCGAGCCATAAAAGCTATCAAATTTAAAGATTATCTCATCAAGCGTCTCTTTATCGATGCCAAATCCATAAGCGATATTTCTTATAACATCTTGCTCACTTTTGTTAAATTCTCCGTCTATATAGGCTAAATTTAGAAAAAAAGTGAGCCTAGCCACGCAGGTATCGTAGTTTAGATTAAACGCGCGCTTGTAGTTTCTGGCGGTTTCATAGGCGTTATCTACATTTTCTTTTTGGCTATTATAGACCTCTTTTAGATACTCACGCACACCGATAACGCCGCTAACTTTCTGACTTAGATCATCTAGCACTTGAGTGATCAGCCTAGCCTCTAGCTCGCTGACTCTGCCGTCACTTTTAGCGACCTTTGCAAGCAGTGAGACTAGAAATTTAGCCTCATTTACATTTGCTTGTTTCTTGCGGTTACTACCTATTTGGACATTCATAAATAAAAATATCGCACCGCCTAATATGAGTAAAAACAGGACTCCAGACATATTACCACAAGTGATAGATTGTATTTTTTATCTTGCCATTTACTAGCTCATTTTTGCGCCACGAGCTCTCGTCATTCATCACGTTCCAGCGGCGCTCCTCAGGGCGATAAAACCAGTCTTTATCGATCTGATAGTAAATTTGCTTGCCGTTTGTCTCTATGATGTTTGCGATGTTGTTATCGTGATAGCTGTTCTCATCGTAGTCGGTAAAGGCGCGCTGTCCCATCTCTGAGTAAAGTAGCGTTAGCTCCTGAAGCATCTCGTTAAGATCATCGTCCATCTTTTTGACATGCAGGCCGATCTCCTGCGCCTCACGAAAGAGTATCGGATACTCGTGTGCTGGGTAGTCTGCGTTTAGTCGCTCTGAAATTTCAACGATCTTTTTATCATCATCTATGTGATATCTAAGTAGTTCAGAGCAAATTTTAAGCGAAAGCGAGCTAGCGCGATCAACCGCACCAAAAACTAGCGGATGGATATACTCATATAGCGAGTTATAGGGGTTTGTATCGTTTGGTCTATCTTTGTCCTGCTCTTTCCAAAGCTTGACTACACGGCTAAGCTCGTCCATAGAGACGCTAACTAGCTCGTTGCCCTTGTTTGTAGGACTTAGCTCGTGTTTGAGCGAAGTATCAACTGGCGTTAGATAGGCAAGTGGCCCCATTACGATCTCATTTGCGCCAAGTGCCATCATCGTAGCAGCTGAGGCGCAGTTTGAAGGGATCAGCGCTATTAAATTTTTGCAGTAGTTTCTAAGGGTGCTAATGATCCTAAGCGCAGCTATTCCGCTTCCGCCGTCACTTTTTATGAAAAGGTAGGCAGTGTCTATCTTTTTACCCTTTAAAATTTCATACATCGCACTTGCATCATTGCCGCAGACATTACCAGCGTTTGAGTTGTAGTAGGTTATCAAAGGGGCATTTAGCCTTTTTTCGATCGTACTTATCAAATTTTGAGTATCGCTAAAGAGCACTGGCGGTTTTGCCACGCCCTTTTTCTCGTTTTGCTCTACTTCCTTTTCCCCGCTTTCTTTTTCCTTTTTAGAAAACATCTCTTAGTCCTCCTTTTTTACGATTTTCGCAAACTCATTTAGATAAATTTCTCTTACGTCCTCTAAGCTCTCATCTATCTCATTTAGCTTAAATCTCTTGCCTCCGCTAACGCCGATCTTTTCAAATTTCACACCAAATTTAGTCGCAAGCGCTTCAAATTTAGCCTCGTCTTTTACACCCACAACTGCTCTTGAAAAGCTCTCATCAAAGATGAAATTTGGCTCTTTAAATTTCACTTCACAATTTACGCCGATGTTTGAGATGCTAGCCATTTTTGCTAGCGTGATAGCTAGACCGCCTACGCCTACGCTATTTGCAAACTCTAAAATTTGCTCTTTATTTGCCTCTATCACTAGCTCCCAAAGGGCCCTTTCAGCTTTATAATCAACCTCTTTTAGCTTACCGCCAACTACGTTAAATAGCGCCTTTGCATAAAGAGAAGCAGCAAATTCTCCGCTTGTCTCGCCAAGCAGGTAAATCGCCCTACCCTCGCTTGAAAATGTGCTTTTTAGGTTTAAATTTGCGTCTTCATTTACCCCAACCGTGACGATGGCTGGCGTTGGATAGACGCTAATGCCGTCGGTGTCGTTATAAAGGCTCACGTTACCGCTAACAACTGGCGTATTTAGCTCACGGCAAGCCTCTTTTATGCCCTCGCAGCCCTCTTTAAACTGCCACATTACCTCTGGGTTTTGCGGGTTGCCGTAGTTTAAGCAGTCGGTGATCGCAAGTGGCACAGCGCCGCTCATCGCTACCTTTCTACCAGCTGCAGCGACGGCTCTTGCAGCGCCGATCTTTGGATCAACGAAATTTGCTCTTGGATCGCACTGCGCAGCCATAGCTATCGCTCTACCGCTCTCTTTTATGCGGATAGTCGCAGCGCCCAAGCAGCCAGGCTGTTTTATCGTATTTGTCTGGATATTTGCGTCGTATTGGTCGTAGATAAAGCTCTTATTTAGCACTTCTGGCTCTTTTAAAAGCTTGAAAAATGCGGTTTTGTTATCAATGTTGTTTGGAATTTCTAAATTTGCTATCTCATCAAGGTATTTTGGACGTGCAACTGGGCGGTCAAGCACAGGAGCTGCCTCACTAAGTGGTCCGATAGGAATTTCGCCTGCAAGCTCATCATGCCAGTAAAGCTGCATCACGCCGCTACTTGTGACCTCGCCGATGATCTCAGCGTCAAGGTCCCACTTTCTAAAAATTTCAAGCACCTTTTGCTCAAAACCTTTTTTGGCGCATATTAGCATACGCTCTTGAGACTCGCTTAGCATTAGCTCATAAGGCGTCATGCCAACTTCGCGCATCGGCACGCGGTCTAGATACATCTTCATGCCACTGCCACTTCTGCCTGCCATCTCAAAGCTAGAGCTAGTAAGCCCTGCTGCGCCCATATCTTGGATGCCGATGATGTAGTCTTTTTTGAAAAGTTCCAAGCAAGCTTCCATAAGCAGCTTCTCAGCAAATGGGTCGCCCACTTGCACCGTTGGGCGAAGTGATTTATTTTCGTCGTTAAAGCTATCGCTCGCCATAACAGCGCCGCCAAGTCCGTCCCTGCCGGTCTTTGAGCCTACGTAGATGACTGGGTTGCCCACACCTTCAGCCTTGCCGTAGAAGATTTCATCACTTTTGCAAAGGCCAAGCGCGAAGGCGTTGATTAGGATATTGCCATTAAAGCTAGGATCAAAGGTGGTTTCGCCGCCGATCGTTGGGATGCCCATGCAGTTGCCGTAGTGTCCGATACCAGCGACACTTCCTTTTAGCAAATATCTATGCTTTTTGGCTAGCTCGCTCTCGCCTCTTATCTCGCCAAAGCGAAGTGAGTTCATGTTCGCAACAACTCTTGCGCCCATCGTAAAGACGTCTCTTAAAATTCCACCAACACCAGTTGCAGCGCCTTGAAACGGCTCGATAAAGCTTGGGTGGTTGTGGCTCTCCATCTTAAATACAGCTGCTACCCCGTCGCCAACGTCGATGACGCCGGCATTTTCACCAGGTCCTTGAATGACCCAAGGTGCCTTTGTCGGAAAGCCGTTTAGGTATTTTTTGCTTGATTTATAGCTGCAGTGCTCGCTCCACATCGCCGAAAATATGCCAAGCTCTAGCAAATTTGGCTCACGGCCTAGGATTTTTAAGATCTCTTCATACTCTTCATCGCTGATTTTATGTGCTTGTATGGTAGCTTTATCCATTGATGTAACCTTTTAAGAATTTTAAGCTATTTTACAACCTTGCTTATAAAAAGTTACTAAAAAGCCTTTTGAAATTTACTAAAACAAAGCACATTTGAGAGAATCTCACCTTGTCTCACGAGGTCACTTTCGATAAATGTTTTGTAAAAATTTTGCGTTAGCGTCTCAGCCTTAATCTTCTCTTCATCTTCGCTTGAAAGGTTGAAATAATACCTCGTCTCTCTTAGAAAAAAGCCTTGATCATTAGATATATCTGAGCTTAAGATCACAGCAAAAAAGCCATTTTTCAAAGGGTGATTTGTCACACTTTTTACTTTTATCGCCTCTTTGCCGCTTACAAAAGCTTCGCAAACTGGCATGCTCTTTGTGCTATAAACCACGCTTTTTATAGCGCCATTTGAAATTTCATAAAATTTGATATTTTTAGCCTTTATTAGCTCATCTATATCGTTAGAATTTGATAGCACAGCGTCCTTGCTGGTGTCTAGGTTTTTAACGATCATCGTTTTATTTGCGTCACCACTTTGCATTAGCTCGCCAAGTGCGCTAAATTTTGCATTTACGCTGGCTGCTTTGATCTCAGCCTTGCCGACAATGTTTGCAAATTTATTAAAGTCATTTAGGCTATTTTGAAACTTATTAAATTTCATCTCATGCAAAGTTTCGTTATTTTCAAGGTAGAGTAAATTTGACTTTTCGCTTGGCGCTAAAATTTGCTTGCCAGCGCACCCTGCAAATAAGATAACAGCAGCTAAAAATAGAAATTTTATCCTCATTTTCCCCACACAAGATAGATATAAATTTAAATGCCCTCTAGCGCAAATGACTAGAGAGCGGCAGAAATTTGTTTTTACGCTTTGAAAACTTTTTCAAGATGCGCCTCATACTCTTTTAGGTATCTTGGCACGTCTGGCATCTTGATAACATCGCAGCAGATAAAGTGCGGAAGCGACTTTAAGCCCATAAATTCATTTGCCTTTCTAAAATGAAAATAAACTCCATCAACGCCGCGCGCCTCAAAAAACTCATTTGGATCGCTAAATGCCTCGGCTGGGGCATTCCAAGTAAGGCTTAGCATAAAATTCTTGCCATTTAACAAGCCGCCTTTGCCGTAGTTTTTGGCTGGATCTATCCTGTGCCTGCCATCACTCGTATAAAGCTTGCCGTGTCCTGCTGTAAAGACCTCGTCGATATATTTTTTCACTATCCAAGGCTCGCCCATCCACCAAGCTGGCATCTGCCAAACTACCGCATCCATCCAAAGAAATTTCTCAACTTCAGCCTCAATATCATAGCCTTGATCTATCACGGTTTGCTTTACCTCGTGACCCATTTTCGCTAGTTTTTCGCATGCAAGATCGTGAAGTGTTTGATTGAGCCTGCCATCTGAATGGCCAAATTTTTTGCCACCATTTAAAAGTAAAATTTTCATATTCTCTCCTTTAAAAAGCACAAATTTTAACCAAAAAAGTATCATTTTCCTAAACAAAAATGGCTAAACATCTCGTCTAAAATTTCACTTCTCTCAAATGGCTTTGTGATACTTGCAAGTGCCTTTATCGCACTATTTAGCTCATAAGCAAAAATTTCTAGCTCCTCTTCATTTAGTCTTAAAAATGCTCTTTTTAAAGCCTCGCTCGCCTCTTTACAGCTTAAAATTTGGCGGTTTGAGCTTAGCATGATCTCGTCAGTATCTTGCGTCTTGAGGTAGCCCTCAAGCTCTTTTAAAACTACGCTTGTATCATTTTTTGCAGAAATTTTGATAGCGCCGTCCAAATTTATGTCAAATTTAAACGCAAGATCGCTTTTGTTTAGGATAAAAAAGGCTTTTTTGTTTGAGTTAGAAACGAGTTTTATTATCTCATTATCTTGCTCGTCGCTTGCAGATGAGCCGTCAAAGACAGCTAGGATGATATCGGCCTCGTTTATGGCAGAGATTGAGTAGTTTATGCCGATTTGCTCGATCTTTCCAGCGTCTTTTCTGATGCCTGCGGTGTCTATTATGCGAACTAAGTGCGAGCCGATCTTAAAATTTTCTTCTATCCTATCTCTAGTCGTGCCAGCTTCGTCGCTAACGATCGCTCTTTCATATGCCAAAAATGAGTTTAAAATGGAGCTCTTGCCCACATTTGGCTTGCCAACGATAGCGATCTTAAAGCCATCGATCAGCCCTCTTCTTTGCTCGCTAAGAGTTGCTATGCGCTCTAGCTTCTCGCTATTTTTTAAAAGCATCTGCTTAGTCTGCTCTAGCAAATTTGCAGGCAGATCATCATCAGCATAGTCGATCATCGTCTCAACAAAGGCAAGAGTTTTGACCACTTCACCCCTTATCTCGCCTACAAATTTACTAAGATCGCCTTGCATCTGACGGGTCAAAATTTTAGCAGCGATCTCGCTTTTTGAAGTGATAAGCCCTTGCATCGCCTCGGCCTTGGCTAGATCCATCTTGCCATTTAAAAATGCTCGCTTGCTAAACTCTCCTGGCATAGCAAGCCTAGCACCAGCTCTTATTAGCTCATTTAAAATTCTCTCGCTCACCATCACGCCGCCATGGGTTTGAAACTCGACGATATCCTCACCAGTAAAGCTTGCAGGAGCCTTAAAATATATAACGATGCCCTCGTCTAAAATTTCATCATCAAGGGAGTAAATTTTGGCTAGTTTTGCGTATCTTGGCTCTAAATTTGAAAGTTTAAGTAGTTTTAAAGAGGTGGCCAGGGCGTCCTTGCCGCTAAGCCTTACGATAGAAACTGAGCCGATGCCATAAGCTGTGGCAAGGGCTGCGATAGTTTCACTCATTTTTTGAAAAAGTCATTTACGACGACGAATTTGCCGTCATTGCCACTTTTTATGCCGACATATTTATCTGGAAATTTCTCGCGAAGTTTCTCAAGCGCGATCTTAACCAAAACCCCATCAAGTGGCTTTGTTTGGGCTCTACCGCTATTTTGCACACGCTCAATCACACCATTTAGATATTGATCCATCATAGCTTCTTGATTTTGCAAAAATTGCGCGATCTCTAGGCGGATAGCAAGGTTGTACTTTGAATTTAGCCAGTTGTAAAGCATATAAGATATCGCTTTATATCTATAGCCCTCTTTACCGATAAGTAGCGCCGCATCAGCTCCGTCTAGCTCGATAAGCACGGTCTCATCGTTAAATTTACTAACCTCTACCTTATCTATCTCAAAGCAGCTTGCTTTAAAGAGACGTGTCATGCCTTCTTTTATCTCAGGCAAAATTTTATCAAAGTCGATTGCAACTTTCTCTTTTTTCTCTTTTGGCAAAGCTTGAGGTGCACTCTCTTCATCTGTATGGTTGAAATTTTCGATGATTGAAGTATCTAGGATGTTTTTATGAGCACTTTTGCTAGCTTGTGGCTCTTTTGCTTCTTTTTGCTCTCTTTGTTCTTTAGGCGCCTTTGGCTCATCAAGCCTTTTTATAACATATCCTGGCTCTTCAGCCTCTTTTTCGCCCTTTTCAGCAAAGGCATCTTTTGCAAGAGCTGAGTTTTTCTCGCTTAAATTTTGCTTTTCATTTTTATGCTCTTTTTGCTCAGGCTTAGCCTCATTTTTCTCATCTTTATGCTTTTTAGGATTTCGCTTTTTATCATTATGATCGTGTTTTTTGCTCTGTTTTTTCTCTTCTTTTACAGGCTCGTTTTCATCGCTTTTTTTAGCAAAATTTCTATCATTTTTTGGTTTTTGCTGTGGTTTTGGCTGATTTTCTAAATTTGCCTCAATGATCGCTGTCTTTTTAAAAAATCCAAAAATTCCACCGCTTGGGTGTTGCAAGACCTTTATATCAAGCTCTGTGACCGAACAGTTAAGCTGCTCGGCTGCCTTTTGAAATGCCTCTTGGAGAGTATTTGCTTCTATTTTCATTAAGCCTTTACCTCCGCAGCTTTTTTATGTTTTTCAAAAAGTTTATTTACAAAGACTTGTTGAACGACCGAACAAACGTTATTTACAAACCAGTAAAGCGTAAGACCTGCTGGGAATGTCACAAAGAAAAATGTGAAGATCAAAGGCAAGAATTTCATAACCTTTTCTTGCATAGGATCAGTAAATGTCGTTGGTGTAAGTTTTTGTTGTAAAAACATCGTTAAACCCATTAAGATAGGTAGCACAAAGTATGGATCCATCACTGAAAGATCGTGTATCCAAAGTATCCAAGGAGCGCCTTTTAGCTCGATCGCATTTAGTAAAACACGGTAGATCGCAAAAAATACCGGAATTTGAAGCAAGATCGGCAAGCAGCCACCCATCGGGTTTGCGCCATGTTTTTTGTATAGCTCCATCATATGAACTTGCATCTTTTGTTTATCATCTTTATATTTTGTTTGGATCTCTTTTACCTTTGGAGCAAGTTCTTTTAGCTTATTCATCGATAGCATGCCCTTATATGTAAGCGGGAATAAAACTATCCTTATAACAAGCGTTAGCACGACTATCGCCCAGCCCCAATTACCAATGTAGTTATGCAAGAAATTTAAGAATGCAAACATCGGCTTTGCTATAAATGTAAACCAACCATACTCGATAACGTCGTTTAGTCTCTCATCCATCGAGCTTAAAATTTTATGCTCTTTTGGTCCGATATAAGCGCCTAGTTTTAGACTATCGTTTGCCTTTACAAAGACGATAGGATTGTTATTTGCATCTTTATCTACAACAGCTTCAAATGGTTTGTTAAATGAGTAAAATAGCGCTGTGTAGTATCTATCAGATGCAGCTGCTATAGTTGTGTTTGCATAGTTTTTAACCTCTTTTGCATCGCCATCTTCTATGATATTTAGGCTATCGTCTGTATTTCTAAGCATGACACCATGAACTGTGTAGCTATCTATTGCGATATTTGGTCTAAAGCCAGGAGTGATGAAATAATCAACACTTTTACTTAAATTTACTTCAACCTCATAACGACCATTTGGGTAAAATTTGATATTTTTTGTAACTGTAACACCATCTAAATTTTGAGTGAGTTTTATAGTTTTAGGCTCACTACTAGCATCTACCTCACTAGCGTCACTACTATATGCAACCTTAAAAGCATCAGCATTCAAAGTGCTATCGTTAAATCTAAGCTCAAGCGGCAGTGGATTTTGTGAAACAAGCTCGATTTTGTTGCCATCTTCTGTTTTGTACTTATCTTCGGTTAGATAAAATTTCGCGATCCTACCTAGTTTATCTATCTTTGCTTCGTAGCTTCGACCTTTGATGGTAGCGATTATCTCGTTTGAAGCTAAATTTTCATTTGATTTTAGAGTATCGTTAGTAGAGGCTGGAGCTTTGCTTTGATCCATTTTTTGAGAGATCGTTGTCTGGTTTTGCTCTAGTGGAGCTCTTTTTGGCATAAAAAAGTCATATACTATAAAAAATACGATCGACAAAAGTGCTGCAAGAAGCAACCTTTTTTGCATAGACATCTGTTCCATTTAATTTTTTTCCTTTAATTTATCTAATACTTTTACGACATAAAATTTACTATTTTGGCAAGGGATAAACCAGAAATTTACATTTTTGGTATCACTTTTTTGAAATATAAAACATGAGTTAAATTTTTTGCGGATGATTGGGTAGTTGATACCGCCTTTGAAAAGTTGATTGCATCTTAAAATTCGCATGAATGTTGCAAAAAAAGCAGAGAAAAAGCTGTTTGTTTGAAATTCCCAAATGGCGTATTGTGAGCAAGTCGGATAGTAGCGACAGCTTTTTGGCAGAAGTATGGAAATATATTTTTGATAAAAAGCGATAAATTTAATCGCAAATTTTTTCATTTTAGACATCCCATTTTTTTTGTAGACCAGCTCAAATTTTTACAAATTTTGTCAAATGAAATTTCTGTAATTCCATTTTTTGCGACCATAATGTAAGTGCCATCTTTTAGCTCATTAGAAATAGAAAAAAAAGCAGCTCTTAAAAGTCTCTTTGCTCTATTTCTAACTACTGCTTTTCCCACTTTTTTGCTAGCAACAACTGCTAATTTTTTTTCAATTGTAGGTTTATAAAAAACTACGCAAGCGTCGCAGTGCCATTTGCTGGCCTCTTTATAAACCTGAGAAAATTCTCTCGAGTCACTTAGTGACTCAAAACCAGCTAAGCAGCCAATCTTTTTCTACCTTTAGCACGTCTAGCGTTGATAACCTTGCGGCCATTTTTAGTTTTCATTCTTAAACGAAAGCCATGAGTGCGTTTTTTAGGGGTTTTATGAGGTTGATAAGTCCTTTTCATTTCTATCCTTAAAGTTAATATAAAAAGTGGGATTTTATCAAAGCAATACTTAAATTCCTTTGAATAAATCAGCCCGAAAAAACTATAATTTAAACTTTAAGTAAATCAAGTTATAATCCAAAAATGAAATTTCATAAAAATAAAGATCTCTTAGAAAAATTACTTTTTTTAAAAGCGATCGGTTACAATTTTATAGATGAAAATTTTCTTAATTTAAGTAAATATCAAGATTATAACAGCATAGACGAGCTAAATAGTGAGATAAAAAAGTGCTCTCTTTGCTTTTTGAGAAACAGTTCAAAGTGCGTTTCTACTGGCTTTGGTAATAAAAATAGCAAGATAATGTTTGTCTTACTTTGCAAAAAAGATGATTATTTTGAAGGCACAAGTGGCAAAATTTTGCAAAACGCTATAAAAGAAGGCTTAAATTTAGAAAAAGATAGTGTCTATATAAGCTTGCTTTTGCGCTGTGAAATTTCAAATAGTGACGCGAAAAATCAAGCTCTAAAGAGCTCGTTTGAGCTTTGTAGGCCATATCTTTTAGAAGAGATAAGACTTATTAAACCAAAAATTATCATCACTTTAGGAGAGGAAGCTTTCATGCATCTTTATCCAAATTTGCTCTCAAAGGGCGGATTTTCAAGCATAAGAGGGAGCATTTTAAAAGATGATGATAGGTTTATAGTGCCAACTTTTTCACCAGAGTGGATCAGCAAAAATCCAAGTTTTGAAGAAAATTTTATAGATGATTTGAAAAAAATCAAGGGAGTGATATGAAAAGAATTTTTCTTTTTTTAGTTATATTTGTAAGCCTTTTTGCAGCGCAAAATGAAGCCATAAGCGAGATGCAAGACGAGATCACTGAGTCGAAATTTGAAAGCAACATCACTAAAAATCAAAGCCTCTCAAGCATACCACCAGCAAAGATCACTTACATAAATTTAGAGCCAGAATTTTGTGATAGCTCTTGCCTAAATGAGCTTATTAAGAGCGATATGTTAGCTAGTTTTATGGCGAGGTTTGAGCCAGCAAAGATAGATGATAAGGCACTCTTAGACCTTTACACTTCGCTTGGTGGAGAGATGGTTTTAAAGCTTGCGCAAAGTGACAAGATAGCAATCATCATCCCTCAAAAGGTTATAAAATCATACGCAAATGTCGTATCAAACGCGATTCTAAGCTATATCTTAAAGCAAGATGCAAATGTCGAAGTGAAATTTATAAATAGCAGCGACGAGAGTTTGCCTAGCCTTCAAAACGCGCTTCAAAACGCTAGAAACGAGGGTTTTATCTACTTCATAGCAGCCCTTACTCAAAATGGCGCAAACATGGTAAATTCTCTCATCTTGCCAAACGAGCTCATCTACATCCCTAGCGTTCATAGCTCTTTTGTGGCAGCTCCAAAGCCAAATTTGATCTTTGGTGGAGTTGATTACAAAGCTCAAATTTCAGCCCTGCTGGCTTTTGCCAACGAAAAAATAGTCGCCTTTGACGATGGCAGCGCGCTAGCACAAAAGCTAAACGAGTATGTACGCATGCAAAGTAACGACTACTACGAGAGCTCGATCACTGGCAAAGATATAAATTTAAACGATACTTTGAGCAAAAAGTCTAAATTTGATAACGCTAGCATCTTTTTAAACATCCCTATAGTTAAAGCTTCTCTTGTAGCAACGCAGATGAGAGGCTTTGAGATAAAGCCTTACGCACTTTTAAGCACGCAGATAAATTTCTTGCCAAATATCTTTAGTGCCATCGCGCAAAGAGATAGGCAAAACCTCTTTGTGGCAAATTCACTAAATTTACTTGACGAGAGTTTTTTAGGGCTTGGGGATCTTTTTGGAGTTGATTTTAGATACTCACAGATCGGCTACTCAAGTGCCTTGGGAGTGGAGTATATCTATACAAATTTCATAAACAAAAGTGCCAGCAAAATTTTTACAGAGAGGGTTGAGGGCTCGCAAGTTTTATATGATGTGAAAATTTATGATACAAAAAGCGATCACTTTAATGAGGTAAATTCGCAGGAGCAAAACAGCACAAGCGGGATTTAGCAGTTTTGCTTGCTAAAATTTAACCCCATTTATAAAAGTTTTCATGCTCTCATCTATCTTTGCTAGCCTGCCCTCTTTCATAAAAGCTAGCGTGATAGTCGCTTTAAAGAGCACTTTTTCGGCATCTTTTTCATCAAATTTATAAATTTCTTGCTCTAAAACAAGGCTTGCCTTTTTAAGCTCTATGAGCTTTGTTCTCACAAAAACCTCATCACCAAGCACGGCTGAAGCGAGAAATTTAGCCTCAAGAGCTGAAACGACAAAGTATCCGCCCTCTTTTGTGAAATTTAGCCCAGCCTCAAAAAACGCCTCGCTTCTGGCTCGCTCGCAATATTTAATATAGTTTGTATGATAGACAATGCCGCCCGCATCGGTATCTTCGTAATAAATTCTTATCTTCACTGCAAAGCTCCTTTAAATTTTCATTTGCTCTTACTAGGCTTGCCTTTAGCGCCTCTAGTTATCGTAAGCGACTGATCATAAAATAAAATAAGCACCACCGAAACGCCCACACCAAGCGCTAGCGAAACCGTCGTGGTCGTGATAGCATTATCAAAAAATATGATCAAATACTCATTTTTCTTAGCAATGCTTGTCTCATTTAAAAATGAAAAAAGTGCCAATATCCCTTTATACGCAAAAACTCCTGGCACCATCGGCAAAAGCGCTGGAAATGCGATGATCTCAGCTGGCACTTTTAGCCGTTTGGCAAAGAGCATGCCTAAAATTCCGCTCATAAAAGAGACGATGAGCGTTGCGACACTGATGTTAAAAAATCCCATCTGCATGATCCAAAAGCGGCTAGCATGCGCAAATGCAGCGAGCAAAGCACAAAAGATGAGAGTTCTTTTTGGAGGCGAGCTAGCATAGGCAAAGCCCAGCCCAGCCACCGCAGCAAAGCCAGCATCTACAAGTGTTTCACTCAAAAGCTCAAACATTTAATATCTCCGCGCTGCTAAGCGTTAGCGTGATATAGACGCCAACAGCCATGCAAAGTATGAGGATGCCCGTGCTTATGGCTCTGCTGATGCCAACAAGAGTGTTATCATTTAGGATGTCAAAGACTGAATTTATGAGAAAAACGCCCGGCATCATAAAGAGCACAGACGAGCCTATCGCCACGTCGCTTGTGTGCGTAAGTCCGTAAGATACGCCAAGATAGGCGATAAATGAGACGACAAAGGATGTTAGGACGTATTGAATTTTTAAATTTACGCCCATTTTTGCAAGGGCAAATTTAAGAGTGTAGCCAACAAGCGTTGCAAAAAATATGCAAACAACCGAGCCAGCATCGCCTCCAAAAAGTCTGCAAAATGCCGCATTTGCAAGGCTTATCAAGATAAGCGAGCTAGCAAATTTATTTGCACTGACACTCATCACGCCATCAAAGCTCTCTTTAGCTTCATCTAAACTCAAACCCTCATCTAAAATTTGCCAGCTAAGTGAGGATAGCTCAGAAATTCTGTTAAAACTAACCTGCCCTAGAGGGATCTTTCTCACATAAGTTCGGCGCAAAGAGTTGTCCTGCGAGTCCATCACGCTAATGGTAAAATACTTCACAAAAATAGTCACGCTAACGTCGTAGCCGTAGTGATTAGCTATGCGGTCGACGCACTTTTCTACGCGCGCAGTGTATGTGCCAGCGCTCACCATAGCTGTTGTGTATTCGGCTAGGAAATTTGTTAAGATTTGGATATCAGGCTTGGCGTTCATCTTGGCTGATCTTAAATTTCACAAAAAACAAAATGAGCTGCAAAACAAGCATCACTTTCATCACATATTCGCTTGCGCTATGCATCTTAGCAAACTCCGCTGTCTGCGTCACATCAGCACCTAGGCTTTGAGCCTGCACGATAAAAGGCGTAAAGATAAAGACAAAGCTAAGCGCTAGGGCTAAATTTAAAAATGAGAGCATAAATGTGCTAAATTTTAGTGAAAATGCAAGCTTTTTTCTTAGATCAAAGAGCTCGCCAACTGCCACAAATGCGCTTACAAATAGCAAAACATAGTTAAATTTTAAAAATATCTTTGTCATCATCTGTCCGCTCATAAAATGCGTCAGCACCCCCTCTCCTATGATGCTTTGTGGGAAAAATATGACTGGCGCGACCAAAATTCCAAGCGTTAGCTCAGTGCCGATCACCGCTGCTAATAGTAAAAAATAGATACTTCTCAATCTCTCTCCTTTATAGTTTTAATCTTGCACAAAAACCCCGATCAAAGCCCGCTAAGTCCTTGTAAAAAGCACTTTCATAGCCATTAAATTTTAGCGCCATCTCCATGCTCGCTCTTTGATCATAGCCCATCTCGCAGGCGATATTTTTTATACCGCGGTTTCTAGCGACAAGGATGATGTTTTTTAAAATTTCATCTCCGACCTCGCCACCAAATAGCGCCTCATGCGGCTCGTTTATCACAAATTTATCAAGCTTATAGTCTCGCGCGATATATGGCGGGTTTGAGACCAAGATGTCGATATCGCCTGAAATTTCATCTATGTAAGAGCACTTTACAAAGTCGATCTTCTCGCTTACATTAAATTTGAGCGCATTTTTTTTAGCTAGTTTTAGAGCTTTTTCGTTTATATCGGTGGCTACTATTTTAGCGTTTGTTTTAAGGGCTAGCATGACGCTTATTATCCCGCTGCCAGTACCGATCTCAGCGATCTTTGGCGCTTTGTAGTTGCTTGCTATCTCTAGCACTTTATCAACTAAAATTTCAGTCTCAGGGCGAGGTATCAAAACGCCACTTTCTACCTCAAACTCCAGCCCATAAAAGCCAGCCTTGCCGGTAATGTACTCAAGCGGTTCGCAGTTTTCAAAGCGCTTTACAAGGTCAAAGTAGCCGACATCGTCAAATTCGCTCTTTTGGTTTAAAAATATCCACTCGATGCTCACATCAAGGTAGCTCATAAGCAAAATTTTAGCCACCCTGCTTGGGTTCTCACAAAGTGGCTTTAGCCTTAAATTTGCCTCTTTGAGCGCCTCTTCAACTCTCATTTTCTAGCTCATTTATCCGCTCAAAAAGGCTTGGATGCGAGTGATAGACAAATGAGTAAAGCCAGTGCGACTTTGGAAATGCTTTGTTTTCGCTGCCAAGCTTGGTTAGGGCGTTTATCATGTCAGTTTTGTTTGAAATTTCTTTTGAAAACCTATCTGCGCCAAATTCATTTTTACGGCTAAAGTGCGAGATGATCGGCGAGAAAAGAAAGCTAAAAATAGGCGAGAAAAGCACTAAAAAGATGATGATGCTAGCGCCATTTTGCCCTAGTCCTATCGCCTCGTATGCGCTTGCGCCAACGTTTCCAAAGATAAAAAATAGACAAAATAGCATGACCGCACTTAGCACTATCATTTTTAGGATATCTTTATGCTTAAAGTGCCCAAGCTCATGCCCCAAAACCGCTACGATCTCCTCGGTGCTTAGCTTTTTTATCAGCGTGTCAAAAAGCACCACTCGCTTTGTCGCTCCAAGCCCGCCAAAATAGGCGTTTAAGCGGTTGTCGCGCTTACTAGCGTCTATCGTAAAAACGCCACTACTTTTAAAGCCGCATTTTTTAAGTAAGCCCTCTATCTTGCCCTTTAGCTCGCCATCTTCAAGCGGCGACATCTTGTTAAAGATAGGCGCGATGAGCGTTGGGTATATCAAATTTATAATTAAAGCGATGCCAAAACTTAGCAAAAATGCCCAAAACCACCAAAAATCCACAAGAAAATTTATACATAAAAGCACGAGCCAAACGAAAGCCGAGCCAAAAACGAGCATTAGCGCTAGCGACTTTATAGTATCAACCAAAAATATCTTTGCGCTCATATTTGAAAAGCCTAGTTTTTTGTCTTTTACAAAGCTCTCGTAGATATTTAGCGGTAGATCAAGTAACGACGAGATCAGCAAAAAGCTCATCACAAAAATGATATTTTCAAGCGTGCTGCCATCTTTTAAGCAAGCGTTTGAGAGCATCTTTAGCCCAAAGCTTATCCACGCAAAGAAGATAACTGCGTGATAGACGAGGCTAAAAATTTCAAATTTTAGATTTGTCACGGCGGCAACTGCAGCGTTTTTATATTCGCTCGCTTCAAGCACAACAGGCTCTTTTTTAGCTTCAGCTCTTACAAAGCCGATCTGTAAATTCGCCAAAAAAAGCTTAAAAATCACATAAAAAATATAGATAAATAAAAGTGTATAAAACATATTCTCCCTTAAATTTCATAAAGACTAAAGCAGCCGTAGTCCGTTCTAACTGCAAGTTTGCCATCTATAAATTTAGCCTCGCAACTTTTCACGACATGATCTAGTGTAAATTCCACCATCGCGTTGCCACTTTTTAGATAGGTAACGTAGCCCCTGCTTTGATCTATCACCACAAGCTTGCCAGCCTCCACGCAAAACTCGCTCACTCTTAGGTACTCATCCTTTATCCATGGCTGCTTTATCACCTTTGCGCTCTTTATATCAAGGCAAAATAGCTTGTTTTCAAGATATTGCCTAAGCAAAAGCGTGTTTTCATCCAAAAAGCAAATTTTATCTAGCACGCCAAATTCTGCTCTTAGCTCGCTTAAAATTTCGCCATTTTTTGCATTTAAAATTTGCAGCTCATTTTCTTTAGTGCAAAGCGCAAGCATGCTAGCATCCGCATTTAGAGCTGCACAAAGTATCGGCACATAGTTTTTTTCACTGCATTTATACTCGCCGATCTTTGAAATTTCGCCATTTTTAAAGGCAAAAATTTGCCCAAACATACCAAAAATAGCCACGCCGTTTGAAGCACAGATAAAGCTCGCTATCTCGTTATTTCGCTTGAGATTTTGCTCGGCTGAAATTTGGCGAAATTTAGTCTCTTTTGGCTCAAAAATGTAAATTTCATGATCAAGGTCTAAGAGTAAATTTTCACCCACACACTCAGCATGCCACGCAAGCGGCTTTGGCAAGACGATCTGCTCTTTTACAAGGCCACTTCGATCAAGCCTAAGTAAAATATCGCTAGGCTTGCCGCCATCCTTTTGACTACCACTTTTATAAACATAAAATTCATCTTTTAAGCTGGCAAACGAGAGCGCTCCAGTGTATCCACCACCGATATAAACGTGTAAGCTCGCCGCGCCGGCTTTTGCCTCGCTATCTTGCAGGATAAAGCCCTTTTTTAGGCTCTCCCACTCCTTTTTGACGCAGGCTTTTTTAGCCTCTTGCTCGCTTGTAAATTCTTTTTTACTCTGCTTTGTTTTACCGCCTTTTAGGCTCACACTCACTAAAGCTTTATCCTCTACGCTAAGTCTTAGGCGCTCAGTGCTATTAAAATTTACAAGCTCGCGCATATTTCACTTCAAAAAGTTGTCGTAAAAGCTACTGATAAATAGCACCAAAATGACAAAAGGCACGATAAATTTGATGTAGAAAAACCAAATATTTATAAGCTTTGCATATTTTTCACTGCCTTGCAAGATCTCTTTTTTCGCTTCATCTTTTAGCGCCCAGCCGACAAATATCGCGCACCCAAGCGAGGTCAGCACGAAAAATATCGTCGCACTTATCGCGTCGTATGCGTCAAAGATATTTTTACCAAAAATGCTCACATGGCTTAACAAATTTGTAGCCATAAGTGAGGGTAAATTACCTAGCACGAAAATGACACTAAGCACTAAAAATATCGCTTTTTTGCGTTTTATCTTAAATTTCTCTTGCAGCGTAGTAATGATCACTTCATATATCGGTAGCGACGTCGTTAGCGCAGCGATCATAAGCAGCGCAAAAAACGCCACCGCGAAAAATCCGCCAAACGGCATGTGTGAAAAGACGATCGGAAGCGACTTGAAAACTAGGCTAGGACCGCTATCTGGTGAGACGCCGTAGCTAAAGAGTGACGGGAATATCATAAAGCCAGCAAGCACGGCTATGACGGTGTTTAAGATGCCTGTGATGATAGAAATTTTAACCAGCCCTTCGTCCTTTTTAACAAAGCTTGAGAGCGTTATCATCACGCCAAATCCAAGCGAAAGCGCAAAGAAAACCTGCCCCAAAACCTCAACAAAAAGCTTTAAGCTTATCTTTGAAAAATCAGGCGTTAAATAAAATTTCACACCCTCCATAGCACCTTCAAGAGTGATGTTTTTAGCGATCATGACGAGCATTAGGATAAAAAGAAGCGGCATTAGGTATTTTGCTGAGCGCTCGATGCCACCAACTGCACCTTGCACCAAGATAGCGTAATTAACCAGAACAAAAACAAGAGTTGCAAAGCTTATGGCAAGCGGATTGCTAACGATATTTTGCTCGTAAAATGCGCTAGTTTGCTCAAAGCTCACGATGTGCGAGAGATCAAGCAGGCCAAATGAAATTTGAGCGATATAGTTTAAGACCCAGCCGCCGATAACCATATAGTAAGCCATGATGCCAAATGCGCCAACAAGCCCCATCCAGCCGACTATCTGCCACTTTTTGCTGATCTTTTTGCCATTTACTGTGCCACCAAATGCATCTACGGCGTTGCACTTTAGGCGCCTACCGATGGCGTTTTCAACCAAAATCATAGGAATACCAATGACTATCATCGCTATGCAAAATACCAAAACATAGGCCCCACCGCCGTTTTGACCGACTAGGTAAGGAAACCGCCACGTCGCGCCAAAGCCGACCGTAGCCCCTGCAACAGCTAAAATGTATGTAAGTCTCGAACTCCACGATTTTCTATCCATATTATCTACCTTTGTGAAAAATTTGGATTATATAAAAAAAATGATTAAATTTTGCTAGCAAAAGGCGATACTTGCGTGTAAATTTGACTTTTTTGCTAAATTTTAGGACTTTTATGGACGGAATTTATTTTTACTTTTGTGGGTAAATTTCTTTTTACTCAAAAGGGAGACAAGGTGGACTTGAATTACGCTCTGCTTGCAGTTGCGAGCTTCGGAGCAAAAGAGCTCCCCCCCTAACAATCCCCCTGTCTGCTTGCAGTTACGAGACGAAGTCGCGAAGTAAAGCCCGACAACGTTAGAGGTGGCATGCAATAGTGCTGGCGCGCTGCATGCGTTTTGTTGAAAATCAATCAAATTTCACTCAAATTTACCTTCTCACAACGTGCAAAAACTGCATATGTTTGCGGTATTGCTCGATGACGTCATTTATCAGCGTAGCTTCGCTCCAGCCAAGCACATCGTAGTCCTGACCGCCCTCTTTTAGATAGACCTCAGCTCTATAGTAAAGATCATCGCCGTCAAGCTCTCTGGTGTAGTCTGGACTATGGCTCTTGGTGAGATAGACGCCATATCTAAAGTCCATCTCGTCGCCAAGTCCGACATTTAAATTTACAAAATTCTCGCCATTTGTGACCTTTGCTTCAAGTCCGTTTTTGGCAAATTCCTCTTTTAGCTCGTTAAAAGCTTTTAGTGCAACCTCGTTTAAAAATTTCTTGCCATCTTTCTTGCCTGGCAGCGTGATGATCGCACTTAGACGTTCTTGCCACGGCTTTGAAAGATCACTAATAGGCATGTTACTAAAGTTATTTGTCTCTTTTTTGGTTAGATCCACACGTAACGCCTTAAATAGCCCATAAATGGCGCCAAGCAGCACTATGGAAAATGGCAGTGCTGTCGTGATCGTAAGTGCTTGAAGTGAGGCAAGACCGCCTGCTAGCATCAAAAATGCCGCCACGACGCCCACCGTAACGCCCCAAAAGACCTTTTGCCAAACTGGTGTATCATCCTTGCCGTTTGAACAAAGCATGTTCATAACGATCGCCGCAGAGTCAGCGGAAGTGACGAAAAATATGACGATCATAAAGACTGCTATCACGCTTAGCACGCCTGAGAAGCTAAATTTCTCTAAAAACATAAAAAGCGCTGAGGCTGAGTCTGAATTTACCGTGGTCGCTAGCTCGCTAAAGCCGCCTTGCACAAGCGCGATCGCCGAGTTACCAAAAAAGCTCATCCAAGCAAAGGTAAAGCCAGTTGGCACTAAAAGCACGCCGATCACAAATTCTCTGATCGTTCTACCCTTTGAAATTTTAGCTATAAAAAGCCCCACAAACGGCGACCAAGATAGCCACCAAGCCCAGTATAGCAGCGTCCAGCCGCCAAGCCAGCTCTCATTTTGCCTCTCGTAGGCGTAGAGGTTAAAAGTGTTTGAAATGAGCGTAGAGATGTAGTCGCCGCTGTTTTGCACAAACGACTTTAGAAGCTGCGTCGTATCGCCCAAAAATAGTATCAAAAACATAAAACATATAGCTAGCGCAATATTTGAGTTTGATAAGATCTTGATGCCCTTATCCACGCCGCTTGCCGCTGAGATAGTAGCTGCAAAACAAAGCACTATTAGAAGCGTGATGTGCATGGTTGGCAGGCCAAAAACGTGCGTAAGGCCAGCATTTACCTGAAGCACGCCGTATCCTAGCGATGTCGCCACGCCAAAAAGGGTCGCTACGACGGCAAATGTATCGATGGCACTACCTATCTTGCCGTAAATTTTATCTCCGATGATCGGATAAAACGCCGATCTAAGCGTTAGTGGCAAGCCGTGTCTATACGAGAAAAAGGCTAGAATTAGCGCTACGATAGCATAAACTGACCATGCGCTCATGCCCCAGTGAAAGAAGGTGATGTTCATCGCAAGCTTTGCTGCAGCGACGCTTTGTGGGTCGCCAACTGGTGGGTTTAGATAGTGCATGAGCGGCTCAGCCACACCAAAAAACACTAGACCTATGCCCATGCCAGCGGCAAACAGCATAGAAAACCACGAGATATTTTTGTGCTCTGGCTTTACGTGATCAGCTCCTAGTTTGATCTCGCCAAGCTTACTAAAGCCAAGAATGATGACGCTTAGCAGTATGACGGCAACGACTAGGATATAAAACCAGCCAAATTTGGCCGCGATGTAGTTTTGCATACCCTTAAAAAACTCATTTGAGAAATTTGGAAATATCGCTGCAAATGCCGCTATTAAAAATATAATAACAAGCGATGGGATAAATACTGAATTATTAAATTTTGACCTTTGAAATTTAAACATCTTTCTCCTTTTTATAAATTTCAGTCTCGCTTTAAAATAACAAAAAAAGAGTAAATAGGTCAAATTTTCTCTTTAAATTTTTATGAAATTTTAAGCTTTAGCCACCAAAAATAGCTACTTTGAAATTTATCTCAAGTCGCTTTTATCTCTCTTTGGTTTTGCAAGAGTTGTTAGCACTATGACAAAAAAGGCGATGCCAAACGTGATATACAAAATGATCTTTGGCGAGTCATACTCTACCCTAGATCTTGCGACCTCTTCGCCGCTTGCCTCCACTAGTTCGCCGCGCTTTATCATCTGGCTGATATCTTTTGCGCTAAGCTCTTTAGACGGCCTTGTTAAAATTTCTATGACGCTAAGATCCACCACCTCATAAACGCTATGTCTAATGCCATAAAATGGCTTTATGTTGCTAAAAAAATAGACCTTATCGCCGTTTGCATAGACTGCGCCATACTCGCCATCTTTTACCAGCCCTATCTCACGCCAAGGTGAGCTTGTGGCAAATTTATATAAAGAGACAGTTTGTGCCACTAAGTGCCTGCCGTGCTTTGAGCGCTGCCACTCTTCGCCTTGCTGTAAAAAATAGGCTGAAATTTCATCTACAAAAACGTCAGCATAGAGCCTTTTTAGCTCGCCTTTTAGCTGGTAGTCTGAAATTTTAGTTTGTTCGTTTTTACTGCCATCCCAAAAGTAAATTCCATCTTTGCTGGCAAAAAGAGGCCAAAACGAATGCACATTATCCACGCTATAAATGGCGCTATAAGGCATATTTTGAGCGCTAAATTTATGCTCATTTGCAAACACCGCCCCACTTTTTGGCTCAAAAAGATATTCTATGTCATGCTTTGGGTCATAGCATATCCGGCGCGTCTCATTTGAGTAGCTTGTGTCAAGCCTATAAAAGCCCATAAACAAGCTTTTGCCATCTGTGTAATATCCGCTAGCAGCGCCGCTTTCTGTCGTGATGTATCTTAGCTCGCTAGGATCTGCGTCAAGCTTTTCGCCCTTGTAGTAAAGCGTAGCTCCGTCTCTTGCAAAGCCAGCGTCAAAGATAGGCTCTAAATTTGTGCTTTCGACCCTCTTTGTCCTGTAAAAATAGGGGCTATCATCGTAGCTTTTTATAAAAACGTGAGCAAGGTTTTTCATAATGGCGCCAAATTCGCTAAATCCCGCCTCTTTCTCGCTTCTAGTAGCGCAATAAAAGCTTATCTTGCCATCACTTATGTAGCCATTGCCAAGCACTTTGGTGCTGTTTGGATCAAGTCCAGGCAAAATTTCTCTAGCGCAATAGACATGATTTTTATCGGCCCCTACATTTGAGTAATCATACGCGTGTTTTAGCTTTAAGACCCTAAAACTAGCCTCATCGACGCCTTTTAGCTCATACTTGCCACTGCCTGAAATTTGAACGTAAATTTTACCCTCAGGCGAGCGATAAAACTCGCTATTATCAATGTTTGCAAAGCCTCTTTGATACTCGCCCTCATGCCATAGATAAAGCATCGCCAAAACAAAAAATAGCGACAAGATGACTAAAAAATAAACAAACCTAATAGTAATTTTTCTCATTATCTATAGTCATCCACCCTTTTTTTAAGCTCGCTTTTTTGATTTTTATTTTTAAAAATAGCGCCAACTACCGACATTATAAATGCAATGGCTAAAAATATCCAGTAGGCATATTTTTGCGAGTAATCATCAAAGTCGCTTATCGCATCGATCACCACCTCGCCCTCAGCTGGCACCATAGCGCCTTGATCTACCATTTTTACTATCTCATCAAGTTTTAAATTCTCAACATTTGAGTCATAAGGACGAGTGAGGATTTCAACCACGCCAAGGTCGTTTATATCATAAACGCTGCTGTTAAAACGCCAGCCGTAGCCGACATTATCAAAATAATATGTCTTATCGCCGTTTGCATAGACCGCGCCATAGCCATCGTTTCTTACAAAGCCGATCTTTCGCCACTGTTCTTTTGTATCAAGCCTAACGATACAAGTGTGGCGTGAGCTTAGGCTGTGGTTCTGTTTTGTGTTGTGCCAAATTTCATAGGTTTTTAAAAAATATGTCTTGCCATCGCTTATCACCACGTCGCCATATAGCGGCGTTATCTCGCCTTTAAACGGATCATCGCCGTCCCTTACAAACTCGCCCTCATCTATGCTGTTATACCACTGCCACTTTCGCTCCCAGTGATAGATCCCGCCTTTGCCGCGAAAAAGAGCGTGATAGGTATGCTTGTCTTCTAGGTTAAAAAGTGGCTCGTATGGGGCAAATTTTGGGTCAAATTCATGATCGTTTGCATAGACCATGCCAGAATTTGGCTCATAAAGATAGTGAATGCGCCATATCTCTCCGATATCACGCATTTGCGGGCTAAATTTGATCCCTAGCTTTGTGCTGTCATAATAGACATTTTCTCCGTCGGTCGTAAAATGTATGCTCTTTCTACCAGATGCCTGCTCGATATAGCGCATTTTGCTGGCATTTGCGCCCTCTAGCTCTTTGCCCTCATGATAGACTTTTACGCCGTCACTTGCGTAGCCAAAGCCCAAGATAGCTGCTAAATTTACGTTATCAACCTGCCTAAATTTGTAGATATGAGTTTGCGCTTTTGGGGTGTTAAACATTTTGTGTGAGAATATGTCCCAAAACTCTTTAAGTGCGGATATTTCAAGGTTTGTCTCGCTTTCGCTATCACAAAAATATGTGATCTTGCCATCGCCAAAATAGCCATTGCCAAGTGCCCTAACGCCATTTGGATCAAGCCCGCTCATCACGAGATTGCCACAATACACCGCCTCATCACTAGCGCCAACATTTCTGTTGTCGTATTTGCCGGTGTCAATGTATCTAAATTTACTGGCTTTCACGCCTATTAACTCAAATTTACCGCCGCTTGGCACCATGGCATAGACCTTGTCATCTTTGACGTAAAAATAGCTATTATTTAACTCTTTACTATCGCCAATGTCGTCATCTAAAACAGAAACTAACCCAAAGACAAAAAAGTAGGTAGCAAAAAATATCACAACAATGGCGATTATTACTGAGATTAGCGGATGTTTTTTTAGCATTTTAGCCCCATTTCAAACAAATTTAGCGACCTCATCAAGCCGCAAAAACCTTTCATAAATTTAAATTTCAAAGTCCTATCCAAATATAAAATATCTAAATATCATAAGCCTAATATATGCAGATTTGCCCATCCAAAATAGAAAACAAGCGGCTGCTAATGTAACAAAAAGCCTATAAATGCTAAATTCCAACGTAATCCCATAATAAATAACCCACAAAGAAATAAAACAAAGATACAAGGCAACAAGCAAAAAGAATAAATTTTTAATCCTTGCAAAAAGCCCTGACTCCTCACTGCTTTTTGCGATTAGCCTAATAGTCTCTATCTTATTTAAAAACCCAACTCTTTTATATTTTATCCGGACCAGATCGCCTACTTCATATTTATATATATCAGGTGAAAATGTCTCACTAAACCTCATCTTATCAACGATAATGCTAAGGCTTACAACAGAATTTTGCCTAACAACTCTCGTATTTAGCGCGCTTATCCTACCGATCTTTTTCAAGCTACTCTAGCTCCTCGGCGATCTCAAGCACTTCAAAATACTCATTTTCTAGGCTTTCAAGCTCGGCTTTTGCACTTTCTAGCTCTTCATAAAGCTTAGTAAGCCCCACTTCTTGATAAATTTTAGGATCACTAAGCCCCTCGTTTAGCTCGGCTACTCTTGCTTCAAGAGCTGAAATTTTATCTGGATATGTATTTAAAATTTGCGTTTGTTTGTAGCTTAGTTTTGCACCAGATTTGCTCTTTTGCTTGGCTTCATTTTGGCTATTTGAGAGCTCTTTTTCAAATTTATCAAGCTCTTTCATCTCATCTTCAAGCTCCAAATAGACGCTATACTCTTCGTGCAAGACATTTATCTTTGTCCCATCAAACGCCCAGAGCTTATTTGCCATCTTATCTACAAAATATCTATCGTGGCTAACTAGCAAGATAGCTCCCTCAAAGCTTTGCAAGTAGTCTTCTAAGATGTTGATAGTTGCGATATCAAGGTCATTTGTCGGCTCGTCAAGCACCAGCACATCGTAAGTTTTAGTAAAAAGCATCGCAAGCGCGACGCGGTTTTTCTCGCCGCCACTTAAAACACCTATCTTTTTATCTAGAAATTCCTTTGGAAAGAGGAAATTTTTAAGATAGCCATAAACGTGCATATTTCGCCCACGCACCAGCACGTGATCGCCGCCATTTGGGCAAAATGTCTCTATTAGGCTCTTGTCATCATCAAGGACATTTCTAGCTTGATCAAAGTAGCCGATGCTCACCTCACCTCTTTTTATCTCTCCACTACTTGGCTTTTCAAGCCCTAGCAAAATTTTAAGCAGCGTGCTCTTTCCACTGCCATTTCGCCCAACTATGGCGATCCTCTCGCCCTGCAAGACCCTTGCATCAAATTTTTCAAAAAGCACCTTGCCGTCTATACTTTTGCTTAAATTTTTAAACTCAAAGAGCATTTTTTTGCGGTTTTGGCTCTGCGTTTGGTTGAAATTTTTACTCGCACGCTCAAGCTCTAGCCTCACTCGCCTTATCACGCCTGGATTTTTTTTAGCCTCTTCGCGCATGGCGAGCACCCGCTCTTTTCTACCCTCGTTTCGCTTTAGCCTAGCTTTTACACCGCGCCTTAGCCACTCTTCTTCGGCCTTTAGCTGTTTTAGCAGCGTCTCATGCGACTTTGCAAGGCTTGCTAAAATTTCCTCTTTTTTGGTTAGATAGTTTGCATATCCGCCCTCGAAATTTTTTAAGCTTGCATCCTCGACCTCAACGCACCTAGTAGCGAGCGCATCGATAAAATACCTATCGTGGCTAATAAAAACTATGCTTTGATTTGAGCTTTTAAGCATATCTTCAAGAAATTTGACCATATAGACATCAAGGTGGTTTGTCGGCTCATCAAGCAGCAGCACATCTGGCTTTTTAAGGATAAGAGCACCCAGTGCCACACGCCTGATCTCGCCACCGCTAAGCGAGCAAATGGGTCTATTTTCATACTCTTTTAGCTTAAATTCTTGCAAAATTCGCTCGATTTTGTGCTCGATATTCCAGCCATCTTTTGCCTCTATAAATTTTAAAAGTCTCTCTTGCTCTTTTAAAATTTCCTTGTTTTCAGGCTCATTTGCTAGCAAAACGCCACTCTTTTCATACTCGCTTATCGCGTCAAATATCTCTTTTAGCTCGTTATTTAGCGCATCTCTTACACTAAAAGTGGCGTTAAAATTTGGATTTTGCGCTAGCATCTCGACGCTTATTAGGTTTTGCACTATCCGTCTGCCACTATCTGCTGCCACCTCACCAGAGATGATCTTCATTAGAGTGCTCTTGCCGCTACCGTTTTTGCCGATGATCGCTATCTTTTCATTTTCATTTACGCTAAGACTTACGCTGTTTAAAATTTCATTTGCGCCAAATTTTTTACTTACGTCTATCAGGTCGATTAATGCCATTTTTCTCTCAAATTTTAAATTTTTTGGATTATATCAAAAGGGAGCTAAAACCTAATTTGGCTATAATCGCCCCAAAATTTAAAAAGGGAGAAATTTATGAATCTTTCTATGAAAAAACTGGTCGTCCCTATATTTTTAGATATGTTTTTGCACTTTATCACGCTCATCATCAACACCTACATGGTGACAAAAGTAAGCGTGCATCTAGTTGGCGCCATGGGTGCAGGTAATCAAGTGATGGACCTTTTTATGACCATTTTTAACTTCCTAAGCATGGGCTGCTCAGTCGTCGTCGCACAAGCTCTTGGAGCAAAGCAAAACGAGCTAGCCTCAAGCGTCATACACGCAAGCATCACGTCAAATACTATCTTTGGTATCTTCTCAGCCATCATCATCTACGTCTTTGGCTACAACATCTTAAATTTACTAAACGTGCCAAGTGATCTCATAAACGATAGCTTCTCATACCTTCACATCCTTGGTTTTGCCTTGCTATTTGATGGCATCGGTATGGTGTTAGCTGCGGTGCTTCGCGTCTATAATCTAGCAACCGCGGTCATGCTAACTTCAGTTTTGATGAACATCATTACCATCTTTGGCAACGCCATCGCCCTTTTTGGCTGGTTTGATCTGCCAAATTTAGGCTTGCAAGGTGTTGCTATCTCGACATTTGTGGGTAGGCTAATAGGCCTTTTTGTCCTACTTTACATGCTTATACGCGTGGCAAAAGTTAAAATTTTTCTTAGCAAACTGCTTGTCGTGCCGTTTGGAATTTTAAAGAAAATACTCTCAGTTGGCTTGCCAAGTGCTGGCGAAAATTTACTCTGGATGGCGCAATACATGGTCGCATTTGGTTTTATCGCTAGCATGGGCGAGGCAACTCTTAGCGTGCAAACGATCTACTTTCAGATCACTCTTCTCATCTTGCTTTGTGGCGCAAGTATCAGCGTGGCAAACGAGGTCATCGTGGGACATTTGGTTGGGGCAAGCGAGTTTAACGAGGCTTATACCAGAACCTTTAAAGCCTTGTGGTTTGGCATTTCTATCACGCTCATCGTCGTTTTGATCGCCTACGCCTTAAAGTATAAGATCATGGACGCACTAAATTTAGATGAGAACTTGCGCAAGATAATGCTGCCACTCTTTACGCTCTCGATCGTGCTAGAGGCTGGCAGAACCTTTAACATCGTCATCGTAAATGCCCTTCGCGCAAGTGGCGACGCGAAATTCCCACTTGCAACTGGGCTTATCTTTATGTGGGGGCTTTCGCTGCCGCTTGGATATTTCTTAGGCATACACCTTGGCTGGGGGATCATCGGCGTTTGGATAGGATTTTGCGCTGATGAGTGGCTAAGAGGCCTTGCAAATACCTGGCGCTGGAGAAGCAAAAAATGGCAGTCAAAACGCCTAGTTTGAGACAAAAGAGCCTAAATTTAGACTTTTATGGCTTAAGCGTTTTAATAAATTTTAAAACAAATGTAAAGGCTATGCGATTAAGAGTTGGTAAGGACGCTAAGATCACGCTTTCTATGCCATTTTACAGCACGCAAAAGATGGCTCTTAGCTTTCTTGAGACGCACAGAATTTGGCTTGAAAATGCTTACAAAAAAGCTCTTTTAAATTTGCCAAAAGATGATGAGATGAAATTTCTTGGGCAAATTTATAAGATCAAATTTGATGAGAGCGCAAAGGTGCCATTTTTTGAAGATAAATTTATCATAACGCCAAATTTAAAGGCACTTGAGCGCTTTAAAAAAGCAAGAGCAAAAGAGCTATTTTTAGAGCTTGTAAGCTACTATCAGCCTCATATCAATAAGCCAGTTAGTCGCATCGTCATAAGAGATAGCAAAACTCGCTGGGGCAGCTGCAACCACAAAAAAGGCTATATAAACTTAAGCCTAAGGCTTATAGAAAAGCCACTCTCTGCCGTGCGATACGTCGTGCTTCACGAGCTTACTCACCTGCTCTATCCGCATCATCAAAGCAGTTTTTATAAATTTATAGAAGCCATCATGCCTGATTACAAAGAGCAAGAGCAAATTTTAAAATCGTAATTATTTTTCATCAAGTAAGTGTAAATTTAATATGTTAAAATTGCACATTACTTTACAAAAGGAAAATTTGATGAAAAAAATGATTTTTATCTCGCTTCTTGCAGCTTGCGCTCTAGCAGGCGACTTTGAAGATGGCTTGAAAGCTTATGCTGACTCAAATTTCACTGAGGCTTTGTCTAAATTTGAAGCAGGTTGCGCGGCAAATGACGCAAGATCATGTGCAAAAGCAGGTGCGATCTACCAGCTTGGCAAAACTGACGTGCCAGATAGCAACAAAGCGTTAGAGTTTTACAACAAAGCTTGCCAAGGTGGCGAAAAAGAGGGTTGCTCAGCAGCTGGTGGAATTTATCTAGATAACGATCCACAAAAGGCAAGAGAGCTTTTTAACAAAGCTTGCGAGCAAAACGACGGCTACTCTTGCGGCATGATAGGCTCGATACTAATAGAAGCTAAGAAATTTAAAGAGGCTTACACCTTCTTAGAAAAAGGCTGCAAACTAAGCGATAAGATGTCTTGCGAGTTTGCAGGCGATCTAAAACGCTCAAAACAACTTTGATCTTTAGGCTTTAAAAGCCTAAATTATCACTTTTTACAAAATCACTAGAAATAAATAAATTTAAAAGTTTAGGCAAGAGAGCTCTTGCCTAATGTTAAATCGCTCTTATTTGATCAAGCGGTTTATCTTTTATGCCCCACTGAGTCATAAAGACAAAGCCATAAAGAGCTGCTGCTACGATGTAGGCTGTGTATTCGTTTGGCATTAATCCAAATTTCACGCAGATGTTTGGCACAAGTGCTAGAGGCACGACTGGGATAAGTAGCACTCTCTCCCAAATCCTAAGCTTTGTGACGTAGTAGCCTTGAAGCAAGCTTGAAAAGGCAAACATACCTACAACTGCCATGCCAAAGACGAGCAAAATTTCAAGTGGGTTGCTCATCCAGACTATCCCTTTTGAATCAAGCGGATCGCTCGTGTTTATGCTATCAATTAGCATAAGTTTGTTGTTAAAGAAAAAAGCAAATGGCAAGATCGCCGTTCTTAGATCGTAAAAGAACCCTTGAACGCCAACGGTTATTGGATTTGCTTTAGCGATGCCAGCTGCTGCATAGGCTGCGATGCCAACTGGCGGCGTATCATCGGCTAAAATTCCAAAGTAAAATACAAAAAGATGCACGGCAATGGCAGGGATCAAAAAGCCATTTTTATGCGCCAAAAACAAGATAACTGGCGCAACAAGACTTGAGACAACGATGTAGTTTGCTGTCGTTGGAAGACCCATGCCAAGGATGAGCGACATAAGAGCTGTTAAAACTAGGATCATCATGATGTTATCGCCTGCTAAAAGCTCGACTAGATCAGAGAGCACCTGACCAAGGCCAGTAAGCGAGATAGAGCCCACTATGATGCCAGCAAGCGCAGTTGCGATGGCTATTGTAGTCATGCTCTTTGCAGCTGCGACCATCGCCCAAAATATATCCTCAAAACCAAGAAGCACGTCGTTTAGCCCTACTTTTTCGCCTGAAGCTAGCTTTTTAGTTGGCTCTTGAAAGATCATTATCAAAAATAAAAATCCAATCGCATTAAACGCAGCAGCTATGGCTGACTCTTTTGCGATTAAAAGCGTATAAAGCAGGATCAAAATAGGCGTTATATAATGAAGACCACTTACAAAAATTTTAAATCTTGAGTGAAATTCGCTCTGATTTATGCCCTTTAACCCAAGCTTGACGCTCTCTAAATGCACGATAAAAAATAGTGACAAATAACAAGCAAATGCTGGGATAACCGCTGCCATCATGACATTTGTATATGTCATACCCAAAAACTCAGCGATGATAAAAGCAGCC
>JAHAKV010000006.1:0-77339 GCA_018371455.1 Campylobacter concisus | reverse complement strand
AATTTGGCTCGGCTGCGGCTGATTTTAACGGCAAAGAGTCAAATAAGCAGATGATAAGCACGCTTTTTTTCAACCCAAGCTTTGATGGCGGAGATGGCATGCAGCCACTAAAGCCAACAACTGATATCTTTAATAACAATAATGGTGGCAAAGAGAGTGTGGGAAGTGGTGTTTTTATCGATCCACACGGCGAAAGATACACCAATAAAGATGGCTCCGTAACTAAAGGCGGACTTTTAGCAGCTGTTCTAAACAGCAACCTTGACGTCAAAGAAGGTGAAACCACTGTTTTTGGAAAGAAGCAAGGCTTTGATAAGAGCGTAGATAGCAAAGAATTTAGTAGGGCATTTGAGCTATTTGAGCTTATGGGTGAGATGAAATTTGGAGCAAATTTCAACAAAGCAAGCGACTCTGATCTAGCTGGTATGCCTGAGTATATGCAAGAGTATGTTAAGTATAAAAGAGACCTTGTCTATGTAGATTTAACGACTGAGTTTGTCGGTAAGTATTCAGATGAAGAAGACGAACTCTCATTTAAAAAGATGATGGAGCATAATCTCAAAATGCTAAAGCTACTCTTTGGTGAGATAGACAAAGATGGTAAAAAGAGCAAGGATTTTATGGATAGCTTTTTGAAATTTAGCATGCCACCTTTAAATTTAGTAAAAGAGCTAAATGAAAACCCAGCTGGAAAATACCTAGTAGATATGCTTGGTGTAAAAAGAGATGTTGATATAAAGGCGTAAGGGGGGGGAGTTAAAATGACAACTAGCATAAACGGACTTAACAACACACCGATACAAGAAACAACTATCCAAAAAGAAAATGCAAAAATGTCAAAGGAGCAAGAAAAGGCTCTAATAGATAAACTAATGCACAAACCACTTGTAGAGGTATTGCCAAAATTTATTGATATAGATGAAAGTAAAGAGGGCTGGATAACGGATACTATAAACAAGATAGATACTATGCTTTCTAAGAAATATGATTTTACTATCGAGCAAAGACGTGCGCTGATAGCAAAATATCCAGAAAACATGGAAGAGCTTGAGATTAGTGTCTTACAAGGACACATGGACTGGTTACTTACCTACTCAGTAGATGGCAAGCCAACAATATCTGGACTGATGGTTGGTCTTGGCACAAAAGAAGAAGAAACAGAGTTAGAGAATTTTATGCGATCACTACCTGATGATGCGATGTCAAGTAAAAAAGGCTCTGCTCTACTTAGCCGAGCAGATCTAAGCATAGAAGAGTTTAAGAAGCTTTATAGAGAAGATGTAGAAAAAACTACAAAAGAGCATAAAGAATTTCTAGCCAAACTACACAAAGAAGAGCAAGAATACAATGCAAATTTCGCCAAAGAGCAAAGCGAAAAGAAATTTAAACCTATGCAGGTTAAAAAGAAATACGAGACTTATGATATAAATAAGGATCAGAAATTTCTCTTTGCAAGAGAGCTTTTAAATTTCAAAAATAAAAGAGGCATAGATGTCTTAGAGCTTATGCAAAAGATAGATAAGAAGCAAATTTTAAATAAGATGGTTTAATGGATTAAAGATAGCTACATTGTTTTATTGTAGAAAGCAATGATTGCTCTAAATTTAGTCCTTTTATGCGGTTTTATCCACTTTTTTATTTGCGACTTTTTCTAAAATTTCAAATATGCTTTCGCCATTATCAAATTCAGTTTTTATAAATTTGTAAAATTCTTTAAATTTTTCATCGGCTTGCATATCATAAGTTTTAAATTTCTTAGTTACTTGCATAGGTTTAAAAGTTTCTTGTTTTTGCGTGTCAGTTTGATTGTCTTGTTCTTCATGATCGCTTTTTTGATCTATTAGTCCATAGTCACCAACCTCTTGTGGCATACTCCTATTTATAACTTTAGAATACCTCTCAATAAATTCATCTACACTTATATTAGACGACTCGAGAAGCTCGCGACCCTCATTACTAAAAGATACACCAAATCTTTCTAAAGTTTGGCGTATCTTTTGTCCTTCTAAATCATTGTCTGATGTTTTGCCCCAAATGGTTTGTTTGCCATCATTGTTGGATTTAAAAGCTCCAGTAAAGTTTGTGCTATTGCCCATCACTTTCTTATAATTAACTCTACTCGCAAATTCTTTTCCTTCAAATAGTGAATTGTTATTGAGATTTGGCGAATAGGTTATATTATTAAGCATTGTTAAGGTCTCGCTTTATTTAGATATTCCAGCATCTCTTTCATAGGTTTTAATGGTATTAATTTGCATTAGAGCATATTACCACCTATCCAGCAGTGCTGTTTTTATACACTAACCCACAATCACTCATAGAATATGAACCATCTATTAATATTAGATAGTTAATCAACCTACTTAGGTTAATAATGCTTTTGTGAGCAAGAGTTAATTAATAACTAAATCGACCTTTCAACAATTTAGTTTATATATGACTTCTCTCTACACAAAAGTCTTGCTAATAGAACTTATCCTCTCGCTCCAAGATTTTGCTAGAGAATTTATATCCTCGCTAGTTGGCTTAAATTTCTCATATTCGTTTGAGGTAACACTTTCTGCGCTAATGTTCTTTGATCTTGCATACATTAAAAGGGTTAGCTCTTTAAGCCTCTCTTTTATGAGTGCTTTTATGCTCTCGTTATCCTTACCCACCTTTTCAAAATCCACAAAGTACTCTTTATGCTCTCCAGTGCTTGAGATATCATTTAAGGCAGCACTGCTAAGCTTAGTCTTTGCACTATCACTAGGTAGTGGTCTAGAACTACGCAAAAATCCCATAAAAAGAGCTTCTTTGCTGTAACCTTCATCTGCTTGATATACCGACATATCAGGGTTAAAGCTAAACTCATCACCTGCTTCGCTCATCGTAAAATCAACCTCTTTTACTATGAGCCTAACGCCTGCACTTGAAAGCTCTTTGCTAAGAGATTTAGCGCTATTTAGCTCATCAGTGCTAGAGTAGATATTTGAGATAGTAGAGTTTGATAGATCTTTTAGCAAATGTCCTTTGGCATCATAGCGAGTGCCTTTTGTACTGTAGCCTTTTGGTAGTTTGCCTATATCTGCAAGGGTGTAGCTCTTTTTATCATCACCTAAAGCAGAGGTCATTTGATCAAATAGTCTGTAGTAGTGCTTTATGGTGTCAGCCATATCGATATTATCAAAGATCTTTATCTGCTCGTCTTTGCTCTTGATGCGGTTTAACACATGGTTGCGCTCGGCAAATCTACTAAGCTCATCAAGCGTGCTTTTGTGGATTTTAAAGTCCTGCGGTAAGCTGGCTGCTTTATTAAAATCAGCTCCCATAAAGCCAGCCTTATCTACTGTGTAGCCATAAGCTTGAAGCTCATTAAAATTTAAAGAGATAAGGCTATTTTGTGAAGAAGTGGTATAAGTAAATTTAGCTGGTTCTTGGAGTAATAGAATTAAGGAGAACACTTAATCACTATATTAGTGAAATATGTACTTCTTAATTCTTTTTTATTTAAGAAACTAAGAGAAAGGGGGTAAAAATGAGGAATTATGAAAAGATAACAGCACTCTATGAGAGATTAAGTCGTGATGATGAACTTCAAGGAGAAAGCAATTCTATTGTAAATCAAAAGAAAATCCTTGAAGAATATGCAGGTAAAAATAATTTAAGCAACATCATACATTTTACAGATGATGGAATAAGCGGAACACAGTTTGATAGACCGGGCTTTATGGCAATGATGAACGGAGTTAATCAAGGTAATATAATAGGTTGTATAATCGTAAAAGATATGAGTAGACTTGGCAGAGACTATCTTAAAGTCGGTCAATGTATGGAAATCTTAAGACAAAAGGGAGTTAGGCTCATTGCTATCAATGATAATGTAGATAGCTTTTATAGAGAAGATGATTTTACCCCTTTTAGAAATATTATGAATGAATGGTATACAAGAGATACTTCAAGAAAAATACAATCTACATTCAGGTCAAAGGGGGAAAGCGGAAAGCATACGGCAAGCTCTCCACCTTATGGATATATCAAAGATGAAAAAGACAAAGATAAGTGGATTGTAGATGAAAAAGCAGCGGAGATAGTAAGGAGAATATTCAATCTGACCATGCAAGGCAATGGTCCGTATCGAATAGCAAAGATATTGGAAAGTGAAAAAGTAGATATACCTGCTTACCATCAGCAAAAATTAGGATATGGACTACATCAAAGCAAAGTGTTTGAACATCCTTATCGCTGGTGCAGTTCTACAATTGTAAGTATCTTAAAGAAACAGGAATATTTAGGTCATACTGTAAACTTCAAAACAAGAAAGCATTTCAAGGATAAGAAAAGCAAATATGTATCTGAAGAAAACTGGCTGATATTTGAAAATACCCACGAGGCAATTATAGACCAAGAAACCTTTGATAATGTGCAAAGGATAAGAGGAAATGTAAAAAGGTATCCCGATGGTTGGGGAGAATATCACCCTTTAACTGGGCTTATGTATTATGCAGATTGTGGCAGTAAAATGTATGTTCATAGAACAAGTAATTACAAAAATATTCCCTATTACACTTGCAGTGCTTACACGAAAGTACCCTGTGGAACGCTTTGTCCATCTACTCACAGGATAAAAGCGGAAGCAGTCTTAAACCTTATACAGGAAACCTTAAAAGACATTAAAAAATATCTTGATGAAGATCACGAAGCCTTTATCCGTTCCATTTAAAATGAAATGGAAGAAAAGGAAAAAGTAGAGATAGAAAAGAAAAAAATAAGATTAATGGAAAGTAAAAACAGGCTTCAGGAACTTGAACGATTGATGTGCCGTATTTACGAAGATATGATACTTGAAAAAATACCAAGTAATAGATATGAGATACTTAACAGTCAATATGAAACAGAGCAAATAGCTTTAAGCAAAGAAATTAAAGACTTAGAGTTTGCAATATCAAGATATGAAAAAGAAACAGATAAGGCGAAAAAGTTTATATCTCTAATAAGCCGATATGAAAATTTTGATGAACTTACAACTACAATGATAAATGAGTTTGTAGAAAAGATTATTGTTCATGAAAGGAATAGAAAAGGTAGTCAAACATCAAAGCAAAAAATAGAGATATATTTTAATTTTATCGGTAACTATGAGCCACCAAAAGAAGAATTGACTGAAGAAGAAGAAGAAGAAGAAAGATTAAAAATTGAGGAAGAAGAGAGAAAAATCAAGGAAAGAAAAGATAGACTTCATCAAAACTACTTAAAGCGTAAAGTAAATGGAAAACAACAGGAATATGAGGAAAGGTATAAGGCAAGGAGAGAACAGAGAAAACAAGAAAAATTAAAGGTTCTGAAAAGGGCAGGTATACAAGTTAATAAGTTAGAAAAAAGAGATTGAAGTTAGTCAATCTCTTTTTTAGTACAGGTATCAAGTATATCAATTATGTTATTTGCAATTGCATGGATAACAGTAACGGCAACAGAATTACCAAACTGTTTGTAACTTTGAGTATCACTTACAGGAATGATATAGTTTTCGGGGAAGCCTTGAAGTCTTGCAGCTTCACGAGGTGTTAGTTTTCGTGGATTTTTTCCTTTTTGCTCAATAAGTATTTCACTCCCGTCTTTATAATATCTTGCAGATAATGTATTTGTATAAGGACTGTTTTCATTGAACAATGTGTAACCAAATCCATTTCCCTTTATTTTATGTTCTTTCTTTCGTCGTTGATGACCTTGCCAAAGTGCATTTGAAATGGTGTATTTAGTATCAACATTTTGCTCTAAAATATTTCCCACAGAAACATCTGGGCAGGGAGGAATTGGAAAAGAAAAATCTTTATAGTTATCTATTTTATCCTTATCAAATCCAACAATGTAAATACGCTCTCTATTTTGTGGAACACCGAAGTCTTTTGCTTTAAGTATAATAGAATGAACATCGTAGTTTAAATCCTTTAATGTTTTTTCTATTGTTTTATAGGTACGACCTTTATCGTGAGATTTTAGGTTTTTGACATTTTCAAGAAGAAATGCCTTAGGTCGTTTCTCTTTAATAATTCTTGCAATTTCAAAAAATAATGTTCCACGAGTATCTTCAAAACCAAGCTTTTTACCGGCTTGACTAAATGCTTGACAAGGAAAACCACCGACAATAATATCATGATTAGGAATATCTTTTTCAGATATTTTTGTAATATCTCCAAAAGGAGTTTCACCAAAATTTGCCTTATATGTTTTTACTGCAAATTTATCAATTTCACTACTGAATACGACATTTGTTTTACCTGTTTGGTAAAATCCAAGCCTTGTACCACCAATTCCGGCAAATAAATCAATGATTTTATAGGGGGCATTTTCATTATTGGGGAAAGGTACTTTTTCAGGAAATGATAAAATATGTTTCAGCTCAATGGACGATGGCTGACTTTCTCCATTTTCCCATCTGCGAATTGTCCTATCTCCGAATTTGGACATACCAACAGCATCAGCTAATTCTTTTTGAGTCATTTGTAATCTGATACGCTTATTTTTTATTAAAATAGCAGGGGAATTATCTATGATTTGTGGTATAATATTCATATATATTCTCCTTTTTATATATGTTATTTCAAGGACTAACTGTCCTCTATTTGACACTATTGTACCATATAGAAGAAAATTTTTCAAGAAAGGAAAAGAGTTATGGCAAATATTTCTCTTGATGAATATAAAAACTTAGTTAAAGAAAAAAGGAAAGAAGGCTTTAAACAGCCTTATGACTTAGTTTATGATAATTTTATTACATTAGGATACGACAAAGTCCCTAAAGAATTCTTTTTAAGTAATGCAAGTGAAGTTGTTGAAAAACTTAGAAATAGCTGTTGGAGTGAATTTCAGCCATTAGAAAAAGACTTTACTTCAAAAATGCTAAAAGAGTTAGTTGATGATGAGTATATCAAAACTCTTACACCAATAGAGGCAATTACTTGGTTTGTGGAAGAATTTCCGGAACATATATATGCTTTGACTTTGTCAAATACTCAAAGTAGGAGGAGTAGAGCAGGTAAAGAATTTGAAAGTATTATAGAACTCATTTTGATTGGTGCAGGGATTCCACTTGACAGTCAAGGTAATATAGGTAAACAAGAGTTTGTCAATAAAGGTCTTGGTAAATTGGTAGATTTAGTTTCTCCGGGTGTTTTAGAATACATTGTAAATAAGAGAAATACTGTCTTAATTAGTGCAAAAACCACATTAAGAGAAAGATGGCAAGAAGTACCTGAAGAAATGGGAAGAACAGGTGCAAGAGAAATGTTTTTAGCAACTCTTGATACTTCTATTAGCTCTGATGTATTGAACACTCTATATGAGGCTAATATACAAGTTACAACAACAAAAAATATAAAAGAAACATATTATTCCGATAATGAAAGGGTATTAACCTTTGAAAAGTTGGTTGAAATATGTTTAGACAATGTTTCTCATTGGAAAAATTTCAACTACACAGTAGAACAAAATGAGCAAATGATAGAGCTTATCACTAAGCAAATTGAAAAACACCAAAATCATAAATTTGTAGAAGAATATTATGATGAGAGATTAAAAAACATAAAGAAGTAGACAAATTAGAATTTGTCGGTATATCATTAAATCGCATTTTTTCGATTAAACTATGGAATACAAAGGAGCAAATAATCATGAGCGAACAGAGAATCTATTGCATGGACCTTGTAAAAAAAGAGGATCCGGAAAAGGCTGTCAGAACACCGTTTTATCAGACAGAATCTACAGGCGGATCGGTCTGGGTTATCAAACCCGGTCAGACATTGCAAAAGCACTATCACCACAATTCCGACGATATATGGATCGTCCTTCAGGGAGAGGGAATATTCTACCCCCAGCCTAATGAAGAGGTTCCATTCAAGAAAGGCCATGTCATAGTATCGAAGAAAGACTCCTGCCACGGAGCAAAAAATACTGGAGATGAGGATATCATCTTTGTAAGTATAGTAGCACCTGTCCCTTCCGACTATGATCCTATAAACGAGTGACAGGAAAATAAAATTCCCGTTTGACAAAGGATTGTGATTATACTTGAGAAAGAAAAATGTTTATATAACATTGGGATACATAGCTGTATATCTGGTGATATATTGGTGAGAGCAACTTGATTGGTTGGCTATTTACTAATATTTCAACTGGTGAGCATAGTTATTTATATGGTTGGTTGCTCAGTAGTAATCTGTTTTGGTATGCACTTGCGATTTCTGCGCTTCCTTCTCTTTGGGGTAAGTTTAAGTTTTCGGCTGTTACTACGGCGGGATTTATTGTAGGTATTGTAGCAGGCATAATCGTTGAGAAATACAAGAAGTAAGTCAAATTTCAGTTTGTCGAGCTGAATAATACAGATTCAAGACGATAGAAAGTAAAACATCTATCGTCTTTTCTTATGAAAAAAACTTGAAAGGAGATGAAATTTATGGACAATAAAAACAGAATTAGAAAAAGTAAAAGAAAAGATTGAAAGCAAGTAAGAAGAAAAAAAATATGAAAAGAAACTATCTCAGCTTAAAAATCAGGAAAAGAAAATCAGAAAGCAAACGAGCCTTGAAGAAAGAAAAAAGCGAAACCATAGATTGATAGAGCGAGGAGCAATCTTAGAAAGTTTAATTGAGGGAGCAAGCGAGAAAAGTAATGAAGAAATAAAGGCTATTTTGCAAAGAGCATTTCAAAAAGACTAAGAAACGCAAGGACATAGTATAATTGTAATTCCCTTAGATTTTCTAAGGGCGCAATTATACACCCTTTAGGTGTCCTTGCGACCTGCGGTGCTTTTACCCTTGCGGGGAGCAAAGAAAAAAGCCGAAGCATTTTTCCGTATTAAAGGCAAAAGACAACTGAATATAATTCATTCGCTTTTTTATCATCAAGGGTAAAGCACATTCACTATCGCTCACCCTTGACAATAAAAATTTGAAACAGATAGCTTACATTAAGCCGACATACTGAAACAACAAAAGTCGGCTTTTTCTATTGTACCGTTTCAAAACGCTCATTCAGTTTATAGAAAAGCAAAAGTATTTTTAAGACCGACATCTAAAACAACAAAAGAAAAATAAGAAGATGACAAATGCCACATTCCCAAAATGGGAGTGTACCTAAATCAAAGACAGTACTAATCAAAGGGGGTAGTGAAACACGACTTCCTTAAAAGATAAAAGGAGTAACGATTTGTTGCTACATTTTCATAACAAAAGATAGGAGAGAAAAATGGCAGATAAAAGGATGTTTTCAATAAAGATAGTGGATAGCGACTTATTTTTGGATATGCCATTAAGTAGCCAATGCCTGTATTTTCATCTATCTATGAGGGCAGATGATGATGACTTAAAAATTCTAATTACAAAAGGTTTTGTAATTGTCTTTTAAAGAGGGGTTATAGTCATTACCTATTGGAAGATAAATAACTACATCAGAAATGACAGACGAAAAGAAACGATGTATCTTGAAGAAAAGCAAAGTATAACGCAAACGGAAAATGGAGCATATATCAAGGTTGAAAATCTTGGTATACCAAATGACAACCAAGTGTCAACCGTTTGTCCGCATAGTATAGTTAAGGGTAGATTAGATAAGAGGAGAATAGAACAGGTTGCCCCAGTGTCCCTTTATGGAGAGTATCAAAATATTCATTTAACCGATGAAAAATACCAAAATCTAAAAGATAGGCTGAAAGGTCATACAGATACAATGACTGAAAAGCTATTAAGATATATCAAAAGTAAAGGCACAGACTACAAAGACCACTATGTAACAATCCTTAATTGGTATGAATTGGTATGAACAGGATAAAGAAAAGATATCACAGAAAAATAATCAAAATAAAAGCCATAGAACCTATTCAACCAACTATGAAGACAGCGACAGCCTATAAAAGGTGTTTTTAAGGGTTTAATCATAAAAGAGGTGTCAGACTATGGTTAAGATAAAAATAAGCCTTAAAAACGCATTATAGAGCCTGATGTAGAAAAGGAGACTAAAATTATGAATGATAAAGAAAATATGATTACTACAAAAATTCAAGGGACAGATTTTATCTACAACAAAGATACTCACTATGAAGAAGACGGACATATCTATTGCAAGATTTGTAATGAAAGAATAGACGGTAAGGTAATTCCGATGTTGGATAAGCCTATGATTATCAGAACGGCTTGTAAATGTGATAGAGATAGAGCTGAACAAGAAAAAACTGTTAAAACAAGATAGGTTGAGACAAAGCTGCTTTATATCCAAAAATCAAATAGCCTACACCTTTAAAAATGCCGATGAAGATACAGATAAGGAAATCATCAAAAAAGCAAAGAACTATGTAAAACATTTTGAAGAAATGAGAAAAGATAATGTTGGACTGTTACTTTACGGAAATGTAGGAAGTGGCAAGACCTATGTAGCTTGTGCTATTGCCAACGCTATAATTACAGAATATAGCCATACAGTAAAAATGAGGAACTTTGCACAGATATTAAACGACTTACAAAAAGGCGGCTTTAATCTTGATAGAAACGAATATATCGAATAGATAACAAGCCCTACCCTACTAATTCTTGATGATTTTGGAATAGAGAGAAATACAGAATATGCCTTAGAGCAAATTTACAATGTAATCAATGCAAGATACCTAAAGGCAAGACCAACCATTATAACTACTAACCTTAATTTCAAAGATATAGAAAAAGAACAGGAAGATATAATGCTTGGCAGGATTTATTCAAGGATAATCGAGATGTGTTTACCTCTTAGGATAACGGGACTTGATAGAAGAAAAATACAGAGCAAAGAAAAGCTGAAGAAAGCACAAAACTTAATAGATGAATGAGAGCGATTGGAAAAGTAAAAAATTCTAATCGCTTTTTAATTGCAAGAAAAGGAATGATGATATGCAAAAAAATAATACAGAAACAAAAACAATAAAGAAGATTGGAAAAACTACCTATGAAGTTGTTGTACATTTTAATAAAAATACTACTGAAACAATGCAAGACAAATTGAAACGCATAATGCTTAGAGAAATTGAGAGTGAAAAACATCAAAAAAATGATAAAAATGATTAGAAAGTCCTTGACAAGTTGTTACAGGTTTGGCTCGCTAATCTTTTCTTTGGTCTTTTGGTTAAAAATATCACTAAAATTTGCAGACCTGCCTTGTTTGTGCTGTTGCTTAGTGTATGAATTTATATTGGTGCTTAAGATGCTAATATCATTCGTGGTTTGCCTCCTAGCTTCTTGCTTTTTAAGTTTTAATTAAAGTAACCATAAAATAATTGACTATCCAAATTTATCAGTCAAAATAAACAAGTGACAAATATGCCAATCACAAAAATTACAAAAATTTACTTTTACTAAGTCATTCTTTGGTGGGACTGATTTAATTCCAGTATGCGCCAAAATTCAATTCAGATATTAGGGCGAGCATACTCTATGTAGCTACAAAATGTTACCATTTGCAGCTCCATAGAGGCTCGCAAGGAGAGCTTGCCGCTCCCTTGACCCACGCTAAAAAATATTTTCTTAATTAAAAATGGCCATGCAGGATAGGCTATTTTTAATAAAATATTAAGTTTACTAAGGGTAGCCATAAGTATAAAAAATAATTAGACTAAATTATTTTTGTAGTCTGCAAAATATATTTTAGTAGATTTTTAAAATGGAAATATAACAAATAATGTTTGGAAGTAGTAAATGGGATGATTATGCAATAAACTTAGTAGAGTCTCTACGTTTAAAACATATCTAGACTTTGAGTCTTTTCCTTACATACATCACCCACATGGTGATGTATGCTGGCTTTTTGGGTGTATTCACGCTCCTCTATAAATTCTCTACATATTCTTGCAGCCTCTTGTACTCTATCTGTAAGCTCTCGTATTCTTCTCTCAAATTTTGGAATTCTCTTTCTGAATTTTCTAATTTTTCTTTCAAACGAGATATTGAACTCTCGTACATATCTCTTTGTTGTTGCAAAGATTCCGTTAAGGCGTCGTTGCAATCTTTGTTCAAGCTCTTGACTTTCTTTATTAGCGCTGTCACATTTGTCCGTAATATCACAAGCTCCTTCTCGCAGTCTTGTTGCAAATTCATTATTTCTAATTCGTGTCTGTTCCTTTCGTCTTCGATCATCTTGGTCAAGCGCTCGTTCTCTTCTAGCAATGCTTTCTCTAATGCTGTCATCCTCTACTCCATTTTCATTAATATAAATTTCCTGCGCTCGTTCTCTGTTATCTCTTCGTCTTTTGGAATTGATATGTAATATTCCCTCTGGGTCTTGTCTGCAGTAGGTTGGCTGTATCTCCATTGTTTTGGTATCGCCCAAGCTACTTCTTCCTTTAATATCATTGCGTGCACTACCCAGCCAATTGCTATTCCCAAAATTAGTGCGGTAGCAACTGATAGCGAGATTATCACCGATCTGTCCTTGTGATGCAAGGATATTGTTTTTTGAAGTTCTTTCGACATATCTTTCTTGATTAAATCTATCTCTTTTAACAATAAGCTCCTCAAGTTTTCGCCTATTTTCTCTGCACTCTGCTTGTGTATTTCTATCATGGAATTCTCTAATTCTTCTGCTTGAGCTTTGGCTGAGTTCTCCAAGTCTTTGAGCACTGGTGAAGTCTGCATCGTATATTCCTCCTTTTAGACGATTTTTTGTTTTTTTAGTAGGCAGTATGATCGTTATGCCTTTTTTGTTGATCCTGGTTATTTCGATACCATTTTGTTTAAGAAGTTCAATCATGTGGTCTCTATTTTTAATATAGCCTTGCTTAACCAGATCGTGCAGCTTTTGGTCGAGCTCTTCCAAATTTTTATAATGATTGATGTTTTTCTTGCTAGACAATATAGTTTGCTCTTTTGCTGGATCATCTGGACTTGATAGTCCATACTCATCGTTAATGATCTTTTTAATTAGATCTATTCTAGTTTGATCATATTTAGCAAAATAAGGATTAAATGACCTGTCTGTTTCAAGATCTATCTTAGGGATAAGGAAATTTAACTCAAGCCGTCCATCCTTATCAGAATGCTCTACCCATAATACATTTGTACGTTCAAGCATATATTCACCCAAAAGAGCACGTTCAAAATCCTTAATGATTTTTAGTTTTTGCTCTTCAGTCAAAAAGTCATACTTCTCTTCAAATGATAAAACACCAAAACAGGTCTTTTGTTTATAGGTGATGCCTTTTATAATAGCTCTAGTTAAATTTTCATCACCTTTTATAACTCTTGCTGTTCCAGCAGCTTTTCTCTCATTTAAAAGATAATTTATGCTCCCAAGGCCACCACCAGTATAAGTACGAAGAAATTTAACTAGCATCACTAGTGCCTTTATTTGTATTGATGCAAAGTAAATCAAGCAACATATTATTTACCCAATGCTTCATACACTTTATGTAAGACATCATTATCGTCCGCTATGATCTTGATACCAACTCTATCTAGGCTTTGCCCACTATTTAATTTGGCGGCTATTTGGTTCATGTTTTGTCCATGTCTAGATAGTTCAGCTAAAAGCTCTCTCATAATTGGTGCATAAATCTGCTTAGACAACATAGCTCTTAGGGCAAATTTTGAGAAAGTTAGGCCACTTTCTTGTAATTTATCATTAATTACCAACCATTCTGCATTACTTAGCCTAAGTCTTTTAGTTATGACTTTGGTTACCTTGCGTTTTTTTATCTTTTCAGAACTCACGTAAATTTACTCCTAATCCAAGAAGAAGCCACTCAAAAATCCTATGTCATAAAATTTTTGGCAGACTTGCTCTTTAAATATCTTTTAAGGTTATTTTATAAAATTTCACAACCTAAAACAAGGAATTCGGTAGGCTTCAGGCCGCTAAAATGCGTATTTTTTAAAAATACTATGAAATATATAATATAATTTTTGTAGCTTTTAAATTTCTCTTAGAAAATTAGTCTAGTATGAAATCAAGAAAATAAAATAATAAAAATATAGAGGTTGTGCTCATCATAAAAAGAGCACTTTAGATAGGACAAGTTAGTAACATAAAAATAGTTACTAACAAATCAAAGATGACTGAAAGTCTAGCTTTATGCTTAGCTAAATTTATCCTTTAGCATCTCATATACTTCGTTGTTCTCTCTTTTGCCGACAACTAGCACTAACACTACGATCTCGTCATCTTTTACTTGATAAGCCAAGCGGTAGCCGACATCTCTTAGCTTGATCTTATAGACATCTTCATAGCCTCGTAGCTTGTCCTTTGCAACCTTTGGGTTTTCTAGACGCTCACTTAGCTTCTTTTTAAACTGCACTTTTATACTATTGTCAAGCTTTTGCCACTCTTTTAAAGCACTTGGTAAGAACTCTAACTCATAGCTCATCTAGACTTACTTTTACTGGCTTTTCACCACTTACTAGAGCAGCGTCTACTGCTTTGTTTAGATGATACTCTTCTATTATTTCTATCATTTTTTCATAGACAGCACTAGGTACTAGATATGCACTAGGGACATTGTGGTTTAGTATAGCTACGACATTATCTCCAGCTTGTTTTAAAATTTGAGCTGGAGACTTTTTTAGCTCGCTTATGCTAGCTGTGAAATTTGCTTGTATGGTTTGCATTTTTATCCTTTATTTAATACCTAAAATAATACTAAATAAGATATAAAGATAGTCTTAAAAGTTTATGCTTTGAAATTTACTCCTATTCATTATCATACGATACCATCTCTACTTTAGCTTTGAGTGTATTAGCGTTAATAGGCTTGGCATAAGTGTTTAGCAAAATTTTATACTGCTTTTCATGTCCTACTATCTGGGCTATAAGATTTGCTTCTACCTCGCGTTGCACTAGATAGTCTATAAAGTAGTGTCTAAAAGAGTAGAAGGTCTTTTTAGAGTCTTTATCTATAAGCTTTCTTTGGATCTGGCTTCTAAAAATTTCAGAGAAGTCCTTATTGCTTACCTTAAATATATTTCCGCTTTTCTTGCTATTAACATATTCTAGCAGGCCTAGATCTATGAGCTTACTATGGATAGGCACAAACCTAATGCTGTTTTTGGTCTTGGTAGTTTTACCATCATTTGTGTTTATGTTAAAGCAGTAAATTCCATCTTTTAAGACTATATCTTCTTTATGAAGTTGTGTGATCTCTTTTATCCTCATACCACTATAAGCAGCTATCATTGTGACGTAGTAGAGCTCACTAGCCTCTATCCTTGAGCTTGGTGATTTACCACTTTGTTTGATACTAGTTACTATCTCAAAGATCTTCCTAGCTTCTGATACATCGTATGGAAGCACCGCCCTTTCGCTAGGGTCTATGTCTATCTTGACATTCATTTTTGCAGTTATGCTTTTACCTATATAGCCGCTATCAAAGCAGTAGTTAAAAAACTGAATAACCCTTATCATATATTTTTGGATAGTAGGCTCAGAGAGTTTATCGTCCTTTTCTCCTAGCTTAAGTATCTGAGATAAACTTTTATCTTTATACCTACTCTTTTGAGCTAGCTTAGTTGGAATTTTATAAAGAAGATCTCTAAATTCAAGCAAGTTATCTCTCGTGATCCTATAAACTGGCGTATCTTCTTTAAAGTATAAAAATAAGAGCTTTTTTACGCCAGTAACTAATCTTTGCGTATCTGGCGACCACTTGTCAGCTCTTTTAGTGTTTGTCTCAAATATCTCGAATGCATCCTTTAAGCTCTTTTGATCTTCTAAATTTAAAGCTGAGAATTGATTGCTGGAGCCAGATGTCGCTTGCAGTACTTGTCTGATCTCATACTCTTGGGTTATTTGGGCACTAGGATTAAAAATATTAAAGCTACTATCGTCATCTAATTTTATCTTGATATTTTTTGGTGGATTTGGATCCATTATGATATCTTCCATGCTTCTATGGCTATTATTTGTTCTTACTAGCTTTAAATTTGAGGTCGAGCCATACTTTTGATCTAGTATGGCATAAACCGTTTCGCTAATCCTCTGAGCCATAGCCTTAAGCTGCCCATCAGTAATGGGCAAACAACCACTATCTTCAAGCTCTTTTATATTTTCTTGAAATGAAGCTATGTCCTTAGCGTCAAACGAACTAGGTTTGGCATGTTTGACTAAGTTATCACTAGAATCATCTTCGAGAAAATATTGCTCACGCTTGTCATCAAAGAGCACACTGCTCTTCTCAAGCTTTGATACAAGATAGTTAAGTGTTAGTATGTTTTTCTCTAAAAGAGTTTGCCCTATGTTCTCTTTATCCTTGCTACCAAGAGCGCCAGCAGTGTTAGTGATATTGCTTATATCCTTAATTAAAATTTGAGGTAGATCGCCATCTATCAAACTTTGTTTAAAGTAGTCATTGAGAGCATTTAGAAATTCTACATCCATCTTCTTATTAAGAAGAGAGTGCTCTTTGATGCTCTTACTAAGCTTTACTTTCATAAACGAATTTACAAAAGATTGGATTATGCTATCACTAAGATTCATGTGAACCGCCCTTTTTATCAGGTAAAGATTATTATCTAGAATTTTAGCCCTTTTTCTGGCTTTTTCCAAGAGATTAGTGGATGTGGAGAAGCAAATCTCTCGCTTTTCGTTAAAAAATTTTCTAATGCTTGGAGCAAGTGTGGCTCGGTAGTAATATATACCGTTTCGCTCCCTTAAGTGTTGTCCCATATTTAATAGCCAACCGGTCAAAAATGGAACAGTTTTATGTAACTACTAAGTAAAAATCGTCTAAAGTGCGTATTTCAGGCTTTCAGGAGCTCATATAAAAAATCCTCATAAGCCGGACGCCCTTGGTTCAAGTCTCCCCCGTGACACCAAAACACACTATTTTAGGCACTAGCAGTGATGCTTTTGTTCTTTCCCTTTCTTTAAAATTTCCTAAAAGTATGGTACAGTTTTTATAAAAAGCGGTACATTTTTTCAGGATAGATTTATTTTACAAGATGCTTTCTATAAATTTGCTTTTATTTTTACTGATAAATAAATTTTATCTCAAGTAGACATCTTCATAGCCTAGTAGCTTGTCCTTGGCAACCTTTGGGTTTTCTAGACGCTCACTTAGCTTCTTTTTAAACTGCACCTTTATGCTATTGTCTAGCTTTTGCCACTCTTTTAAAGCACTTGGTAAGAACTCTAACTCATAGCTCATCTAGACTTACTTTTACTGGTTTTTCACCACTTGCTAGAGCAGCGTCTACTGCTTTGCTTAGATGATACTCTTCTATTATCTCTGCCATTTTTCATAGTTGAAAAATTTACTTGTATGATTTGCATTTTTATCCTTTATTTAATACACAAAATAATGCTAAATAAAATACAAGAATAGTCTTAAGCCCATACCCTGAAATTTACTCTTGCTCATTTTCGCACTCTACCATCTCTACTTTAGCCTTTAGCGTGTTAGCGTTAATAGGCTTGGCATAAATGTTTAGCAAATTTTATATTGCAAACTTACTATAATAAGGCAATTAAATACAAGTTTTGTGTTGTATAAAGAAAGAAAATCGGAGCAGAAAATTCCTCTCCGATTTATGATTGAAGTTTTAAGCTACTTTGATCTCTTGCAGTCTATACCATGCGATGATTTGTAAAACAAACGCCACAATCAACAAGATATAACCAATAAATATGAATACAGTAATGGTTCCAACAACCGAACCTATAAAATAGTATAGGAAAAATTTATCGCCAGATATGTTTGAAAGCTCGTTATAGACTTGAAATTCTTTGAAAAATGCATAAATCATACCCACAACGCCCGCTAAGCCTAAAATGACGCCAAAAATAGCACCTGTCCCACCAGCATTCGCATAGCCAGAGCCCATACCAGCAAAGCCTAATGCTCCAGTTATCGCGCCGATTGAGATCAGGATAGTCGATGCTACCGCGACAACTAGATATAAGATATAGTTTTTCTTTAGTGTAGGACTACCGACTTTATCTGATAGCTTAAATATGGCAAACAACATACATAAAAATCCAGCGATAAAAAAGATAAATCCGATGAATGGGATAATACCCAAAATAGGCAATGCAGAACCTGCTAATCCTAGTATTCTAATGGTAGATAAATCATTGCTTTTAATATCAAAATTTATGTTATCTAAATTTAGATTCATAGATTTTGCTTTTGTGAGATAGATTTGTTTTGCAGTTTGTCCATCCGCGATAAAATCAACCTCGTCGCCTTGTTTTAAAACTATGGCGGCTCCGTCTTTTGTCACCGATGCTACATCTTCTTGTAGATAAGTAAAACGCTGGTCATCAGCATCTAATATTATGCCAGGAGCTAATACAGTCCCTTTCATGTCTATTCCTTTAAGATTAAGATAAAAAAGGCTTATTATAAATTTGTTAAACAAAGTGTTGGCTTAAGTTTATAAAGTAAAATATGCAAACAAATAATACGAATGTAATTTTTCACCACTTGCTAGAGCAGTATCTACTGCTTTACTTAGATGATACTCTTCTATTATCTCTGCCATCTTTTCATAGACAGCACTAGGCACTAGATAGGCGCTAGGGACATTGTGATTTAGTATAGCTACGACATTATCTCCGGCTTGTTTTAAAATTTGAGCTGGAGACTTTTTGAGCTCGCTTATGCTAGCAGTGAAATTTGCTTGTATGGTTTGCATTTTTATCCTTTATTTAATACCTAAGATAATACTAAAAATTATAAAAACAGCCCAAAATTTTATAAATTCTATTTACCCTCTGGATCTAAGCCATTTAAGATGCAGCCAACCTCTTTGTCACTTAGGTCGTAGTGTAAAAATTCTTTATAAAATTTCTTTGTCTCAGCTTCTATTGAATAAATTCTTGCCATCAGCTATGTGAAGCACTTTTGGTCTATCTGACGCAGCGATTTTTTAGTTTTGCTTAGCCTAATACCAATTTTAAAAAGAAAATGGTGTTTTAAGTGTATAAATTTACTTCACAAAAAACTCTTGTGCTAGCTTTTTATCTTCAGGTTTGATGATAAATTTATCATTAGCGATGCTAACTTCAAATTCATCTTCTTTGCTAGCTTTTGTATAAGCTAGTGCGAGCCTTGCAGCAAGCTCTTTGTCGGCTTTACTAGCGTTTTTGCTTATGAAGCTAACAGCTCCCACGATGTCATCGCTCTCTTTAAATTTAACCTGCTCAAATTTATCATTTGGATGAGCCAAAAGTGCGTTATTGTCGCTCTCGTCACGACCTATTATCATTTTAGCACCATCTACCAAGCGCAGATGCCTACCAAGTTTTAGCCACGTAACGTCGATATCTCGCATCTCTTTGTCAAATTTCAAGTAGTCTTTTATCTTTACAGCAAAGCTCTCGATCGTAAGCAAACACCCACCTCCTGGCGTTGCAAAGTCCTCAAAGCCAAATTTCTTCGCCAAAGCAAGCTGCGGCTTTCTATCGCGTCCGCTTATGTCAAGTAGCTTCTCTCTATCGACCCAGCCCTCGCGCTCTGGCTTAGTTGGCGGCAAGAGCTTAGCACACATCGGACGAAGCACTAGATCATCCTCATCATCAGCTAGGCGCTTAACCTGAAAGAGTGCGTCTCTGCGCTGGCTCATCGGTCTTTGACCCACGACTTCGCCAGTGATTATGAAATTTGCATTTTCGCTTTTTAGCATATTAAGAGCGGTTTTAAACATATATCCGTGGCAGTCGATGCAAGGGTTAAACTGCTTGCCGTAGCCGTATTTTGGGTTAAAGAGCACATCACGAAGGTACTCGTTTCTCATATCAACCACCTTTAGGCTAGCTCCAGCCAAGGCTGCACGGCGCCTTAAAACTTCGTGCTTCTCCTCATCCACGCCAAATCCAGTATCCATATAAAGTGCGACCACTTCGATGTTTTGATCGCTTATTATTTTCATAGAGAGCATGCTATCAAGCCCTCCGCTAAACAAAGCTAAAGCCTTCATTTTTGTCCTGAAAGTAAAATTTAAAGCCTAAATTTACTAAATCTAGGCTTTTATGAAGTTTATTTAGCAGCGTTAATTACGATTTTTTTAATCACTTCGCTTGCGGCTTTTAGGCTGCTAACTGGCAAGTACTCGAAGACGGAGTGAAAGTTGTTTCCGCCTGTGAATAAATTTAGCGTTGGCACGCCCTTTGCAGAGATCGCAGCGCCGTCATATCCGCCTCGCATCGGCTTTATGTTTGGCGTGATATTTAGCTCGCTAAAGGCATCTTTTGTCAGTTTTATAGGCAGTGAGTTTTCATCTTTTAAGAACTTAAAGACATTTTCATAGCGTGTTTTTAGCGTGATCTCGCAACGATCTGCATAAATTTTATTAAAAGAATTTGCCATCTCACTTAAAAACTCAAGCCTTTTTTGAAATTTCACCTCGTCAAATTCTCTTATGTCGATCTTGAGCGTCGTTTTCGCGCTGTTTCCGCTAAGCTCTTTCACCCAGAAGTAGCCCTCTTTGCCCTCGGTGCACTCTGGCACTTCGCCGCCTGGCAAAAGCGAGATAAATTTATGCGCAAGAAGTAGCGAATTTACAAGCTTGCCCTTTGCATTCATCGGGTGAGCCGAAACGCCTTTAAAGACCACCGTGCAGTCAGCCGCGTTCCAGTTTTCATATATTAGCTCGCCTATCTCGCAGCAGTCTAAGCAGTAGCCAAAGTCAGCTCCAAGCAAATTTACATCAAGTGCTTTTGCACCAAGCAAGCCCTGCTCCTCATCAGGCACGAAGCAGATCACGATCTTGCCGTGCTTGATCTCAGGATTTTGCATGAAAAAGCTAGCCATATTTACGATACTAGCGATCGCCGCCTTATCATCAGCGCCAAGCAAGCTAGTGCCGTCAGTCACGACTATGTCGTCACCAACGTATTTCTTAAGCTCTGGGTTATCGCTAAATTTAAGGTAGATGCCCTGCTCTTCGTTTAGGCAGATGTCGCCGCCTGTGTATTTTACTATCTTCGCTTTCGTGTCATTTTTTTGCTCGCTGCTTGTATCTAAGTGCGCAAAAAAGGCGATACTTGGGGCGTTTTCGCAGTTTGCAGGGATCTTTGCTATCAAGATAGCACTATCTTGCAAGATGATATCTTTTATGCCAAGCGAGCTAAGCTCATCTTTTATAAAAAGAGCTAGCTCATACTCGGTTGGATTAGAAGGCATGATGCCTTTTAATCCATTCTCTTTATTTGTCGTGGTGTTAAATTTCGTATAGTTTATAAATCTCTCTACGATATCCATCTTTCATCCTTAGATGACGAAAAATGCGATCGCCACAACAGAGAGAAACATTCCTAAAAATGTCCTTTTTGCAAGCTCGACTGGGCTAACCATAGCGATACCAGCACAAACGATAGCAGCACCAGCGATCGGAGAAGCTGAACGTCCAAGTGAGCCAGCGATGGCTGCAGCCATACCAAGCTTATCTTGCTCAAAGCCAAGAGCAGCAGCGTTTGTTGTGACAGCTTCGTTAAATGCAAATGTAGCAGCGTCGCCTGAGCCTGTGACTATACCCATGATAAATGGCACAAATGTTCCGCCAAATTTAACGTAGCTTTGATCAGTTTTTAGCCACGCTATGACCACATCAACAGCTCCGCACGCCTTTAAGCCAGCGACAAAGACGCCAGCTGCGATGATGATACCGATAACATCAGCGTAAGCGTGACCCATGCCGTTAAAGAACTCTTTTGTGATCTTTTGTGGGTTTGTAAGCGTAGCAAAGATAGCTATGATAGCGCCAAGTATCATCGCCTCAGCAACACCCATCTTTGTCCATGCCAAAAAGCTGTAGTCTTTTGCTAGGCTTGTTCCGCCGATAATCAAGATAACAAGTGGGACAATTGGCATAAGAGCATAGATCAAATTTACTTTAAACGCTGACTTCTCTTCGCTAGCAGCGCCATTTTCAAGAGTGAAATTTGTACCTTTTTGATAGTCTTTAAAGAGCAAGGCAACGATAGTTAGCATGATAACTACGATAACAAGAGCTGTAAATGCACTAGGAATTTGCACTTTTATGATGTCTTGAACTGTATATCCCTCAACTGTCTTTTTAACAAGATCAGCCACATATATGTTGTGCGCAGAGCCCGGGCTTAGGACTGAGCCAAATGTGCCTGCAAAAACAGCCGCACCAGCCATCGCAGGGCGAACGCCTGAGGCCATTAAAAGCGGTATAAGTGTCGCGCCAACAGCAGCCGAGCAGCCAGCAGCTGAAGGGATAGCGATATTTATAAAGTAAGTTAGCACGGTTGTTACAGGGATCAAGATAAATCCCACGTTTTTAAGTGGCTTTGTAAGAAGCGCAACAAGGTGCTTATCGCACATTGTGTATTTCATAACAAACGCAAAACCCATACTCGCACAAATAGCCTTTATAAGCCCTGCTTTAGTCATATAGTCAGTAAAAGCACTTAGTGCCCCCATCGGTTTTAGCGCGATTATACAAAGCACCAAACCAACACCTATTAGCACCGTTCTTGTCTCTTTTTTTAAGACTAGAAGTGCTACAACTGCAACGATGCCAAGAATGGCAGCAATTAGCTTGAATGATTCCATACCTCTCTCCTTGTTTAGATTTTAAATTTAGTTCCAACTTCTATTTTTTCTATCTCTTTTTGATACTCAAATTTTAAAATTTCGCTGTGTCCTATGACCTCAGCTTCGCTATCCTCTATAAGCAAAGCCGTGCCCTCTGGCAGTGCATAGATAGTCTCTTTTGGATTTGCTATTAAAAATTCCTCCAATCTCTCCTCCCTGCTCTCGCCGTTATGACCTGCTAGTTTGCCGCTTATGAAGTGCGGGTTGATCTGATATGGGAAGATATTTAGGCTGTCAAATGACTTTGGCATGATGATAGGCATATCATTTGTCGTCATCATCGTCTTGCCAGCGATATTTGCGCCTGCTGACCAGCCAAAGTATTTTGCGCCGTTTGCCACTGCCTCTTTTATAGGCTCAATTAAATTTAGCTTATAAAGCGTGTAAAGAAGCATAAAGGTATTACCACCGCCAACTGCGATACTGTTAGCGTTTTTGATAGCTGAAATTTTATCCTCGTAGTGGTGGATCGACTTTATATTTTTGTTTTTTAGGCGGTCAATCACCTTTTGCTCGTATTCGTCATTACTTCGTCTAACTCCAGCGTAAGGGATAAATAAAATTTCATCCTTACCGCTCTCACCCAAAAAGTCCTTAACCCAGTTTTTGCAGTGTCTCAAGTAGCCAGTATCTTGGTAGCTTGAAGCGCTGATTAGTAAAGCATTTTTCATTTTTTCACTCCATTTAGTTTGTAAGCAGCCCTTAGATAGATATCAACCCCAGCGACCAAACAATCCTCGTCAAAGTCAAATTTGCTGTTGTGATGGCCTGCTTTTAAATTTGTACCGATCATCATATATCCGCTCTTTGCGCCCCTATCTTGCAAAGCTCTCATAAAGTGAGCGAAGTCCTCGCAAGCGCCAAAATCAAGCTCTTTAACGATCTTATCATCATCTATAAATGGGCTTGCTTTTGCTGCTTCATAGAAAATTTCAGTCACCTCTTTGTCACTATTTGCTCCGCTTGTGCCCCCAGTCATCACGACCTTACTCTCAACGCCGTAAATTTCACTCACACCTTTTACGATATCCATGCATTTTTTATACATAAATTCATTTAAATTTGTGTCCTCGCCCCTTGTTTCGCAGGCTAGATAGCCGTTTGGTGCTATGACGTTTCTGCCCTCACCTGCTCTTAAGACGCCTACATTTATCCTAGTCACACCCTTTGCGTGTCTTGTGATACCATGCATATTTAGAGCCATTTGAGATGCAGCTAAAAGGGCATTTGCGCCGTCTTGTGGTGCTCCTGCTGCGTGGGCTGAGCGACCAGTGATATGCACGTCAAATTTAGATGTTGCAAGCAATTTATTTGTGCCACAAACTATGCCCCCATTTGTTTCTGCTTGAAAGCCGATATGTCCGCCAAGTAGGTACTCAACCCCATCAAGCACCCCAGCAGCCTCCATAGCCACAGCGCCTCTTGTGCCCTCTTCTGCAGTTTGAAATATAAATTTAAATTTACCGTTAAAATCGTCTAAATTTTTAGCGATCAGCTTTGCAAGCGCTAGACCCATCGCCATGTGTCCATCGTGCCCACAAGCATGCGTGATACCAGCGATATCTGAGCCAAAGCCCTCCTTACAAGGTCTATGAGCAGCCTCTGCGCTCTCTGTCACATCAACGCTATCAATGTCAAATCTAAATGCGCTAAATTTACCAGGCCTTTTTGTATCGATGAAGGCTGTTAAGCCAGTTAGGCCATCTTTCATGCATTCAAGGTATTTTGCCTCGTCAGGATTTAAAAGGCTTTTTGCCCGCTCGATCGCCTTTTGGCACTGCTCTTTGCTGCCAACTCCAAGCCTTGCATCGCTCTTTACGACCTCTTCGCCAAGCTTCACTTCATATCCTAGCTCGCTAAGCCTTTTTGCCAAAACCGCAGTCGTAAAAAAGGTAAACCAGCCAGTTTCTGGGTGCGAGTGAAAGTATCTGCGATCTTTGATCATATCCTCTTTTAAAGATAGTGCTAATTTTGCTATTTTGTCCATGACTACTCCTCGTTTGAAAGTCTAATTAGTGCGTTTGTCAAAATTTTTGTTGCTGCTACGGCGTCTTTGAAATTTATCGCCTCTTTGGTGTTGTGACTGATGCCATCTACGCAAGGGATAAAGAGCATGCCAACGCTGCTTGCAAGCTTTGTTAAATTCATCGCATCATGCCCAGCCCCACTTGGCAAAGTAAGCGTTTTTATGCCAAGCTTTTTGGCTTCATCTTCAAGTAAATTTATGGCGTGTTTGCTTAGTTTTACTGGCTCGTCGCTACTTAGCTCTCTTATCTCGTAGCTAAATTTAAGCTCACGTCTTAGCTCGTCCACGAAATTCCTAAGCTCTAAATTTAGCTCCTCTAAGCTTGCCTTATCGATATCTCTTAGATCAACACCAAGCCTTGCCTCGCCTGGCACTACATTTAAAACGCCTGGTTTTGCATGCACGTAGCCAACGGTTGCGACGGCTGTTTTTTTGTTTTTGGCAAATTTATTTGCAGCGATTATAATGTGTGAAGCGGCAAGCAGGGCGTCACTGCGCATATTCATCGGAGTTGCACCGCTGTGATCAGCCTTGCCCTGTATTGTGATCTCAAATCTAATTGGCGCTGCGATGCCGCTTACCACGCCAACGCTTATGCCGCTTCGCTCAAGCACTGGGCCTTGCTCGATGTGAAGCTCAAGATAGGCGTGTAGGGAGTTTTCTTTTAAGATGGCTTCATCTAAATTTTGTGGTTTAAACCCAGCCGCGCTCATCGCCTCAAAAAGCGAGATGCCATCTTCATCTTTTAGCTCATGAAGCCTTTGCAAGCCAAGTTTGCCGCTTATTATCTTGCTACCGATAGTGGCTGTCTTAAAGCGGCTTGACTCCTCACAGCTAAAATTTATGAGCCAAAGTGGGCGCTTTAGCTTGATGCTGGCCTCTTTTATAGAGCTTAGCGCCTCAAGACCAGCCATGACGCCAAGTGTGCCATCAAAAAAGCCACCATTTGGCACACTATCTATGTGAGAGCCAACGCAAACTGGCTTCTCGTCCGCTTCGCAGCCCTCATCATAGATGGCATAGATGTTGCCAACATTGTCAATTTTAAGTTTAAAGCCATTTTTTTCTATCAAATTTATAAGAAATTCTCTTGCTTCAAGGTCCTCTTTGCTAAAGGCTAGCCTTGTTAGCCCACCACCTTTTAGCGCTCCAAACTTGCTTATAGCGTTAAAATTTCTCTCAAATCTTTTAGCATCTATCATCATAAATCCTTAAAATATAAAACCAATCTTAAAAAGATTTATTACTTTAAGCATTTTACATTTTATTTTATGATTTGAAGCTGAAAAAGTGTGAGTTTTTAAATTTTATAAAGCTGAGTCTTGAGATCTTTGATGATAAATAGCAGTTTTTCTAAAATTTCTATCTTATTTGGGTTGTCAGAGCCTTTTAAAATTTGCTGTTCATTCTCATAAAAGGCGATTTGCATATTTAAAATAGCCTTTTGAAGCGTGGTCACGTCAGTGATCTCATGGATCTTTTCGTCCATTAAAATTTCTCTAACCATCTCCTCATCGCTCACGTCGTATCTATAAAGGATGGCGTTTAGATACTCAGGATGCTTTATAAAGTATCTAGCCCCAAGCTTTGAGAGTATCTCATCTCTGTAGTTTGGGTTATTTAGCATGGTTTTAAAAAGTGCAAACTCAAGCGGGTCTTTGTTCATCACAGCTGGCACCTCATCTACCATGACAGAGTTGCTAAATTCATCTTTATCTTTTTTTCTAAACTCTTTTTTAAATTTATATTCATTTTTTGGCTTCTGCTTTAGCCCAAACCTATCTGCCACGCTTTGTGGAGTGAGGTTAAATCTTGCCGCTACCTCTGTTACATACGAGCTTGCTATCTCCTCTCCAAGCTCGTCCATATAGGCTTTTATCTCGCTTAGGCAGTTATCTCTTTGCATTGAGCGAGTGATGTCATACTTTTGCATGATCTTTTCTATATAAAATTTCACCGCGTCCTCGCCTGAGCCAAAGAGCTCACTAAGCTCCTTTATCTTACCTGCAAAGACCATATCAGCGGGGTCTGCGCCGTTACTTATGATGACTACTTTTGTATCTATCTTATTTATACTTAGCAGGTGAGCGGATTTTATGGCTGCATTTATGCCAGCTCCGTCGCCGTCAAAGCAAAGCACTACGCTTATCTCGCCCCTTTTTAAAAGCGGTAAGTGGCTAGTAGTAAGTGCCGTTCCAAGCACCGCAACAGCGTTTGTAAAGCCAGCGTAGTGAAGCATGATGACGTCTAGATAGCCCTCTGTTATTATTATCTGATTTTTCTCAAATATGCTTTGTCTAGCTAGGTGGTAGCCGTAAAGTAGCTTTGACTTATCAAATACCCCGCTTTGGGGAGAATTTACATATTTTGCAGGGTGGTCTGAGATCGTCCTGCCACCAAAACCAACTAGTCTTGTGGTATGCGAGTAGATAGGAAATGTTATGCGTTCGATAAAACTAGCATAAATTCCCTTCTCATTTTGCTTTACGATGCCAACTTCAAGCGCCTCTTTAGGCTCTATGTTTTCATTTTGCAAAAGCCTAATGATACTTTTACTATCCCCAGCCCAGCCAAGCTCAAATTTCTCGATCATCGCGTCATTTATACCGCGCGACTTGATATATCTAATGGCTGCTTCGTTTTTGTAAAATTCGCTTCTATAAAAGGCATTTACCTTTTCTAAAATGTGCTTGTTTTCTTTTTGCGTTGGGATTTTGTCATTTGTGTATTCAAGGCTGAAATTTGAAATTTGAGCGATCTTTTCTATCGCCTCTGGGTAGGTTAGCTTTTCATAATCCATCACAAATTTAACCGCATCTCCGCCAGCCTTGCAGGCAAAGCAGTGATACATCTGTTTGTTTTGATTTATGCTCATGCTCGGGTTTTTGTCGTCGTGAAACGGACAGACGCACTTGTAGCTTGAGCCCATCTTTTTGACAGGGATATACTGCTCGATGATATTAACAATGTCTATTTGGTTTTTTAATTTTTCAATGGATTTTGGATCTATCATAAGCAAAATTATACAACTGCTTTGTTATAATTAAAGTAAAATTTTATTACAAAGTACGAGCGTGGATATTTTTTTCATTGGACACAGAGATCCGATATTTAGCCTTATTATTCTATTTAGTATCATCTTGATGATCGCAGCTTTAAGCTATGCTTGGGGCATATTTTCTAGCAAAGATGAGAAAAAACGCATCGAGAAATTTATCAAGAAATTTGACAGCAAAGATGGCATAAGCGACGAGCACAAGCAGATGCTAAAAAGCCCAGAAGTAGATATACCAAGCCTTAGCATGCTAGGTCAGACCTTCGCTAAAAATGGTGACTTTGAAAAATCGATCGGCGTCTATCTAATCGCACTTAGCAAGGTAAAAGATAAAAACGAGAAAGAATTTATCCTAAACGAGCTTGGAGAGGTATATTTTAAGGCTGGATTTTTAAAAAAAGCTAGCGAAATCTTTGAAAAAGCGCTTGAGCTAAGCCCTAGAAACGTCCTCGCACTGCGCTTTTTAACGATGATAGATGAGAAGCTTAAAAACTATAAAGAAGCGCTTTATGCACTAAATTCTCTTGAAGAGCTTGGGACAAATGTAAAAGATCAAAAGGCCTATATAAAGGCGATTAGCACGCTTGATGATAGAAATTTAAGCTTTAGCGAAAAGGTGGAAATTCTCTCACATCTTAGCCAAAATTTTGAGCTTTTAAAGCGTATGATCTTAGCCCTTTTCATAAGACACAATGAAAATTTAGAAAATTTAAAAGATTTTGCCAAATTTGAAGATGTACTAGATCTACTTTACAACCTAAAAACGCCTATAAATTTAAGCGATCCAAAATATAAATCCCTCTTTTACGCAAAGGGCGATATAGATGAGCCATGTGAAATTTACGGCTTTGAGCTAAATGCCATAAAAAGGCTAAAAGACGCCAAATTTGACGCAGCTGGGCTAAGCTTTAACTACGTTTGCAAAAACTGCAAAAACTCATTTCCTATGCACTTTTACCGCTGTCCGGTCTGTCACGAGCTTGGAAGTGTCAAAATTTTATCTCACATCACAGAAAAATCAAGTGAAGATAGTAACACTTTTTAGTGACGGCTCGTGCCTTGGAAACCCCGGAGCTGGCGGCTGGGCTTACATTTTGAGATATAACGAAGCGCAAAAAAAAGCAAGTGGTGGCGAGGCATATACGACAAATAACCAAATGGAGCTAAAAGCTGCGATAATGGGGCTAAAAGCGCTAAAAGAGCCATGCGAGGTAAGGCTCTTTACCGATAGCTCATACGTGGCAAATAGCATAAATGAGTGGCTTGCAAACTGGAAAAAGAGAAATTTCAAAAATGTAAAAAATGTCGAGCTTTGGCAGGAGTATTTAGAGATTTCAAAGCCGCATAAAGTCGTGGCTAGCTGGGTCAAGGGGCATGCTGGACACCCTGAAAATGAGGAGTGCGACCAGATGGCAAGAGACGAGGCATTAAGAATAAAAGATGAGAATAAGATATGAAAAATTTAGAAGAATTTGAACGTAATCTTGGCTATAAATTTAAAAAATCTGAGCTTTTAGAAGAGGCGCTAACGCACAAGAGCACTAAGCAGGTGTTAAACAACGAAAGACTTGAGTTTTTGGGCGATGCGGTGATGGATCTGCTCGTGGCTGAGTATCTTTTTAAGAAATTTAGCAAGATCGCAGAGGGCGATATGAGCAAACTTCGTGCCGCACTTGTAAATGAAAAAAGCTTTGCAAATATGGCTAGACGGCTAAATATGGGCGAGTTCTTAAGGCTTAGCCAAGCTGAAGAAAACAACGGCGGCCGCGAGAAAGATAGCATTTTAAGCGACGCATTTGAAGCTGTAATGGGCGCTATCTACCTAGAGGCTGGACTTGATAAAGTTAGAGAAATTTCGATCACGTTGCTTGAGCTTTGCTATCCGCAGATCGACTTTGCACACCTTGAAAAGGACTACAAAACCGCCCTTCAAGAGGTCACTCAAGCAACCCTTGGCGTCATACCAACATACGAGCTCATAGGCTCTTTTGGCCCTGATCATAAGAAAGAATTTGAGATAGCCTTGCTACTAAATGGCAAAGAAATTTCACGTGCCGTTGGAAGCTCGAAAAAACAAGCCCAACAGCTCGCAGCAAAAATTGCACTAGAAAAAATCAAAAAATAGGATAAATTTTGAACACATTTGGCAAAAAACTAACATTAACTAGCTTTGGCGAGAGTCATGGGGTGGCGATAGGTGGCGTGATAGACGGGCTGCCGGCTGGGATAAAGATCGATGCTGATTTCATACAAAGCGAGCTTGATAAGCGTCGCCCCGGACAAAGTAGCTTCACAACGGCACGAGATGAGACTGATAAGATAGAAATTTTTAGCGGCGTCTTTGATGGCACGAGTACTGGGGCGCCGATAGGTTTTGCCATTTTTAACAACAACCAAAAGTCAAATGACTATGAAAATTTACGTGAAATTTTTCGCCCAGGGCATGCTGATCTAACATATTTTAAAAAATATGGCATTAGAGACCACAGAGGCGGCGGTCGTGCGAGTGCTAGAGAGACAGCTGTTAGGGTCGCTGGTGGGGCATTTGCACAGCTACTTTTAAATGAATTTAAGATAGAAGTTTTAAGCGGCGTGCTTGGCATTGGCAAAGCTATTAGCGACAAGGTTGATTTTGATTTTGCCCAAAATTCGCAAATTTACGCCCTTGGCAACGAAGAGGCGATGAAAGAGGCGGTAAATAAAGCTAGAAGCGAGCACGATAGCGTTGGAGCTGTCGTTTTAAGCGTGGCTAAAGGCGTGCCAGCTGGTCTTGGCGAGCCACTTTACGATAGGCTTGATAGTGCTCTAGCGGCAGCTTTGATGAGCATAAACGGAGTAAAAGCCGTAGAAATCGGCGCTGGCGTAAATGTAAGCTCTATGCTTGGCTCAGCAAACAACGACGAGATGGACGAGCTTGGCTTTTTAAGCAACAACGCTGGCGGCATACTTGGTGGCATAAGCAGTGGTGCTGAGATCGTACTAAAGAGCCATTTTAAGCCAACGCCTTCGATATTTAAAGAGCAAAAGACGCTAAATTTAGCTGGCGAGGCGGTGGATTTTGAGCTAAGAGGCAGGCATGATCCTTGCATAGGCATACGTGGCAGCATCGTTGCAACTGCGATGATAAGACTGGTGCTTGCTGATATGCTACTGCTAAATGCAAGCACAAAGCTTGAAAATTTAAAGAAAATTTACTGTTAAATTTGACTTAGCCCCCAAACGAGGGCTAAATTTCTATAAATTCTGCAAAGATTGCAAAATTTTTGGTTTAAAAAACGCAGCGACCAACTTGATCTTGCCTTTAAATTTTTCTAAATTTGCTAAGACCTCGTGTCCGCAGTTGCTTTGAGTGGTGCCAGATGTACCTTTGTCACGAGTTAGGACATTGACACAGCCATGCTTACAAAGGCTCTTTTGCTTAGCAATGCCAGGCGCCTTAGCAGATGGCGATGACGTGCTCTGGGATGATGAGTGACTAGCGCACCGACTAAAATTTCGCCCCTATCGTTAAATACTCTCACCACGTCGCCAGTTGCGATGTCTTTTGCTTTGGCATCATTTACGTTTATGAGCATTGGCTCGCGCGCTAGTTTCTGATTATTGAGTTACTTAGCTGTGAGTGGAGGCGGTATCTTTAGTGCGTGGTCTTTGCACTCAAATTTAGCCTTTTTCTAAAAGATTTTTATTAAAATTTTAAGCCATTTCAAACAAAATTTACAAACTAACTTTTACCAAATTTCATCTATAATCCTCTCATGAAAAATGAAAATCCAAAGAGCAAAATTTACGCCGTTATCGACCTAAAGTCCTTTTACGCCTCGGTTGAGTGCGTAGAGCGCGGGCTTGATCCATTTAAGGCTGATCTAGTCGTGGCTGATGCTAGTCGTGGCAGTGGTGGCGTCTGCTTAGCTGTTAGCCCTGCGCTTCGTGCAAAAGGGGTGAAAAACCGCTGCAGGCTCTTTGAGATACCAAGGGATATCAAATTTATCATCGCGCCACCTAGGATGCAGTTTTACATCGACTACGCCGCAAGGATCTATGAAATTTATCTAAAATATGTCTCCAAAGAGGACATCTACGTCTATTCGATCGATGAGTGTTTTATCGACCTCACTTCTTACTTGAAATTTTACGCTCTTGGCGCAAAAGAGATGGCGAAGATGATGATGGATGAGATCTTAAAAACGACTGGTGTGACGGCGACTTGTGGCATGGGGACAAATTTATACCTCGCAAAGATCGCGCTTGATATACTAGCAAAGCACCAAGATGACGGCATCGCCTATCTTGACGAAGAGCTTTATAAAAAGCAGCTCTGGACGCATCAGCCTCTAAGTGACTTTTGGCGTATCGGTAAGCAAACTAGGCTAAAGCTTGAAAAATGCGGCATCTTTTGCATGAAAGATATCGCAAATGCACCAAAAAGCCTGCTTGAAAAAATTTTTGGCGTCGATGCCTATATCACGATAGATCACGCAAATGGCATAGAGCCAACGACGATAGCTGAGATAAAGGCGTATAAACCAAGCACGAAGTCCTACTTTAGCTCAGAAATTTTGCCAAGAGACTACGAGCGCTGCGAGGCGGTGATCGTGCTAAAAGAGATGGCTGACAGGCTCGCACTTAGGATGATAAACAAAGATGTAAGGGCGAGTGGGCTAACGATAAATGTGAGATTTGCCGATAAGCTTGAGCCGCAGCAACGTGCAAGCGTGAGGTTTAAAACGCCAACAAATATCTCAAGCGTGCTGATGAGTGCGGCTGAGGAGCTACTTTTAAACAAGATAAAAAATGTCGGGCTAATCAGGCAAATAGGCATATCGGCAAACGATGTGGTAAAAGAAAATTTGGTTGAGTTTAGTCTATTTGAAGATGACGCTAAAGAAAAAGCGGTGCTAAAGTCGCTAAATTTGATAAAAGAGAAATTTGGCAAAAACTCGATCCTGCGCGCGATCGACCTGCTGCCAGAGGCGACTGGGCAAGATAGAAACAAAAAGATCGGAGGGCACAAGAGTGGTGAGTAAAGATAGGGCGAAAATTTTTAGCTCGTTTAATCCTCTTTCGACATTAGAGCGAGCCTTGCGACAAAAAGAGCGAGAAAGATGCGAAAAGCTCGAGCTTGACGAGAGCAAGATCGATGAAATTTTAAAAAAGATAAGTGAGCTAAAGATAGCTGATGAGGTGCGTGTGAGCTACCACGACGGCTTTACTTACGTAAAAACTAGCGGCCTAGTCTCAGATGTAAATTTCAAAGATAAAATCCTCATGGTCGTAAAAACTAAGATCAAATTTGAAGATATAAATGAGGTGGAGATAGTAAAGAAGCACGCAAGTAGAAACGAAGTGTTAGGTAGGTCATTTTTTTAGTTACATTGTTTTAAAGGCTTTTTAAAAATAGAGATTTTGCAAAAACAGCTAATCAAATTTATAAAATTACTTTTTAGCTTAATTTCTTTTAGATGTCTAACTCACACAATAAAAACTTGCGGTAACGTCAAACGCTTGCCCACTTATTGCTTGATACAAAAAACTTTTCTTATCTTTGCCAACTTATACTCTTTACAGATCAGAACTTTTTAAATTTAACAGGTTGCTTACCAATAATAAGTCAAATTTTAAAAATTTAATCCTTCCAAAGCCACTACTTTAGCTTAGCCTTGTCTGGGTGCGGCGTATTTGCATAGTAGCAAACCATGCGGTAAACATAGAGGATACACCTATCACTGCCACGTCCAAGCGCCTTTGTGTGTTCAAACATCTCATCAGGGTCCGCGCCCTTTAAAGAAGCAATGTCTGTGTAGCCAAGTGCTAGCAGATCTGCCTCGGTTGCCTCGCCGACATATGGGATTTTTTTAAAATCGCCCAAATTTACATCAAATTTCTTTTAAATTTCGCCAAGCTCACTGCTTTGAATAAAATTTGAAATTTTATTTGCGCGCTACAAAGCTCGCTAAATTTTATCTTGCTACTGCGCCAAGTCGTCATCCAAGCTTCTGACGAGGTGGTTTAATTTAAAATTTCTTACGCGAAAAACCATGTTTAAAATGATTACCCGTCAAATTTCACGCAAATGCAGACGTTAAATTTGCTCCAAAATGCGTTCGCAAATTTCTCTTGGATTTGCGTTTTCATAAATCGGTCTGCCAACGACGATAAAGTCACTGCCCTCTTGCTTTGCGCTAACTAAATTTGCAACCCTCTTTTGATCGCCAGCACTCTCGCCAAAAGGCCTAACTCCAGGGCAAAGCGTGATGAAATTTTGATTTGTCACGTCTTTTATGAGCTTGCTTTCAAAGACCGAGCAGACCATGCCGTCAAGCCCCGCTTCAAAGCTCATCTGGCTAAATTTCCTAACCGAGTGAGATAGCGTATCGTTATAAACCGCTTCAAATTCGCTCTCATTAAAGCTAGTAAGTGCCGATACGGCAAGCACCAAAGGGCGATTTTGCAGCGCATTAAGACGCTCCATCACAGTTTTCATCGCTCTCTCGCCAGCACTTGCATGCAAATTTATCATATCCACGCCTATCTTTGAGACGACCTCAGCAGCACCTGCCATCGTGTTTGGGATGTCATAGAGCTTTAGATCAAGAAAGATTTTAAACTCCCCTGCCTCTTTTAGCTCCTCTATAAATTTAGCTCCGTCTCTAAGGTAGCTTCTAAGCCCCACTTTTAGCCAAAGATCAAGCCCTTTTAGCTCTCTTACAAGGGCTAAATTTTCATCCTTGCTCGCCATATCAAGAGCGACGCAGAGCTTCATAGAGCGGCCTTTATCTTATCTAGCACGCCGTTTATAAATTTTGGCGCCTGGTCGCTTCCAAGCTCTTTTGCAAGCTCGATCGCCTCGTTTATTATGACAGCTTTATCAGTCTGGCTAAATTTCATCTCATAAAGCCCAAGTCTAAGGATAGCAAGCTCAGTTGCGCCAACCTTGCTAAAGTCGCCGTCTTTTAGGTGCGGTTTTAAAATTTCATCTAATTTTTCTTTGTTTGCTAGCACCTCTTTAAATGTTTGCAAAGCTTCATTTTTGCGCTCATTTCTTATCTTTTTCTCTTCTAAAAATTCCTCTTCAAACTCCGCAGTTACGGGATTTATCTCATTTGAGTAAAGTAACGAAACTATGGCTTGTCTCACTTGATGACGTGTGGCCATTTTACTCTCCTAGCTTTTTGTATAAATTTAGCATCTCTATAACGCCCGTCATCGCTTCAAAGCCCTTGTTTCCAGCCTTGCTGCCAGCTCGCTCTATCGCTTGCTCGATGTTATCTACCGTTAGCACGCCAAATGTGACTGGTTTTGCGTATTTTAGTGTCACGTTTGCGATGCCTTTGGTGGTCTCAGCGCTTACATAGTCAAAGTGTGGCGTTGCGCCTCTTATCACCGCTCCCACGCAGCAAACCGCGTCAAATTTACCGCTTGCAAGCACCTTTTCAAGTGCCATAGGTATCTCAAATGCGCCAGGGACTAGCACTAATGTTAAATTTTTCTCGTCGCCGCCGTGGCGTAAAAATGCATCTTTTGCGCCCTCTACCAAGCGGTCTGTGATGATGTGGTTAAACCTTGCGTTTATGATCGCTATCTTTTCGTTGCCTTTTAGGGCTAAATTTCCTTCGATTATTTTCATCTTTTCTCCTTTTTTTATGCAAGTTTAGCAAAAGCTTGTTTAATCATCAAACTATCTTTAGCATGATGACGCTAAAGATGATGAGCGCTAAAAACAAGGCTTTTTTAAAATTTATCTTCTCACCTTCAAAAACTACGCCCACCACGACTGCTCCGATCGCTCCGATGCCTGTCCAGATCGCATACGCCACCGACATAGCGATAGTTTGCATCGCATAGCTAAGTAGCGTTAGAGAAAGGGCGAAATTTCCAAGCAAAAGGATGAAATTTGCCCACTTTTTTACGCCTGTGCTTTTTGAAAATTTCGTGATAAAAAAGACGCCAGAGACCTCACAACATCCAGCTAGTAAAAGCGCTAAAAAGTGGATCATTCTTTTATGCCTTTTAGCCCAAGCACGCCCAAAATGAGCGTCGCTATGAAAAATAGCCTAATGAAATTTGGCATGATCCCACTTGCTGCGTAGTCGCTAACGATCTCAGCTATCACGATAAAAACTGTCCCAAAGCCCACAAATACAGCATAAGAGATACTTACAGGCAGATACTTTAAAGCCTTCATAAACGAGACAAAACTTATGCTTACAAGCAGCGTCGTAAGCAAAAATTCGCTTAAATTTGACGCGTGCTTTAGCCCATACGCCCAGCCACACTCAGCCACCGCACCTAGAAATATCCACAAAAAGCCTCTATTTGACATAAATTTACTTCATACCTTTTATGGTATCAACGATCTCTTTTACATTTGCGCTAATCGCCTTATTTTCAAGGCTATCATCGTTATTTTGTCCAACTAACCCCTTTAAATTTCCAAAGACTCCAGGGTTAAACCTTAGCTCGCTAGAGCTATAATGCCTCAAAACTTCGCCACTTCTAACGACTTCTACCTCGTAAGTAAGGTAGATATTACCCATCCTGTCGCTTTTAGCAAAGGTCGCCTCGCCCATAAATTCCCTGCGGTGAGTTATCTTTATCTTTAGCTCGTCGCTAGAATTTGGATCAAGCAAATTTTCTTTTGTAAGCGCCTCAGTGATTTGTTTGTTATACTTTTTCTCGATCATCTTTGGGCTTTGGTAGAGAAATTTTGTTGGCTCGTGGTGTTGCACATGAACGTACTCTATGCCCTCAAATTTATACTTGCCAACAAGTGGCACCTTTGGCTGAGATGAGCCACAACCTACTAAAAATAACACTCCCAAAAGTAGCGCTAAAATCCTTTTCATCCCTCTCCTTAGTTTAAAAATTTAAAATTTCCTCTATCTTTAGCGTGTCATTTACGACCTTTTCAAGCTCGTCTAAATTTAGCATATTTGGTCCGTCGCAAAGCGCTTCGCAAGGGTTTATGTGCGTCTCATAGAAAAATCCATCCACCCCAACGCTAGCTGCTGCTCTTGCAAGATAAGGTACAAATCTAGCGTCGCCGCCACTTTTTTCGCCAAGTGCGCTTGGCATCTGCACGCTGTGGGTAGCGTCAAAAATGACTGGCGCAAATTCTCTCATCATCACCAAATTTCTCATATCAACGACTAAATTTCCATATCCAAAGGTGCTACCTCGCTCCGTTAGCCAGATGCCATTTGCCTTTGCGACCTCGTATCCATCGCCACTCACGCCTCTTGTTTCAAGCACTTTTTTAACAGAGTGTTTCATCGCTGAAGCCGCTAAAAACTGCCCTTTTTTGATATTTACGACCGCTTTTGTCTTTGCAGCTGCCACGAGCAAATCAGTTTGGCGGCACAAAAATGCAGGAATTTGCAGCACATCAGCCACTTCACCAACTGGCTGAGCTTGATAGCTCTCGTGGATATCGGTTAAAATTTTAAAGCCAAATTCTTTTTTCACCTCAGCTAAAATTTCACAACCCTTCTCTAACCCAGGGCCGCGAAATGAGCTAATACTCGTGCGATTTGCCTTGTCAAAGCTAGACTTAAAGTAAAAATCAAGCTTTGGATTTTCATTAAATTTAACTAGCCTCTTTGCCACTTCAAAAACAAGCTCCTTGCTCTCTATCACGCAAGGTCCAGCGATTAAGATCATTTTTTCTCCTTTATTTTTCTTTAACAACTAAAATTCCACTCACCACGACAAGCACGATACCTGCGAGTGCTAGGTGATTTGGCAACGCATCACCCATAAAATAGCCAATAATAAGCGTAAAAATAACGTCTGCGTAGCTAACAGCAGCGATCACACCAGCCTTTTTACCGACTGCAAACGCCTTTGTCATAAACGCCTGAAAATAGTAGCCACTAAGCCCCATTAGCAAGATAAAAACGACATTGTGCCAGCTTGGCATAGTAAATTTAGAAAATAAAAAATCCAGAGGCTCATAGGTAAAAAACTCCGCAAGCCCCATGCAAATAAGCGGCAAAAACGAGCCCCAAAGCATGAAGCTTAGCACTATGATATTTGTGCCGTAGCTCTTGTTTAGCTCCTTGACACTTGTGTAGGCAATAGCCGCTCCAAGGCCGCTCCAAATGCCGATGATATCGGTTTTATTGATACCTAAATTTGGCTGGATAACAAGCAAAATTCCGCCAAATCCTAAAAAGACAGCAAACCAGCCAAGCGAGCTTAGACGCTCCTTAAACACGATAGCTGCGAGAATGGCTGTAAATATCGGGTTTGTCTTTTGAAATGTAAAGGCTGTGGCCAAATTTACGTGTGCGACGTTGTAAAAAAAGGCAAAAAGCGCCACCGTGCCCACAAAACCGCGAAACATCAGCAAGAAAAAGTGTCCGCCAGTTTGTTTAAATGGAAATTTATAGATGGCGTAGATGACGATGAAAAGTCCTATCAAATTTCTAAAAAAAACAACTTCGATAGAAGGCATATCTTTGCTCAGATACTTTGCAAATGCGCCAGTCACGGCAAACATAAAGCAAGCAAAGAGCATATAAAAAATGCCAAGATGTGAAATATAAAACCTTTTTAACATCGTAAAAACCTCTAAATTTAAAGCACTCATTTTAATAAAAAATGGCTTAAATTTTGGTTGATTTTTTCTTTTATTTCGGCGCTTTTAAGCGTAATTTTATACTTTATATAAGAGAAAAATTTGTATAATCAGCCATCATAAAAAGGACAAAATTTGCAAAAAGTAATATTAGTAGGCAAGCCAAATGTCGGCAAAAGCTCACTTTTTAACCGCTTAGCAAGAAGACGCATCGCCATAACAAGCGACGTTAGCGGCACCACAAGAGATACAAACAAAGCTAAGATCGAAGTTGAGGGCAAAGAGTGTATATTAATCGACAGCGGCGGGCTTGATGATAGCAGCGAGCTCTTTAAAAACGTAAAAGCAAAGACCTTGGCAGAGGCTAAAAACTCAGACGTTATCCTCTACATGGTCGATGGCAAAATGATGCCAGATGACGAGGATAGAGCCATTTTTTACGAGCTTAGCAAGCTAAATTTACCAATCGCTCTAGTCATCAACAAAATCGACAGCAAAAAAGACGAGCAAAGAGAGTGGGAATTTGTAAGTTTTGGCGCAAAAAACTCATTTGGAATTTCAGTAAGCCACAACACCGGCGTCGATGAGCTTAGCATCTGGCTAGCAAAGCACATAGAAGATAAAGTGCAGATAAAGGCCGATACGAGCGATGATTTTGATGATTTTTTAGAAAACTATAACGACGAGGGCGAGCTAAGCGACGAGATAGACTATGAGAGCAAAAACATAAGAGTTGGCATCATAGGCCGTGTAAATGTCGGCAAAAGCTCACTTCTAAATGCTCTTGTAAAAGAGAGCCGTGCTGTCGTTAGCGACGTAGCAGGCACTACGATCGACCCAGTCAATGAAATTTACGAGCATGATGGCAGAGTTTTTGAGTTTGTCGATACTGCTGGTATCAGAAAGCGCGGCAAGATCGAGGGCATCGAGAGATACGCGCTAAATAGAACTGAGAAAATTTTAGAAGAGACAGACGTGGCGCTACTAGTGCTAGATAGCTCTGAGCCACTAACCGAGCTTGACGAGCGCATAGCTGGCATCGCCTCGAAATTTGAGCTTGGCGTCATCATCGTGCTAAACAAATGGGACAAAAGCAGCGAAGAATTTGACGAGCTTTGCAAGGAGATAAAAGATAGGTTTAAATTTCTTTCATACGCGCCGATCATCAGCGTTTCGGCACTTGGCGGCAAAAGAGTGCATAAAATTTACCCGCTCATAGTTGAAATTTACAAAAACTACACCCAAAAAATCCAAACTTCAAAGCTAAACGAAGTGATCGGCGAAGCAACCAAGGCACACCCACTGCCACGAGATAAAGGCAGGGTCGTGAAAATCTACTACGCAGTGCAGTTTAAAACAGCGCCTATCATGATAGCACTCATCATGAACCGCCCAAAATGCCTGCACTTTAGCTACAAACGCTACCTAACGAACAAGCTTAGAGAGAGCTTTAGTCTAGCTGGCGTGCCTATCGTGCTAATCCCTAAAAAACGCGGAGAGAGTGATGAAGACAAAGAACAATAATATCGTTTTGATAGGGTTTATGGGTGTTGGCAAGGGCACCACTGCAAGGGCGCTAAGCAAGGCGCTAAAGACGATGAACCTTGACTGCGACGACTTGCTAGAGAGCTCACAAAATATGAAGATAAAGGCTATCTTTGATGAATTTGGCGAAGAGCATTTTAGGCAGCTTGAAAAAGATCTAGCCAAATTTCTAGCCACAAATGTCAAAAATGCGATCATCTCGACAGGTGGGGGCTTTGCAAAGGTTAAAAATTTAAACAAAATAGGCACCGTGATCTATCTAAAAGCAAGCTTTGATGCGATCATGCAAAGGCTAAAAAATAGCAAAAATAGCGAAAAAAAGATCGCTAAACGCCCACTTTTAAGCGACCTAAAAAAGGCTGAGGCACTTCATCTGGAGCGAGAGAAGCTTTATGAAAAAAAGGCTGATTATATCGTTGAAGTGGAGGGCAAAACTCCAAAACAGATCGTAAAAGAGATAAGGATACTTTTAAAAGTTTAGTTGCAAAGTGGCGAGGGCTGCTTGCAACGATAAATTTCAAGATCAGACTGGATGGACGTCTGGCGTGGTGTTGGAATTTGTGATGTTTGAGCCAGATTTAGCGTTTTGTAGTGAGAAATTTTGGCGAAGTTTTGAGATAAATTTTTGCTTCTCTTTGTTTAGAGCGCTAAAGCGACAAATGTCGTGCGGTCAAATTTTAATCAAGACTAGGCATTTAGCCTGCGAGATAAATTTTAAGATCAAGCTAGACTAGAAAGTCTAACGTGATGTTAAAATTTAAACGTTTTGGCGAAGAGTTTTTTGTTTAGGCGAGGCGAAATTTTGTTTTCTGCCGAGTTAAATTTTAAGATTAGATTAGATACAAAAATCTAATGTAACGTTAAAATTTAAAAAAGCATTTTGGCGAAGTCTTTTGAGATGAATTTAAATGTTGTGCAGCTAAATTTTAATCAAGACTAGGCATTTAGCCTGTCGATGGTTAAAATTTGCAAACTCATTTAAAGGCACTCAAAAAAACGAAGCCAAAATTTGAAAGGATAAGATGAGAGTATTAACCGGCCTCCAACCAAGCGGAAAGCTGCATTTAGGCAACTATTTTGCCTCGATAAAGCAGATGGTTGATATGCAAGAGCAAAATGAGATGTTTATGTTTATAGCAAACTACCACGCGATGACCAGTCTTAGCGAGGCAAAGGCGCTAAAGCAAAACACCTTTGACGCTGCTTGTGCCTTTTTGGCACTTGGGATCGACCCAAACAAGAGCATTTTCTGGGTGCAAAGTGACGTCAAAGATGTGCTTGAGCTTTACTGGGTACTAAGCCAGCACACGCCTATGGGCCTACTTGAGCGCGCGCACAGCTACAAAGACAAGGTCGCAAAGGGCCTTAGCTCGCACCACGGACTCTTTAGCTATCCAGTTTTGATGGCAGCTGATATCTTGCTTTATAACGCGCAGGTTGTGCCTGTGGGCAAGGACCAGATCCAGCATGTCGAGATCGCACGTGATATCGCGATCAAATTTAACAACGAACATGGCGAGATTTTCACTCTGCCTGAAGCAAAGATTGATGAAAACGTCGCAACCGTGCCTGGCACAAACGGCGAAAAGATGAGCAAAAGCTACGGCAATACGATCGATATCTTCGCGGACGCCAAGACGCTTAAAAAGCAAATTTCTAGCATCGTGACTGATGGCACGCCCCTTGAAGAGCCAAAGCAATGGCAAAACTGCAACGTCTATAACATCGCAAAGCTTTTCTTAGACGAGAGCGGCCAGCGCGACTTGCAGGCTAGATATGAGCGCGGCGGCGAGGGTCACGGGCACTTTAAAGCCTATCTAAACGAGCTTGTTTGGGACTATTTTAAAGATGCAAGAGAGAAATTTGAATACTATCAAAACAACCCTGACGAGGTGACTAAAATTTTAGATCTAGGTGCTAAAAAAGCCCAAAATGTGGCTCACGCAACGATAAAAAAAGTGCGTGAAGCAGTTGGAATTTACAGATAAGGAAAAATATGCAAAATTTATATCCCTACGCGCAGATAATCCACCTTTTTTGTGCAATCATTTTTGTTGGTTATCTATTTTTTGATGTGATCATATTAAGAGCGGCGAGCAAAAAGATGCCGCCAGAGCTTGCTCAAAAGGCAAAGCAAGCCATCGGCTCAGTAGCTGTTAGGATCATGCCTATTTGTCTGCTACTTTTAGTTTTAACTGGTGGCATGATGATGAGTAGTTGGGTTGGCAGCAAGGCTGGAGGCTACTTTGAGACAAATTTACAGATCGCTTTTATGATCAAATTTTGCTTAGCGATGGTGATCGTGGCTGCGGTGATAGTAAATTTAAGCTGCAAATTTATATTTAAGCGCCCTAGCCCACTTGGCAACATCCACCCTATCGCGCTTACGCTTGCGGTGGCGATCGTATTGCTTGCAAAAGTTATGTTTATGGTTTAAGGATAGAATAAGGAGAGGATAATGATAAATTTAAAACTACTTGAGACAAACTACGATGAATTCGTAAAAAAACTAGAGGGCAAAAACGTTAAAGCTAGCCTGCTAGACGAGCTTTTGCACACTTTTAACGAGCTAAAGCAAAAGCGCAAAGCACTTGAAAATTTCCAAGCGATCCAAAACGCAAAGAGCAAAGAGCTTGGCGTAAAAGCAAGAGCTGGTGAGGACGTAAGTGAGCTTAAAAGTGAGCTAAATTTAAACAAAGCTGCCCTTGCTGATGCCGATGAGATCGTTAAACAATATGAAGAAAAGCTTGAGCAAATTTCATTTAGCGTGCCAAATATCACCGACGATGACGTGCCATTTGGCAAGGACGAGGACGATAATGTTTGTCTTAAGACGGTGCTTGAGCCAACTAAATTTGACTTTAAGCCAAAGGAGCACTGGGAGCTAGGCGAGAGCCTTGGCTGGCTTGACTTTGAAAGGGGCGCAAAGCTCTCAGGATCGCGCTTTACCGTGCTTCGCGGCATGGGAGCAAGGCTTAGTAGAGCGCTTGTTAATTACATGATCGACTTTAACAGCGCACGCGGCTTTGAGCTTGTAAATGTCCCTTATCTAGTAAGCTCAAACACGCTTTTTGGCACCGGTCAGCTGCCTAAATTTGAAGAGGATCTTTACAAAGTGCGTGACGAGGACCTCTACCTCATCCCAACTAGCGAAGTGCCTGTAACAAATTTATACAACGACACCATTATTGAAGCCGAGCAGCTACCTATAAAGATGACTTGCTACTCAGCATGCTTCCGTCAAGAGGCAGGCTCAGCAGGACGTGACACCAGAGGCATGATCCGTCAGCACCAGTTTGAAAAGGTTGAGCTTGTAAGCATCACAAAACCTGATCAAAGCGAGGGCGTGCTTGCTGAGATGATATCTTGCGCTAGCGACTTGCTAACTAGCCTTGGGCTGCCTCACCGCCACATGCTTCTTTGCAGCGGCGATCTAGGCTTTAGCGCGGCAAAGACAGTGGATCTTGAGGTTTGGCTACCAGGTCAGGGCAAATACCGCGAGATAAGCTCTATCTCTAATACTCGTGATTTTCAAGCAAGAAGAGCGAAAATTCGCTTTAAAGATGGCAAGAAAAATATGCTTGTAAATACCCTAAATGGCTCAAGTCTAGCAGTTGGCAGGACGCTAATAGCGATAATGGAGAACTACCAAAAAGCTGATGGCACTATCGAAATTCCAGAAGTTCTTAAAAGGTATATGTAGTGGCTGATGAAGAGGTTGTAGTTCTAAAACCACCTGGCGAGCAAGCAGAGCAAGCGCCTGAAGAGGCAAAGACAGAGGCTCCTGAAGAGATCGTCTCGCTTGAGAGCATCGCAAGTGAGGGCGTGTTGCAAGATGAGAGCATCCCAGAGCCAATACCTGTAAAAAAGAGCAAGAAAAAGCTCTTTATCATCATCGGCACAGCTGCTTTGGTGCTTGTCATCTTGATCGTTGTTTTGCTAATCGTCTTGCTAAAAAAAGATAAAAAAGAGGAGATAGACACTACAGCTATCGTAAAAAATATAGAAAACAACTACCAAACGCAAAATTTTGGTGCTTCAAAGATCGATGAGATGATAAACAAGGCTAACCAGCTCTACGAGCGTGGCAATAAATTTGAAGCGTTAAAAATTTATGAAAATATAGCTGTTTATAACCAGTCACTTTCAAACTACAACCTCGGTGTTTCGCAGATGAAACAAGAAAAATGCGACGAGGCGATCATCTCGTTTAACAAAGCGATAACCGACCGCGAAAACACCGCAGTGAGCGCCATAAACGCCGCTGTTTGCTCGCTTGAGCTAAATAACACCAAAAATTTCAACTACTACATAGGGCTTGCGGACTCCTTTTTGCAATATGAAAACAGCTCGCCACTTTACAGCTACTACTATGCACTGGTTAATTATTATAAGGGTAATTATTATGAGGCGCTGCAAGCTCTTTCACACCCTAGTACGGAGGATTATAAGGGCGAGTATGCCTATTTGAGCGCTAAAATTTTATCGCTTCTTGGTGATGACGAGAGAGCCATAGCCAAGCTTGAAGGGCAAAAGGCTTTTAAGGCTGACTTTACGCTAGCGCAGCTCTACGCAAGGCTTGGCAAATACGACAAAGCAAGAGACTACCTAACAAAGGCCTCTAAAAACACGCCAAATATCGATCTTATCAAGATGACAGCCGCACTTATCGATCTAAAAACAGCTGATTATGGCGATGCGGCGGCATTTATAAAAGATGTTTATGATTACAACGCCTCGATGCCAAGCAAAATTTACAAGATAAAGACCATACTAAAGCCAGATCTTTTTGATGTCAGCCTAGCTCAGGCACACTTTAGCGACGATATGTTTTTTGATAGAACAAGGCGCTATGAGACGCTATTTTACTTTGCGCCGTATAAGGTTTTTGACGCAAAACAGAGCATCGAGCAGATAAGAAAAGGCGGAGTTAGCGTATTTTTAGACGATACCTCAGCGGCAAACGACTACCTAACGCAAAGCGCTGCCGCCTCAAAGGTCAATGCCAAACTTAGCGAAGCCATCGCCAAAGCCCTCACCTACCGCTTAAAAGAGGCAAACAAAGACTTTGAAGAGCTTGCCAAGGCCTATCCAAATCACTCTATTTTGCAGTACAACCTAGCTCTTAGCTACGCTCAACTTGGAAATTTTAGCCTTGCAGCAAAGCACTTTATAGCGAGCTATCATCAGGACGTAAACAACCACCTTTCAGGCATATTTGGGGCGATCTGCATGGATATAAATAGAAATTTAAACCCAAAACTAATTGAAGAGATCGGCGAAAATTTAGAAAACGACAAGAGCCTAAAGCCTGTAAATTTATACGCCTCGCTTTTAAGCCTAATTAGTGGCAACCAAAGCGCGATGATAAGGTGGCTTGAAGAGGCAAAAGAGCCTACGACACTAAATTTAGCCTTTGATATCATCACCGCTAAAATCTCAAACAACGATGAACTAATGTCAAAAAAGGCTGATGAGCTCATGAAAATCTTGCCAAATGATATCATCGCAAATATCTTAAATTTCATCTCTAAAAACAAAGATCAAAACGTCAAAGAGTATGCAAAAGCGATACAAATTTACTTCATCGATAAAAATCTCGACTCAAATGCCTTCTATCACGGCGCTGACATCATCAAAAAGCAATACATCAAACTGCTTCAGATCTCAGGCCTGCTAACAAGGGAGCGCGACAAATTAAGAGCCGAGCTAAAAGAGGCTCCAAAAAATATAAATTTGATCCAAACTCTAGCCTACGTTGGTATCTTTACAAATGATTTTGACGAGAGTATTAAGCTTTATAATGAAGCCATAGATGAGTTTAAGATAAATGACGCTGGCACGCTCTTTTTAGCGAGTGTAGCAGCTACTGGAGCAAACAAAATAACAAACGCTATCGCACTTTTGGAGCTTACAAAGCTAAATGATCCAAGCGCTGTTGAAAACAGAGCCGCCCTTGGCTTTATGTATCAGCAAATCGATAACATAAAAGCAGCTCTTATACAATACAGCAAAGTTGGAAACGTCGGATACAACAACGAATTTTATGATTTTATGATAGATAACTAGAAAATTTAAAGCTAGGTCTTTAAAAGCCTAGCTTTAAATAAAAATGGCTCTAAATTTAAATATTGGTAACTTCAAGCCTTATCTGATCTGAGACTTCACTAAATTTATAAAGCAAATCACTACACTTATACTCTATACATTTTTCATCGATCCCATCTTTTTTATCTTTTTTAGACAAAATTTTCTTCATAACGCCAGGAAGCTCTCTTTGCAAAAGTAGTTTATAAGACATGCCCATGCCGTGAGTTAGAGACTTTATAAATTTGCCATCAACCTCGCTCTCATCTTTTATCATATGAAGCGTCGCGTCAAATTTTAGCTTCTTAAGAGCCTCGTAAAGCTCAGTTTTATCCTTTGCCGGGGCTATATCATCATTCACACAATGATATCCAATATAAAATGTCTTTTTAAATTTACTCTGTACCTTTAAATGTTTCAGATTTAAAATATTTCTTATCTCTTCTCTAGATTCATTAAAATAATATAGTGAAGTCTTATCTAGTGTCCAATAGGTTTTATCAAAAAGATAGAGGCAAATATCTTGATAAAAGTCATCAGTCGCACAACAAAAAAATTTAGTAAAATCAATCTCTTTTCCAAAGCCAATAAGACGCCATAAAAATATAGCATAGGAGCTATTATCTATCACAGCATCTACTAACCACGGAGCAATTTTAGCTGATAAATTTGCAAGATAGCCACCATGTGAGCTTCCTGCCAAAATAACAGGAATTTGACTAAATTTTCCAGCGCATAAATTATGCTTAGTATAAAGAATAGCATTTAATATATCAGTAGCTTGCATAATGCCAAAATTTTGGTATTCATCTTTTGTTGGATACATTGTGCAACTCAAATTTAGCTTATAACTTGCAGGCAAAATATTTGCCTTTTTTCTAAGAGTGATCTCCTCACTAAGACTTTCAAATAAAAAACATGTTTTTTTATAACTATCGACCGCCTTTATATCTATTGGTAATGTTATACCAATTTTGGCTAACTCATCTATTAATATCGCACGGTCCAAATCATCTAACAAACATTGAGCACCAAGCTGTGGGCGGTTGCCTATACAGTGATAATCCACACTAATGCATGCCACATCATAGTTCTCTACCATGGTTCGCATGAGATGAGCTCTATATCCAGAGTCAGAGTCTGCTCCAAGACCAGGAATGATGACTAAAAGAGCTTTTGCCTCTTTAACATCGTCATAACAGGCATAAAAAGATAAAGCAGAGCTTCTTTTTATGCCAAGCTCCACATCATCACAAGATAAAATTTCATAGCTTCCATCAACTAGCATCTTAACTCCTTTTAAATTTCGCTAAATTTCTCTACCTTTGTGAGACGTTATAGAAAAAGCTAACAATCTGTTTTGCTAGGCGCTCTTTGAAAAATGGCCAGATGTAGCTTGGCGAATAGACATTACCCGCTTGCATGAGCGAGATATTTGTCGCTTTCTCACCGCCATCTTTTGGGCGCACTAGCACGCTTACTTGCATGTAGTAAGCATAGCTATTTGTGCTAAAGTCGTCATCATAGTCATCATAACCAAACGGGAAAAACATCGAGTAGCCAAAGCCAAAACTTGGTCTGCCAAAGCCATATCCCATGCCCATTGAAAATCTAGGATCTCTTTTGGTTGTCCTAGAAAAGCTTTGCACGTCGCCAAGGATGATGAAGTCAGCATTTTTGATATTTGGCTCATTTCTAAAGCCAGCCTTTGCAAATTCGCTTAAAATTTCAGCATTTACATCTTGTCCGGTCGCGCTATTTTTAAAATTTACATAGACGCTTTTGTTTGCTTCACCAAGCGTAAAAAAGATCGGATCGCTTGTTTTTACCGAGATATTTGGCGTGCTGCTAGCACATCCGACAAAAAACACTGCCAAGACAAATAAAAAGAAATTTCTCATCTTCACTCCTATAAGAGCGATCTTATAGCACCTTCAAGCACACTTTTTGGTGTAAGACCGATAAATTTTGATCGCATCTTACCATCTTTATCAAAAAAATAGATAACTGGCACGCCCATGACGCCACCAACTGCCTTGCTGAAGTAATCCACCGAAACCTTATCACTTGTAGTTTTAAAGGTGATATTGTGCTCTTTTAAGATTTCAATGTCTTTATCAAAGCCCTTGCTAGGCCCTAAAATGCCAATGAACTGCACCTCTTTGCCATACTCTTTTTCAAGTGCGTTTAGATCAGGGATCGCAGCCTTGCACACTCCGCAGTCCGTGCCAAAGAAAAAGAGCATATATGGCTTGTCGCCTATCTTTAGGCGCTTCTCAGTAGGAAAAAACTGCGTATCGATGCCACTTGAGTCATTTAGCGTGATGTGGTGCTTCTCATACTGCTTGACGCAGCCCATAACTAGAGCTGCGATTAGGCACAAAAATAGAAATTTAAATTTCATTTGGCACCTTTGGATTTTCGATAGTGCGAATTTTCTCTAGCTTGCCGTGTCTTAGATAGACGATCTTATCGCCATACTCGCCTAAATCTGGGTTGTGAGTGACTAGAAGTATCGTCTTGCCATCTTTTCTTAGCTTGCAAAATAGATCAAGTATGATCCTCTCATTTGCCTCGTCAAGGTTGCCTGTTGGCTCGTCTGCTATTAAAATTTCAGGGTCGTTTATGAGTGAGCGCGCGATACAAAGGCGTTGCTGCTCGCCGCCACTTAGCTGGCTTGGTCTGTGTGTGAGCCTGTGAGATAGTCCAACTGCCTCAAGCGCCTTTTTAGCATCCTCTTCATCAACTGAGCTGTGATAATACTGCGCTATCATCACGTTTTCAAGCGCGCTAAGATATGGCACTAGGTGAAACTGCTGAAAGACAAGTCCGATCTTTTCACGTCTAAATTTAAGCGTATCATCGGCATTTAGGTTGCTCGCATCATCGCCTCCAAGCATATATACGCCACTACTTGGAGTATCCATTAGAGAAAGGATATTTACAAGCGTACTCTTACCACTACCGCTTGGTCCCATGACGCTGACCCACTCGCCCTTTTTAACCTCAAAACTTATATCATCAAGTGCTTTTACATCGCCAAAAATTTTACAAATATTTTTAAGTTCTAGTGCATTTTGCATATCATTCTCCTCTTAGTGTATCTGCCATTTTGTTATTAAGTGCCCGTTTAATCGGGTAAAACGCTGCGATCGCTGCAAAAAGAAGTGATATGACCACAGCTACTGGGATGCTTAGAATTCTAAAATCAATACTAGAATCAAATATCGCATAACCTAAAATTTGAGCTAGTAGATAACCTAAAAACGCTCCGACTAATGCTGAGATGAGCGCTGTCACAAATGTTTCAAAGCCAAATAGCCTTAGCACGTCTTTTTTGCTTGCGCCTATGGCTCTAAGAAGTGCGATCTCACGTGATCGAGAGAGCAAGATAGCACTAAGCGTTGTATTTACGCACATTGAAGTAATGAGCAAGATGACAAGGCTAACAAGCGCCATTAGAAGTTTGATCTTTTCTAAGATATAGCCCTCAGACTTTGAGACCTTTGCCACTGGTTTTGCGACTATTTCATCGTTGCTTATAGTTTTTGCAAGCGATGTTATCTCGTCAAAATTTCCAAGCACAACAGCTTCAGCGTAGTTTATCTTGCCAACTTTGTTTGAAATTTTTTGAGCCAAAGATAGCGACGTGATCAAAAGAGCGTCCTCTTTATCGCCACTTGCCACTACGCCTTTTATCTTTACATTTATGCTCTCGTTTGAGCCAATGGCGCGAATTTCTATATCATCGCCTGCTTTAAAGCCAGCTTGACGAGCAAGATCGACGCCTATTAGCACGTTTTTATCGTCAAAATCGACATTTATCATAGTTCCATCTCTAACATCCAAAAACGGCTTAACTTTTTTTAGATTGCTAAATTTTGTCCCCATGACGATGGCATTTGTCGGACCGATATTTGCCTGAGCAAAGAGATATCCACTCTCGCCAAGAAGCTTATCTTTTGGCACTTTAGCGATCATTTCATTATATGTTTTTTCACTCATATCATCACTTGTCGCCATATCTTTTGGAGCAAAGATCATATTTGCACCATAAGTTTTTAGCTCGCGTGAGACCTTTGAGTCGATGTCTAGATAGACATTGACAAATGCCGCACACACGCACGCTCCAAGCAAGATCGAGATCACGATGACCATAACCCTTGATGAGCCATTTTTTAGGCTTTTGTAGATCAGGTTGTAAAAGAATTTGCTATTTGCGGTCATATAGCACCTCCGCAGGTAGTAAATTTATGACGTTTCTCATTGGCATTAGCGAGCCAACGACTGAGATGAGCAAGGCAAATGCCACGCTTATTGGCAGCACGATCCAAGCTATGCCTATGCCGTGAGAAAAGATGATGTAAGACATCACGTAGCTTAGCGCGTATCCTAAAAATGCTCCAGTGATACCAGCAAAAAATGCCACCACAAGGCTCTCGCTCGCAAAAAGAGCGTAAATTTCAAAGTTACTTGCGCCTATGGCTTTTAAAAGACCGATCTCTTTTTTACGGCGATAAATTTCACTTGTCATTAGCGATGTTATACCGATGGCTGAAACCACAAGGGCTATGATACTAACGATACCCATTAGGCTTTGAATTTTCTTTACGATATTACTCTCAGCATCACTTACTTGAAGGCTAGCTTTTGCGCTAACGTTTGGTAAATTTTCTTCTATCTGAAATGCGATAGATCCTGCATAGGCCGAGCAGTACCATTTGTCGTACTCTGCGCTATCAAGGTTGTCTAAATTTCGTCTAGCCTTTAGCGATAGGTCGTTTTCTGGGATCGTCATGGCTGAGACCTCAGCTTTTGTGTATGAGCCAGCGTGTCCTGAGAGATCGCCAGCAAGTTTGAGCGAGCCTATTAGCTTATGTGCCTCATCGCTTGCCCCTTTTAAGATGCCAACCACGCTAACCTCTTTTGTGCCATTTTTGCCCACAAGGCTAAGCTTGTCGCCAACTTTTAAATTTTTAGCCTTTGCTAGCTCATCTCCTACTAAAATTTCATCCATGTTCTCATCTTTTGGCCAAGCACCCTCAACACCCCAAAATCCATACAAACTCTTAACACCTGTGCTAAATTCTGGCTCATCTTTTAATCCGATATTTTTATCAAAATATGTCCCCTCAAAGCTAAACTCATCGCCCTTAGCGTCTTTTACCTTTGTCTCTAAAAACGGAGCAAAAGCGACGATGTTATTTCGCCAAAAGATCTCTTTTATCTTGTAGATATCAGCCTCTGGGAGTAAATTTTGTGATTTTAGTGGGGTGAAATTTTTACCCTCGATCTCGATACTTAGGCTCTCACCGCGTGGTAAAACGACGATATTTGAGCCATATCCTCTAAGCTCGCTTGCTACTTGATCGCCAATTTTTAGCGTGATATTTAGCATGCAAGCTATCAAAAGAGCAGCTAGCAAGATGGTGATAAACGCCATCGTCTTTTGCACCTTTGAGCCAGTGATCGAGCTTTTTATCATTCTTAGTTGCATATTTTTCATTTTAACGTTCCATTTGTTTCTACATATTTTTCTGGATTTGCTTCAAATTTCGCCTGAGTTTCGTTGCTCTCAAAGAAATATGTGCGTCCGTAGTATAAATATGATCTTGAATCAAGATTGCTCACCTTTTTACGACTAACTGGGTCAAGCACCATCTTTTCGACGACCTTGCTAAAGTAGTTTGCCCCTGCGACGATCGTTTTATAATCAACTATGATATTTTTACCATCGAAGGTAAATGCCATAGGGATTGGGTTACAACCGCCCTCTTTGCCAACTGACGGCAAGAAAATTCTAACATTACAAGAGATACAAATAAGATCATTTCCTTTTTTTATATAGCCCATATCGCCACAGATCATGCACGAGTCAAAGACGATGACTGGAGATGGGCGGTCGCTAAAGCGGTTTAGCAAGAAAAATCTTATCTGTTTGCCCTCATCTGTGATGTAGGCAAATCTGTGAAGTTCGTTATCTTTTAACATATCAACATCAAATATAAATTTATCTCCCACTGGCTCAACCAAGACTGGCTCTGAAATTTGAGGTGGGCGAGATGCGTAAAGATCAAAATAAAGAGAGAAGCCAAGCGCTATTAAAACGCTGCAAAATGCAAATTTTGCATTGTCAAAGACATTTTCTCTAATGGCTTTTGTAAAGCGGTATTTGATAGAGCCAAACGTGCTCTTATCGATACTCTTTGGCACAAAGCAAAGCGCGATGATGCATAAAAGAAGGATCACTGCTATGTAAAAATAGGCACTAAATTCTGTGACGTAGATGCCTTTTGCGCTGATAGATAAAATTTGAGAATTTAGCTCGCTACTTATCTTTAAAGCGCCTGCACGCAAAAGCTCGAGTGCAGTTTGTGAGCTTCTATCAACTAGTAAAAATACTAATGTGATAAGAGCTAAAATTTTAGCTATTGATGATGGGATGCTTGCTTTTAGATTTGAAATGAAGAAAAATAAAAATAGTATCAAGATCATCGCAAAGATCATCAAAAAGAAGCTTATAACTGAAAGTGTGTCAAGCAGCTCGCCGCCAAAAAGTGGGAACAAAGCACTACTTGAGCTATAGCCAAAGCCAAAGCCGATGCCTAAAATAAAAAATGTTACGATTTTTGCTATCTTAAGCTCGAAAAATATCCATAAAATGCTAATTAGTAAAAAAACCAGTGTCACAGAATCTATGAAAATTTTAAACTGGTCATCAACAAGCGCATGACGAGCAGCTTTAAAGATAAGCACACCAGCAACAACGCCAAGAAATGACGGTAAAAAGATCGTTTTTAAACTTTTGCCATTGTTATTTAAGGCAGCAAAAAGCGTAAATCCAAGGAGGGCTAAAAAGACCTGATAGAAGTAAATTGACATAACTAAACCCTATGAGAATTTTTAAAAAGGGGCGAGAACGCCCCAAAGCGATTATTTAACAGGACCACCTGTCCATTGAAATTTATAAGTTGTTGTGAAAGGCTCAAACCATTTACCAACACCAGTCTCTTTGTCAGCATGGCGACCAAAGCCTTGTTTCTCTGGATTGTCGATGTGGAATTTAAGTTCATAGTTACCAACACCTGTATCCATTTTTACATTAGCGCCGTAGTGTGGGCCATCGCTTGCAACCATTGGCATAAATGTACCTTTTTTAGTTTTACCATTATCAAGGTTTTTTAGCTCATAGTTGATCTTTAGATATGGGATCCACTCGCCTTCGCCAAAGCCGTTTTTGTTGCCTTTTACAGCGTGGATGTCAGCTTCTAGGTGAAGATCAGCCAAGCTTGGAGCTAGATCAACGCCTTTTGGCTCCATGTCGATTGGCTCAAGATAAACAGCAGCTATCTCCATGCCATTAGCCTCTACAGGCTCGCCGATTGGGTGCTCTCCAGCAAGTGCAAAACCAGCTGCTAGGCTAAGTGCTAGAGCTGAACTAAGAATTTTATTCATTTCCTCTCCTTTAAATAAGATTAGTTTTTATTTTGTTTTGATTTCATGATAGCGATGCCTATAATTAGGGCAAGCACCATAATGATCTGAGGTATTAAACTCTCGTAATATGGCATAAGTCCTAGCCAGTCTCTCATCCAGTCAGGAAAATTTAGTCCTTTTATGATAGTTGGTATGAAAATTTTGCCCTCAACTAGCTCGCCAACGCCCTTTCCAACAAAGACGATCGACATGTAAAAGATGATAGCTGATGTAAATATAAAAAATGGCTTAATAGGAATTTTAATAGCGAAAATTTTAAATAAGAAATAGACTATCAAAAGAACGATAAGACCTACAACAAAGCCAGCCGCGATCATTGAGTAGCCAGCTGAGTCTTTTGCGTCAAAGATAAGCGCTTGATAAAATAGCACTGTCTCAGCACCCTCTCTAAATACCGCTAAAAATACAGTCCACCAAAGCATCGTGCTTGAGCCACTTGAGATAGAATCAGATACATGTGATTTGATATAGTCGTTCCATTTTTTAGCACCAGCATTTGAAAGAAGCCAGAAGCCAACATAAAATAGAAGTCCCACTGCAACAAGCATCGTGATGCCTTCCATAAGCTCTCTTTTTTGACCTGCTGCTTCACCAAAGATGGCGTTCATTATCCAAGCCATGACAAAGCTTAAGATGACAGCCACGCCAACTGAGCTATATACGACCTTGCCCATAGATTTTGCATTGCCAGTTTTTACAAGATATGCAACGACGGCTGCAACAATGATAAGAGCTTCAAAACCCTCTCTTAAGATGATAGTTAGTGCCCAGATAAATAGCGTCCAAGGTGAGCTTGAACCGCTAGTTTTCTCAAGTGCAGCTGCTAGCTGAGATGACATCTTGCTTGCACTCTCTTCAAGTGTTTTTTCGTCTGCACCTGATTTCATAAGGGCCACAAGGTTACCAAATGTAGCTTCGATAGCTGTTTTTAAATTTACATCTATTGCACCTACTTTGTTCTCCATGCCGCTACCTTCAAACTCATCAAAGTAGATATCTTGGATATCGCCCATAGCTTTAGCACTATTGCCACCTTTGTAAAGCGCGATGGCTGCTTGAATTTTGTCATTTATGTTTTTAACAGTTTGAGTGTAGTCTGTGCCACTATCTTCGCTGCTATCGCTAGATGCTGCACTACTCATATCAACTTTTGCTAGTTTTACTGTTTCAGCTGGAAGTTTTGCAACGGCATCATAAGCTAGCTTTTTGATCTCTTCTAGTTTTACTTTAAAGTCATCTTTGCTTATGCCATTTGTGATGCCACTGATCGCTTCACCCATCTTTCTTTGGATGTCAGCATCTACACTTTTGCCATTTTCTATATATTGGCGAACGGCGATTTCAAGTTGAGTGTTTCTATAATCATTAAATTTAGCATCTTGGATAGAATTTTTAGCATCATCTTGTTTATCGCTCTCGTAGCTTGCTATGGCTTTATCTAAAGTAGCTGATAAATTTTCAAATGCCACCTTCCACTCAGGGATAAATTTAGAAGTGTCATAGCCACTTGCAGCAGCTTGTGCTGGAGTGTCTGAATACTCACCAACAAGCTTATGTCCATTTAAAATAACTGGCAAAACTTCAGCGATTTCGCTATTTATCTGATCTATTCTTTTTTGCACATCATCTGGTGCTTCGCCAGCTTTTATCGCCTTTCTGATCTCGCCAAACTGCTTCTCCATAGAGTAAGCTTTTTTCTGACCTAAATTTATTCTGATGCCAGCTTCGACATCTTCAAACAGACCAAAATAAGCATTTTGAGTATCGCTAACTGCTTGCTCGACATTGCCAGCTCTATACTCTGTTATTACTTTTTGTAATGACTCTTTTATCTGAGCTGCGACTTGTGTATAGTCGTCATTTTTTGCCACAAGCCAGATAGGAAGTAGCATGATAAGCATAAATTTAAAAATTTTATTCATTAATTAAACCACCTGTGAGATTATTTTAAAGTGAAATATTACCAATGCTTTACTTTGATTAAAATAAAAACGATTATCATAAAAGAATGTAAATTGAAAGCATAAATAATATTTTTTACAAATAAATAATTAAATTTACGTAAATTTAGGGCTTTAGAGGGTTAGATCAAAATTTCATATGGAGATAAAAAAGTTATATATTTTTGATAATTTTAATAGGTAAAGAAAATTATTGATGAAATTTTAGATTATAAAAATCATAAAAATAATTTAAATTTTATAAATTTAAAAGGAGAGCAAGCGCCCTCCTTAGTGTTATATGTTTAGTCCTGTATTTCTTAGCATAACGCGTTTGCGATATACATTTGAAACCTCAGCAGCGTCGCCAACTAAAAGCGCGTTTGTAGAGCAGATAGCCGCACACATAGGCACTTTGCCCTCAGCCATTCTGTTTTGGCCGTAAAGTTCTCTCTCCTCGTGTGAGTTAGTTGGCTCTGGACCACCTGCGCACATAGTGCATTTATCCATTACGCCTTTTACGCCAAATGCCCCGTCTCTAGGGAACTGCGGCGCACCAAATGGACAAGCATACAAGCAGTATCCACAGCCTATGCACTTGTGTTTATCGTGAAGCACGATGCCATCAGCTCTTATGTAGAAGCAATCAACCGGACAAACTTGCTCGCAAGGCGCGTCGGTGCAGTGCTGGCACGCGATAGTGGTTGAGACCTCTTTACCCTCTATGCCATCGTGAAGCGTGATAACCTTTCTTCTATAAATTCCAACTGGAAGCTCATGAGCAGAAGAGCAGGCGACTTGACATCCAAAGCAGCTGATACATCTATTAGTATCTACAAAAAATTTCATTCTTGCCATTTTTCTCTCCTTACTCTTTACCTAAGGCGTCTCTCTCGCCATACTCGTGATAAAACGATGTTTTAAAGGTATTTTCTTCAGCTTTTTCTATGCGGCAAAGACCTGCGTTAAATTCTGAAATTTGAGTAACAGGGTCAAATCCGTAGTTAGTAACTGTGTTAAAGCTCTCGCCGATAACATAAGGCTTAGTGCCCTCTGGGTAGCGAGCTGAGAGATCGACACCTTGCATAACGCCAGCGAAGTTGTAAGGCATACAAATTCTATCTGGAGTGACCATATAGCTGTGATAGCACCTTACTTTGATCTTCGTGCCTTGTGGGCTGTGGATCCACATCATATCGCGATCTTTTATGCCGTATTTTAAAGCAAGCTCAGGATGGACGTTAGCAAACATCTCAGGTGTGATAGCTGAGAGATATTTACTTGTTCTTTCTATCATTCCCGCACCACTTAAATTTACGACGCGTTGCGTGCTAAATACGATAGGAAATTCTTTTGACCAGTCTTTTGCTTGTTGCTCTGACTTAAATCTAGTAGAAACACGGAAATTTCTAGCTTGATCATCAAATGTCGGATACTTTTGGACAAGATCCCAGCGTGGTGAGTGGATAGGCTCTCTATGTTTTGGGATAGGATCAAGAAATTCCCAAACGATAGCTCTAGCCCTTGCGTTACCATACGGCACGACGCCTTTTTCACGGCATTTTTCTAAGATGATGCCGCTGTAATCCATGCTCCAGCTAGGTCCTATCTTAGCTTTTTCTTCTTCTGTTAGAGTGATGCCTAGGACTTTTTCTATATTATCTCTTGTGATTTGTGGGTAGCCACCTTTTATAGCTGAGCCAACTAATGTTGCCTCTTCGCTAGCTAGCTGGCTAACGCCGTTATGCTCTAAGCCAAAACGGTTTCTAAAGCCAGAGCCACCCTCTGCGTAAGGCTTGCTCATATCGTAAAGTATCGGTGTGCCAGGGTGTTTTTCATCCCATGCTGGCCATGGCTTGCCGTAGTACTCGCCTTTTACTTCGCCGCCAAGACCTATTAGCGTATCTGGGTCAAATTTATCCCAGTTTGCTTGGTGACGTCTAAACATCTCAGCAGTTCTGCCGCCATAACCGATAGAATTTCCAACCCTTGCTATCTCATTTGTCGCGTCATCTGGCCATACAAAGTCATCTTTTACTTGTTTTAGCTCTCTATCTACAACAGCCATCTTCATGCCTTTTACATATTCATCGTAAAAGCCAAATTTCTTAGCAAATGCAAACATTACTTCGTGATCGCCCTTGCTCTCATAAAGTGGATCAACAACCTTTGTCCTCCACTGACCTGAGCGGTTTGTAGCGTTTAGGTGACCTTCGTTTTCAAAGGCAGTTGCCACTGGCAATATATAAACGCCATCTTTTCTATCTGAAAGGATAGAAATTTCATTTACAAATGGCTCAGCAACTACGATCATATCTAGTTTTGAAGCCGCTTCTTGAATTTTAGCTAGGTGCGCCATAGATGTTAGACCAGTTCCTTGAACCCAAAGAACTCTTAACGCACCACTGCTAAAGGTATTTTCCTCTTTTAAGACGCCTTGCCACCATTTTGAAAGCGACCAGCCTTTTTCATTTCTCCAGTTTCTATCCTCTGGGTTTTTAGGATCGTGGTAGTAATACTCTTCAAAAACAGTGTTTTTAACTGGTGCGCCGCCTTGTTTTGGCTCTTTGGTTGAGACTGCAAAGCGTTTTACAAACTCATCATAATCAACACCCCAGCCTTGGCAGTAATACTTCCAAGCCGCGTCAGTTAGTCCGTAATACATCGGCAAGCTATCTGAGAGGTTACACATGTCGGTTGAGCCTTGAACGTTGTCGTGACCACGGATGATGTTACAGCCACCGCCTGGTTTGCCCATGTTGCCAAGGATTAGTTGCAAAATAGGTAAAATTCTCGTATTTGAGCTACCAACTGAGTGCTGAGTGATGCCAAGTGCCCAGACTACAGTGCCTGGTTTTGTGTGAGCTAGGATATTTGCAGCCTCTATCAGCTTATCAACTGGCACGCCTGTAACGTCAGATGTGACCTCTGGTGTCCAGTGCTCGGCCTCTTTTGCTATCTCGTCGATGCCGTAAGTTCTATTTTTTATAAATTCTTTATCTTCCCAGCCATTTTTTAAGATGATGTGGATAAGTCCATAAACAAGCGCTATATCGGTGCCTGATCTTTGTCTTAGGTATAGATCAGCGTGCGCGGCTGATTTTGTAAAATTTGGATCAGCTACGATCACCTTTGCGTTGTTTCTATCTTTTGCTTGCAAAGTGTGCTTCATACCGCCAACTGGATTTGCCACAGCTGGGTTTGCACCTATTATAAATATACATTTTGAATTTGCAGCCATATCTCCAAAGTGGTTTGTCATCGCGCCATAACCCCAAGTATTCGCCACACCGGCGACTGTTGCGCTATGTCAAATTCTTGCTACGTGGTCGTTGCTGTTTGTGCCCCAAAACGCAGCAAATTTTCTAAAGTAATATGCTTGCTCGTTGTTAAATTTCGCAGATCCTAAGAATATAACGCTATCAGGACCATCTTCTTTGCGGATCTGAAGCATCTTATCGCCGATCTCATTTACAGCTTGATCCCATGAAATTCTTTGCCATTTGCCATCAACCTTTTTCATAGGATATTTGATGCGCTGTTTGCTATGCGTAAGATCGATCTGATCGATACCTTTTGAGCAGTGTGAGCCTTGAGATATCGGGTGAAACATCGCCATATCTTGACGAACCCAAACACCATCTTGTACCTCAGCCTCGATACCACAGCCTGCTGAACATATAGAACATATCGTTCTAACCTTTTTTGAGCCAGGGAAAGGATCTTTTATCTCCTCTGCGCTCGCTTGTCTGATCGTATCATTTTGTCCAAAAGCCATTGTAGTGCCTGAACCTAGTGCGGCTAGCTTTAAAAATGAACGTCTTCCTATACGTGCATCACTCATGGTTTTCTCCCTTAGTATGCGATTTTATAGTAGGTTTCCCAGTTCTTGCTTTTTTTGTAAAGCACCTCTTTTTTGTTAGACTTGCCTACGACAACGCCATTGTCATCAGGAGCCAAGTCATCGCTAGTCACTTTTGCTACGGCTGAGACTGCGAGTACTCCGCTGGCAGCACCGACTTTTAGAGATTTTTTGAGAAAATCTCTTCTTGATCCTTGCATTTTTTCTCCTTATGCCTCAAAAATTTTTGAGAAATTTGGTTCATTAATATGTAAAATTTGCATATTTAGAATTTCTAAAATATCGTAAATAGCCTATTTAAGGGCATTTTAGCACCCTAAAGTTAAACTATGTAAATTTAGCATATTTCTAAGTTAAGCAAAGTAAATATAAAAGTTTAATTAATAATGTTAAGTATTTATTAAAAATATAGTTAAATATACTTTAAATTTATAAAATTTATTTGTAGCAGAAATTCTAGGGAGAGCTCCCTAGAAAATGTTATTTTAGATCGCTTTTATTTACGATAAATGGCACTGATCTAACGCCAGCTGCAAAGTATTTTTTGCGCAGATTATCGATCTTTGCGACATCTTCTTTACTAACACTCTTATCATCTACATTGTAGTCTTCAGCGTAGTATTTTCTTAAAATTTTAACCTTGTCACTGTCACTCTTAGCAGCTTTTGCATCTTTGTAGATTAGTGAGCTTTTTTGAAGTGATGAGATGTCATGGACTGGAGTTAGGACGATCTCTACGTTGCTATCTTTTAGCGTTGTCTCGATCTTTGCTAGCTCAGCCCTGCAGTATGGGCACTCTGGGTCTGAAAACATTATGATAGTTGGCTTTTTAGGGTCGCTACCAAGAACGATGATGTTTGCCTTGTCTTCATCTTTATAAATTTTAGAAATTCCCTTTGCGATGACCTCTTTTTTCACTTCAGCTAGGTATGATTTTTGCTCTTTTAGATCGATCACGTCTGGGAAGATGAAGTCACCTTTTGTAAAAACTATCTCATCTTGTGAGTTGCCATCTTTGCTTAGTTTTACCACGACAGCTTCGATGTCGCCTGCCACTTTGTGACGATCGGCTACCTTTACTTTTACGCTGCTATCAACCATTTGAGAGTAGAAGTCCTCTATTTGCTTATCGCTTGCTGCCATTAGGCTAGTTGCCGCGATAATTGAGGCTAAGATCACTTTTTTCATTTTTATCCTTTTTAAAAATTTGGCGGATTATATTTGCTTTTTGTAAATGAATACTAACTGCGAAAAACCCTATCATTTCCCTGCTTCATTATGTCACTCTCAAGATCGAGCTGCTCAAGGTAGGCGATTACATATTTTCTACTTAAATTTAGCGCATCCTTGGCGTTTGTGACATTTACGAAGCCTTGATTTTTTATGATCTCTCTTAGTTTATCAAGTGCCATTTTTAGTGAATTCCTAGTGATGAAAAGGTTATGCTCCAGCCTTATGACCCTGCCCATTGCAGTAAGTTTTTTAAGGGCATTGTCACCACTAACCCTATCGATCTCTAAATCATCATATATATTATATGGCGCCGTTGGGGCTAGCTTGCCACTTTCTAAAATTTCATAAATTTTCTCTTCAAGCCTTACTTTTAGCTTGCTTAGATCAACGCCTTTTTTGGTATAGACACCGCTATCTTTGGCGATCAAATTTGCACTTTCAAGCTCATCAAGCGCTTTTTGGGCTAAATTTTGGCTAGCCCAAGCAAGTTTTAGGCTGATACTTTGAGCTGAAAAGACAGCAAATTCGTTCTTTTCTATCATAAATTTAATGGCTGATTTTATCCGCTCAACCGCGCTTAGATCGTAGATATTTAAAGCCTTTTCATCGACAAAGACGTTTGAGACTTTTTTAGCTACAGCTACGGCCTCTTCGTGATTTAGACCAAATCTCTGATAAGAAGAGATGATGCCAAAGCCATTTTTGTGAGCCTCTTTTAAGATAGAAAAAGCTTCAACAAAATCATGCTTTAAAAGCGAGGCTAAAAAGAGAATTTTACCAGCCTTTTTTAGTGGCTCAAGCACTGGGTTTAGCACCCTACCACCGCCTATCACGCGCGCATCTGAGATGAGCACAAAGGCCTCGTCAAATTTCAAAAACATATCGCTTTGAAATTTAAAGCTCACAAAGTAGCTATCATCTTTTTGACTAAGGATTAGCACCTTTGCAGGCACATTTTTAGCGCCCACGCAAAATGTCACACTTTGAGAGTGGATGAGATTTTTAGCAGTTACGACCGCATCAACCTCTCTAAATCCCCTAAAAAAGCCCTTTTTACTAAGTAGCTGCCCCTTTTTTAGCTCGCTAAGCTCGATACCTGTTAGATTAAGCGCCACACGGCTGCTTACCCCTGCGCTATCAACGAATTTATCGTGGCTTTGCACGCTTCTTACTAGCACCTCTTTGCCAGCGTCGTAGTTAAAAAGCTTCTCATTTTTACTAACGCTTCCCTCTATCACGGTGCCAGTTACGACATTTCCGATACCTTTTAGGCTAAAAACCCTATCAATGTAGTATCTAAAAACGCCCTCCTCATCGCGCTTTTTGGCTCTTAGCGTAAAGAGGTAGTTTTTAAGCTCATCGATGCTTGCCTTATCCTTTATGCTAACGGCGAAAATTTCTAAAATTTGCAGGTTTTTAAATTTAGAAATTTCATCTCTTATCTCTTTTTTTCTTAAATTTATAGTGGCAACATCGACCAAATCGCACTTTGTAAGCGCCACGATCACAGATTTCACGCCAAGGAGATTTAAAATTTCAAGGTGCTCCAAGCTTTGGGGCATAAGCCCGTCATTTGCCGCCACCACAAACAAGCACGCGTCAAAGCCATACGCGCCACTTATCATCGTTTTTATGAGATTTTCATGTCCTGGCACGTCGATAAATGCGATATTCTCATCATTTTTGCTTAAATTTGAAAAGCTTAGATCGATCGTTATGCCACGCTTTTTCTCCTCTTCAAGATTGTCCCCCTCAAAGCCGTTTAGCTCCTTTATAAGCGCAGTTTTGCCGTGGTCGATATGCCCTGCTGTTCCTATTATTAAACTCATTTTTCTTCCGTTTCATTTATTATTTTTATTAGCATCTCTATGTCCTCATCAAGAAGCGACCTGAGATCGAGCATAAATTTATCGTTTTCTATGCGTCCGATCACCTTTTTTTGCCTAAATTTTAGCTCGTTTAAATTTGCGTCGCCACCAAATGCCAAAGCCACACTTGGGATCTTTTTATTTGGCATAGCACCGCCCCCTACAAAGGTTTGTGTGTGCACTATCTCAAGCGGAGTTTTTAGGCTTTTATTTATAAAATTTGCCAAGTTTTCAAGCTCTTTTACGCTTTTGTGAAGCAATTTTTGCGTTGTGATTAGCTCAAATTCTTTGTTTAGATAAGCTTTTATACTCTCAGCCAAAAGCGAGATGATCACTTTATCGACGCGAAGCATCCTTAAAAGCTGGTTTTTTCTAAGCTTTGCGATGAGCTCTTTTTTGCCGACTATTATGCCACACTGCACCGCACCAAGTAGCTTATCACCGCTAAAGCTAACTAGTGAAACATCTTTTAAATTCTTTAGATCTGGCTCGTTTTTGTCTAAGTTAAAGGGCAAATTTCCGTAAAATCCACTGCCAAGATCAAAATAATCTATCAAATTTCGCCTATTTGCTAGCTCGCTTAGTTCATTTGCCGAGCTCTCTTCGCTAAAGCCCACGATGTCAAAATTTGATCTATGAACCTTTACAAGCATCGCCGTATCTTCGCTGATCGCCTCTTCGTAGTCCTTTAACCTAGTTTTATTTGTAGTGCCGACCTCTTTTAGGATGCAGCCTGCGTTTGCCATCACCTCTGGCACTCTAAAACTACCGCCGATCTCGACTAGCTCGCCCCTGCTAACGACCACTTCTCTGCCCTTTGCAAAGGTGTTTAGCACCAAAAATACAGCGCTTGCGTTGTTATTTACAACGATGGCGTCCTCAAAACCAAAAGCCCTTGCTATTAGCGAGCCAACGTAGTCATATCTGTTGCCTCGGCTGCCTGTTTTTAGGTTATATTCAAGATTTGAGTAGCCCGTGATAACAGGTGTCGCACGGCTTAAAATTTCTTTATCGATGACGCTTCTAGCGAGATTTGTATGTATAGCAACGCCGGTTAAATTTAGCACCCTTTGAAGGCTAGCTTCATTAAATTTATCATACTCATCTAGGATCAAATTTATTATCTCTTCGCTCTCAAAGCTAGCATTTTCATTTAAAATTTTAGCCCTAACCTCATCTAAAATTTGCCTTGCAAGCATAGTGACTAAACTCATGTCAAGCCCCGAAAATGCTTCGTTTTTTATGATCTTATCAACTTGTGGGATATTTCTTAAATCGTTCAATTTGCACTCCTAGTAAGTTAGTTTTACCAAGGCGTGATTTTAACATAAAAATATTATAAATTAAAACTTAGAGCAAAAAAAGAGGATATAAATTTCAGAGTCTATTAATCCCATTAATATTAGAATAAGCCCGTTTTTGATAATAGGAGAAACAATGAAAGAATTTGGCTTTTATAACGATTTTGACGATGCTTTGATGCTAAATGAGCAGATAGAGATCAACAACGAAAATGGTGACTATCTAGTCTCAAACTCTCCAAAGCTAAAGGCAAATGTCGTCGCACCTGAGATAAATTTCTACCTTAAAAATACCACCGCAAGCGTCTTAGAAAAAGCCAAAAATACCCTTTTACTCTACGAGGCAAGAGCGAGCGCCTTTGATATGGCAAAGGATGTGGATTATGAAAAAGAGGTTGGCAAAAATGTCGTCATTGTAAGCAACTCAGGCCGTGAAGAGCTAGCAAATTTACTAAAAGAAAATGGCTACAAAGTGATCGAACTTACGCACTTTGAAGTCAAATTTATATACGGTGCAGCTGGTGAGCTAAGCGTTTTGGTGCTTAGAGCAAATGACGAATTTGAGGTTGATTGCGACTTTTTCTTGGTTGAAAACGCAAGGGACTATATGCTAAAACAAAGCGGCTGCTACGAAATTTCAGGGCTAAAAGATGAAAAAGTGCTTGAAATTTTAAATGCAAAAAGCCCAAAATTTAGATACAAAAGCTTTACTCAATACGACTCATCAATCTGTCAGTATCACGAGCGCAGAAGCGAAATTTGCGGTCGTTGCGCCGAGGTTTGTCCAACGGTTGCTATCTTAAAAGAGGACGAGACAAAGCACCTTATCTTTTCAGCAATAGACTGCACAAACTGCGGAAACTGCATCAGCGTCTGCCCTAGTGGCGCGCTCGACTACACGCTAATGCCACAAAGCTCATTTGCCGCTGTTGCAAAGCTTTACAAAGGCAAGATCCCGCTCATCGTACCTGAGGAGATGAGCCTAGATGAGCTAAACGTGAGCCTACCAGAAAATGTCCTACCTTTTGCCATCTCAGCCGCCCACTTCTTAAGCCAAACGCACTTTTTGACACTTCTTCAAGAGAGTGGCTCGAGTGTGATTTTATACAGCAAGAGCCTTGGCAAGGGCGAAAAAGACGCCATTAGCATCTTAAATCAAATTTATGAGCTTAAATTTAAAGAGACCGCTATACACCACGCAAAAGACAAGACCGAGCTTGAAAATGCGCTAAAAAAGGCTAAACTAATTGATGGCTCTCAGCACTCGATCAACGAATACGCACTGCCAAAGAGAGAAATTTTTGCCAAAAGACTTGAGTTTATCGTAGGAGAGAGCGATCTTGGCGTCGTAAAAAGCGGCGAGATGATAAGATATGGCGAGGTAGCGATAAATGCTGAAACTTGCACACTCTGCCTTAGCTGTGTTGGAGCTTGTAACGTAAGTGCTTTGGTGGCTGACAAGAAGACAAATTCTATTTTATTTAACCCAAGCGTTTGCACCGCCTGCGGCTACTGCGAGCTAAGCTGCGCTGAGAAAAACACCATCTCGCTTGAGGTCAGCAAGATCGCTCTTAAGCCTGAGTTTTTCGTTTATAGCGAGCTTGCGCATGACGAGCTATTTGCCTGCGTGGAGTGCGGAAAAGAGTTTGCGACTAAAAAAGCTGTCGAAAAGATCGCAGCGATCATGCAGCCACGTTTTGGCAACGACAGAGCCAAGATCAAGTCACTTTACTGCTGTGCCGACTGCAAGGCAAAGATCATGGTGCAAGCCCAACTAAACGCGATGAGAGAGGATTTACTAAATGGATAAAAACATCACAAAAGCAAGGGCATATTTTTACGAATTTTTAGCTTATCCGCTATTTTTTCACACGAGCGATGAGAAATTTGCAAGGTGGAGAGAGCAGCTAAGCTACCTAGCGCAAAATCCTTTGAGCGAGCAAAGCGCAGAGGCATTTGCAAATTTAGAAGAATTTAGCTTTGATGAGCTTGTAAATGAGCAAAATGAGGTTCTTTTTGGCTTTACAAATATCCCTTTAAGCGCCTCGTTTTATGAAGAGGGCAGAGACAACGGCGCGGCTAGACTTAGGGTGATACACTGCCTAAACCTTAGCCCATATAGGCGTGATAAGGAGCTTTGCAAGGATAGCGAGGACTATGTTGGCTTTATATTTTTAGCGATGGCTACGTTTTTAAATGATGAATTTAACGGCGCAAAAAATATCAGCGACAAGCTTTTTGGCGAGACTTTAAATTTATTTGTAGATGAGTTTAGCTCGCTACTTTTAGCTCATAAAAATGCAAATTTTTTCCGCTCGTATGCGATCATCTTAAAAGACTTCATCGAGCTTGAAAGAGCTGTTTTAAGCGTAGAAGCACCTGCTAAGCCACAAGGCGATAGCGTCGCTATGGCAGCACTTAAAAAAGAGCCATTTCAAAGCAAGATGCCAACTATCAAAACCAAGCTTCACTGGGAGGAATTCTCTCCAGTCATCTCACACGAGTTTAAAGACTAGCTTAAATTTACTCTTAGCCTAGCTAGGAGTAAATTTAACATCCGCTTAAATCCCGCAACTATTCTTGATATTTTTTAACTATCTTAGCCTTTTAGTAGTAAATTTCTTTAAATTTTTACAAAGGATTTACAATGGTAATGACACACTACATGGAGCTTTTATCGCTCGATCAACCCTACAATCTAATCCTCTACATGGTGATACCTATGGGGCTTGCGGAGCTTTTAGTGGCGATGGAGTTTTTCATGATGTATCACATGGATAGCGGCAAAAACGCTGGCTTTAAGGCCGTTAGCAAATTTGTTGGCATAGTGCTTGGGGTCTATTTTACAGCTCTTGCGATCTACTTTTTAGCAAAAATTTATCCAAGTATAAAATGGCGCGGATATGCCGATGTCATCGCTATCTACTCATATCTCATCGGCGTCATCCCACTTCTTGGCATCGCGCTTTTAGAGCTAAATTTGATCTATAAAAACGCAAGCCAAAAAGCAAAGCTAAAGCTTCATTTTTGCCTGCTCATATTCTTTTTGATCGTCGGACACGTCGCTATGATATTTGGCATGGTTGATCCTACTATAACTGGCTACAAGGCTAATGATGGCGCGATGGATATGCAGATGAATATGCCAATGAACATGCCAGCAGATATGCCGATGCATGATCACCACAAGATGATGATGCAAAATATGAGTGAAGATAACTCAACTAATATGCATATGCATCACTAAATTTAAAAGCTCCAAATTTACTCTTTAGAGCTAGCTAGCAAGATCTCTCTAGGTCTTGCTTCAAGCTCTTTTACCTGCGTATCTTTAAGATTTATAGCGATCTTTTTAAATTTCTCCAGCCTGCTATCAAGCCCACCTTGACCGCTCACACTTTTAACGACTTCATTAAAGTTATCATTTACCGATCTCACCGAGTTTCCAAGCCTATTTAGCTTCTCAGCGACGGTGCAAAATTTCTCATAAATTTCATTTGCGCTCTTTAATATCTCTTTTGCCTCTTTGTTACCATGCTCCATGCGCCATAAATTTGCCACCACGCGAAGTAGCGGCATGAGCGTCGTGTGCGAGACTAGCACCACTTTTTTCTCGTAGCCGTAGTTAAATAAATTTGGATCAAATTTCAAAGCCTCCAAAAATGCCGGCTCAACTGGCACAAACATCAGCGCAAAATCAGGGCTTTTCACAAGCGATGAGTAGTCTTTTTTAGCTAGCTCGTCGATGTGCTTTTTTATTGAGGCGATATGCTCGCCAAGAGCTAGTTTGCTCTGCGCCGGGTCAGCCGCCGCAACCGCCTTTTCGTAGGCATGGAGTGAGACTTTGCTGTCTATTATCATCTGTTTGTCGTCTGGGAATTTTATGACAAAGTCAGGTATGAGCTTTTTGCCGCTTATGTCAAAACTCTCTTGCGTAGTGTAGTGCGTGCCCTTTTCTAGCCCTGCAGCCTCTAGTGTGCGCTCAAGCTGCATCTCGCCCCAGTTGCCAAGGACCTTGTTGCTGCCTTTTAGCGCTGTGCTTAGCGAGTTTGCCTCTTTTGACATATTTTTGCCAAGCTCGACCACCTCTTTTAGCTGCGCACTAAGCTCTCCTGCGCTCTTTTGCGAGTCGCTGTGGGCGTCATTTACCCTCTTTTCAAAGCTTGTTATCTTCTCGCCAAGTGGCGTTAGCAAGAGCTCAAGCGACTCTTTGCTGTTTTTTGAGAAATTTGCACTTTTTTCTTCAAATATCTTATTTGCAAGGTTTGCAAACTCTAAATTTAGCTCGTTTTTTACCTTTTTTAAATTCTCTTCTTGCGATCTTAGGATGTTTTCTTTGGCCTCGATCTCACTTTTTAGTGCGACGATAGCGCGTTTTAGCTCGTTTTCACTCTCGTTTGATCTTTTTAGCTCATCCTCTTTTGCACCAAGCTCGCTTTGTAAATTTAAAGATAGCGACCTTGCCATCTCAGCCATCTTTGTCTGGCTGCCAAGCTCCTCGTTTAAGCGCCTTAGCTCACGCTCTAGCTCGTCCTCTTTTTCATCTTTTTGTCTGAGTGAAATTTTATACTCGTCTAAATTTTTAGCTAGCTCATTTATCTTGTCGCTATTTGCTTCAAGCTTTGCTCTTTGCTCGATATTTAGCCGCTCGCTATCTTTTAGCTCATCTTGTAAATTTTCTAAAGCTTCTCTTTGTTTTGCATTTTTCAAATTTGCACTTATCAAAAAAGCTGCTAGTATCACGCATATAAGCGCAAGAGCTGCCACCAAAATGTATAAATTTTCTATCGTTAGCACTAAAATTTCCTTTTAAATTTTGGCTTTATTATAGGTGAAATAGCTTTAAATTTAAAGGGTATTTAAGCCCTTTTGAGAGTTTATTTGTTTAGATAGGCAGCAAGCCAGCACAAAAATATAAAGACAAAGATGATGGCTGACATGATAAGTGGCGTCGTGGTCGTAAAGAGCGCTAGCATGGCTGATGAGACGATACCGCTTCCATATTGCAGTGAGCCAATGAGAGCATTTGCTCTGCCTTTCATCTCTTGAGGGACTTGATTAAGAGCGGCTGCGTTTGAGCAAGAGGCGATGATACCGTTCATACTAAAGACGAAAAACATAGGTATGATAACGCCCCAAACTCCGGCGATGCCAAAAAATGTAAGCGCTAAAAGCAAAGCCGCAGCGACAAAAGCGACTGTGCTTGAGGTGATAAGAAGCGAATTTAGGCTAAATTTATTGACCAAGCTCTTGTTTAAAAAACTAAGCGCCGCCACACCAAGTATATTTACGCCAAACAAAAATCCATAGTACTTGCTCGGTATGCCAAAATAATCTATATAAACAAATGACGATCCCGTGATAAAGGCGTATGCTGCGATGTAAAAGAAAGTTACACTTAGAGTGTATTTCATAAATTTAGCATCTTTTATAAGCACAAAATAGCTCTTAAACGAGTTTATCATCGGCTCTTTTGAGCGCTTCTGCTGTGGCAACGTCTCTGGCAAGAAGAAGATAAGGATAAACAAAAAAGCACTTGCAGCTGCCATTAGCCAAAATATCCAGTGCCAAGTGCCAATCTCTAGTAATGCGCCACCAAGTAGCGGTCCTATGATAGGAGCTGCAGCCATGATGATGACTAAATTTGAAAGCATCTTTGCAGCTTCGCTGTTTTCAAAAACATCGCTGATCATCGCACGGCTAAGCATAGGTCCCACGCACGCGCCTGTGGCTTGAAAGATACGCCAGATTATCACTTCGCTCATGCTTTGTGACATGGCACATCCTAGCGAACCTAAATACAAAGCATCAAGGCAATATTGCTAAATTTTCTTACAAAAATTGAGTTTTAAATATTTTTAAAAAAAATATTTTGATAGAATATGGCAGAAAACACAAGGATTGTATATGAAAGTAAATATAGCTCAGGCCATTAAGAGAATCAAGAAAAGTCCAGATTTTTTTAGACCGCTTTACGAAAGCATTATAAACTCAATACAGGCTGACGCCGATATTATAAAAATAAATTTTCAGCTAGAAGAGCATGACGGCGAAGAACCCATTTATAATATCGTCAGCTATAGTATCGAAGACAATGGGCATGGGTTCACCGACGAAGATGCGGACGCCTTTTTAACATTGTATACTGAAAGAAATGCTGACAAGGGAGCTCTTGGTAGCGGAAGAATATTATGTTTAAAAGTATTTGACGATATATTCATAACAAGTCAAACTAAAAACAACGGGCAAGAACTCGGGAAAGAAACAAAAATAAATTTTAACGTTGATTTTAATTATAATTCAATAGATGAACTTGCTAGAGAAGAAAAAAGTAGCGATAAAAGTTATACTATAACAGAGTACAAAAATTTAAAACAGGCTTATCAAAACAAAGAATTTAACTTAGACCAAATAAAAGAAAATATTTTTACAGAACTGCTTCCGTTATTTATAGAGTACAACACGAATGATAAAAGTTTGACTATTTTTATAGATGATCAGGAGTGGATAAATAAAACGCTCATAAGCAACAAGATGCAATCCTATAATTTTAAAGAAAAAGTATTTAGCATTTCTTCTAACGATAACAGTATAACAAAGGATTTTAAGCTTTATTACAGAATAGAAAATGATGATACAAGAAAAAATATGCAATTTTATGCAGCTGCCTATAGAAAAATTAAAGATTTCCCGAACGATACTAAAGTTAGTGATGATTTACCAGGCAGACCTTCTATTATTTTTTGTTTGACTTCTGATTATTTTAAGGAAATAGTTGACGACTCTAGAGAAGATTTTATAGTTTTTTTTAATCAAAATAATCCAACAGAAGAAGCGCCTATTACTATGCCGTCTATAAATTTGAAATTACGAGAGACAATTAGAGCTATAATTGTAGATAAATTTCCTAATATAATGGATAATTTTAATTTAAAAAAAGAAGAAGTTATTAATCAAAATCCTTATTTAGCTAGGTATGTAAAAGATATGGATGATTTTACTAAAAGTATAGATGATATAAAAAAGGATGCTGAAAAATTATTTGAAAATTCATCCAAAAAAGTTAAAGAGGAAGTTAAAAAATTTTCTGAAAATATTTCAAAAACAAGAAATTTTCAAAAAGATAAATATATAGAAATAACAAAAGATTTTACAGAAACTGGGCAAGAGCAACTGGCACACTACTTTGCCTATCGTCAGGTGATTATAGAGATGCTTAAGAATATTTATCAAACAAACACAAGCAAAGATTCGGAGAAACTTTTTTCCGAAGGCGACATACATGATCTAATAATGCCTAGGAAAACAAGTAATCACAATAATATGGAAAATGTTGTACAAAATAATTTTTGGTTATTCGATGACAAATTTATGACTTTTAACTTTGCCGCAAGCGACAATACTATGGAAAAAATTAGAGAAGAATTGGCTATGGATTTAGGAGAAGTACCACAAGGGTATGAACTAGATAGACCAGATTTGCTTATTTTATATTCAGACGATGAAACATCAATTGGCTTAAAAGATGTGGTAATTATAGAATTAAAAAAGATAGGCTTAAAAGAATATGATAAGAGCAAAGCCTTGGATCAATTGGCAACATATGCTGATATTTTTAGAAAAATTATGGTTAATCAAATAAAAGACGTTTTTGTATATTCGTTTTTTGAATTTGATACAAAATTTGAAGATTTACTACGAATAAGAGGTTACCAACCTAATATACTAAGCGGCGGGGAACATAGATTACATTATTACTATTCATATATTCCCTCAGTCAAAGCCTATATAAACGTATTATCTTTTGACAGTGTCGTTTTTACAGCAGATAAGAGGAATAGACTCTTCCTGGACATATTAACTGGAAATATAAGAAATTCGTAAAAAGGTTGTTTATTGAACTATATAGGTGCCAAGAATAAACTTCTACCGTTCATCGAAAAAATAATATTAGAAAATATAGATGACAGCTGTAGAGTATTTTGCGATATATTCTCTGGAACAGGTGTGGTTGGTTTAAATTTTAAGAAATTAGGTTTTAAGATAATAGCCAATGATTTACAGTATTATTCATATGTTTTAAATAGGCATTTTATAGGAAATCATAAAAAGCCAGAGTTTAAAGAATTAGTAAATTTTTTAAAAATAAGAGATAAAAATAATATTCTAAAAGAAGTATTTCGTTTTTTTAATACTTTACAACCGATTCATGGCTTTATTGCAGAAAATTATTCACCAGCCGGCAAGGATGGCAGGATGTATTTTACAGAACAAAATGCAAAAAAGTGTGATGCAATAAGAACCAAAATAGAGTTTTTTAAAAAAACCAAAGTAATCACAATTGATGAATATTTTTTTCTCATCTCATCCTTATTAGAAAGCATAGATAAGTATTCTAATTCGGTTTCAGTATATGGAGCATATTTAAAAAAATTTAAAAAGACAGCTTTATTAGAATTTTATTTTAGGCCAAGCAAACTATATATTAACCATCAAGAACACGAAATATATAATCAAGATGCAAACGATTTAATAAAAAGAATTAGCACAGACGTGCTCTATCTAGACCCTCCGTATAATCGCAGACAATACTATACAAATTATCATATACTAGAAACAATTGCCAAATATGATAATCCAGTGATTTATGGAAAAACTGGATTGCGACTAGAAAATGGCAAAAGATCAAAATATTGTCTTGTAAATACAGCATATAATGAATTTAAAAATTTGATTGAAAATGCTAATTCAAAATATATATTTATGAGCTACAATAACGAAGGAATAATACCTATACAAGCAATAAGGGGAGTTTTTGAAAAAAAAGGAAAGCTAAAAGAATTTACTATTTCTTATTCTAGGTATAAATCCGACTCCAAAAGAAAATATTCATCTAATAAAACAGTAGAGTATCTATTTTGCTGTACTTGCAATACATACTGCATCTAGTATTATTAAAAATTTTTCACAAAATCAGAGTTTGTGGCAAATTTTACCTTGCGAATGAGGCGGGCCGTATGTCCCGTCGCAGTGAAGCAAGGTAAAATTTAACAAAGTATAGCGGAAAAAGACAAGCCTAATAAGTCTAAAATTTAAACTTCGTATCTTTCTCCTGGCTTCATTTCTATCATCTCCCACGGCAGCCCCTGCTTATTTAGCTCGTCCATGAAAGGTTTTGCGTCAAAATTCTCCATGTTAAAGACGCCTTTTCCGCTCCAGATACCTTTTGCGACCATTAGTGAGCCTATCATCGCTGGCACGCCTGTGGTGTAGCTAACAGCCTGCGCGCCTGTCTCGGCGTAGCAAGCCTCGTGGTCGCAGACGTTGTAGATATAGACTTGACGCTCTTTGCCATCTTTGAGCCCACGTATCACGCAGCCGATGTTTGTTTTGCCTTTTGTGCGAGGGCCAAGGCTTGCAGGGTCAGGTAGAAGCGTCTTTAAAAACTGGATCGGCACTATTTTCACGCCGTTATGCTCGACCTCGTCTATGCGGAGCATGCCGACGTTTTCTAGGCACTTCATGTGAGTTAGATAGCTTTGTCCAAAGGTCATGAAAAAGCGAATTCTCTTTAGTCCTTTGATGTTTTTAACTAGGCTCTCTAGCTCCTCGTGATAGAGCAGATAGCTATCTTTGACGCCTACTTTTGGGTAGTCCCACTTAAACATTATTTGCATCGGCTTTGTCTCGATCCACTTGCCAGCCTCCCAGTAGCGGCCATTTGCGCTAACTTCGCGTAAATTTATCTCTGGGTTGAAATTTGTCGCAAATGGATATCCGTGATCGCCAGCGTTGCAGTCTAGGATGTCGATCTCGTGGATCTCGTCAAATAAATTTTGCTGTGCATAGGCGCAAAATACGTTTGTCACTCCTGGGTCAAAGCCAGAGCCAAGAAGCGCCATGGTGCCAGCGTTTTTGAAATCACCATCCTTCGCCCACTGAAGCTTATACTCAAATTTTGCGGTGTCTGGGTGCTCGTAGTTTGCAGTGTCGATGTAAGGTATGCCAGCCTTTACGCAAGCGTCCATAAGGGTTAGGTCTTGATACGGCAGCGCGACATTTAGAAGCAGATCAGCCTTTGTTTGTTTGATGAGCTCCACCACGGCCGCCGTGTCGTCAGCGTCGATCTGCGCGGTATTTATCTGCACACCAAGGCGATCTTTTGTAAATTTAGCGATCGCGTCGCACTTGCTTTTTGTGCGGCTTGCTAGGGTGATATTTGTAAAAACGTCCGAGTTCATCGCACATTTTACGGTTGCGACTTGGCTAACGCCACCTGCTCCGATGATTAAGATATTTGACATTTTTGGCTCCTTAAAATTTTAGTGATTTTAGCAAAGTTAATATAAATTTCTAGCTTCAAAAGGTAAAATGAGCCAAATTTTAAAGGTAAAAAGATGAAGAAAATTTTGCCATTTTTAGCGCCTATTTGCCTCTTTGCAAGTAGCTGCGACGAGCTAGTGCAAGAGAGCATAAATGAGTTTTATAAAAGTGATAGAAATTTAGAGAGAGCCATAAATTTAGCCGAGCAAGCAAGCGATACATGCCTAAAGACTGGCGATGCCCAGCAGGCGATCACTTCGCTCATAAATGGCGCCAGCATCTGCATGGTAAATAAAGAGCCTCAAAAGGCGTTAGAGCTTTCTAAAAGAGCGCTTGAGCTCGCGGCAAAAGGGAGTGATAAGCTGCTGTTAGCGCGCTCTTATCATAGCTTGGGTGCGGCACAAAAGGCGCTAGGCAGATATGATGATGCGCTTGTTAGCTTTAATGAAGCTCTAAAAATTTATGATGCCACGCCAGATACTCCGATGCACGACGAACTCATCTGCATAAAAGGCATCGCAAACACCTACTACCTAAAAAACGACTTTGACAAAGCCCATGAAAACCACCTTTTAGCGCTAAATTTACTTGATATTACGCCAGAGTTAAGTAGCAACGAGCTTGTGCGCTCGGAGCTTTTAGTAGAGCTTGCCAACGATCTAGCAAAGCTTAATAAAAATGACGAAGCCGCTAAAAACTACAAAGAAGTGCTTGAAATTTTAAAAGGCAAGGAGCAAAACCCGCGCGTGCTGGATCTTTTGGAGCGAGCCAGCAAAGGACTAAAGGGGCTTAACTAAAGTTTTTCTTTAGGCTCTTTAACACAAAATTTGCAAGCTCCAGCCCCTTTGAGCGGTGAGAAATTTTGAGCTTTGTCTCGTTATCTAGCTCGCCAAGCGTTTTATTAAAGCCATTTGGGATAAAAAGTGCGTCGTAGCCAAAGCCGTTTGTGCCGCGCTCCTGGTTAATCGCTTCGCCATACATAAAGCCATGGGCCGTGTAGTCGCCAAATTTTGAGCTAATGGCGATACAAGCGGTGTAGTGAGCTGGAGAGCTCTTTAAATTTAGCGCCTTTAGCTTGCTAATTAGCTTTGCTCTGTTGTTTGCGTCATTTGCATTTTTGCCGCACACTTTGCCATTTTCATCAAGGTCAAAGTAGCGCGCTGAGTAAATTCCTGGCTCGCCACCAAGCGCGTCCACACTGATGCCGCTATCATCACTAAGCGAGATAAACTCGCTTTCAAGTCTCTGCTCTTTGAGCTTTGCAAAGACAGCTTTTGACTTTATGAGCGCATTTGCTTGAAAACTGCTGCCATCTTCAACGATCTCAAACGGCTTTACAACCTCGCTTAGTGCGTAAATTTCATAGCCTTTTAAAAACTCTTTTATCTCTTTTACTTTGTCTAAATTTGATGTCGCAAGCACGATTTTCATCGCAAAACTCCTTGATTTTTGGGCGTATTTTACAAAAAAGTAGATTAAATTTTTAAATTTAAATTAGTGTTAAAATGATAAACTTAGTCCTTTTAAAAATAAGGGAAAATTTATGTTAAAAAGCGTTTTGCCACTATCTTTTATCGTAGCTAGCAGATTTTTTGGTCTTTTCATAGTCCTGCCAGTTCTTAGCCTCTATGCGCTAAATTTAAGCGGCGCAAATGAGTTTTTAGTGGGGCTAATAGTAGGCGTCTATGCGATCTCACAGATGATATTTCAAGTGCCCTTTGGCGCTCTCTCAGATAAGATCGGCCGCAAAAAAGCCCTAACCATCGGTCTTTTGATCTTTGTGGTAGGCTCTATCGTCTGCGCGCTGGCAAGTGAAATTTACACGATGCTTTTTGGTAGATTTTTACAAGGTGTAGGAGCCGTGGGAGCTGTGGCAACAGCGATGATAAGCGACTTTGTAACAGAAGAAAACCGCTCAAAAGCCATGGCGATCATGGGCGCTTTTATAGGGCTTAGTTTTACGCTTTCGATGGTGCTTGGACCGCTTCTTGCCAAGGACTACGGGCTTTCAAGCCTCTTTTATCTAAGCGCCGCTCTTAGCTTGCTTTGCGTCGTGCTACTATACACCGTCGTGCCAAAAGAGATAAAAGTGAGCGCAAAGGCCGAGAAGGTGCCATTTGGCAAGCTATTTTTACAAAAAGACTACATGATCATAAATTTCACCTCTTTCATGCAAAAGATGCTCACAAGCATCGCATTTTTGGTGATCCCGATCGTTTTAGTAAAAGAGTATGGCTATGAGAGCAGCGAGCTTTACAAGGTCTATACGCTTGGTGCCGTGCTTGGCTTTTTAGCTATGGGGCTAGCTGGCGCCTTGGGCGATGGCAAGGGGCTTAGCAAGGTCATCTTGATAGCTGGCACATTGCTTTTTGCCCTAACCTACGTCATTTTTGCCCTTAGCTTTACGAAATTTATATTTGTGGTTGGCATCGCGATATTTTTTATAGGTTTTAACCTTCATGAGCCAATCATGCAATCAACCGCGACGAAATTTGTAAAATCCTCACAAAAAGGCACCGCTCTTGGCATCTTTAACTCATTTGGCTACTTTGGAAGCTTCGTTGGGGGCGCGTTTGGCGGATACATCATGCACGCTTTTGGTTTTAAAGTGCTTGCAATCATCTGTGTGGTGCTTTGCGTGATCTGGCTTGTTTTGCTATTTAGCCTAAGTGATCCAAGAATTTTTAAAAATATCTACCTAAGCCCAGAAGCAAGCTTAAATTTAGAGCTACTAAATAGCCAAAAAGGTGTGGTGGATTATTACAAAAATGAGAAAAATCAAGTGATCAAATTTGACTCTCGCCTAACAAGCGAGGCGGCCTTAAAAGAGAGCTTGAAGTTTTGATCTACGACGTCATCATCGTTGGTGCTGGCGCTAGCGGGCTCTTTTTAGGGGCAAATTTAAAGGGCAAAAAGGTTGCCATTTTAGAGAAAAACGGCAGCGCTGGCAAAAAGATCTTAGCAAGCGGTGGCGGCAGATGCAACATAACAAACCGCTTTGTTAGCGCCAAAAACTACCTTGGCGAGCAAAAATTTATAGAGCAAATTTTAAAGGCACTAAGCCCTGATCAGGTTTTGAAATTTTTTAGTGAGCTTAAATTTAGCGAGCAAAAGCAAAATCAATTTTTCTGTGATAGCGGTGCAAAGAGCGTTTTGAGCCTGCTTTTAAAAAGGCAAAATGCAGAGATTTTTTATAGCAAAGAGGTTGTCGGCGCTAAAAAAGTAGATGAAATTTTTGAAATTTTGACAAAAGATGAGAAATTTAGAGCCAAAAATTTAGTCATCGCAAGTGGCGGACTGAGCTACAAAGCCCTTGGCGCAAGCGATATTGGCTACAAGATAGCTAGCGAATTTGGACTTGAGCTATCAATGCCTGCGCCTGCTCTTGTTGGCTTTAGCGTGCAAAAAGATGAGTTTTGGTTTAAAGAGCTTAGCGGTGTTAGTCTAAGCGCAGATGTAGTGATAAATACCAAAATC
>JAHAKV010000026.1:0-10899 GCA_018371455.1 Campylobacter concisus | reverse complement strand
GAGCTAGTTTGTTTGGTGGCGACTTTTGTTGATACCTTTATGTTCTGCTCTAAATTTAAGGGGTAGCTACCAAGTGCGTTTATCATCTAATATCCTTTTAGCTTCATGCTAAAGATATCGTCTTTTTTGTGAAAAGATTTACCTAGTAAATTTAGCTACTTTTGCCTGCCTAGGGCGTAAATTTGATTTAGCTCGTTAAAAGCTAAATTTATATTATCTTCGCTTGGCTTTACGGTGCTATTTTTTAGTAGCTCAAGCACTAAATTTTTAAAATTTTCTCTATCTTCTGCTAGCTTTTTAAGAGTAGCCACATCGCTCAAGCTTTTGCTTCTATGATCTTTGGTCTGGGCGGCGATAAAAGCGTTATTTAGCAAGACTTCAGGCTTTAGCGCAGTCTCTCCGCCCTCTAGGATCGCAGGATTTTCAGACTTTAAAAAGCTAATAAACAAAGCCTCTTTTTTGTAACCAAACTCCGTTTTATAGTAAGAGAGGTCTGGACTAAAGCCACCAGTGTTTTCCTGCTCTAAATTTGCAAAATTTAGCTTTTTGAGGTTCGTTTTTATGCCTAGCTTTGCTAGGTCTTCGCTTAAATTTGATGCGAGCTTCATCTCATCTTCGCTACTAAAGATGTTCGTCACGACCTCGTTTTTGCGACTATTTAAAAAATCAATATTTGATCTATCGCTCAAATCTGCGTTAAAATCGATGCCTTTCACACCTTGCGAGATGTAGCCTTTTGGCAGATTTGCTAAGTCACTCTTTGTAAAACCATCTTTATTTAAACTCTTACCCATTACCTGAGAAAAGATAGCGTAATACTGACCTATCGTGTTTGCAATGTCGATATTTTCAAAGACGTCATTGTCAAAAAGCTTGCCGCTTGAGTTGCTGTAAAGGACGCTATTTATGTTATTTTGCTTTGTTGCGAAGTTTAGAAATTCTTTCAACGTACTTTTGTGAAGCTTAAAGTCTTGCGGCAAGCCGGCTGCTTTATTAAAGCTAGCATCCATAAAGCCAGCATTGTCGCTTTGATAAGCTAGCTCGTTTTTATCTTTAAATTTCACGCTATAAATGCTTTGCTGTGTATCTTTTGTAAGCTCAAGTCTTTGTAAATTTTGTGCAATGTCTTTTGTTTTTTCATTATTTGCAAGAGCGTTTTGAAATTTGGCACTTTCGGACTGATCTTTTTGAAGTTTCCTTGCTTTTGCCTCAGTAGCTACTGAGCTATACTTTTGCGTGCTAACACTAAAAATGCTCATTTACGATCCTTGCTTATCAAATTTATATTTAGTAAGCAAGGGTCGTTCCAGCTTTAAAATGAGTTGTGACTTTTGGGTGGTTGTAAGAAATTTGGTTTTAAATTTAGCTTTAAGAGCAGATATGAAGAGTCAAATTTACTCTTCACTGCCTTCATTGATACCAAAAAATGTATCTGTGTGGATGTTTTCAAATGCTGCTTTAAGCGATGTAAAGAGCTTTGGATTTTCTTTTTCTAAATTTGCTAGAAGCTGCTTGGTCTCATATCTAGCGTGTGGCATCTTCACGTCAAATCTCATCGCAGGACACGCCTCATCGCCAACAACTCTTAGCTCATTTTTGATCGCATTTTCGCGAAGCTGTCTCTCACGCACAAAGATAAATGGCCTGATCACGACGATGCCATTTTTTGCTTTGTATTTTGGAGCAAGCGTCCTTAGCGCGCCATTGTAGGTGAAATTCATAAAAAAGCTCTCGGCTGCGTCGTCTAAGTGGTGAGCGATCGCGAGCTTGTTAAAGCCGTGCTTTAGTGCATAGGTGTAGAGATAACCCCTTCTCATGCGCGAGAAAAAGCTGCAAAAGCTAGAATTTTTGCGGATCTTCTCCTTTGATATCTCAAATATCGAGCTATCGATCACCTCGTGCTCTATGCCATGCTCGTTGCAGTGCTTGGTAAGATACGCGTAGTCTTCGCCCATGCCGTAGCTTAGCGTCACCGCCTTAAACTCAAATTTCTCAGGCGTGACATTTTGGATGTGCTTTAGCACGTGAGCGAGTGCGAGGCTGTCTTTTCCGCCGCTAAGGCCAAGCAAGATCTTATCTCCGCCCTCTATCATCTTGTATCTAGCATTTGTCTGGCCAACCTGCCTAAGTAGCCTTTTGCTAAGCTCTATCATAAGCTCTCCACCATTTCTAGGATAAATTTAGCGCTGACGTTTGCTGAGTCTTGTAAAAATTTATCAAAGTCAAATTCAGCCTCATTGCCAGCTCCGTCGCTAATGGCTCTAAGGATGAAAAATGGCACGCCAAGCGTCTCGCAAACTAGCGCAACGCTCGCACCCTCCATCTCAGTAGCACTCGCGTTAAATATCTTTTTGATCCACTCTTTTTTCTCGTTGTCGCAGATGAATTGATCGCCAGTTGCGATGATGCCTGAATTTAGGCTCATGCCCTTTTTACTAGCGACATTTTTAGCTAGCTCATTTAGGCTCTCATCGCTTTTTACAAAGATGCTAGTCCCTGGCACAAAGCCATATGGATGCCCAAACGCTGTGATGTCAAGGTCATGCTGCACAAGGCTAGTGGCATATAGCATATCACCTATCTTTAAGCTCTCATCAAGTGAGCCAGCAACACCAGTAAAAAGCAGTTTTGAAGCCTTAAATTTCTCTATCATCAAGGTCGCAGTGATCGCTGCATTTACCTTGCCGATCTTCGAGTAGGCGATGACTAGGTCCTTGCCTTTGTAGTTTGCCTCGTAAAATTTGTTGTTTGCGTACTCTGTGGTTTTATACTCTCCCACCATCTCAAGGATAGGTGTGATCTCCTCTTGCATCGCTCCAAGTATCGCTATCATCTCTCCTCCAAAATCTTCACAACCTCTTCAAGGCTCGCCATATCTGTGACGCTGTATGTCGGTTTTTCTGTGATCTTTTTGTTTATGCCTTTTAGTGTCGCCGCACCAAGCTCGATAAAGCAATCAACCTCATTTTCATAGTTTTTAATACTTTGTTTATAACGAACTGGATGCGTTAGCTGCTCTTTTAAAAGCACTAATGCCTCTTTTTTATCAGTGTAAATTTTTGCATTTACATTTGAAACGACTGGGGCAAAATTTGCAGCCAAAACGCCCTCAAGCTCGTTTGCTAGTTTAACACTAGCTGGCTCTAGTATCGGGCAGTGGCTAGCTACCGACATATTTAAAAGCATCGCTCTTTTTGCACCTGCTTCTTTAAATTTTGCTTCGTATTTAGCAAGGTCAGCCCTCACGCCAGCTACAACTATCTGACCATCGCAATTGTAGTTCGCAGCGTAAATTTGCAAGCCCTCATTCTGTGCGTTTTTGCAAATCCCCTCAACAACCTCGTCGCTAAGTCCAAGCACCACCATCATGCCAGCATCTTTGCCAATGCAGGCCTCTTGCATAAATTTACCACGTAAATTTACAAGTCTAATCGCTTCAACAAAGCTAAATGCGCCACTAACTGCAAGGGCTGTAAATTCTCCTAGCGAGTGACCTAGGCTAAACTCTGGCTTAGCTTTTATGCGCTCACTAAAAGCTAGATAGCTCATAAGCGAGTTTAAAACGATGGCAGGCTGAGTAAATTCTGTCTTATCTAGCTTATCGTTTTGCGTAAATAAAAGCTCTTCAAAATCAATGCCTGTGTCGTTGCAAGCGTCATTTAATAGAAGTTTTGCCGAAGAGAAATTTTCATAAAAGTCTTTCCCCATGCCAACACTTTGCGAGCCTTGACCCGCAAAAATAAAAGCAAATTTCTTCATTTTGGCTTCTTAGTGGTGGTGATGTCCGTGACCACCGCAACCGCAACCACCTTCGCCGTGCCCATGGCCGCCGCAGCACTCATGCTCGTGATCATGATCGTGTCCGCCACAACCGCAAGTGTGAGCGCCTGCTACCATGCCAGTTGCTTTTTCATCTTCAGTTGCGTCTCTAACTTCTAAAATTTCAACATTAAATAGCAAATCTTTGCCAGCGTATGGGTGGTTAAAATCAACTGTCACTTCGTCATCTTTGATCTCTTTAACGATGACGCGAACGCTTGAGCCATCTTCATTTTGACCAAAAAGCTCCATGCCTTCATGTAGGTCTATACCGGCAAATTGCTCTTTTGGAAGTGATTGGATGGCGTCTTTATTGTATTCGCCACAACCCTCAGCTGCTTTGATATTTATAGTAGCTTTGTCGCCTGATTTTAGTTTGCTAACTTCTTCTTCAAGCTTTTCTATAATGTGGCCATGTCCTGTAATAAAAGAAATTTGACCACCTTCTTGCATATTTGACTCTAAAATTTCGCCAGTATTAGCGTCTTTTAGCTCATAAAACATAGTTATAACTTGATCTTTACTCACAATAATCTCCTTGGAATTTAGTTTTGATTAATGCGAGATTATATCTAAAAAAGAGTAAATTTTAGTTTCTGTTGGGAGCAGCTTTGGCTTCTTTGCTATCTGGATAGCCTACTTTTAAAGCCTTATAAAATCTATTTGCACTTTGAGTATCACCGATCTTATCAAAGCTTATAGCTGTGTGATACAAAAGTTTTGGAGTGTAGTCAGCCTTATCTTCACTTTGTATACTTTTTTTATAGTATTGTATGGCTGTGCTGTATGATTTTTGACTATAAGCAACTTCGCCTAGATAATAATTTGAAGCACCAGTTTTATAGCCTTTTTTATTTAAGTATTCAAAATATTCAGCTGCTTCTGTGCTATTACCAGAATTTAAAAGCTTAATGCCATCAGCTAAAATGTCCTTGTCGCTTTTGCCACTAAAATTTGAAGTTGGCTTATTTTGTTGTTTTGGATTTGCATTTTGCTTTGGTTGAGCAGCGTTTTTATCCATTATCGCGCCTAATTTATTTAAGGCAGCAGTAATGTTTTTATAGTTTTTATCTTGTATATCTCTAGTCTCATCAACGTAAGCTTTTAGCGATGTTAAACTTACACCAGAATCGCTTATACCACCATTTACTTTGGTTTCAATATCGTTCATTCTTTGCTCAAGCTTATTCATCCTAGCACTCATACTCTCAATTAAGCTTTGCAAACCTTGAAGTTGTTCTGAAACATTATCCATGTTTTCTTCGATATTTTGAACACTTCTTTTGTTGCTTAGAGTTGCTTTTTCATCATCTGTTAGTCCATATGGATTTGCGCTATCCATATTACCTGCATCAAATGCTGAAACTTCTTGGGCTGAACCTATAGAGAAAGCGGCTCCAAGAAGAGCCGCAATGATTATTTTTTTATTCATTATTACTTACAGATTAAGGAAGTACTTTGAAATCTGCACGTCTGTTTTGAGCGTCGCAAGCTTTTGTTTTGTCTGTACAAACTGGGTTGCTTTCGCCAAAGCTTACTACAGCGATTCTATCAGCGCTAACGCCATTTCTTACAAGAGCGTCTTTAGCACTTTTAGCACGTTTTAGACCAAGAGCATAGTTATACTCATCTGTACCCCACTCATCGCAGTTACCTTCTACTTTTATAGAAAGAGCTTGAGCGTCAGCTTGGTTGAATACTGATGCATTTGAGCTAACAACACCTTGTTGATCAGCTTTGATGTTAAATTTATCAAAGTCAAAGTATACACTTTTAACTTGGCTCTCGATGTTAGCGATAAGAGCTGCTAATCTATCAGCATCGCTCATGCTACCTGAGTTATCTGCAGATTGATTTGAATTTGCATTCATATCAACTTCAGGGTTTTTAGAGCTACAACCGCTCAACAATAAAGTTGCAACTGCAACACTTGCTAGAACTACTTTTTTCATTCCTTATCCTTTTTGAAAAATTTGGTCGAATTATAACATATTTTTTTTAAATATTATCAGAATATTACCAATCAATAGATTGAATTTTACCTACTTTTAGTGGAAATTGGAAACTTCTGTTCTCATTTAATCTAACAACGCCAAGCGAGCTTTGACCGCCAAGTTCTTTAATAAATACGACACTTTGACCATCACTTGAAAATCTTGGATAGTTATTTTTACCATTTGCTGTAAGCTGACGGATAAAATCTGTTTGAGTTGAGATCAGATAGATGTTAAAACCACCACTAGCTTCTCTACTTGAATAAACTACATAGTTTTCAAAAGTGCTTACTGAGTTGTTGTTTTTACCATGAAATACCATTTGCTCAACACTTCCACCTGAGGTTGCAGGTGTTGCGAAGATGTTTGGATATCCAAGTCTATCTGAAACAAAAACTATTCTGCTGTCATTATCTACAAAATTTCCATTTACGTCAATGCCTGGATAGTTTGTTATCTGAGTTAAATTCTTACTACCTGTGTTGTAGATAAAAATATCTGGCTGATCTTTTGGCGCCATAGTTAATAAAATTTTGCTTCCATCTTTGCTAACGTCTGAAGCTATAAGCATACCAACGCTGTCGATTATCTTCGTTTTTGTGCCTGAATTTAGGTCATATCTAAACAAAGTTGGTTTATTATTCACATAAGATGTATAGTAAAATTTACTTTGATCAGCGCCTGCCCATTTAGGGAAGATGTTTAGACCACCGCTTACGATTGTCTTTTGATATGTAAGTGTGTAATCAGCCACTATAATAGAGCTTTGGCGAGCTGAAGTATATTTTGCAAGAATGATAAATTTCTCCATCCAACCAACTGGTGGTAAATTTAGCTCATTTGTTAGCTCAACTATGCTTTTGTGTGCCAAAAACGGATACTTCGCACCATCAGGCATGTTATATACTCTCTCATACCTTGTAGTTGCAGTCTTTGCGTCGATGAGTTTTACTCTTAAAGTAAGAGGTGAGCCCATAGAACCCTCAAGAGCATATCTAAAGATAAGCTCAACACCTTTGTCGCTCATTGTATTTGTAGCTGCCGTTCCTTCGTAGGTTGAAGGCACGTGATCTTCGATAACCTCAAAGTCAGAACTAACTTTCAAGTCGCCTAGCATGATCTTAAAGAATTTATCTCTAAAGCCTGCATCACTAACAGCTGTAGTTGCATCTTGCAAAGCTATCTTTGGCAAAGCAACACCTTGGTTTATAACAGATATCGTCGCATCAGCAGCATAAAGCCCTAGAGCAACGCACAAAAAAAGAAAAATTTTCTTCATCTCTACTCCGTAAATTTATAAATTTTAGTTTATTTTATCTTCTAAATTTAAATTAAAAGTAGTACTTTTGTCTGGATTAAATGGAAATTTCTCTGCAGTAAGCTTTTCCAGGCACTCTTTTACCTTTGCATTAAACTCTTCATTATATGATAGCTCTAAAATTTCATAGCTAAAATTTCCACTTTGATCTATCATGACTTTTACTTTGGCAAGGTTTGCAGAGTCAGCTTTATAGCTTTGCCATCTTCTTTGAATTTGTTTTGTTATCGCACCCATCAATGGATCATAAGTGCCGGTCATTTGTGACTTTGGAGCTGTTGGATTTTGGTCAATCTTTAGACTTTTTATGATATCACTAGCCTCTTTTGCAGCTTTTGAGCTAGAAGCCTCGCTTTTTTTGCGGCTTTGCACTTTATTTTCAGCCTTTTTTATACCATCATCTTTTTTAAGCTTAGTAGAGTCTATGTCGCTAAAGAGATCTTTTATATTTGGCTCTTTTGGTTTTGGCTTTTCAACTGGCTTTGGTGTAGGTTTAGGCTCAGGCTTTGGCTCTGGCTTGACATCCTCTTTAGGCTCTTCGCTAGGTTTTGGGATTTCAGGCTTTGGTTCTGGTTTTTTAGGCTCAGGTTTTGGCTCTTCTTTTGGAGGAGTTGGCAAGCTTGGGGTTGGCAATGGCTCATCTGGCACAACAGGTTTATTTGTGGTCTCTTGTTTATCTTCTTCTGACTCTTTTTTAGGCTCTGGTTTGGTCTCTTTTACAACCTCTTTTGCTTGTTTTGGCGCTTTTATGGTTTGATCAACTTCTCTATCAACCATAACTACATCCATAATAGCATCTTTGTCATCAGTATATTTTTTAGGAGGTTCGCTAAAAAAAGTAAGCTTTATAAACAAAGCAAGCACAATGATAATGTAAATACAAAACGCTACAAAAAATGAACTAAGCGTTGGAAATTTAACTTTATTAGGCATCTTAACCGTTTGTCTCTAAAGCTACTTTATTAAAACCAGCACCTTTTAAAGTCTTTAATACAAACATAACATCATCGTATTTTAAATTTTTATCAGCCTTTATGTATATAGGCGAGGTTTTGTCATATTTTGCACTCATTAGTGCAATGTTATCTGGAAGTTCAGCAAGACTCATTGTACTTTGATCTATTCTAACTTGTCCTTGTGCATTTATAGACACTATAAGATCTTTTTGTTTAGACGTAGATGTTTTTGCCTTTGAGCCATCTGGCAATGTTATATCTTCTTGATATGTTATAGTTGGCATTGTAACCATTAAAATAGCCAACAAAACAAGCATGATATCAACAAGAGGCGTTATGTTTAACTCTGGTGTTTCGTCGTCAAATTTAAGAGCCATCTATAACGTCTCGTCATCTTTTTTAAGTGCTATCATAACGTCAGCTTGACGCTCGATAACGCTCATTAATTCGTAAGCTTTTCTTTTTATAAGCAAGTTAAATGTATATGCTGGGATCGCAACAAAAATTCCACAACCTGTCGCAACAAGCGCTTCTGAAATAGCTGGGGCTATAACTCCAAGAGATGGACCTGCACCATTTCCTAGCTGTGAAAATGTCTCCAAGATAGATACAACTGTTCCAAAAAGACCGATAAATGGAGAAGTAGAAGCTATTACACTAAGCCATGTAAGCCCACTTGTAGCATTTTTTTCGGCAATGCTTATGCAAACATTTAGCTTTTCTTTCGAAATTCTACCACTTGCACACTTCTTTAAAGATGAGTCATTTGGTATATTTTTAGCGCCCATAAGTAGTGCTTCTAGCGCATTTTGCTCGCGTTTTTGCCAAGCTCCTATGCCAGCCATTCTTGAAAAAAGAATTGTAAAACTAACTATAAAATATATTGACAACCAAGTTAAAACTATAATTGTAATAAAGCTACTTCTTTGAATGTAATTTAAAAATATATCTATTCCGCCCACTTATCTTGCTCTCACTACATTTTCCATTTTTGATATAGTTGCTGCAAAAGCATTTGTATCACTGCTCATACTCTCTATCAAATTTCTAGCAGCTTCTAATGAATTTGCAAGCTCACTTTCGCTATTGCCAGAGACATAGACCGCACCGTCAGCTAGTATAACTACCTTGCCTTCGTCGATCTTTGCATAGCCCCAGTTAATAGCAACTACATCATGCTTTTTATGCTTATCTTCTATATCTATAATACCTGCTTTTAAAAGAGATATTAATGAGGCGTGGTTTGGCAAAACACCAAACTCACCCTCGCTACCTGGAAGCACTACACTACTCACGTCATCATTAAATATCTGACCTTGAGGAGTTACAATCTCTAAATGTAATTTATCCATTACGCTTCCTTTTTAAATTTAAGCCTTAAGTTTCTCAGCTTTAGCTAAAGCCTCATCTATATTTCCAACCATATAAAATGCTGCTTCAGGCAAATGATCATATTTACCTTCTAAAATTCCCTTAAAGCCAGCGATATTTTCGTCAAGACTTACGTATTTACCAGGGCTACCTGTAAATACTTCAGCAACGAAGAATGGCTGAGACAAGAATCTCTCTATCTTTCTTGCTCTATCGACTGTTAGCTTATCTTCTTCGCTAAGCTCGTCCATACCAAGGATAGCGATGATATCTTGAAGGTCTTTATATTTTTGAAGCACAGCTTGAACGCCGCGAGCTACCTTATAGTGATCTGCTCCTAAAATTTGAGGATCGAGCATTCTTGATGTTGAATCAAGTGGATCAACAGCTGGATAGATACCTTTTTCTGCGATCGATCTGTTAAGAACTGTTGTAGCGTCAAGGTGAGCAAAAACAGTCGCAGGAGCTGGGTCTGTAAGGTCGTCAGCTGGAACATAAACAGCTTGAACAGAGGTAATCGAACCTTTTTTGGTTGATGTGATCCTCTCTTGGAATTTACCCATCTCACTTGCAAGAGTTGGCTGATAACCAACAGCTGACGGAATACGTCCAAGTAGAGCTGACATCTCTGCACCTGATTGAGAGAAACGGAAAATGTTATCGATAAACATCAAAACATCAAGCCCCATCTCATCACGGAAGTACTCAGCCATTGTAAGACCAGTTAGCGCGATACGGTTTCTTGCTCCTGGTGGCTCGTTCATTTGGCCATAGCACAAGGCAACTTTATCCAAAACGTTACTTTCTTTCATTTCGTGATAAAGGTCATTTCCTTCACGAGTTCTCTCACCAACGCCTGCAAATACAGAGTAACCACTATGTTTAAATGCAACGTTGTGAATAAGCTCCATAATAATAACTGTTTTACCAACACCAGCACCACCAAATAGACCAACTTTACCACCCTTTGCATAAGGAGCTAGAAGATCAACTACCTTGATACCAGTTTCGAAAATTTCACTCTTTGTACTTTGCTCTTCAAATGGAGGAGGATCGCGGTGGATAGACCAGTGTTTATCAAAATTTATACCCTCGCCCTCGTCGATCAAATCACCAACTACGTTAAAAATTCTACCCAAAACTTTTTCGCCAACTGGGACACTTATAGGTGCACCAAGCGCTTTAGCCTCTAAGCCACGAGTCAGACCCTCGCTCATATCCATAGCGATCGTTCTAACTCTATTATCACCTAGGTGAGCAGCAACTTCTAATATTAGTTTATGTTTCTTGCCCTCAACCTCAAAGAAAACTTCGATAGCTTCATTGATCTTCGGCAAGTAGTCATTAAAGTCAACATCGACCACAGGGCCCATAACTTGACTAATAACACCCTTCATTCATACTCCTTTTATTTCATTGATTCAACACCACTGATGATCTC
>JAHAKV010000002.1:0-217477 GCA_018371455.1 Campylobacter concisus | reverse complement strand
AAAGGGTCATAAACCCAAAAATGGTGTCCTGCGTTGGATTCGAACCAACGGCCCCCTCATTAAAAGTGAGATGCTCTACCGACTGAGCTAGCAAGACATGATTATTTAAAAAAGAATTGTGATTATACAAAAAACATTATTATATGTCAAGAAAAGAGCATTTGAATTTCAGAATAAGTCTTTGATTTTATTTAGCTACATTATTTTAAAATAAAAAATAAATTCTAAAAAATTTATTTTATATAATTGTCTATTTTTTAGAAAATTTTGAGTTATAATCCATTTTAGCAACAAATAAGGAGCAAGGATGATCATTATAAATTCACGCCTACCTACTCAAAATTTAAAAATAGCAAAGTCTTTATCCAAGCTCATACAAGGCTATATTTATAGCTATTTGCCAAAGGCTGAACATGACGGATACACACATAAAGAGAGCGGTAAAAATTTTAAAAGATCAAATTTTGATTTTAGATTAAATGGCTTAAGCTTAGAAATAAGATTTAGCTCGTTTGTGTCAGAATTTGAAAAAACGATCGCTTTTGCTGTGCTAAAAGATGGATTAAAACTTGGCAATATTTATTTGCTTGATACGTCTGTGTCAGTAAAAGAGCATAGAATTTCACAAAATGAGGCTACTTTTCAGGGATGTGTTGCGTGTTCGGTCGTTGGACTTTTGGGATATAAAGTGCATCTTGAGCCGCAAGACTCCAGGCATCTTGAAATGATGAAAACAAACGCACTTCAAAGATTTGAAACACTTATGGGGTATAAATACGAGGGCGAATTTGAGCTAAATTTGCTTTGGCAAAATTTACAAAAACCTTTTTATTTTTACTATGGCAACAACAATATGCCAGTCAGAGCATGGCCTGCAAAATGGCATATCAAAGCAAAGCCAGAGCTTATAAATTTGATCCTTGATGTGGGCGTTGGTAGTGGATGTATGAACTGCGGACTTGGATTTTTAGAAGTAGTGGAAGAAAAGCAAGCTATGTAAAATATAAATTTCAAATCCTATAAGGATAAAAGCTTAATGCTTGCTTTTCAAATTAGGCATTTTATATGAAATGGCAGAAAAAATCAAGTAAAATTTATGTAAATTATAATAACTTGACTTTTAAAAATATTTGGAGTAAAGTAACGCTTACTTAGTTTAAGGAGCATGTTTTGGCTGATATAGTTAAAATTCTTGCTGACATAGGCGAGGTATATGAAAAAGAAGAGCATAAGCTCAAAAATGGCGCTCACAAATACGACAAGATCAAAGTCTATCTTTGCGACATAGCGACCAAGCAGATCGAGCCAAATTTAAACATAAGCAAAGACGACCTAATAATATGTAGATTTGGCGTTGGAGCAAATTCTGGCAATCTTTTCCCAAATTCTCAATTTTTATCCAAAGAAATAAATAAAGACAAAGCTAAATTTATAAGAGGCATTTTGAAATCTATATCAAATTTGCTCTCCTTTTTTGAGTCAAGCATTATAGAAAAAGACGCTATTTTATCCATACTATCAAGCATTAACGAAGAGTATTTTGCTGGTATTGTAGATGAGATCAAAGGTCTTGATGAGCTAAAAAACGAAAAAGGCAAAAAAGTAGCAACTTTTTTCTCGCTCTCATATAATGGCAAGCCGGTTTCTGCATATTTTAAGCAAATTTTTGAAAATCATATCAGCGTAAAAGAGCAAAAATCATCTTACGGATACGATATTTTGACAAATGAAAAGGGTATCGGTGGCGATGCAAATTTAGCGTTTTGCTCGGTAAATGAGATGCCTGCTAATATGCAATTTATCAAATCAAAACTACTGCCACTGAGCGCCAATAGCGCAAAAAAGGTAGAAAATGGCTTTAAAGCGATAAAAGATAAGCTATCGCATAATTTTTATGGTATGAAAATGGCGATTTTGCCGACTATTTTGAGTAGCTCAGTAAATTTAGAAGAGATTGTAAAAATACTTGAAGAAACTTCAAAGAACGACATAAAAAACATTGAAATCGCCGAGGAAGCCATAAAATTTAGCATAGATTATTATCTCGAGGCAACAGCCAAAAAGCAGGAAAATTTACCTGTTTTAAATACGATTTTATTTTACACGCAAAGCAACGCTGCTATCGATTTAAAGCTTGCGATAGACGATGTTTTACCATCTTTTATCTCTCGCATCTCAAATTTAATGAGCCGTTTTAACATAAAATCCTTCTATGAAAAAAATAGCGGCACAGATGAGACGATCTATCTGCAAAATTTATTTGAAAGCAGGCTTAGCGTGATGAGCTTTTTGCTATCAAGAAATAAATTTGATTTAGAGATTATGATTGAAAGATATAGCGATCTGATTTATCATGGTAGCGTCAATAAAAGTTACGCAAAAAAGTTAGAATGGAGCAAATACTTTAACGATTTTTATAAAGAAAGAAAGTTTGAAAATATTGCAAAATACCAAAATTTCTTTAATGAGATCAATGTCTTAAACAAAAAACTAGTCTTTCAAAAGGAGTGTGATTTGGAAAATTTAACCGATAAAAAAGAACTGATCAAAGAGCTAATCAAAAATAGCGAGTTTTTAAATCAAAACGATGCGCTCATTAGCGCTTATTTGCTCGGTATGCTAAGCGCAGCCATGATAAACTGGCAGCTTGGCGTGAACGGCGGCGTATCTTTTAGCAACTGGCTCAACGACTGCGGATCGATAAGCATGGAAAATTTAGAGCGAATTTGGACCAAGTGCGATGAGATGATTAGAAAGCTTAAGGCCGCTTCTGGTAAGCCAAATGCTAACATTGAAAACATAAAAGAGTGTTTGATCGAAATTTTACCGCAGGTCTTTTCTAACGAGAAAAAGATAGTAAAAACCTCGCATACTACGCTTGCCTTTGCTATGGGCGGAAGCGACTATCGTAAATTTATAAAAGAAAAAACAAAATAAGGAGAATAAGATGCAAAAAAAAGAGATACTTTTTTTATGGGACGGAGAGAACTGGAACCCAAACGGCGATATGCTAAAGGATAACGCTCCTAGGCGAGATGATGAAACTGGCGTAGCTGAGGTGACGGACGTGCGCATAAAAAGGACTATCAGAGATGAGATAATGAAAAAAGATGAGGCGTCTATTTTTATAAAGGAGTATAGGATAGAAGACGCCCTGCTAGACGCTAAAACGGCTATCAGACAGAGCATAAATATAAAGCAAAACAAAAGCGAACTGCAAAAAGAAATTTTGTCTAAATTTATCGATATCCGTGCATTTGGCGGAGTTTTGCCTATTTCAGATAAAGACGAGATGAAACAAGACAAAGAGATAAAAACCGCAGGCGTTCAATTTACTGGACCGGTGCAGTTTAGACTAAGCAAATCCCTAAACAAGGTCGAAGTAGAGCACGTTAAAGGAACTGGTGCTTTTGCTAGCGACTACGATCCAAATGACCCAAAAAAACAAAAAGATCAAGCGACTTTTAGAGAAGAGGAATTTATAAAATACGCTATTTTTGCCACTTACGGCATCATAGACAACTATAATGCAGCAAAAACAGGCTTTAATGAAGCCGATGAGGCTAAAATTTTAAAAGCTTTGTGGCACGGTACTAAAAATCTGACAACTCGCTCGAAAATCGGTCAGACTCCAAGATTTATGCTAATCATCACATACAAAGACGATACATTTGCAGGCGATCTAAACAATAGCATAAGCCTAAAAAGCGAAAAAGAAGATAGAGCGATAAGAAGCATCAATGAATACACTATCGACTTTACAAATTTAAAAAATAAACTCGCAAGATACGCTGCAAATATAGAAAAGATAGAGTATATGAGCGATTATGATTTTGAAACGATAAACAAAGAAAATTTTGACAGCAGCTGGAAAAAGATAGAGGCATAAAATGAGCATTGTTGCTTTTAGATTATTTGGCGATTACGCTCATTTTTCGCATCCAGCGACGATTTATTCTAGCTTGACCTATCCAGTGCCGCCAAAGACTACTATAATGGGCTTTTTAGGCGCCGTTATAGGTGAAGAAGAGTACTTTAAGCTATCAAGCATCCAATATAGCGTAAAAATAGATAGGCAAATTTTAAAAAAGAGTTTTGTTTTTAACGGCATAAAATTTGCCCTCTCAAGCAATATGCACATAGAGGAAGGCTATCAAAACGCAAAAGAGAAAAAGCAGTTTTACAGAGAGCTAATCTGCTCGCCATCTTATGTCGTATTTTTAAATTTAGAAAATTTAGAGCAAAGCTATCAAGATAAAATAATCTCAAATTTAAAAGAGCATAAAACCGCCTTTACGCCCTATCTTGGGATAAATTTTTGTATAGCGGATTTTAGCTGGATCGATATAAAAATATGCGAAAAAATATCACAAGATGAAAGCTTTATAAATACATTTACGCTTATAGATGATTTTATTTTTGAAGGCATTAATGAAAATGCGAAATTAACTACGGCAAGAATGCCTTGTGGTTGCGAAAATGGACGAATTTTTAAAGATTTTAAAGACTTTGTAATGGAGATAAATGGCAAAGAGCTTATAAAATCTAAAAATCATGGAAATATTTATCAGATAAATGATGAAAGAGTCTATTTTATTTGACGAGTTTTGGTCGCATCCAAATAAACTTTTAGAAAATCATATAAAAAATATGATCTCGCCTGACGACGATGAGCTGGATAGGCAGGTCAAACTCTACCACGACATCGCAAAACTGAAAAATAATTTTCAAATTTACATCAGAGATACTTCAAACGACAAGCTAGATAAAAACCACTCGCTCTTGTCGGCATATTTTTTCTTGTTAAACTCAAAATTTGATGAGATACCAACCCTGTTTGGCTTTCTTGCTATCGTTTCGCACCATGGAGACGTGGTAAATTTAATGACGCTAGCCAGAGAAGCTAATAAATTTTTCAAAAACCAAAAAGAGCTAGAGCAGTGGGACGAAGTGGCTGGCGCTGCTAGAAATATCAAGATCTATTCGGGATTATCTACAAAAAAAGATGAGCTTTTAGATAGAGCTGAAAAGCTTCGTCAATACTTAGTTTTATCGCAGTACAGGCACAAATTTACCTACGAGGACTTTATAAATTTCAAAAGCCTATATTCAAATTTGATTTATAGCGATAAATTTGAAGCTATCTTTAGCATGCCAAAACAGCAAACCAAAAATATACCGATAGATGTTTTAGAGAGTGATATCAAAAATTTACCGCCAAATGAAAAGAGAGATGCGTTTAGAAAATTTGTTTTAAATAACTTTGACAAAGAGCGCAAACTTTTTACTTTGACTGCGCCTACGGGTTACGGCAAGACCTTGACGGCATTAAATTTTGCATTGAAATTTAACAAATCTCGCATAATTTATGCGCTTCCATTTACCTCGATAATCGACCAAACCTACGATATAGTCGTAAAAATTTATAAAAATAGCGATATTTTGGTCAGCAAGGCACACCACAAAACGACGATAGATGAAGAAAATTTGACAAAAGAAGATAGATACTCAAAGATCAAATTTCTAATGGAATCTTTTAGCGGCGAGATAAACGTGACCACGCTTTATCAGCTGATATTTGCGCTATTTGGCAATAAAAATAAAGACAACGTTAAATTTAATCAGCTAAAAAATAGCATCGTTATCATCGACGAGGCGCAAGCGATCCCATATAACTTTAGAAAAGATTTTATCCTGCTTTGCGAGATCCTTTCGCAGCGGCTTGGCACTATTTTTATATTTATGTCGGCGACAATGCCAGTTATCAAAAGCGAAAATTTTAAAGAAATTTCAAATTTAGACTATTTTTCAAAGCAGGATAGATACGTCATAAAATGGCTTGATATAAGCGGCGAAGATGAGCTTTTAGAAAAGATTTGCGAAACCGCAAACGATAAAAATACTCTAGTCGTCGTAAATACGATCAAAAAAGCGCAGGAGTTATTTGCAAAACTAAGAGATAAATTTAGCTGTTTTTGCCTAAACGGATATATGTATGATGATCACAAGCGCGCTACTATCGAGGCCGTAAAGTGTGCGATAGATAAAAGCAAAGTTGATCCACTCGCAAGCAAAATTTTACTTATCTCCACGCAGTCCATCGAAGCTGGCGTGGATCTTGATTTTGACGTTGGATTTCGTGAAGTTGCACCTATTAGCTCTATCATACAGACAGCAGGGCGCGTAAATAGGCATTTTGGAGCAACAAGGGGCGAGCTATACATCTTTCCTGAAATAAGCAAATTTACAAATTTTATTTACGGCGATCTATATAAAGTAAGCGGGGCTATTTTAAGTGATCTTAAGCAAAAAGAGGTGCGAGAGAGCGAAATTTTAGAAATTTCAAATTTGTATTTTCAAAAAATAAGCAATCAACTAGAAATTTTGCATATAAAAAGCGAGATAGAAAAGCTGGAATTTGAAAATATAAATCATAAAATCGAGGATATCATGAACGACAACCATAAACAAGCACTAATAATCGAACCTGAAGAAAATTTCATTAAAGATTTTGAAGCTAAAATTTTTGAGATCAAAAATAGTCCGAATGAGAAATTTACCATAAGAGATCTTTTTAAAAACCACATCAGAAAGTTGTCGAAATTTAGCATAAATGTAACGTTAAAAGATATGAATAAGCTAATGCCAAATTTAAAACAGATAAATGGGCTTAAAGATATGTTTTATCTACCATTTGGCTCGTCTTATTTTTATAGCGCGGATTACGGGCTTAAAAAAGATACGAATTTAGACATAACCGACGAGGTATTTGACTAATGTTCTCAAAAGATCAGATCACCGGTACGCTTGTGAATTACTACGTCACTTGTAAGCGCGAAGCGTGGCTTTATGCGCATCATATCCATGCCGATCAAGAGGATGAAAACGTGCTAATGGGCAAGGCTTTGGCTGATATCAAAGAACAAGATCTGCAAGAATTTGCCTTTGGCAACCTTAAATTTGACAAACTCTCAAAACAGCACGGTCACTACCTCATCACCGAATATAAAAAGAGCCTAAAAAACGAGCTTGCGGGCAAGATGCAACTACTTTTTTACATCTATCTTTTAAAAACGGGCTTAAATTTAAAAGAGGTAAAAGGCAAGCTAATAAGCGGTAAAAAGGTGATTTTAGTGGAGGATAGCAGCGAAAATTTCGCTCTAGTAGAGCAAATTTTAAGCGAGATAAGCGCACTTGCAAATTTAGAAAAGCCGCCCAAATTTACGCAGGGCAATTTTTGCCAAAACTGCGCATATCGCGACTATTGCACTGCTTAGGAGACGACATGTATGTAATACTTTTTTACGATATCGCAGGGCGCGAGCAAAAAGAGCGAAATAACGCAAATCGCATCAGAAAAGCGGTCGAGAAATTTCTACCTCGCGTGCAGTTTTCGGTCTATGAGGGCGAGATCCGCGAGAGCGACTTTAAAAAGCTAAGCAAGACGCTACAAAAAGAGTGCGTAGACGAGCTTGACTCCATCGTGATCTACACATTTAACTCACTAAAATACTCCGAGCGCATCGTCATCGGCGTAGACAAAAATAGTCCGATATTTAGCTAAGGAGCAAATATGCAAAAGAGCGACAGGACGCACTTTATACTTAGTCCAGGCAGACTTTACAGACAAGATAACAATATCTATTTTGAAAAATTTGACGATACGGGCGAGCGAGCTTCGTGCAAAATCCTGCCGATAAACGCGATCGATGAAATTTACATACTAGCAAAAGTGCAGATCGATACCTACACCATTGCGTTTTTGGCGGATAATAACATCCTTTTGCACATCTTTAGCCCATATCAGAGTTTTCGCGGGAATTTCTACCCAAACACGCCAAATTCTGTAAATAAAAGCGGCTTTGTGTTGCTTTGTCAGCTCCGCTCTTTTGATGATCCGACCAAACGTGCATATATCGCGCGCGAGATCACTAGAGCTCACATCATAAATGACGCTGCAAACTGCAAAAGACACGGTGTAAAATTTGACGCACAGCCACACCTAAAGGCACTAGATGCCGCCACCAATGTGCCTGCGATAATGGCGGTAGAGGGCGCATTTCAAAAGCTCTACTACGAGAAGTGGAACGAGATCATTGCGGATCAGCGAAGCTTTAAATTTACCGTCCGCTCAAAACGCCCGCCCGCTGATAAGATCAACAGCTTCATAAGCTACGTAAATACGCGCATCTACAACATCTGCCTAAGCGAAATTTACAAGACCGAGCTAGATCCTCGCATCGGCTTTTTGCACGAGCCAAACTACCGAGCCTTGAGCCTACATCTCGATCTAGCGGAGATTTTTAAGCCGATCTTGGGCGATACGCTTATATTTAATATGCTAAATAAAAAGGAGATCACCGCAAAAGACTTCCAAACGGACGCTGGCAGGATAAAATTTAGCAACGACGCCGTGCAAAAGATCGAGCTAAAGATGATCTCGCGCCTTTGTGAGACGCTCACAGTGGGTGGCAGGGAGCTAACGTGGAGGCAGGTGATCCGCCGCGAGGCAAATAAGCTCAAGAAGTGCATCTGCGAGGATGCGCCTTATGAGGGCTTTAGGTTGGAGTGAAATCGCATTTTGATAAAGCGTTTTTTAAGATTTTAAAATGCTTGAAATTTAGGGCTTTGCGTATTTATATGTAGCTAAAATTTAGTAAAATTTAAGGCGAATAAATATAGACTTTTTGCACCAAAAGGTCTATAATATCAGCTTTTTGGTGCTATTAGAATTTACTCCGTTGGAGTTTGAAACAAACCCTTTCAAAATCTGCATGGCAAGAAACAAAGTATTAGAATTTACTCCGTTGGAGTTTGAAACAATTTAATAGGCGACTGGAGTATTGAAGCGGAAAGAATTAGAATTTACTCCGTTGGAGTTTGAAACATAAAATTTTAAGCCAGTTTGATCTAAATGCTACCATTAGAATTTACTCCGTTGGAGTTTGAAACGTTCGTCCAGCCTTTTCGAGCCGTGCAACAAACGATTAGAATTTACTCCGTTGGAGTTTGAAACTACCTAAAGCCGATATATCTCTTAAAAATAAATTATTAGAATTTACTCCGTTGGAGTTTGAAACCAGGTAAAAAAATGACAAATGCAGAAATCGCAAAAAATTAGAATTTACTCCGTTGGAGTTTGAAACTCGTGCAGCGGTGAAATAGCAATCGGTGCGCCTGTATTAGAATTTACTCCGTTGGAGTTTGAAACTCTATATTCTGAAAGTGATGCTCAAAGTGGTCAATATTAGAATTTACTCCGTTGGAGTTTGAAACTTTGTCTTTGGAAGGTAGTTCTTTTGTTTCGTATAGTTGCATTAGAATTTACTCCGTTGGAGTTTGAAACTTCTGCGAAAAAAATGAAGTGTAAAACGCTTCGCGTGCATTAGAATTTACTCCGTTGGAGTTTGAAACTTCGAAAAGTCTTGTTTTTTCAACTGGTAGCGACGAAAATTAGAATTTACTCCGTTGGAGTTTGAAACTCAAAGCTTGCAGGTAATTTTTTAAAAAATGAAAAGATTAGAATTTACTCCGTTGGAGTTTGAAACACTCGTCTAAAATAGGCTTCCAGAAATCAGAAGTAAAAAATTAGAATTTACTCCGTTGGAGTTTGAAACTAAGTAAGGTCTTCGAACATCTCATCGATACCAAGCTTATTAGAATTTACTCCGTTGGAGTTTGAAACATTTCGAAGAAGCAAAATTGATACTCCAAAGCTCAATTAGAATTTACTCCGTTGGAGTTTGAAACTCAAAAAGCAACTCAGGAACCAAATAAGAAGACAAATTAGAATTTACTCCGTTGGAGTTTGAAACGTGGTTTTGTTTCGTGGCGTGGCACTGAGTGGATAAAATTAGAATTTACTCCGTTGGAGTTTGAAACAATTTTGTGTCCGATATAGTGCAAAATATATCATATTAGAATTTACTCCGTTGGAGTTTGAAACTTAGCAAAGACCTCCTTGCCAACGCCACTTTCTCCACATTAGAATTTACTCCGTTGGAGTTTGAAACTATTGGCAGGCATTTCAGCGTCAAAAATAAATATGATTAGAATTTACTCCGTTGGAGTTTGAAACAAATAAGCTCGTAATAGCTAATATAATTATCAAATTAGAATTTACTCCGTTGGAGTTTGAAACTATCTGATATGTAAAAATCTTGTTCTTTCTCGTTTAATTAGAATTTACTCCGTTGGAGTTTGAAACTATCTGATATGTAAAAATCTTGTTCTTTCTCGTTTAATTAGAATTTACTCCGTTGGAGTTTGAAACATGCTTGCAGGCAAATTATTATTTTCTTTAAATTATTAGAATTTACTCCGTTGGAGTTTGAAACTCAATAGCAAATGAGCTAAACACATTTACGCGATTATTAGAATTTACTCCGTTGGAGTTTGAAACCAAAGAAAAGGCAGAGTATGATAAAACTTCTGTTATTAGAATTTACTCCGTTGGAGTTTGAAACCCGATCCTTTTCCCTGCTTAATTGATTTCGTTTGCGTATTAGAATTTACTCCGTTGGAGTTTGAAACCATTACTAATTCAAACGTCATTAAAAACGATGATAGCATTAGAATTTACTCCGTTGGAGTTTGAAACATTATAATTATCCAGATTTAGCGCCTGATCCTAAGGAATTAGAATTTACTCCGTTGGAGTTTGAAACGCTATAAATTTAAATGCTAACTTTTAAAAAAAGCTAAAATTAGAATTTACTCCGTTGGAGTTTGAAACTTCTTGCAAAGCTATAAAAATGATTACATACCTAGTATTAGAATTTACTCCGTTGGAGTTTGAAACAAATCACAAACTTTTGTTTCATCACTTTCTTCGTAATTAGAATTTACTCCGTTGGAGTTTGAAACTCATGATTGTGCTGATCTTTATGGTCTTGAATTAAATTAGAATTTACTCCGTTGGAGTTTGAAACAGTAGTCAAAGAAAATAATGCTTGCCAGCTCATTGAATTAGAATTTACTCCGTTGGAGTTTGAAACAACCATTTTTACTACTTTAAGCTTCTCAAACTTAAAATTAGAATTTACTCCGTTGGAGTTTGAAACTAAGTTTTAAGGGGTGCAGGGGCTATCCCCCTGCAAATTAGAATTTACTCCGTTGGAGTTTGAAACTACTGGTGATTTGAGGGAAGTAAATTACAGCTCCAATTAGAATTTACTCCGTTGGAGTTTGAAACGTGGTTTCGTTTCTTGGCGTGGCACTGAGTGGATAATTAGAATTTACTCCGTTGGAGTTTGAAACTAAAAGAGATCGCAAAACTTCAAACTATGCTTCAAATTAGAATTTACTCCGTTGGAGTTTGAAACTTATGACCGATCCAGCTACTGGAAGATCAGTTGTATTAGAATTTACTCCGTTGGAGTTTGAAACGTTTAATTATCGGTCCGCCACGATCTGGAAAAACTTATTAGAATTTACTCCGTTGGAGTTTGAAACCGAAGCCTAGCGACGATCGTCTTCCGAAATGGGCCAGATTAGAATTTACTCCATTGGAGTTTGAAACGCAGTAAAGAGAAATTTTTAGGCTCTAATGAGAATTAGAATTTACTCCGTTGGAGTTTGAAACAATTCACTTAGCATAAGTATCGGCAATATTTTTCTATTAGAATTTACTCCGTTGGAGTTTGAAACTGCTGGAGTTATTGCTTTACTATCTCCGCTTGGTAGATTAGAATTTACTCCGTTGGAGTTTGAAACTAAGCAGGTCGATGAGCCATATAATGAAGTGGTAGATATTAGAATTTACTCCGTTGGAGTTTGAAACTTTCTCCTCTTTCGTCTTTTAGAGCCGATAATATGATTAGAATTTACTCCGTTGGAGTTTGAAACCACGATTTGAAACTTCAGCGTAATATTTAGGGCTAATTAGAATTTACTCCGTTGGAGTTTGAAACGAGCAATATAACTTCTTGATGTCCCTTACTGGGGCAATTAGAATTTACTCCGTTGGAGTTTGAAACACTTTTATGGGTATTTATGAGGCAGCTAACCCAAATTAGAATTTACTCCGTTGGAGTTTGAAACCTTTACGACATAAGCCCAATAAAAAACGCTTGTAAATTAGAATTTACTCCGTTGGAGTTTGAAACGGGCGGGCGTTGCCCTAATGCTCCACACTTATGGGGTTAATTAGAATTTACTCCGTTGGAGTTTGAAACGCTAAAAGAAGTGAGACGCACTCGCCTTAGCGAATTAGAATTTACTCCGTTGGAGTTTGAAACTTCATATCCTATACATTACTGACGCACTTCGTTTGTCGATTAGAATTTACTCCGCTGGAGTTTGAAACCCGCTGGACGACAGCTTTGGAGAACTTGGGGATGATAGAATTAGAATTTACTCCGTTGGAGTTTGAAACCTACATCACTATCCTTTACACCAGCTTTTAGTGTCGTATTAGAATTTACTCCGCTGGAGTTTGAAACACTTTTATGGGTATTTATGAGGCAGCTAACCCAAATTAGAATTTACTCTGTTGGAGTTTGAAACTCCCTACAAAGCAAGCAAGGGTGAAACTTGCAACGATTAGAATTTACTCCGTTGGAGTTTGAAACAACGCAGAAACGATAAATTTAAAAGTCAAAAATTTTCAGAGAAGAGATTTAAAATAATAGATCAGATAAATAATAATTGCTATCTTGCAAAGATATATCAAACTGATAATAATATAGTTTTATGCAGATACTTCAAAAAACCAAAACCCCAATAAACACAGCAAAAAAAAGAAGCTAGAAATAATAATGAAATAGACTAAGCATAAACAAGCTTAATATCAAGAGCATTCACAACCTTAAATATACTTTCAAATCTAGGTTTTGAATTCTCTTTAAACATCTTATAAAAGCTTTCTCTATTTAAATTTGCTTTCTTTGCAACGTTTTCAATGCCTTTTGACTTTGCTATATAAAATAATGCTCTTTTAAACTCTTCAATATCGCCATCGGCCAAGACTTGATTTAAATACTCTTTTCTTAATTCATCAGTTGTTAAATAGTCTTCTAAATTAAATTTAGTAAATTCTTCTTTCATTTATAATCCTTTAAAATTTCTTTTGCTTTTTTAATATCATCGCTTTGGCTATCTTTATCACCAGCATTTAACAATATAATTATTTCATCGCCATTAAAAGTAAAAAATATCCTTAATCCACCACGATTAAAAAACCTAAGTTCGTATAAGTCTGTATCAATAAATTTATAATCCCCTAAATGATCTTTTGTTTCTATCTGCTCCAATCTTCTCAATATAGAAACCTTGACAATAGGATTATTTAACTTATGCAACCACTTATCAAATGTCGAACTTTTTAATACTTTCATAGGGCAAATTTTAACAAATGTAGCTTAATGGCTACTTATAAGAAAAAGCCTACAGCACTCATAACCCGAAGGTCGGCGGGTTCATTAGAAGTTACTCTGTTGGAGTTTGAAGCTCACTGAATATGGTTAGCGATAACCGCAATCACTCTTTTGATAGCCGTTTTTTCGGGGCAGTTTCATATAAATTTTTAGTTGGCAAAGTTAGATGGCAGCTATTTTGACACAATTTAGAAAAACACCTTGGCTGAAGATGAAAATTAAGCAAATTATCGGATCAATGAAATTTGAAGAAAGTTGTAATATTTTTTGTCAATTACAATAAAAACAAAAATATATGATTTTATAAAACCTACTTGTAAAAACAAGCAGGTTTTAAGTGTTTTATTTCTCTAGTTTCTCTTTAAGTTTTTCTTTTTTAGATTTAGCTTTTGAAGCGGCTTTTTCCCTCTTATCTTTTACTTTATCAACAACTTTATCTTTTTCATCTTTTGCTTTTTCGCTTATGCTAGTTTCATCTTCTTTGTTAGAAGTTAGCTCTTCTTTACTTTTAGAAGCTTTCTTTTTAAATTTATCTTTTTTATCAGAGATTTTTTCTTTCATCTCATCTTTTGTCTCATCTATTTTCTTCTTACCAGCTTTTGCTTTTTCGCTTACTTCGCTCTTGCCAGTAGTAGAAATTTCACCCTTTAGATTATCAAAAGTTTTATCGCCGATACCATTTACATTTTTGAGATCGTCGATTGAGTTAAATTTATTTGCTTTTCTATACTCGATGATAGCGTCTGCTTTTGCACTGCCGATACCATCAAGACTCATAAGCTCCTCTTTTGTAGCTGTGTTTAGATTGATTGCTGCCATAGCCAAAGACGCAATAGCTGCAAGTGAAATCAAAATTTTTTTCATTTCCATTCCTTAAAAGTAAATTTGAGGTAAAATTCTAGCAAAGAGTGATTAATGAAGTATAAATATGAAGTAATATAAAAATGATTTTAAATATAGTTTATAGGAGAGAGTCCCTGAAAAAATCAGGGAAAAAGTTTTATTTTCTAAGTTCGCGGATCTTAGCTGCTTTACCACGTAGTTCGCGTAGATAGAATAGCTTAGCTCTTCTAACACGACCTTTTCTAAGAACCTTTATCTCTTCTATAGAATCGCTAAATATTGGAAAAATTCTCTCAACACCAACACTGTTAGCACCGATTTTTCTGATGATAAATGTTTCACCAGTACCGCTACCACGTCTAGCTATACAAATGCCCTCAAAATTTTGAATTCTCGTTTTGTCTCCCTCGTGAATACGAGTAGCCACACGCAATGTATCTCCTGCACGGAAGTCAGGGATATTCTTACCAGCAATTTGAGCATTTTCAAACGCTTCAATGTATTTATTTCTCATGTTTTTCCTTATTTATGTGGCTTTAGCTTTTGATATAAATCAGGGCGAAAGTACCTTGTTTTGCAGTGAGCCATCTTGTTTTTTAAATTGTGGATTTTAGCATGATTACCCTTTAAAAACTCTGAAACCACAAAGAGGGATTTAAAATTATCAGGTTTTGTAAAAGATGGGGCTTCAAGCAAATTACCTTCAAAACTCTCTACTTCAAGGCTCATGTCGTTTCCTAAAACTCCGGGCACATTTCTTGATATCGCGTCACTCATACAAAGTGCAGGCAGCTCTCCACCAGTTAAAATAAAATCACCTATGCAAAAAACTTCGTCCGCCCAAAGCTCAACAACTCGCTCATCAAGACCTTCATATCTACTGCAGACAAAACAAATATGATCTTTTTTAGAGAGCCTTTTTGCGTCATTTTGACTAAATTTTTTACCAGCTGGTGTCAAAAAAATCACATGGGTGTTTTTATCTTTTTCTTTTAGAAATTTGATTGACTCATCCAAAGGCTGCGGAAACATCAAAAGCCCTGCTCCACCTCCGATCATATAGTCATCAACTTTATTGTGCTTATCGTTGGTAAAATTTCTTGGGTTTATAAAAACAATTTCAATAAATTTATTGCTAATTGCACGTTTTAAAATAGAATCACAAAAGTAAGGTTTGACTAAATTTTCAAAAAGTGTAATAAACGTAAATTTCATGAATTTTCTAAGATATCTCTAGCACCTTTTACTAAAATCTCTCCACTATCCAAATTTACGCTTTCGATAAAACGCTCCAAATATGGAATGTAGAAATTCTTTGGTTTGCCAGCCGCAATAAGCACTTCATCAGTTTTTATGTATAAAAGTGAGTTTGCAAAATTATCTTGAATATCTTCTACGATACCTAAAATTTCGCCATTTTCTACAACTTTTAAGCCAATAATATCAAACTGAAAAAATTCATCTTTTTTTAGTTTGCAGTTTTTTCTAGTGAGCTCTTTTGTAGTATAAATAGTTTTGTTTACGAGTGTTTTAGCAAGGTCTAAGTCATCAAATTTTTCAAACAAAACTAGCTCTTTTTGTCTGTTATAATCTTTTATGATGAGCTGATCATCGTTTTTATCAAAAAAGGTTGCGCCTTTTTTAAATTGCTCTGGGAAGTCGCTCTTGTTGTGAAGCTTTAAGTAGCCTTTTAAACCAACACATCTCCCGATGGTAGCGACTTCAACAATATCACTATTCAATAGCTTTTACCGTTACTCTATAACTTGTATTGTCTTTGGCTTTACAGCCAATAATAACGGTCTTTATAGCATTTATCATTTTGCCGTCTTTACCGATAAGCTTTCCAGTATCAACCTTATCAGCACTTATAATGATCTCGACAAAATTTTCACCAAGCTCTTGACGCTCAATAGTCACCTTTTCAGGAAAATCAGCTATCAGCTTGGCGTATTCGTATAAAAAATTTTCAACCATTATTTTGTAATTTGTGCAACTCTGTCGCTAAGTTTAGCACCGACGCTTTTCCAGTAATCCAATCTCTCTTTGTTGAAATTTATAACATTTGGCTCAACCATAGGGTTGTAATAACCGATGCTCTCTATCCAACCGCTATCGCGTCTTTTTCTACTATCTGTAACAACTATACGATAAAAAGGTCTTTTTTTACGTCCCATTCTTGTTAGTCTTACTACTGTTGCCATATTATATTCTCCTCTTGTTTTTAAATAAAGCTTAAATTTAGATAACAAATATCCAAATTTAAACCCTTTTATCAAACAGGTCTTTTTAAATTTGCTTGTGAAAGCATATTTGCGAGTCCTTTTGTTCCGCCCTTTCCTGAAAATTTCTTAGCAAGCTTTGAGGCATTTTCAAACTGCTTCAAAAAGCGATTTACCTCTACTTGAGATAGTCCAGAGCCAGCTGCTAAACGCCTTTTTCTGCTATTGTTTAAAAGGTCTGGATTTTCACGCTCTTTTTGCGTCATAGAGTTTATCATAGCCTTAATATGCAAAATTTCTTTTGAATTATCAAGGTCTATATCTTTTATCTGATTTGCAATATTTGAAAGACCAGGTATCATCCCCATCAAAGACTTCATACTACCAAGCTTTTTAACGCTTTCCATTTGATCTAAAAAGTCATTAAAGTTAAACTGACCTTTTTTTATCTTTTGATTTAGACGTTTTGCCTCTTTTTCATCGATAATAGTCGATGTTTTCTCAACCAAAGTAGCTAAGTCGCCCTCGCCCATTATGCGGCTTACGATGCGGTCTGGTATAAAGCTCTCGATATCAGCTACTTTCTCGCCAGTACCAACAAATCTAAGTGGGATATTTAGCTGTTTTGCGATACTAATAGCTACGCCACCCTTTGAGTCAGAGTCAAATTTAGAAAGGATAACTCCAGAAATTCCCAAAATTTCATTAAAACTTGTAGCTGTTTTTACAGCATCTTGTCCGCTCATAGCGTCAGCTACGTAGAAAATTTCATGTGGATTTATCGCATTTTTTACATCTTTTATCTCTTGCATCAACTTTTCATCGATCGCAAGACGACCAGCGGTATCCACTAAAAGCACGTCATAAAGGCCGCTTTTTGCTTTTTCTAGTGCTTCTTTTGCTACTTTTATAGGGTTGTTTTCGTTTTCTATATAGAAAAGATCGATCTCATTTGCAACGCAGAGCTGTCTTAGCTGCTCAACCGCTGCTAATCTTTGCAAGTCACAAGCTGCAACTAAAACTTTTTTCTTTCTTAGTTTTAGATAGTTTGCAAGCTTGATGGTTGTCGTTGTTTTACCGCTACCTTGCAAGCCAGCCATCAAAACAATGGTCGGTGCAACTGGCGCATAGACAAAGCCTTGATTACCAGGAGCTGTTAAGATAGTCGTTAAATTTGACTTGATCGCATCTAAGAAATTCTTTTGACCAACGCCAGTTTGCTTTAGCTCGCTTTCGATAGACGCGAGTAGATCTTTAGTGACTTTGTGATGAACATCAGCTTTTAAAAGAGCTTTTTTTAGAACGTCAAGTGCGTTTTTTAGAGCTTTTTCGTCATCTACAAAACGTATCTTGCTAACGGCTAATCTAAAAGACTCGCTAATTTGTTCAAACACTAATCACCTTTCTAAGTTGTTATTAAAGGGCGTATATTACTAAATAATTTCTTTATTGCTCTTTAAATTTCAAATTTATTAGATAGTTCAAATCCAAGAGAGTTAAATTCTCTTGGGATCGGCGCTTTAAATTTATAGTCTAAAAGAGCGATAGAATAGGCATGCAAAAACATTCTATTTGCCCTATTTTTGCCGTATTTCTCATCGCCAACGATAGGTAAATTTAAACTAGCCAAATGCACTCTTATCTGATGCGTCCTGCCTGTTTTTATGACAACTTTTACAAGCGTTTTTTTGCCCACAACCATGAGCGGTGAAATTTCACTGATCGCCTCTTTGCCATCTTTTGAGATCTTTGAGAAGGCGCCATTTTTATTTTTTATCGTTAAGATCGGCTCATTTACGACGACCTCCTCGCTCATGATGCCCCTAACTGCGGCCACGTAAATTTTCTCAACCTTCATCTTTTTAAACTCATTTATGGCAAGGCTCGCAAATTCGTCATTTTTTACAAGAAGCAGCACGCCGCTTGTGTCTTTATCGAGCCTGTGAAGTAGTGGAAATTTATAAATTTGACTGATTTTTTCGCTAGTTATGGCAGCTGGTTTGTTAATAGCTATTAAATTTTCATCTTCAAAGATAACGCTAGGCTTTGGCATCTCTTCGATGCTAAATTTAGTATTTTCGCTCATTAGCGCACGAGCGATCATCACCTTTTGCCCCTTAGCATAGACTAGTCCGCTGTCGATTAGCTCCTTTGCCTCATTGTTTGAGATATTTTTTTGCTTGGCTAAAATTTTATACGCTTTTTCTTCACTCATAAAGTGCTCCTTATATCTTCTATGATCGCATCAGCACTTGCTTGCACGGCGATCTTGCTCTTTTTGGCGTCATTATCTATTATGCCGCCGATCTCGCTAGCCTTTGCGATGTAGATGTTTTCAACTAGGCCAAATAACGCTTTTTGGTTAAATATAAACTCGCCACTAATTATCACTGGGTTAAATTGTGCGCACTCGATTGGATTATGCCCACCGATATTTGGCACAAAACTGCCGCCAAGCACGACTAAATCGCTAATAGCATAGACATTTACAAGCTCGCCTAAAGTGTCAAGCAAATTTACCTTAGCTTCAAATTTATGCCTTTGGCTAAATTTAGCAAAACTAAAATCATGCTTTTTAGCGTACTCGCCTGCAATCTTTTCAACCTCTGCAAATCTCTCAGGGTGGCGTGGTGCAATGATTAATAGATCGTTTTCTTTTAAATTTAAATTATCCAAAATCATCTCTTCTTCGCCCGCATGTGTGCTTGCTAGCACGATCACTCTAGCTTTTGGCTTTTCGTAAACTCTACTCACACTTGGCAAAAACGCAGCTTTTATGTTGCCAACAACTTCTATTTCACCTGCTCCTAGCGTTTTTAACCGCTCTTTATCAAGCTCACTTTGGGCGTAAATTTTATCTATAAATTTAAAAAGATATTTGTAAAAAAAGCCAAATTTTAAGTAGCTTTTATAACTTCTATCTGAAATTCTAGCGTTTATCAATATTACGCGGCTGCCTTTTAGCTTTGCCATGAAAACTAGCATAAGCCAAAGCTCAGCCTCAAAAATAACTAAAATTTTGCTCTTTTTTAACCAAAATGGCAAGAAAATTTCAAATGGCAAAAATCTCGTGTTAGAGCAAATTTTACTTGCTGCTTCAAAGCCCGTATTTGTCACCACACTTATGGCTTTACTGTTAAATTTTTGCATCAAAGGCTTAAGCGCTTGCACCTCGCCAAATGAGCAAGCATGAAAATGCACATCTGCATCTTTAAATTTAGGATTATTAAAGAGAAAAAAACGTGCTGGGATTGATCTATGGTATTTTTTTTTGAAACTTAATAAAAGTAGAAAAATAGCCCCAAAAAAGTAGAGTATTGAGGCTAAAAAATAATATATTATTATCACGAAATATGTTATTGCTCTTGTTTATATAAAATTCTGCCACAATGCGGGCAAGTAACGATGTCTTCGCCTTTTACGACTGCAGAGAAAGTCTTATCATTTATCTGCATAAAGCAGCCGTAACAAGCTTGTTTTTTAACTGGCACAACTGCTGTGTTGTGAGCCCATTTCCTGATCTTTTCATAAAATGCTAGTATTTTTTGGTTCATCGCAGCGACAAGCTTATCTTTTTTAGCATAGACCTCTTTGCGCTCTTTTTCGATCTTTTCAAGCTCAGATGAAACCTCGCTTTTTATCTTTTCTAAATTTCCCTCAAGCTCTGTTTTTTTGGCATTTAGCTCATCTTTTTGAGCATTTTTATTGCCTATTAGTTTTTCAAGTCTAGCGATCTCTTCGTTTGCTGCTTCAAGTTGCTCTTTTGCGATATCTTCTTCAAGACCTAGCGCTTTTATCTCTTTTTCGCTTTTTGCGCTTGAACTTTTTTTAGCTACATCTTTGATCTTTGCGCTAAATTCTGCGATGTGAGCGTTTGTGCCTGATTTTTGTGATTTTAGATCATTTACCTCTTCGTCAAGTCTTTCTACATTAACCGCTATAGTTTCACACTCTTCTTCTATGCTTTTATAGGCTTTTTCTACTTCTTGTATGCGCGGTGTGAAACCATCTATTTGTTTGTCAAGATCAGATAATTCAACTAATTGTTGCAAATATTTATTCATAATGTTTCCTTTTTTTGTTAGCAATATGTAAATGGGTTTTTAGAATTGCTTATTATAACTTCAATTTTTAGATTTTGCAAATATTTTGCTAAAAAATCACTAAAATAACGCTCGCTTTCATAGTGGTTTATGTCGATCAAATTTAGTCCATTTTCCTTTGCATAAAGGGCTTGGTGATACTTTAGATCGCCCGTTAAAAAGGCGTCTGCTTTGACATCTTGCATGAGATCTGCGCCGCTCCCAGTGCAGACGCAAATTTTAGAAATTTCATCTTTTGCATAAACTGCTCTTAAATTTTCTAGCCCAAGTTTTTCTTTTACAAATTTACAAAGCTCGCTAAATTTCATCTTCACATCAGCGTAGATCAAAAAGCCCTCTTTACTTGAAATTTCAAGTCCCAAAACCTGCGTCACAAATTTTTCATTTAAAAAGGCAAGGTCGGCATTTGTGTGAAGCGAGATGAGCGAGATATTTTTTATCATCATCTCTCTTATGAGCGAGCTTGGATAGAGGCTGTAGTCCAGGCTTTTTAGACCCTTAAAAATGAGCGGATGGTGGGTGATGATGAGCGAGTTTGGCAAGACATTTTGCAAAAACTCACTATCAAGATCAAGACTTAGATAAATTCGCTCAAATTCGCTATCAAATGAGCCAACTTGCAGGCCACTATTGTCCCAAGACTCTTGGCTCGCAAATGGGCAAATTTCATCTAAGATTTTATAAATTTCAGCTATTTTCATCAAATTTTACTTTTGCTCTAAGCTCTCTTTATATGTTAGCGCGCACTCTTTTGCAAGCTCGCGAATTTTTAAAATATAGTCTTGCCTTTGCGTAACGCTGATCGCTCCGCGTGCGTCAAGGACGTTAAATGTATGAGCCGCAAGCATGCAGTAGTCATAAGCTGGTAGTGAAATTTTAGCCTCCAAGCAGCGTTTGCACTCGTTAAATGCGTTTTCAAACTGGTTAAAAAGCATATCAACATTTGCCACTTCAAAGTTATATTTACTCCACTCATACTCGCCTTGTTTATGCACATCAGCGTATGTTACGATGTTGCCATTAGAGTCGTCCCAAACGATGTCGTAAACGCTATTTACATCTTGCAAATACATAGCTAAGCGCTCAAGGCCGTATGTTATCTCGCCAGATATGAGCTCGCATGCGATGCCGCCAACTTGTTGAAAATAGGTAAATTGCGTGACCTCCATACCATCTAGCCAGACCTCCCAGCCAAGTCCCCAAGCGCCAAGTGTAGGGCTCTCCCAGTTGTCTTCGACAAAGCGGATGTCGTGATTTTTCAAATTTAGACCAAGTCTTTCAAGGCTTTTTAGATAAAGCTCTTGGATATTTTCTGGGCTTGGTTTTATAAGTACTTGAAACTGATAGTAAGCGCCAAGGCGGTTTGGGTTTTCGCCGTATCTACCATCAGTCGGACGGCGACTTGGAGCTACGTATGCGGTCGCCCACGGCTTTGGTCCAAGGCTTCTTAAAAATGTCGCTTGGTGATATGTGCCCGCACCTGCTGGCATGTCGTATGGCTGAAGTATGACGCAGCCTTGCTCTTGCCAATAGTTTTGAAGCGTTAGTATTATTTGTGAAAATGTCATTTTTTGCCTTTTATTTTATTGATATATAAATTTCTATTTTATCTTTTAGGTATTTTTCAAAGTCTGTTTTATAGGTTCTTTCTAGCTCGCTACTTTCAAAATATCTCCAAATTTCATCCCAAAATTTTGCAACATTTTGTGGCTCATTTGCAAAGCTAAAAAGAGCGTACTTTCCGCTTTGTATATTTAAATTTTCACTATCTTTTTGGCGTGATATTGTGCCGATGAAGTTATCGTAATGTCCATTAAAATCACTTTCGTAGTTACAGTAAACACTATAAATTTCACTCTTGCCATCATAGTATTCACTCATAAATTTGGACCATAAAGCTGGAATTTTGCCGTTGCCGTCCATTTCATCTTCATTTTTAGTGCGAGTTTTTACTCCATAAATTTCAAAGCTATTTTCTAAATTTATAATCTTCATAAACTACTTTTGTCCGTTAAAATTTTCAACCGCTTGGTTCCACATGAGCTTGTATTTTCGCTTTAGAAATTCAACTTCATCTTGTGAAATTTTAAGCTGTTTTGTAAGTGTCTCGACCGTTTTTCTATCCTCGTCATAGAGCTCTTGCATCGAAATGAGCGCCTCTTTTAAAAATTTATTCTCATTTCTTAAGGTCTCAAGCGTCTCATCTTTTGCGTCAAGCACCTTTTCGTGTAAATTTAGTATCGTGCCGATCGTCTTTTCAACAAAGGTAAAACCATCTTGGGTTTGCGGCTGCAAAGATAAATTTTGCGAAACACTAGGCACCACGCTCATCGTTCCCTCGCTCGCTTCTATCAAAATTTCTCCATTTTCCTCTTTGGTTTTTAAAACGCCACGATTTATCATATCCTCGATAACTTCGCGCTCCAAGTGCACAAGTTTGCAAAATTCATCAACTCCAAGATAGGTCTGCACCGCTTCTCCTTTTATAGTATCACTTCAACCTTTGAAGAGTCTTCCTCTAAAGCCTTTATCTTTGCCTCTCTATCGGCCTTTAGCGCACTTGCTAGCCCCTCATCTTCAAGGGCTAAAATTTGCACCGCAAGATAGGCTGCATTTATTGCGCCAGCCTTGCCGATAGCTAAGGTTGCCACTGGCATACCACTTGGCATTTGCACAGTTGAGTAAAGTGCATCAACGCCGCTAAGAGCCGAGCCAGCCATTGGTATACCGATCACTGGCTTTGTTGTATTTGCAGCGATTGCACCAGCTAGGTGGGCTGCCATGCCAGCAGCTGCGATGAAGACTTTTGCGCCCTTTTTCTCGGCATTTGCGACGTACTCGCTAGTTCTTTTTGGGCTTCTGTGGGCTGAGCTGATTATCAGTTCATATTTTATGCCAAATTTCTCCAGAGTCTTTGCCGTCTCGCTAACGATCTCATAGTCGCTTTTACTTCCCATTATAATAGAAACAAATTTCATATTTTCTCCCTTAAAAAACTAAATTTTGGCAGCTTAACGCCAAGGTTTATCTCATTTTCATTGCCACTGTGAATTTCGCTCATGACCTTGCCTTTTTTGGTGATGAGCTGCTTAAATTTGATAAATTTCTTGCCATCTTGCGAATAGACCTTAGAGATTTCATTTTCACTATCAACTATATGCGAGCCAGTAGGTGCTACGATCTCATAGCTATTGCCTGGGAAAATTTTATACTTGCACTTAAAAAACTCGCCGTCTTCACTTATAGCATTTACCTGATGAGTGCCCTCTTCTAGGCTGCTCGTATGGTTTTGCGTATCGGTTCGCTCATAAGGTCTATGCACTAAGTAGCCGTCAGTAAAACCGCGATTTTTCAGCGTATTTATCTCATTTTCATAAATTTGCGCGTCAAATTTATCATTTAAGGCATCATCTATCGCCATTTTATAGGCTCTTGCTGTGCAAGCTGCGTAGTACTCGCTCTTTGTGCGGCCCTCTATCTTAAAGCTATCAATGACACCGCTATCAACGATCTCTTTGATGTGTGAGATGAGGCAAAGATCCTTTGAGTTCATGATATGAGTGCCGTTTTCGTCCTCTTCTAATCGGAAAAGCACGCCGCTCTCTTCGTTTTTAGCGTAGAGTTCATACTTAAATCTGCAGTCATTTGCACAGCTGCCGCGGTTTGACATACGTCCGCTTTGCACTGAGCTTACTAGGCACCTGCCAGAGTAGGCAAAGCACATCGAGCCATGGACGAAAATTTCGATATCAAGGGTTGGAATTTCCTCTTTTATCTTTATAACATCTTTTAAATTCATCTCACGCGCCACAACGATGCGTTTTGCGCCCATGTCGTGATAAATTTTAGCGTCCAAAACGTTCATAACGTTTGCCTGAGTTGAGAGATGTATCTCGATATCTGGAGCGATCTCTTTTGCTAGGCTCATTACGCCTGGCGTTGCGATGATAAAGGCATCTGGCTTCATCGCTGAGATAGTTTGTAAGTGCCTTTTTAGCGGCTCTATCTGAGAGTTAAAAGGAAAGGCATTTATGGTCGCATAAAATTTCTTTCCCTTTTCGTGTGTGTAGTCTATCGCCTCTTTAAATGTTTCAAGGTTAAACTCCCTTGCCGATCTAGTCCTTAGTGAAAAGCTAGCCACCGAGCCATAAACAGCGTCGGCTCCGTATTCAAGGGCGATTTTAAGTTTTGTTAAATTTCCAGCTGGAGATAAAAGCTCAGGCCTTTTTAGCACTATTTTTTACCTAGACTTTCTATCAAGGCTTCGATGTCGTCGTTGCTGACAAGGTTTTCAGTCGTTGTATCACCAGCGATATGAACAGCTGAACCAACACGCTTATCATCATCGATACGACCTTCAAACAATGTATTCATATATTTGCTAAGTGCTCTCATAACGTTGATAACGCGCTCGATCTTTTGTCTGTGGATGTCTTGATACTGCATCATATCCATAGCCATCATGATCTCATCTTGTCCCATTTGTAAATTTCCGATGATATTATCGATCGTGCCAAGAAGTGCGTTGTTTTTCTCCAAAGCTTCGCTAAATGCGGCAATATTTGGAAATTTCTCACTTAGCGTCGTAAATAGCTCAACGTTTGAGTTTATCGCGTCTTTTAGACTATTTGAGTCGCTCTCAGCGTCCATAAAAAAGTTATTTATCGTCTCAAGCTTGTCAAACATCTGAGTAGCTTTCTCCTCGCTATCTCTTGTCACATCGTCAAGCTGGTGCACCATTTTGTGGTCTTCAGTCGGTGGTGGTGGTGGCCAAACGCCGTCTGCGCTCACTCTGTAGTTTTCGCTCTGTTTTGAGCTACTCTCTAACTTTGCTTGTGGCTCATCTGCTTTAGCACTCATTGCCTCTGCAACTTCTGCTACCTCGTCTGTTTCCTCTTTGACGTCCGCGACCTCTTGGCTGGCATCTTTAGTATCACCTAAATCATCCTCTAATCCGCCCGCCATAAGCGCGTCAAGTTCCTCTTGGGTCATAAAAGCTCCTAATAAAATTTGCCTTGATTATATAGGATTTAAATAAAAAGAAAGTTTAAAAAGTATGCGTTTATCTTTAAATTTATCAAATTTTAGGTAGCATTTTTGAAAAATAAACGACTTTAAAAGGCTAAAAATGACCGTCGATCTTCACAACCACACACCTCTTTGCAACCACGCAGTTGGCGAGCCACTAGAATTTGTGAGATGCGCCATAAAAGCTGGCACAAGATACTTTGGCTTTAGCGATCACGCGCCGATGAACTACGATGAAGCTTATAGGATGAAATTTGAGGAGATGCAAAGCTACGAAGACGAAATTTTACGTTTAAGAGATGAATTTAACGGTGAGATAGAAATTTTACTTGGCTACGAGATGGACTTTTTAGATGGCTTTATGGATGAGCGAGTTTTTGCTAGAAAGGTTGATTATCTAATAGGCTCTGTGCATTTTTTTAACGGCTGGGCCTTTGATAACCCTGAATTTATCGGTGGCTACGAGGGCAAAGACTTGGATCAAATTTGGCAGGAGTATTTTGACCACATAGAAAGATCGGCTAGGCTTGGTAAATTTGACATCATGGGACACATCGATCTTTTAAAACTCTTTAAATTTTTACCCAAAAAAGATGTCAGGATCTTAGCCAAAAACGCTATAAAAGCGATAAAAGAGGCAAATTTGGTAGTTGAGATAAACGCAGCTGGCTTTAGAAAACCTATCGGCGAGCAATATCCAAGCGTAAATTTACTAGAGCTAATCGCTGAAAATGACATCACTATCACCTTTGGCTCAGACGCTCATGCTAAAGAAGATATCGGCAAAAACGGCGAAATTTGCGAGCAAATAGCTAGAAATTTGGGATATTCAAAGTGTGCGATATTTAAAAACAGAGATAGAGAATTAGTAAAATTTTAGTTTGGGGTCAAATAAAATATAAAAATAATCTTAAATATAAAATTTTGTGATACAATACGAAAATTAAAAACCAGAAGGAGATAAAAAATGGGAAAATTTGTCCAAAACATCGATCATTTTTTTGATTTTTGCAAAGAAAATGAAGTTAAATTTGTAGATTTTAGATTTACCGATCTAAATGGCGCTTGGCACAGCATAAGCTACAACATAAAAGCTGTTACAAAAGAGAATTTCACAAACGGCATCCCAATGGACGCTAGCTCGATGAACGGCTGGCAGCCTATCGACAAGAGCGATATGATAATGAAGCCAGAAGCGACATCTGCGTTTTTGGACCCATTTACCTCTGATATCACAGTCGTCGTTTTTTGCGATATCTACGACATTTACAAAGGTCAAATTTATGAAAAATGTCCTCGCTCGATCGCAAAAAGAGCGATGCAATATGTAAAAGATAGCGGACTTGGCGACGAGGCATATTTTGGCCCTGAGAATGAATTTTTTGTATTTGACAACGTCAAAATCATCGACAGCCCAAACTGCGCGATGTATCAAGTAGATAGCGAAGAAGGCGAGTGGAACGACGCTGCAGACTTCAAAGATAGCTACAACACAGGTCACCGCCCACGCAGAAAAGGCGGCTACTTGATGACCCAGCCAATCGACAGCATGGTCGATCTAAGAGCTGAAATGATGCAGGTTTTAGAGCAAGTTGGCCTTGAAGTATTTTTAGGACACCACGAAGTCGCTCAAGGTCAAGGCGAGATCGGCGTGAAATTTGGCAACTTAGTCGAGGCTGCTGACAACGTTCAAATTTACAAATACGTCGTTCGCATGGTCGCTCACCTAAACGGCAAGACAGTTACATTTATGCCAAAACCGCTTTATGGCGATAACGGAAGCGGCATGCACGTGCATCAATCAGTCTGGAAAGATGGCAAAAATTTATTTTATAAAGAGGGTGGATACGCGAATTTAAGCGACTTTGCAAGATACTACATCGGCGGAGTTTTAAAACACGCAAGAAGTGTCGCAGCCTTTACAAACCCTAGCACAAACAGCTACAAACGCCTAATCCCGGGCTTTGAAGCACCATCTATCCTCACCTACTCGAGCCAAAACCGCTCAGCGAGCATCCGCATACCTTACGGCGCTGGCGAGAAGTCAGTTAGGGCTGAGATGAGATTTCCAGATAGCACGGCAAACCCTTATCTAGCTTTCTCAGCGATGCTAATGGCGGGCCTTGACGGCGTAAAACACAAATACGAGCCAGTTGGTCCGATGGATGAGAATTTATTTAAACTCCATCTTGATGAGATCAGAGAGCGCGGCATCGAGCAGCTCCCACACACGCTTCGTGGCAGCCTTGAAGCACTTATCCGCGATAACGAATACCTAAAACCTATAATGAGCGATCTTTTCATCGACACTTATCAGCACATGAAATTTGAAACTCAGGTTTGGCCTTACGAAGCACGTCCAACCGCTTACGAGTTTAAGACTTGCTTCTCTTGCTAAAACGCACTTCCAAGCTCATTTTGGGCTTGGAAACTTTTTTTTGATCAAATTTAAAGTATAAAAATCCTGTAGTTGTTAAATTTTGATCTAAATCCAATAAGCTCTATCGCTTAGAAATTTTTTAACCATAACAGATAAATTTGAAATTTAAAAATATAAAATCTATATAGTTAAATTTTGAGCTAAATTTGGCTTTACGCACAAGAATAAATTTTAAATTTAATAAGCCCAACTCATGCAAATTTAGAAATTTAAAGCTTATATATAAAAATAGTCATAGCAGATAAATTTGAAACTTCAAATTTAATATGGCGCTTAAATTTTGAACTAAATTTGATTTTGCAAACAAGGGGCAAATTTGCCAGAGTTTTAAATTTATCTGCATCATTAAAAGTTCAAATTTAATAAGCCCTAGCTCTTTTAAATTTGCAATATAAATTTGAGATTTTATTTAGCAGGATAGCAGTAGATAAATTTATTAAAAGCTAAATTTGACCACTTTTATTTAAAAATTTACAAAAAAGCCAAATCCCTAGCTATTTTGCACTTCAGGCTGTCCAAAAAGCCTATTTGCCTCTTTTATCACGCCCTCTTCTCTTTGCTTTTTAAGCTCCTCTGGGCTTTTGCTCTGGCTTAGCGACATCAGCTCTTTTGCAAAGTCATTTTGCGGCTGAGATAGCGCATTTACCCTAGTTTCAGGCGCAGTAGGCTCGCTTGATGGCTCATCTTTTTGCTCATTTTGCTGCCTAGCTTTTATCTTAGCGATCTCCTCGTCAAGGTAGCTATATTTATCATGTGGCTCTTGTGGCGGAGTTTGAGGCTCTGGCTTTGGAGCAGAAATTTGCGTCTTAGCATTTACGATCTTTATTTTTTTACCAAAAATTGTATGTAAAATTTCATGCATTACGCCCCAGCTTTTTTTGAAAAATGCCAGCTCATCGCCAGTTGCATTTACGATTAGCCCAAGCTCATTTTCATTTAAAAAGCTAAAACTTATGTGATTTTTAAAAATTTCTCCAAGCTCAAAGCTTCTATCATAAATTTTTGCCACAAACTGCTCGTATGGCGACTTTGGCGCCTCTTTTATGGCTAAAATTTGCTCGCTCACGCCAGTTTTTGGCTCGATCACAGCCACGCTAGGCTCGTTCTTAGCAAGCTTTATCGCTTCATCGATATCTTGCAGATTTAGCGCCTCTATCATCATAAAAAGCATAAGCATCAGCACAAAGCCATTGTCGCTTGATACGCTTAGCATCGACTTTGCCTGCGCCAAAATCCTAAAAAATCTCTCATATATAAGAAGTGAAAATTTTGGGTCGTTATCTAAAAATCTCTGCTTTAAATTTGCCAAAATTTCATCTATGATCATCTCTGGCTCATAGGTCTCAAGCTCGGTCACAAGCACTCTAATGGCGTTTTTATCAGCATTTGCGACGTGTTCGATGATCTGCTCGATCCTACTTGGATCAAGAAGTCCAAGCATCGCTGCCACGCTTGATTTTGTGATATTGCCAGCGCTATAAATGATAGCTTGATCAAGCAACGTCAGCGTATCTCTTAGCGAGCCGCCGCCACTTCTAGCTAGTATCTCAAGCGCCTCCCTCTCGTAGTTCACGCCCTCTTTACTAAGGATAAATTCAAGGTGTTTTACGATCTCATATCTGCTTATTTGCTTAAATCTAAAATGTTGCGTCCTTGAAAGCACCGTCGTTGGCAGTTTCAAAGGGTCGGTGGTTGCTAGTATAAATTTAACGTAGCTTGGCGGCTCTTCAAGCGTTTTAAGAAGGGCATTAAACGCCTCTTTTGTTAGCATATGCACTTCGTCGATGATGAAAATTTTATATCTAGCAGCCGTAGGAGCGTATTTTGTCTGCTCGATGAGCTCCCTTATATCGTCGATCTTTCTGTGGCTGGCTGCGTCCATCTCGATGATGTCCATGTGGCGCGACTCGTTTGCCATCACGCACTGCGCGCAGACCTCGCAAGGCCTAGAAGTTGGCCCTTTCTCGCAGACCAAAGCCTTTGCAAATATCCTAGCACTCGATGTCTTGCCGCTTCCCCTAAGGCCTGAAAACAAATAAGCATGGCTCACTCTGTTTTCGTCAAGTGCGTGGGTTAGGCTCTTGCTTACGGCTTCTTGTCCGATGAGCTCATCAAAATTTTTTGGTCGATATTTTAGGGCTAGTGCTTGCAACTGCTTTCCTTTTTGCAATTTTAATTTGCTTATTTTATAAAAAAAGGCATAAATTTATGGTTATGATAAAGTTAAATTTCGCTAAATTTAAGCCAAAATTTAGCGAGAAGGATAAATTTGCAAGCATTTATATCTGGATTTTTCACCTCTTTATCGCTCATTTTAGCCATTGGCGCGCAAAATGCATTTGTGCTAAAACAGGGCATCAAAAGAGAAGATATCTTTATCATCTGCCTTATTTGCGCTATTAGCGATGCTGTCTTGATCTTTGCAGGAATTTTTGGGCTTGGTAGCCTCGTGCAAAATTTTTCTATCATCAAGCAAATCGCCCTATATGGTGGCTTTTTATTTTTACTTTTTTACGCGCTAAAGAGCTTTCACTCATGCTTTTTTAAGGACCTTAGCATGGATACCAGCAGCGATTATGCCAGATTGAATTTAAAGAAAAACATCCTTTTAACGCTCGCTTTTACCTGGCTAAATCCTCACGTCTATCTTGACACGATGATCCTAATAGGCTCGGTTTCTACTAAATTTAAAGATGAAAATTTGATATTTGGAGTGGGAGCTAGTCTTGCCTCGTTTTGTTTTTTCTTCACGCTTGGCTACCTAGCTAGGTTTTTAGCGCCCATTTTTGCAAGACCCATCTCTTGGAAAATTTTAGAGTTTTTTGTCGGCCTCATCATGCTCGCCCTTGCTTTCATGCTCCTTTTTGCTAGCTTCTAGCCTCTTTTTTAGCGCCTCTTTTTTGCGAAGTTCGAGTGCGTAGGCTTCATTTAGCGCGTCTTCGCCATCTAAATTTGCTCCGTCTAAAAATTTGCGGTAGTCTTCAAACTGCCTATTTTTTATCCCCCAAAGCACGCCAAAAAGCAGGGCCGCCCCCATCAAAACCGAGATAAAAACAAGCATCGCAAGAGTCGTTGTATCCACTATTTGTCCTTAAATTTTCTAACTATAAAAAGCGAGTTTAATATGACGCTTAGCGAGCTTGCCGACATAAAAAGCGCGGCAAATAGCGGCATGACGTAGCCACACACGGCAAATGGCAGGCTAAGGGCGTTATAAAGCAGGCAAAAGAGTAAATTTTGCTTTATAGTTTTGTAGGTAAATTTTGAAATTTTCACCGCTTTTGCAAGGCTTTGAAGGCTATCATCAAGTAGCACCACGTCGCTTTTCTCTAAGCTCACCGCAGCGCCACTTCCCATGCAAATAGCCACGTGAGCGAGGCTAAGCGCGGCTGCGTCGTTTATGCCATCCCCTACCATCAGCACCTTTTTGCCTTGATGTTTGAGACCAGCTATAAATTTAGCCTTTTCATCAGGCAGCATCCCTGCTCCAAACTCGCTCACACCAAGCTCATCTGCCACGTTTTTTACTACATTTTGCACATCGCCACTTAGGATACACACCTTCATGCCAGCACTCTTTAGCTCGTCCATCAAAGCCTTTGCTTCGGGCTTTACGCTATCTTTTAGGTAAAATTTAGCCACCAGCTCGCTCTGCTTGCCCACAAAAAAGCTCACATTTTCTTCGCTCTCATCAAATTTCACCCCATTTTCAGCCAAAAAGCGCCTACTTCCAGCCACAAAACGCTCACCCATAATATCAGCGCTAACTCCCTTTGCCACGCTTAAATTTGCATTTTCAAGCTCGACTTTTTTTGCACCTTTTTGCTTTAAAAACTCAGCTACCGCCACGCTTATTTGGTGGTTTGAGATGAGGCAAAGCGAGTAAATTTTATCAATACTCACGCCCTCTTTTACAAAAAACTCGCCAACTTCAAATTTAGCCTTTGTCAGCGTCCCAGTCTTGTCAAATACCGCCACGTCGCACTTTGCAAGGCTTTCAAAAAATTTAGCCTCTTTAAAAAGCACCTTGTTTTTAAAGGCAACCCCAAGAGCGCAAACGCTGCTAACTGGTGTGGCAAGGGCAAGCGCACAAGGGCAAGCAATCACGATGACGCTCACAGCTGTGACTACCGCTTCTGAAAAGCTAAATTTAAAATACCAAAACCAAAATGTAAAAAATGCCAGAGTTAGCACGCCAAGAGAGAATTTCGAGGCGATTTTATTGACTGCAAGCTCGATATTTGGCTTTTTTAGCTCTGCGTTTTGAAGTAAATTTATAAGCTTATTAAGATATGAGTTTTTAAAAATTTGCCCTGCCTCATAGACGATCTGCCCATTTAGGCAAACAACACCGCTTTTTACCTCGCCCCCACAGCTTAGTAAAAGTGGCAAGCTTTCGCCTGTTAAGCTTGAGCTATCCACGCTTGCTTCGCCGCTAAGCACCACGCCATCAAGCAGCGCTCTCTCGCCTGATCTTAGCACGATCTTTTCGCCTAAATTTACATCTTGTGGCTCTTTTAAAACGTCCTTGCCGTCCTCTAAAACGCACACCTTTGCAAGCAGCATATCGCTTAAGAAATTTGAGGTCTCAAGCGCCTTTTTCTTGCCTAAAATTTCTAAAAATTTACCGATAAAAACAAAGGTTATGATCATCGCGACCGAGTCAAAATAGCTCTCGCCGCTTCTCGTAAGCATCGCAAAGATCGAGTAGATGTATGTTATGCTAGCCCCCGTGATAACGAGCAGGTCCATATTTGGCGAGGCGTTTTTAATGGCGATTTTTGCCCCCTTAAAAAACTCGCTACCAGTGTAGAAAAGCACAGGCGTTGCCAGTACAAACTGCGCAAAGCTTAGTAGATCCTTCACGTCGCTTCTGATACCGCTAAAGTAGCCGCCATACTGCGCGATAGCCAGCCACATGATATTCATCGTGGCAAAGACGCCAACAAGCGCTTTTGCGTAGAAATTTCGCCTTTTTTTGACTAGCTCGTTCTCCTTTTGGCTCGCTGCGTAGGCCTTTGGAGTGTAGCCAACGGCGTAAATTTTCTCGATTATTTGCTCCACCAAAAGCTCTTGCTCGTCAAAAACGATAACCGCCTTTTGACTAAGCGAGTTGATATTTACCTCCAAGATGCCAGGCAGGCTAAAAAGCGCCTTTTCAAGCAGCCAGATGCACGCCGAGCAGGTGATGCCGTCAATTAGAAGCGAAATTTTAGAAAACTCGCCCTCTTTTGTCACCAGCTCGCTAAAATTTGCCGCTAAATTTTTGACATTTGCGCCGCTACTTGCAGGATTTAGCGTGTTTTTGCCAAGTCGCTCATAAAACTCGCCAAGGCCACTTTCATTTAAAATTTCATAGACGCCTTTGCAGCCGACGCAACAAAACTTAAGCCCGCCTTTAGCCTCTATCATCGCACTTTCGTCAAAGCTTTGCTTGCAGTGAGCGCACCTACACTTCACGGACGCTTCTTTTTAAGCTGGTCTAAATAGCCATATATCGTGATCTTTGAGACGTTTAGCTTGGCTGCCACAACCTCGATAGCACCCTTTATGTTAAAAATGCCCTTTTCGTTCATAAAGCCCACGAGCTCTAGCTTTTGCTCCTTTTTGAGCTTTTTGCCCTCGTTTTTGGCGATGATCTTATCGATCAAATTTAAGACGATCTGCATCACATCGTCGTTTTGCTCGCTCTTTGGCTCATTTTCACTCGTCTTTAAGAAATTCCCAGCCATTTCAAAAAGGCGCTTTGCCACGCTCGCATCGACATTTACGCATATCGCCCCGATGATCTCGCCGTGCTCGTCTCTGATAAATGCAGTTGAAGACTTTACCAGCTTTTCGTCCTTTGTAAAAAAGTAGTTTGCCACGTAGTCGTCTTTGAAATTTTTGCTATTTAAGACCTCGCTTACAAGGTGGTCAAAGCTTTGTCCGACCTTTCTGCCAGTGACGTCGCCAGCTACGTAGACGACTGAGCGCTGCGGGTGTGAAAGGTCGTGCAGCACGACTTCGCAGGCAAATGGTGAGCTTTTTTGTATGAGATTTGCCGTTGGGATAAATGCCTTTAATATAGGATGCATAAGGCGCCTTTTGTTTTTGTTTAAGTTTAGCCAAAATATTTTTAAATTTTCGATAAGAAAAATATAATTTTTTATGAAAATTTGTGAAATTTAAGTGGTAATAATAATTTTTTATCTATAATCCTTTAAATTTTTAAGGAGAAAATATGAAAATTTACGAGACCGAAATTTCAAAAAAGAAAAAGGCTCACTACTCTTTAGCTACCGAGCACAACGGCATCCTCTACATCTCAGGACAGCTTAGTATGGACCCAGAGACCAGGCAGATCCCAGAGGGGCTAAAAGCGCAAACAAGGCAGGCTTTAAAAAACCTTGATAACGTGCTAAAGCTGGCAAATGCGACAAGAAACGACATCTTAATGTGCCGCATCTATACGCCAGATATCGACTTTTGGGACGAGATAGATGACGAGTATGCGCTATTTTTTGGTGATCATAAGCCAGCTCGCGTCGTAGTGCCGACAAACAAACTTCACTTTGGCTGCCTGCTAGAGATCGAAGCCACAGCGATACTTGATAGAAAAATTTAAAAGGAGCAAAAATGCCTAAATTTATCTGCTCAAAATGCGGCAAGAGCGTTAGTTTTGAGACGCCTATATTTGCGTGCGAGTGCGGTGGGCTATATGATCTGGAGTTTAAGCCGGCCAAATTTGATCTAAATTTGATCGACCAGCGCGAGTTTAGTCTATTTAGATACAAAGAGTTTTTCCCTATCAAAAACGAGCTCTGGCGCGATATCAGCCTTGGCGAGGGGCTAACAAAGAGCGTGAAATTTGATGCCTCGCTCTACCTTAAAGTGGATTATGCGATGCCAACGCTTTCGTTTAAAGATAGGGGTGCGGTGATGCTTATTTGGTTTTGTAAAACTCATGGTATCAAAAAGATCTTGCAAGATAGCAGCGGAAACGCTGGAAACTCGGTCGCTGCATATGCTGCTAGAGCTGGCATAGAGTGTGAAATTTACGTCCCAAAAGGCACGAGCGAGAAAAAGATAAAGATGCTTGAGTACTACGGCGCAAAGGCGGTTGTCTTTGACGGCACGCGAGACGAGACGGCAGATGCTTGCAGAAAAAGGGCAAAAGATGAGGGCATATTTTACGCAAACCACGTATTTAACCCGCTTTTTTACCAAGGCACTAAAACGTATATATACGAAATTTACGAGCAGCTTGGCTTTGTTCCTGAAAATCTCTTTTTACCGGTTGGCAACGGCACCTTGCTACTTGGCTGCGAGATCGCGCTAAATGAGCTATATGAGGCTGGAGCGATAAAAGAACTACCTAAAATTTTCATCGTTCAAAGTGAAAAGTGTGCGCCATTTTTATGGGCAACAGGCGAACCACGTGCGATCAAGCCAGAGCCAACTTTGGCTGAGGGCATAGCGATCGCAAAACCTGCTCGTGGCGCTGAGATATTAGCTAGCCGTTACGCAGGCGAGCGCGAGGTGATAACGATAAAAGAAGAGGATATTGAGCCAGCTAGAAATTTCCTAGCAAGCCGCGGCTTTTACGTCGAGCACACCACAGCAGCGATCTACGCGGCATACGCAAGCTACGTAAAATCACACAAGATAGAGGGCAGAAGCATCATCTCGATGTGCGGTGCTGGACTAAAGAGCGAACACTAAATTTAAATTTGCAGGTCATTTTGCCTGCAAATTTGCCTATTTTAGCGACTTTGGTTGTGGCATTTCTTGACAACAAAGTTTTATTTTTATAAAATGCCAAAACTTTCAAAAACTTTTGAAGCCCAGAATTCTGCAATCTTATCCCCGAATTTAAAGAGGAAAAATGGAAAATAACAACCAAACCGAGCAAAGTGCTGCTCAAAACACAAAAACTACAAAAAAACATCAAGCATCAAGAACCCACGTACCAGTCGACGGACACAAGATCGAAGAGCTAAGAACGCTTAGCTTAGACGAGCTAGTGCAGATCGCAAATGGCGTTGGCGTCGAAAATCCACGCGAATTTCGCAGACAGGATTTGATATTTGAGATACTAAAAACCCAGACAAAACAAGGCGGCTTTATACTATTTACTGGAATTTTAGAGATCACAAACGAGGGCTACGGCTTTTTAAGGGCTGTTGATGCAAATTTAAGTGACAGCTCAAACGACGCTTATGTTTCAAACTCTCAGATCCGCAAATTTGCACTTCGTGTGGGCGACATCATCACCGGCCAAGTAAGAGAGCCAAAAGATCAGGAAAAATACTACGCCCTTTTAAAGATCGAAGCGGTAAATTATATGCCTCTAGCAGACGCAAAAGAGAGACCACTCTTTGACAACCTAACCCCACTTTTCCCAACTGAAAAGCTAAATTTAGAGTATGATCCGATGAAGCTAACGGGTCGTGTGCTTGATCTTTTCACGCCTATTGGCAAGGGTCAGCGTGGCCTCATCGTCGCACCTCCAAGAAGCGGTAAAACTGAGCTTATGAAAGAGCTAGCTCATGGCATCGCTAAAAATCACCCAGAAGCTCAGCTCATGGTGCTTTTGGTAGATGAGAGACCAGAAGAAGTTACCGATATGCAACGCTGCGTAAAAGGCGAGGTATTTAGTTCGACATTTGACCTGCCAGCGCTTAACCACGTCCGTGTAGCAGAGCTAGTCATCGAAAAGGCAAAACGTCTAGTTGAGATGGGCAAAGACGTTATCATCTTGCTTGATAGCATAACCCGTCTAGCACGCGCCTACAACACAGTGACCCCGCCAAGTGGCAAGGTGCTAACAGGCGGCGTGGATGCAAATGCACTTCACAAGCCAAAACGCTTCTTTGGCGCAGCTAGAAACATCGAGCACGGCGGCTCACTAACCATCATCGCAACCGCGCTAATCGACACTGGCTCACGTATGGACGAAGTGATATTTGAAGAGTTTAAAGGCACTGGAAACAGCGAGATCGTGCTTGACCGCAACATCTCAGACCGCAGAATTTACCCAGCCATCAACGTGCTAAAATCAGGCACCAGAAAAGAAGAGCTACTTCAAAAGCCTGATGAGCTTCAAAAAATTTGGGCTATCCGCTCTGCGATCGCGACAATGGACGATGTCGAAGCGCTTAAATTCTTATACGCAAAGATGCTAAAAACAAAAGATAACAAAGAGCTTCTCTCTATCCTAAACGAGTAAATTTAACTGAGCTTGAAGCGCTTGCTTTGAGCTCAAATTTTCACTTAAAATATAAACTCTAGCTTTTCTAGCCAAAAATATCTTAGAAATTTTGAATTTTCTAACACTTTTGATTATAAAAGAGATTACGATTTTTAAACGATTATTTACTAAATTTTTCTATATCTTGATTGATTAAATTTTCATATTCGCAAAGCTCGTTGCAAGTCTTTTTGCTCTGCTCGATAAGCTCGTCAAATTTAAATCCAAGCATCACGATACGATAAAGGTTTGGCTTGTGTTTTCGCCAGTTGTAAAGCGTTGCGACATCAACGTCTAAATGATAAGCCATATCACGTTTTGTCATCTTACCCACTTTACACTCCTTTTTTCGAGTGATTTTATAAATTTTATTCTGATAAGAAAACAATTGAATTATTTTATGTTTTTTATTAATTTCATTGAATATTTAAACTTTATTTAATATAAGAAAATTTAAAATAGCCGCGTAACATTTTTTAAATAAGGAGTAAAAATGAAAAATGTAGTTTTAAAGGTTGCTTTAGGTTTAAGCCTAGCTAGTGCCGCTGCTCTAGCGCAAGGAGCGTTTGTGGGAGTTGAAGGAGATTACTCTTTTAGTTCAAAATTAAAAGCAAATAGCGATAGAGTGGCACATCAAAAGTCAAAAAAGCACAACCCGGTCTTGGCATAAAAGCTGGTTATGACTTTGACGTAGCTAGAGTTTATGGAGCTTACATATATGACTTTCAAGCCAAAAAGTCACTTGGTGACGAAGATGGCACAGTAGTAAAATGGAAAACTCATAAATTTATAGTTGGCGCTGACTACACTCCAAGCGTAGCAAAAGATCTTAAACTAGTTCTTGGTGGCTACACTGGTTTTTCAAAACTTAAAATGGATGTATTTGACACACATGATGGCTCTGAAAAAGGCAACGCAACTGGCTGGATACTAGGTGCAAAAGTTGGTGCTGAGTACTCTATCAATGAAAACAATGCAGTTGAGTTTAGTTTAAAAGCTGATAGAACAAAATATTGCTCTATAGCAAAATATGATAATGCAAAAACAAAAGAGACAAACGTTGGTCTTTATATGGGATATACATATAAATTTTAATAATTCGCAAGCTCAAATTTCAAAGCAAATTTGAGCTTTTACTAGAAACTATAAATTTACCAGTTTTTCTAAATTTTCGCCGTCTAAGCGGTAGGTTCTCCACTCAAGAGATTGATTTTTAGCGCCCATGCTTTCATAAAATTTGATACTTGGCTCGTTCCAGTTTAGGCAGCACCACTCAAGCCTTTTTAAATTTTCATCCTTGCAAATTTGAGCTAGAAATTTAAAAAACGCCTTGCCGATGCCTTGATTTCTAAACTCTTTTTTGACGTAGATGTCCTCAAGGTACATCCCGCCAAGCCCCAAAAATGTAGAAAATGTGTAAAAATAGATAGCATAGCCAACAGCCCTGCCCTCACTCTCGCAGATAAGGGCTTTTGCGTGATTTTTATTAAAGATGGAGTCTGCAAAAATTTCATTTGTAAAAGTGACTTGATCACTCATCTTTTCATAGCTCGCAAGCTCTCTTACAAGCTCACAGATCATGTCTATATCAGCTCTCGTTGCTTTTCTTATTTGAAATTTCATTAGTTATCACCAAAGAGTGCTTTTAGATCTTTAACCATTTCGCCATTTTCGCCGCTGCTGCTAGTTTTTGAGCCAAGCTCATTTAGCTCGATCTCATAGCCAGTTAGCATGCTTGCAAGGCGGATATTTATGCCATTTTTGCCGATCGCCTTACTCTTTTGCTCGCTCGCAAGTGTCACGATCGCCTTGTTTTCTTCGATCTTTACAGATGTAATGATCGCAGGTGCCATAGCGCGAGCTACCAAGATAGCTGGCTCGGTGGTGTATTCGATCGCATCTATGCTCTCACCATGAAGCTCTTTGCTTACGGCATTTATCCTAACGCCCTTTGTGCCGACAGTTGCGCCAACTGGATCGATGTTTGGAGTGGTTGAGATGAGTGCTACTTTTGCTCTTTCGCCAGGGATCCTCGCACTTCCTTGGATGATGATGCCGCCATCTTTTATCTCAGGCACCTCTGAAGTTAGCAGCGCTTCAAGAAATTTAGGTGAAGTCCTTGAAAGTTCGACCTTTATGCCTAAATTTTTATCTGTAAAAACTTTTCTAATGACCGCTTTTACCACGTCACCCACTTTAAATTTCTCGCCTTTTATGCGGTTTTTACGTGGTAAGATGGCACGAAGCTCGTCTATCTCGATAAATGTGTTTTCATCGTTATCGACTCTGACAACTGGTCCAAAGACCATGTGACCGCTCATCTCATTATATTTTTGTAAAATTTTCTCTTCGACTAGGCGCTGGATGTGATACTCAAGCTCCTTGTGAAGCGTTTGAGCTGCGGTTCTGCCAAGGTTATCAAGGCTTAGCTCGTAAGTGAGCTCATCGCCGATCTCTACGCCACTATCTATCTTTTTAGCCTCTTTTAAGCTTAAAAAGTGCTCATTGTCTTCAGCAAGCCTCTCATCGTCGTTTGCTACGATTGAAATTTTTTGATAAAGCTTTAAATTTTTATTAGCATCGATGCTCACATCATACTCATAATTTTCGCCATAAACCCTTTTTGCAGTGTTTATCAAGGCTCTTATGACGCGCTCTTTTACATCTTCTATCTCTAAATTTTTCTCATTTGCAATTGACTCTATAATGTCTGATATTCTTTCCATTTTTTCTCCATTGTGACGATAAATTTCGGGGATTTTTCGTGAAGTTTTGAAATTATACATAAGCCATACTTTTAATAACATTAAGCTTGTTATTAACTTTTATTTAATCCTTTTTTTATGATGATTTGGGTATATTGACCGATTAAAATTTAAGATTTTGAAAGGATTAAAAATGGAGCTAAAACTTGCAAGAGCCGAATTAGACGCAAAACCAAAAACGATTTCACTAGAAAAGATAGAGGCAGCTGTCGAAAAAGAGGGTCAGAAAATTTTCTATTTTGATAAAGAAAACACGCACAAACAACTAATCGCCTTAGTCGAGCACTTTGAAGAAAAAGGGCTAAGCGTTTATCACAGAACCGTGAAATACGGGCTTGATGATAGCGATTATATGTATGAAGTGCATATACTTTAATGAGTAAAAAACTCTTTATCCAAACTCTAGGTTGTGCTATGAATGTTCGTGACAGCGAGCATATCATAGCCGAGCTCTCACAAAAAGAAGACTACTCCTTAACACAAAACATCGAAGAAGCTGATTTAATCCTTATAAATACCTGCTCGGTTCGTGAAAAGCCAGTTCATAAGCTCTTTAGCGAGGTCGGAGCCTTTGAAAAAGCCAAAAAAAGAGGCGCTAAAATAGGCGTTTGCGGCTGCACTGCAAGCCATTTGGGTAGTGAAATTTTTAAGCGCGCACCTTATGTTGATTTTGTCCTTGGCGCAAGAAATGTTAGCAAGATCACAAAGGCGGTAAATACGCCTAAATTTATCTCAACCGACATCAACCACGACGAGAGCGAATATGCATTTGGCGAATTTAGAGGCTCGCCATACAAAAGCCATATCAACATCTCGATCGGCTGCGATAAAAAATGCACCTACTGCATCGTCCCACACACCAGAGGCGATGAAATTTCCATCCCCTCAAGCCTCATCTTAAAAGAGGTAGAAAAGGCCGCAAAAAGCGGCGCAAAAGAGATATTTTTACTAGGACAAAATGTCAATAACTACGGCAAAAGATTTTCAGGCGTGCAAGAAAATATCGATTTTAGCGACCTGCTAGTAAAGATAAGTGAGATAGAGGGCGTTGAGAGGATAAGATTTACAAGCCCACACCCACTTCATATGGATGATAAATTTCTTGAAATTTTCACAAATAACCCAAAAATTTGCAAATCTATGCACATGCCACTTCAAAGCGGAAACACCAAAGTTTTGCGTGAAATGAAGCGCGGATACACAAAAGAGTGGTTTTTAGACCGCGCGCTAAGACTTAGAAAGATGTGCCCAGATGTGAGCATCTCAACTGATATCATCGTCGCATTTCCAGGCGAGAGCGAGAGTGAATTTGAAGATACGATGGACGTGCTTGAGCAAGTTAGATTTGAACAAATTTTTAGCTTTAAGTATTCGCCTCGTCCGCTTACAAAGGCAGCTACTTTTACAAATCAAATAGACGACAAGACCGCCTCAGAAAGGCTAACTCGCCTTCAAAATCGCCACAGCGAAATTTTAGACGAGATCGTGGCGGCGCAAAAAGATAAAATTTTTGATGTATATTTTGAAGAGCTAAGGGCAAATGGCGGCGTTGCTGGGCGAAGTTTTAACAACTTTTTAGTTCAAGTTGATGGCAGCGAAGAGCTTCTTGGCACTACGCAAAAAGTAAAGATCACAAACCCAAAACGAATGGTTTTGTATGGCGAGCTGCAAATTTAAAAACACCATTGAAAAGCTCGCCCTGAATGTTGGCGTCTTTTTCATCTACATTTTGATGTGGCTCATTTTTCTAACCTGCAAAAAGAGCTACACTCCAAATTTCTTGCCACAAAATGGCTGCGTCGTCGTCTTTTGGCACGGCAGACTTAGCTTTATGAGCTTTGCTTACAGACGCTGGTGGAGCAGTCAAAACAGAAAACAAGGCAAGGTGATAATAAGCGACCACAAAGATGGCGAGCTCATCACCAGAATAATCAAATTTTTTGGCATCGGCACCATTAGAGGTAGCAGCTCAAAAGGCGGTGCAAGAGCGTTAATAGAAGCCCTAAGAGAGATAAAGCAAGGCCACGACGTCATCATCACGCCAGATGGCCCACGCGGACCAAGACACAGCGTAGCAGACGGAGCTGCGGTGATCGCGCAAAAGTCGTCTTGCGAAATTTATGCTCTAAATTTTGAAGCAAACTCGTTTTGGGAGTTTAAAAGCTGGGATAAGATGATACTTCCAAAGCCATTTTCAACTATAAATTTTAGCCTCTCAGCCCCTTTTAGAGTGGCAAATTTAGAACAAAAAGTGGCAAAAGAAAAGATACAAAACGAGCTCTGGCAAGCCTCGCAAAATGACGGCGGCAAGAGCGTGCTACAAAACAAAGAGGACTTTAGGTCAAATTTAAAAATTTGGTGGAAAAAATATGCTAATAAAAATCCGCAAATAAGTGATGAGATAAGAGAAATTTTGGACGAAATTTATGAAAAATAAAATTTCTATCTTTATAGCCATTTTTATAGTAGCTTTCTTTGGGCTCTTTTTTTACAGCGACAACTCCTACAAGCTCGCTCTTGAAGCGAAATTTTACTACGAGAGCAAAGAGTATGAAAAGGCTATAAATTTAAGCCAAAAAGCCCTTGATCTTGATGCTTACAATAAGATGGCCGCCACCACGCTTAATCAAAGCAAGGCAGCTATGAAATTTAGCTCATACATAAAAAACGGCAAAGAGTATCTTGAGCGCATCAAAAAAATGAGCCAAAACGGCGTCAGTAAGGCTGATAATGAGCGCATCAAAATGATGTGTGATGTGATGATAGAGGATTTTGAAAGCTTAAAGAATTCTGCACTGCTTGATGATGAGCTAAAAAGCGAAGCTCTGAATATGAAAGAGGCTTTTGCAAAACTAAAAAACGAGCTGTTTTAAACTTATTTAATCCCTTTTTAGCTAACATACCAAAAATAATGCACTAAATTTAGGAGAGTTATGTCTTTTAGCATCAAAAAGCTTTTTTCAAACCTTTTCTTAAGCGCCGTGATCGAGGGCAATGAGTGCGTTTTTTACGGTCAGGTCTTTAGAAATGGCAAGCTTATAAAAACCATAAATGCTAAATTTACAGACATAAGCATCGATAGTGTCGATGAAAAAGTTTTAAAATACATAGAGGAGCAAGAAAAGGCATATTTTGGCGTCTATGTTTCGCTCTTTTTTAACGACGACTCACAAGGTGCGCTGCCTACTGCTAGCTTTGACGAGTACAAGAAATTTAACATCAACACGCAAAATTTAACCAGCCTTGTGATGCAAGATAGCTGGAGCATATATGCAAATTTAAATGCTATAAGAAGATATAAAAACCTCTTTGGGCAAGGTAGCGTCGATCTTATCTACTCGCCTATCGCCCTGCTCTTTCACGAGCTTTTAAAGCGTGGAATTTCGCCAAAAACCACGCTATATCTCTACATCCACTCGCACTCTTTTGCACTTGCGATATTTAAAGACAAGCAGATGAAGCTCTCGACGTTTTTAAACATGAGCGACGCTGAAGAGGGCAACGAAGAGATCGAAAGCCTAAAAGAAGAGGATATAACAGACATCGACAACCTTATAGTCAAAGAAGAAGATGGCGCAACTGCGCTTGATGATTTTAAGAGTTTGGATGATTTCTTAAGCGATGATAAACCAAAAGAATTTGAAGATCTAAACTACGAGCTAAACATGCCAGCTTCGACCAATGTCGAGAAGTCAGTAGCGATCTTTGGGCGCGATATGAAGATGTTTGACTACATCGCAAAGGCTATGAAAGAATTTTATGAAAATCCAATCTACGGCGGCGATTTTATCGAGCAGATCATCGTTTTTGAAAACACAAAAACGAGTGCGACCTTTTTACAATACCTGCAATCAGAGCTATTTGTGGAGACATCAAGCTATCCGATCAACACAAATCACATCATGAATGAGATCATGCAAGAAGAGATAACACTATGAAATTTAGCTTCATCACTCCAGAACCAAGACCACTTCTATCTATCTTTAGTAAGCTCTGGCTAAGCCTCATAGGCTTTGTTTTTGTGGTGCTTTTAGTGGCAAATTTCTTCATCGTTTATAAAAACTACTCAACCAAGAAAAATATAGAATTTCTAGCAAACGAGCAAAAAGAGCTTAGCCAAAAGATAGTCACTACGGATGAAATTTCAGCCAAACTTGCCGTGCAGATAGACTCTGCAAACGACATCTTTACGTCAAATTCTATCCTAAAGCAAAGCTTGCACAACCTTTTTGACCTTGTGCCTGATAGCATCACGCTTGAAGAGGTCTTTATGGATAAAAACTCACTCATCATCCGCGGCATAACGCCAACAAAGGATGTCTTTAACCAGCTTTTAGCCTCGCCGCTAAGGTCGATTTTCACCACGTCAAACACTAGCTTTTATCAGAGCAAAAACGGCTGGTACGGCTTTATAAGCACAAATAAGATTGATAATTCTGAGGGATATAATGAGTAAAAAAGATACGAGCTTAGAAAAAATCGACCCAGTAAAGCTTTTACTTTTTATATTTGCTTTTATCATAGTTTGCTTCATTATGATATTTGGCTTTATCGTGCCAAATATAAAAGAATTTAAAAGCCTCTCAAGACAAAACTACTCGCAAACCTCATCATACACGAAGGTAAAAAATGAATTTGAAGCTAAATTTAAGGCACTTGAGGCGACAAGACAAAAAGATGGCGCTATCATCTTGGCCTATGATACAGCTTTTGATAAGGATAAATTTATAAATTTCGCATCGCAATTTTTTAGCGAAGTGAGCCTTAGCAAGATAGAAGAAGGCGAGAATAACGCAACTGAGAAGTTCTTTAGATACCGCCTAAATGTCACTAGCTCACTAAAAACCCCACAAAAATTTTATGACTTTTTAGATGCGCTTAGTAGCTACGATAGCATCATAAAAGCAGAATTTCCTATCGTCATGAAAGGCGAAAACGACAAGATCCACACAACCTTTAACATAAAAGTTTTTGGATTGAAGTAAGAACTCAAAGTTTACCATCAAGATAGAGTTTAACCAAAAACTCGCTATATCTTTTTCTACCAAGATAGTTTAAATGCTCCCAGTCAGATAATTCTTCATCACTAAATTTTAAATTTGTAAGATCAATAATTTTGGCATTTTTGATAGCTGATGTTATTTCATTTATATTATATTGAAGTCTTGTTCCATCAAATATTGGCTCAAATACAATAACTACTTTCACACCACTTTTAGCCAATGGATCTATTATATAATTTTGCATGTATTTTAATGTGTTTAAATTTAGCTCTTTTAGGTCAAGTACCTTGCCATAGTTCTCTCTCGGCAATGCATTTGCAAAAAGTATACTATCGCCATTTGTACACTTTGCAACAATAAGCTTTTTGTTTATGGTAAATTTTGAGTCTAATTCACGGATATCATTTGAAACACAATCATTATTTATTGCAATATCAAAAGAATTTCCTGTATTAAAATTATCTGTTACGGTTTTAGTTTTTGGTATAAATTTTTCATAGAATGAGGCCAATCTATTATAAATAGCTTCAGAATATCTTAAGAATAGATGCAAACTTGAAAAATAATCTGGTAATGTCTTTAAAAATATTATTTTATTTGTACCATAATTTGCCATAAGTTCATCAACAGTATAAATTTTAAAACCACTTAAATAATAATCCACAAAAAGGTCACTAACTCTTATGCTAAAAACAACCTCCTTTACACCATTTTTTTTAATAGCATTTGTAATAAATGGATAATCGCTAATAAAGTTTCCAGAAACTCCAAAATTGTAAATTTTTACATTAGCATTTTTAAAAATATTTGTTGAAATGTGATAAAATGTTCTACTACTCCCAACAAAAATAAGATCTTTTTTATAGATGTCATTTAATTCAAAATGCTTAGCCTTTGAAACTTTTGAAGAATTTACGAAATTAGTTTTACTTGTGCTAATATCTGAAAAAACATAAAGCACAACATCAAGCCCAACCATAGCAAAAGCCACTAAAAACAGGCATAGAAATATTTTTTTCTTAAAATCTAAAGTATAAAAATTCACTCGCATTATTAAGCCTAATTGCCAAGATTGATATAAACAAAAAGAAAGATGTTGCAAAAATTTGCCAGATAGTAAATTTAAATTTCTTATCAAATGCTATTTGCATAGAGTTTTTAAAAAGTAAAACAACCAAAAAAGCCAAAACGATAAAAAACATTTCAAGATAATTAACGTCTATTTTAAACTCACCAAAAAACATCCCTCGGATCACTTTCATAGCATCTTCAAAGCTTTTTGCCCTAAAAAATATCCATGTAAAATTTACAAAGTTAAAGGTAATAATCCAAGCAATGATTTTATTTAGTTTAAAATTTAACTTTTGCCAACATCTGTGAATAACAATAGCAAAGCCATGCAAAGCACCCCAAACAACAAATGTCCAAGCAGCTTCATGCCAAAGACCGCCTATCAAAAACACTAAAAACAAATTTATATAGGTACGATATTGACCTTTTCTATTTCCTCCAAGCGGAATATAGATATAGTCTCTTAGAAAACGCGACAATGTAATGTGCCACCTGTGCCAAAAATCCTGAATATTTAAAGCCTTATACGGGGAGTTAAAATTTATAGGAAGCCTTATGTTAAAAAGCAGCGCAAGACCTATCGCCATATCACAATAACCACTAAAATCAAAATAAAGCTGAAAAGTATACGAAAGCGACGTTGCCCATGCTTGTAGAAAAGTCAAATTTCTCTCCACATCAAATCCAGCATTTGCAAAGATTGAAAAAGTATCAGCAACCACACTCTTCTTGAATAGTCCTATACTAAAAACAAAAAGTCCAAGAGCTATAAATTTATAGTTTTTTATAAGATTAAATTTATTTGCAAACTGTGGCATCATCTCTTTGTGATGCACTATCGGGCCAGCTATAAGCTGTGGAAAAAATGTTATAAAAAGGCAGTAGTTTAAAAAACTATTCTCTTTTGTTTGTTTATTGTAGCTATCTACTAGATATGCTATTTGCTGAAATGTGACAAAACTAAGTGCAAGCGGCAAAGCAATATGAAGCAGACCCAAATTTGTATTTGCTATAGCGTTTAAATTTGAAATTAAAAAATCAGCATATTTAAAATATCCAAGTAAAGCAAGGTTGCAAACTATACCAAATATCAAGATAGCTTTACTTTGATGTTTTGCAAGAAATTTTGAAACAAGGAAGTTAAAAACAATACTTCCTAACAAAATCGGCAGATAATAAACACTCCAATAAGCATAAAAAAATAAACTAGCACTCACCAAAAAAGCTTTTGCAAGAGTGCTTAGTCTCTTTTTATTTAGAAAAAAATATACAAAAAATACAAGCGGTAAAAATGCAAATATAAAAACATATGAGTTAAAAAGCAAACTTATCCCTTACTTTTTATCCACGCATTTGCCAAGTTGGCAGGCTCTTTTATAAAGTGCGTCCGCCTTTGTTTCATCACCGCTTAGTTTTGCAAGCAAGAAGCATGACTGCGCATACTCAAGCTCGCAGCTCTTTGCCAAAAGCTTTAGCACCCTAGCCTCAGCCTTGGTTCTATCTATCTTATGAGTTTTTAAATTTTCGCTTTCGATGTAGGACTTTAGCCCCATTGCCTCGTTGTAGCAGCCAACGCCGTCGCCACTATCGCAAGCTAGTTTATAAAGCTTTAGAGCCTTTTCGATATCTTTTTGCTCATCAACTAGCCCTTTCTCATAAATTTGACCTAAATTTGAGCAAGCAGTCGCAAGCCCAGCGTTGCAAGCCTTTTCGTAGTAGCCTTTTGCCTTTACGAAGTCCTTTTCGTTGCTAAAATTTACAGCTAGGTTGTTGCAGTCGATGCTATTTCCGCTCTCGCAGTTTTGCACCATCTTTTCTTTTTCAAGCTCAAGACGCTCCGCCCTAGCCTCCTCATCACTTTGCCAAAAGCCAAAGCTCACCATCTTTTGCCACGACCAGCAGCCACTTAGCATAAAGCTAGCAGCTACGATAAGCCCAAAATTTAAAACTTTTTTCACTTATTTTCCTGCTTACATGCCAAGCTTTGCGCCTAGTCTTTTCATCTGTGGACACGCCTTGTTTAGACCACGAAAGCAAGCGACTTTGTAAATTCCATAAGCTCTTTTTTCGTCCTTGTTCATGCCAAGCCCTAGCTCATACATCGCACCGATATTTGCGCAGCTTGGCAGATCTCCAGCGTTGCAAGCGTTTGTATATGCCTCCATCGCAAGATAGTAGTCTTGTTTTACGATCTCGCCCTTTCTATATGCGTTGCCAAGGTGGTAGCAAGCCTGTGTGCCGCCACTGTTGCAGCTATCTTTGTAAATTTCGACCGCTTTTTTTGGATCTTTTTTTACGCCAAGACCGTTTTCATAGAGCGTGCCAAGGTTTGAGCAAGCAAGCTGCACCTTCGCGTCGCAAGCCTTTTTGTAGTTTGCGTAGGCATTGTCATACTCTTTCATAAGCTCAAAATTTACGCCCAAGTCATTGCAAGCTTCAGCATCGCCGCTCTCGCACTTTGGTGTTAAAAGATCGATAGCATTTTTTGAAATTTGCTCTTTGTTTTGCACCACCTTTTCGTCCTTTGGCTGCTGCCATGAGTCATCTTGCTTTGGCGCCTCTCCGATGCCGATCACATTTAAGCAGCCTGTGAAAAATAGAGCAGTTAAAAGTAGTAGATATTTTTTCATTTTTGTCCTTTTAGTATTGTCCAAACAAGTCATTTAGGGCTTCGCTGATGCTTGGGTGAGTGAAAATTTGGTTTTTAAAGAAATTTGCATCTGCTTTTAAATTCATCGCGATCGCGATCTCATTTATGATCTCATTTGCGTAGATGCAGTGAAAGCTCGCCCCAAAAATTTCGCCGCTACTTGCTTCAACGATCGCTTTTAGCATGCCCACATCGTGATTTAGCACCTTTGCTCCTGGCACTGCCGCCATGCTAAGCTTTAACTCCTTGAAATTTAGCCCAAGCTTGCTAGCTTCTTTTGCATTTACGCCAACTCTTGCTAGTGGAGTGTCGGTAAATAGCACATTTGCGTGGATGCTTCTGTTTTGTGTGGTGCGTTTTTTATCACCAAAAATTTGCGAGAAAACTATCCTAAAGTCATCCAAGCTAGTGTATGTAAAAAGCTCTCCGCCACGCACGTCGCCCACTGCGTAGATGTTTGACACATTTGTTTGAAGGTACTCATTTGTCTTTATAAAGCCTTTTTCATTTAGCTCGACGCCAGCTTCTTTTAAATTTAGATCATCTAAATTTGCCACCCTACCAAGCGCCACCAAGAACGCATCTGCCTTGATGATCCTATCTTCATTATCTTGTTTGAAATTTAGTGCATTGTCTTTTAGGCTCTCTATCTCGCAGCCCTCTAAAATTTCGATGCCCTGCACGTTTAGCGCATCTTTTACGCTTTTAGCTATATCTTCATCTTCGTTTTTTAGAAGTGGTGAGCGTCCAACGATGGTCACTTTTGAGCCAAAATTTGCAAACATCGATGCAAACTCGATGCCGATGAAGCCACTTCCAACGATGACAAGATGCTTTGGCATAGTTTTTAGATCGAGCAAAGTTTTGCTTGAAAAGACGTTTGAGTTTGTTATCTCAAATGGTGCATACGCCTCTTTTGAGCCAGTATTTATGATGATAAACTCGCCTTCAACGACTTTTTGCTCGCCGTTTGAGGTTGTAACTAGGACGCTATTTTTATCTTTAAACGAGCCGACACCATCGATTACATCGATATTTTCTTTATCATTTAGCATCGCGTAGTTTTTAGAATTTAAAGCTGAGATTAGCTTATTTTTGTTTTCGATACTAAGCGTGTAATACTCGTTTTCAACGCTATTATCTGCATATATCGCCTCTTTTGCAGCTGTGATTAGACGCTTTGTCGGTATGCAGCCCACGTTTATGCAAGTGCCTCCATACATCTTTGGCGATCTCTCGATTAGCGCGACTTTTTTACCAAGCGCAGCAGCCTTTACAGCTAGCGTCTTGCCAGCCTTACCAAATCCAATAATAACAATGTCATATTTCATTTAATTTCTCCTATTATGTAGTATGTAGTTTCGTTTATCTTTTTGATATCCATTTTGTATTTATTTGCCCAGCTTTTGATGATCTCATCAACACGCTCTTTTATCTCTTTGACGGTTGCGACATTTTTTATCTTTAGCCTATCCTCGCTCCCGCTCATCGCTACAAAGCAAAGGTGCGGCTTTAGATGATCGTTTAGCTCGATCACACTCTTTGGCAAAAGGCCGTCAGTGTTATTTAAAATTCTACGCATATGCTCAGTGGTCGTTTCATCTATGTTGTAGCCAAGCTGTGTCAAAAGTGCGTTATGATCCATATCGTTCCTTTTTGCTTAAATTTGCGATCATTATAAGATAAAATTCGATAAAATCGCCTAAATTTTCAAGGACAAATATGAAAAAATTTATCATTTTTCTATTTAACATTTTGCTATTTTGGGGCTGTTCAGCAGAGCAAATTTCGCAAAATTTAGGTCTTAGCGAGCCACCACTTGATCCTGAAGTAGAGCAGATAGCAGACGCCATCTATCTATATAACGAGGGCAACTACCCAAAGGCTTGCAAGAGATTTTACGACTACGCAAAAGATGGCAATGTCCTAGCCATGCAGCAAACTGGCGTTTGTTTTCGTGACGGCAAAGGCTTTAGTAAGGATATCTTAAGGGCGCTTTTTTGGTTTGAGACAGCTGGCAGATACGGCAACATAGACGGACTAAGAAGTGCTGGATATATCTACGAGTACGGCCTTGGAGTCAATAAAAATTTAGAAAAAGCGATATATTTTTATGAAAAAGCCACTAGCCTTGGCTCAAGCGAGGCTAGCTACGATCTAGGGCTCATCTACCTAGGTAAAAATGACTATAAAAAAGCTAGAATTTATCTTGACGAGGCTTGCTACCATGGCAAAGAAGAAGCCTGCACGAAGCTAAAAGAGATGAAATTTTAGCCCTCATCTCTTTAAAATTTACTACCCCTTAGCCTTTTGAGCGATCAAGACTCCCTCTATCATCTTTTTGATATCACCATCAAGTATCGCATCAGTTTGTGAAAATGCCTCGCCGCTGCGGTTGTCCTTTACCTGCTGGTATGGGAAAAGCACGTATGATCTTATCTGATGACCCCAGCCAATCTCGCTCTTTTCGACGCTGTTGCTCGCCTCTTGCTGCTTCATCAGCTCAAGCTCGTAAAGGCGCGACTTTAGCATCTTCATCGCTGTGGCTCTGTTTTTGTGCTGACTGCGGTCATTTTGACACTGCACGACGATGCCAGTTGGTATGTGCGTGATGCGGATGGCTGATTCAGTCTTATTTACGTGCTGACCACCTGCGCCACTGGCTCTATAAGTGTCTATCTTTAGATCTTTCTCTTCGATCTCGATCTCTATATCATCATCTACTTCAGGGCTTACCATGACACTAGAAAAGCTCGTGTGACGGCGTCCTGCACTATCAAATGGGCTTGTACGAACGAGCCTGTGGATGCCATTTTCTGCTTTGAAATATCCATAGGCGTTTTCACCTTTTACGATAAAGCTCACATCCTTTAGTCCAGCCTCTTCTCCCTCTTGAAAGTCCAAAGTCTCGACCTTAAAGCCCTCACGCTCGCAAAATCTAAGATACATCCTATAAAGCATGCTCGCCCAGTCGTTGCTCTCAGTGCCGCCAGCTCCAGGGTGGATCGATACGATCGCGTTTTTGCCATCATCTTCGCCACTTAAAAGCATGGAAATTTCTAAATTTACTATCTTTTCATCTAAATTTTTAGCATCTTCAAATAAAGAATTTATAGTCTCCTCATCATTTTCAGAATTTGCTAGCTCAAAGAGCTCCTTTGCGTCGCTAACTGCTTGGTGAGCGTCGCTAAATTTAGCAAGCATGTTTGAAATTTTTGTCTTTTCTTTATTTAGTGCCCCAGCCCTAGCGATATCTTGCCAAAAGTCAGGGTCTTGCTCTATGGCCTCGATCTCTTTTAGCCTAGCCTTTATCTCGTCAGGCTTTACGATAGAGCCTATGTTTTCAACTTTTGTTTGTAGCTTCTTTAAAAGCTCGTTGTATTCGTAACTATCCAAGTTTTTCTCCATAAATTTTTGCCGATTTTAGCCAAAAGTTGCTTACATTTTTAAATTTACGCCCTTTTAATCCTTTTTTGTTACAATGCCAAGTTAAAATTTAGATAAAAAGAGTCAAATATGCAAATTATAAGAACTATAAAAGAGCTTGAAAATTTTGTCCAAAATGCAAGCGGCAAGATCGGTTTTGTGCCGACAATGGGCGCACTTCACGACGGACACGTTAGTCTCATCAAAAAATGTGTGAGCCAAAATGAGACAAGCATCGTCTCAACATTTGTAAATCCAACTCAGTTTCTACCAGGCGAAGATCTAGACAAATACCCAAGAAAAGAGCAAAGCGACATCCAAATTTGCGAGCAAAACGGCGTTAGCGCTATCTTTATACCAGACGAAAAAGAGCTTTACTTTGAAGATGAGCCGCTCATCGTCGCTCCAAAGAAGCTTTCGACCATCTTAGAGGGCAAAACTAGACCTGGACACTTTGATGGCGTCTTAAGAGTGCTAAACAAGCTATTTCGCCTAACTCGTGCAAATAGCGTCTATATGGGTAAAAAAGATACGCAGCAACTCATCATCGTGCAAAATATGATAAAGACATTTTTCTTAAACATCGAGCTAGTAGCTTGCGATATCGTTAGAGAGCCAGATGGCCTAGCACTTTCAAGCAGAAACGTCTATATCTGCGACGAAGATAAGTGCAACGCGCTAAGGCTTTCAAGATCGCTAAATAAAGCGCTAAATTTGATCCAAAACGGCGAAGAAGAGGCAAGCGAGATCAAGGCAAATATGCTTGAGGTTTTAGAGCCACTAAAGGTTGATTACGTCGCGGTTACGGATAGAAATTTAAATGAAATTTCAAAGATAGAAAAAGGCAACACCATCATCTTAGTAGCCGCCTATGTTGGCAAAACTAGGCTAATAGACAACATCTGGATCTAAAAATGCCAAAACTTCATCTAATCTCGCTTGGTTGTAATAAAAATTTAGTTGATTCAGAGATCATGCTTGGGCGCTTGCAAAACTACGATATCACGGACGATATCAGCGATGCAGACGTCATTATCGTAAATACCTGCGGCTTTATCAAATCCGCCAAAGAAGAGAGCATCCAAACCATACTTGAGATGCACGAAGCTCGTAAAAATGGCTCTTTGCTGGTAGTGACTGGCTGTCTTATGCAGCGCTACAAAGATGAGCTCATAAAAGAGCTACCAGAGGTCGATCTCTTTACCGGCGTGGCTGATTATGACAAGATTGACGAGATCATCTTAAAAAAGCAAAATTTATTTAGTCCAGAAACTTATCTGCAGGCAAACGAAGAGCGTGTGATAACTGGCTCAAACTACCACGCCTACATCAAAATTTCAGAGGGCTGTAACCAAAAATGCAGCTTTTGCGCGATACCGACATTTAAGGGCAAGCTAAAATCACGCTCGCTTGAAAACATCGTAAATGAGGTCAAAAATTTGGTTAAAAAAGGCTACTACGACTTTAGCTTTTTATCCCAAGACTCAAGCTCATATATGCGCGACCAGGGCGTTAGCGACGGGCTAATAAATTTAATAGACGAGATAGAAAAGATAGAAGGCGTAAGGAGTGCTAGGATACTTTACCTCTACCCAAGCACAACCAGCAAGGAGCTAATTTCGCGCATCATCGCTTCGCCTATCTTTCACAACTACTTTGACATGCCCATCCAGCATATCAGCGAAAATATGCTAAAGATAATGAAGCGCGGAAGTGGCGCTAAAAAGATCAAAGAGCTTTTAAATTTGATGAGAAATGCTAAAAATTCGTTCTTGCGAACTGGTGTCATCGTGGGACACCCAGGCGAGAGCGAGGAGGATTTTGAGGAGCTTTGCCAGTTTTTAGAAGAGTTTAAATTTGATAGAATTTCAGCCTTTGCCTACTCAAAAGAAGAAGACACTGCCTCTTTTGAAATGGAGCAAATCCCAGCCAAGATCATCTCAAAAAGGCTAAGCAAGATAGAAAAAATCACCAAAAAAGCGATAAATGAGAGCTTGCAAAAAGAGCTTGGCAAGCAAATTTACGCATCTCTTGAGGGCATTAGCAGCGAAGGCGAGATGTTTTATGCGGCCAAAAAAGATATCTGGGATAAAGATATAGACGGCGAAATTTTGATCAATGAAAGCGACGTAAAAGAGCTTGAGATCGGCTCACTCTACCTTTGCGAGGTCAGCGACGTGGTTGATCAAAAACTAGTCGCCACCATCGTCAAAAAAGCAAAATGATAAGCCAAAATGTGCTTGATAGGTTAAGCTTGGGCGCAAACCTGCTTGCCTTCTCGCACGGCATCGATAGCACTGCACTTTTTTACATTTTGCAAGAGGCTGGGGTTAAATTTGATCTAGCCATAGTCGATCACAACGCCAGAGAGCAGAGTAAATTTGAAGTTGAAAGCGCCAAAGAGCTTGCCAGCAAATTTGGCAAAAAAATCTACATAAAAAGCATAAATTTAGGTAAGTCAAATTTTGAAAAAAACGCGCGCGAGGCGAGGTATGAGTTTTTTGGTGAAATTTGCCAAAAATTTGGCTATGAGAATTTGATCCTAGCTCATCAATTTGACGATAAATTTGAGTGGTTTTTGATGCAGCTTGGCAAGGGCGCTGGACTAAAAGAGCTCTTTAGCATGAGCGAGCTTGAGAGCAGAGAGCACTTTTGGCTGGTTAGACCGCTTTTAAATTCACGCAAAAAAGAGCTTCAAAACTACCTTGACGAGCGAGGTTTGCGCTACTTTGTCGATGAGACAAATTTAGAAGGCAAGCTTAAAAGAAGCTTTGTTAGGCTAAATTTTAGCGAGCCGTTTTTGGACGAGTATTTTAGTGGTGTGAAGAAAAGCTTTGAGTTTTTAGAGGCTGATAGGCAAAAATTACTGCCAAATATCACAAAGATAGATGATGAAATTTTCATTATAAAAAATGATAGTAACGTCGTTCGGGGTGTCGATATGGCGGCAAAAGAGCTAAATGTGCTCTTAAGCAAGGCTCAAAAAGATGAGCTAAGCGCAAATTTAGCAAAGCAAACAAGCGTGGTGCTAAGTGGCAAGATCGCCGTTGGCTACGCTGATGGATACATCCTAGTAACGCCATTTTGTAAAGCCGTAATGCCAAAAGAATTCAAAGAAAGAGCTAGAATTTTCAAAATCCCAGCGACAAATAGAGGCTATTTATTTACAAACGGCGCTCAAATAGAAAATCTCTCTAAATTTTTTAGCAAATAGAGCGTTTTTGGGCTATAAATTTGATCTACTAAAGGCTAATTTAAACTTTTTATCACCAAATTCTTTACAACAATCTTAACAAGTCTGCAAAAATTTAAAATTTCTATCTGAAAATTTGATCTACAAAGGTCAAATTTAAAACTAAATTTTACTCCAAACCCTTAAACTAGAGCACCCGCTAACATTGGCATTTAGAGAAATACTACAAATTTGGTTTTGGCTATTTTTCTCTGAGATAAACTGCTTTTGCGTTTAAATTTAGAGTAGCAGGCAACAAACCTGACCCACAAAAGAGCAAATTTAAAATTTCTAGCACCAAATTTTACCCTTACTATCCTCACACTAAAGCATTAAGTCTGCAAAATTTAAAAATTTACATCGGTAAATTTATTTATTTTTAGTTTATTACAACTATTTTTTGGGCTTAAATTTAGCTACAAATTTGATATGAAAAGCAAAATTTAAAGCCTTAAGCAGCAAATTTACTCAAGCTCTCAAGTAAATGTCTGCTTCAACCTTGGCAAATGTGGCACTAAACCTGCAAATTTTCTATGCTAAAAGTCAAATTTAATCTATCAAGAACCAAATTTAAAGCATCATCTAGTAAATTTAATTTCACAGCTGTTTTTAAATTACAACCGCGCACAACAACAAAAAACTATCTGTGATATAAATTTCTCAAGCAAAAAACTCTAAATTTATCCACATATCTTTGTTGTAGAATAGCTGCCAATCTTCAGTCTCAAATTTAAAATTCATAGCACTCTTGTAGCTTTGAAATCGTATATTAAATTTAACTTTGCTACCAAATAACAAAGATATATGAAACCAAATTTTATAAACAAGATAGTGAAATTTGTGGCTTATTAAATTTAGCTCACCCACAATATCAAATTTGCTAAACGCGTCCAAAAAAGTCAAATTTATAAAATCGCCGCTGATCACAGCAAGAGCCAGCCTAAAATTTAAACAAACCAGCAGTTTAAATTTTACCTCATCAAAGCCATTTACATAAAACAATGCGTAAAATTTTATAAATTTTATTACGCACTAGGCGAGGATTTTCTCTATAAGCTCTCTTTTTAATACAAAGTCATAGCTAAAAGCATCCACAACGACACCAGCATAACTACTCTCTTTTAGCATCGCAAGATACTCTTTTAACCCTATCTCAATGCTCTCTTGCTCGCTGTCGTTTCGCCAAAGCTTCATCGCCTCTTTGCTTGTAAATGCTGGAAAATAGCTAAACTTCTCGCCCTCATCTTCAAGCAGGATAAATTTGATATTTGAGCCCTCCTCCTCATAAACTACGCCACCATCAGGCTTTGCAAGTGCTTGGTTTAAAAGTACAGGAGCGAAAAAAGTAGCCTTTTTCAAAGCCGATATCAAATTTATCTCGTTTTTCTGGCAAGGATCACTTAAAAATTTATCCATCGCTTCTTGCATTTTAGCCCCTAAAAGCCTCATCTACGGCCTGGCAGATCGTGTGTATAAAAAAGATATGCGACTCTTGAATTCTTGCTGTATCGCTTGAGCCAACGACTAAATTTAGATCACATCCTTCATTCATCGCGCCACCGCCTTTACCACTAAGTCCGAGCACCGATACACCCATTTTCTTGGCACTTTTTATAGCTTCAAGGACGTTTTTGCTGTTGCCACTCGTTGAGATCGCCACGAGTAAGTCGCCAGACTGGGCTAAAGCCTCAAACTGGCGTGAGAAAACGTAGTCAAAGCCGTAGTCGTTGCCAATGGCTGTAAGTGCCGAAGTGTCGGTGGTTAGCGCAATGCCTGGAAGTGGCTGACGCTCGCTTTTATATCTGCCAGTTAGCTCGGCTGCAAAGTGCTGAGCGTCCGCTGCAGAGCCGCCGTTACCGCATATCAGCACCTTTTTGCCATTTTTTAGCGTATCAGCCACCATCTGGCAAGCCAGCTCCAAGCTACCTAGCAAATTTACATGCTCGCTAAAGGTCTTTTGGTGAGCCTCGAGCTCATTTTTTATCATCGTTTTTAGCATCTTTTATCCTTTTTATTATCCCAGTTGTGCTTTTGCCTTCGACAAAGTCGATCAGCCTGACCTCTTTTACGATATCGCTGCCAACGACCTCTTTGCCCTTGTAATCAGCCCCTTTTACAAGCACGTCTGGCTTTATTTTGGTGATCAAATTTAAAGGCGTATCCTCATCAAATATCACGACATAATCAACAAACCCAAGCCCGCTTAGCACGCAGGCTCTATCATCTTGTGAGTTTATAGGCCTAGCCTCGCCTTTTAGCCTCTTAACTGAAGCGTCCGAGTTTAGCCCGACTACCAAAAGATCGCCAAGCTCCCTTGCGCGGGCTAGGTATTTTACGTGTCCTGCGTGCAAGATATCAAAGCAACCATTTGTGAAAACGACCTTTTTCTTGCCCTTTTGGCTCAAAATTTCTTCTAGCTCCTCAATACTTTTAAGCTTGTGCTCGAAATTTGCTCCAAATGAGCTATTTAGCAGCTGCTCGATCTCGCTAAAGCTAGCCGTTGCGCTGCCTATCTTTGCCACGACTACGGCTGCTGCGAGGTTTGCTATCTTGATCGCCTCTTTTATATCAGCCCCGTTTGCTAGCATATAGCCAAGTGTCGCCAGCACCGTATCTCCAGCGCCAGTGACGTCAAAGACCTCTTTTGCTTTTGCCGCAAAGATGTGCAATTTGTCATCATATAGCGCGATGCCCTCTTCTGAGATCGTAATGATCGAATATGTCAAATTTAGCTCTTCTTTTAGCTGCTTTATCGCCTTTTCAAGCTCAGCCTTGTCTTTTATCTTTAAATTGGTAGCCTCGCTCGCCTCTTTTTTATTTGGCGTTAGAAGGGTCGCGTTTTTATACTTTGAGTAGTCGCTGCCTTTTGGGTCTATGAGCACTGGGATCTTTAGCTTCACGCACTCGTTTATGATCTCTTGGCAGACCTTTTCGCTAAGCACGCCTTTGCCGTAGTCGCTTAGCAAGACGGCCTTAAAATTTGCAAGATTTTCTTTGACCTTTAAGACAAGCTCATCTTCTAAATTTATCTTGACAACACTCTCTTTATCGATCCTGACAACTTGCTGATGAGATGCCATGATGCGGCTTTTTATCGAGCTTTCGCGCCCTTTTTCAGTAAGGATGAGCTCATCTTTTACATTTAGCTCAGCAAGCTTCTCTTTTATCTTTTTGCCAGCCTCATCATCACCTAAGACGCTAGCCACGCTCACATTTGCGCCAAGAGAGAGTAAATTTCTCACCACATTGCCAGCGCCACCAAGTGTGTAGGTTTCGTTATTTATCTTTACAACTTGCACTGGGGCTTCAGGCGATATGCGCTCACAACTGCCCCAGATATAGTGGTCCAGCATGAGATCGCCGACGACTAAAATTTTAACTCTCTTAGCCATTTATCTCTTCCTTATAAATTCTCTTTATCTCTGGCAAGTAGTCTTTTATCGCCTCTTCTAAGCTCCAAGTCGCACTAAAGCCAAATGCCTCGCGAGCTGGGGCGATGTCGGCCTCTGTGTGAAATTGATATGAGCCGATAAATGGGTTTTTGATATATTCGTTGCCTAAATTTACGCCGATCTCACGCTGTAAGATGTCAGCGATATCTTGAAAGCTTCTAGCCTTGCCAGTAGCTGCGTTATAGACGCCACTTGGTGCGTCAAGCGCTTTTATGTTTGCCTCAATGATATCTTTTATATAGACAAAGTCGCGTTTGATCTGGTCGCTGCCCTCAAAGAGCCTTGGAGTCTTGCCAGCTAAAATTTGAAGTCCAAACTGAAGCACCATCGAGGCGGTTTTGTTTTTGAAAAACTCGCCCTTGCCAAAGACGTTAAAATACCTCAGTCCGACCACGCTCACGCCGCGCTTTGCGTAAATTTTATTGATATTATCCATGCTTAGTTTGCTAAAGCCGTAGACGTTATTTGGCGCTTCGCACTCGCCAACTGTTTGTGGGCTCTTTGCGTTGCCGTAAGTCGCCCCTGAGCTAGCGTAGATCATCTTTGCGCCCAAACTCTCGCAGATATCAAGCAAATTTACAAAGGCATTTACATTTGTTTTTATTAGCTCATCTTGCTCTTTTACTGTGGTGTCTGAGATCGCTGCTTCGTGGTAGATGACGTCTGGACGAAAGCTTTTTATCTTATCAAGCGTGCTAAAATCGTTGATATCGCCAGCGTAAATTTCACCCTTAAAGCCAAGTAAATTTTTAAAATGGCCAAAGCTTTTTAGGTTGCCGTTGCTAAATGTCTCGTCGTTTCTAAATTTATCCACGACAAGCACGTGAGCATCTTTATAGTTTTCATCAAAATAGTGCGCCAAAGCTGAGCCGATAAAGCCAGCGCCGCCAGTTATAACTATCTTTTTTCCGTTTAAATTCATAGTGATTTTTCCTTTTTTAGCTTATTTAAAACATCTCTTACATCTTTAAAATTTATGCCATCAAGCAAGAAATTTCTACCAACACCTGCTCTTTTGCCAGCCTCGACATCGCTTGGTTTATCGCCTATCATGAGCGAGTTTTCAAGGTCGATGTCAAACTCTTTGCAAGCATCAAGTATCATTTTTGGATTTGGTTTTCTGCAAGCGCAACCCGCCTCTGGAGCGTGCGGGCAAAAGTAGACTTTGGTGATAAAAATTTGCTCTTTTTTAAAGCTTTCAAGCATAAATTTATTTAGAGCGTCAAACTGCTCCTGCGTGTAGTAGCCCCTGCCGATGCCTGATTGATTTGTCACGACAAAGAGCTTGTAGCCAGCCCCAGCAAATTCTCTTAACGCATCAAAAATGCCATCAATAAATTTAAAGTCTTTGATCTCGCAAACATATCCAGCGTCCTCATTTATAACGCCGTCGCGGTCTAGAAAAAGTGCTTTAGTGGCTATATTTTTATTCATTTGGTGATTATAACCAAAATATTTTAACCCGCCCCTTGCAAATTTACATTTTTGTATTATAATGCCGGCACGTTTTTTAAAAAGGATGACAAATGAAAAAACTACTAATCGTTTCAAGTGTTGCAGCACTACTTTCAACTGCTGCTTTCGCTGCAGATGGCGCTACTATCTATAAAAAATGCGTTGCCTGTCATGGCGCTAAAGCTGAAAAAGTTTTCAATAACAAAGTTCCAGCTTTAACATCACTTGATGCAGCAGCTATCGAAGCAGCTCTAAAAGGCTACAAAACAGGAGCAAATAAATTTGGTCTTGGCGCTATGATGAAGCCTATCGCTACTCCAATGAGCGATGAAGATGCAAAAGCAGTAGCTGAATACATCCAAACTTTAAAATAATCACAGGGGCGCTCGCCCCTTTTTCTACAAATTTAAACTCACACAAAATTTAAAAAGCCCTTTTAGCATTTGGTATATAAAATCACAATATACATCTTCTTTTATAGGCATCTTTTTTCATAAGCGTAGGCTATGCCCTCAGCAAAAGTTTGCACTAAACGTATCAGCTATATTTCTTTGGTTAAATTTTACGTAAGATTTTTGGCGCAGCTTTCGCCTAATAAATTTTGTTATCAAATTTATTAAAATGACAAATATTATAATAGGTAGCACAAAGCTAAAAAACGCTGGCAGCATTATGGATAGTAAATTTGCCGTGTCAAAAATTTGCATTTTTATGGTGCAGTTGGAATAAATTTAAATTTTAAATGATAAATTCTGGCTCAAATTTTGTCCCATTTACCCTGACAACCCTTGCAGGTATGCCAACGACAGTTGCGTTTGCTGGGACATTTTTTAGCACGACTGAGTTTGCACCGATCTTAGCATTTTCACCGATCGTTATAGCACCAAGTATCTTTGAGCCAGCGGCGATAGTCACGCCATTTTTAATGGTTGGATGGCGCTTGCCACACTCTTTGCCAGTGCCGCCAAGTGTCACTTGATGATACATCATCACATCATCACCGACCTCAGCCGTCTCACCGATAACCACGCCCATGCCGTGATCTATGAAAAATCTCCTACCAATCTTTGCTCCAGGGTGGATCTCGATGCCTGTTAGAAATCTTGCGATCTGCGAGATGAGTCTAGCTAGAAAAAACCACTTTTTCTCATATAAAAAATGAGAAATTTTATGAAACAAAACCGCATGGATGCCAGGAGTGTTTATAAGTATCGCCAAAAAGCAACAACTATGCACCGATGGGTCTTTTTCACGGACGGTTTGAACTAGCTCTTTTAGACTCTCCCACATATTTTTACGCTCCGTAAAGCTCTGTACTTAGGTATCTCTCGCCGTTATCTGGAGCTATGAAAAGCACTTTTTTGCCAGCGCCAAGTCTTTTAGCCACTCTTTTTGCAGCCACGTAAGAAGCGCCGCCACTTATGCCTATCATCAAGCCATCGCTCTTTGCGATCGCTCTAGCTGCGTTTAGTGCGTCATCGTTGCTTACTTTTTCTACTTCGCTAACTAGGCTCATATCCATTGTATTTGGTAAAAATCCAGCTCCGATGCCTTGAATTTTATGTGGTCCTGGGTTGCCGCCACTTAAAACCGGTGATGCCTCAGGCTCTACTGCGATGATCTTAGTGTCATAGCCTTTTTCTTTTAGAACCTTTGCCACGCCGCTTATCGTGCCACCTGTGCCAACGCCTGCTACAAAGGCATCAAGCTTGCTAAAATCAGCCACGATCTCAGCCGCAGTCGTTAGCTCATGAGCTTGTGGATTGTACTTGTTTTCAAACTGGCTTAGCATTACGTGGTTTGGCTGAGAAGCTAGCTCAGTAGCTTTTGCGATCGCCGCTTTCATACCACCAGCTGCAGGAGTTAGCTCAAGATGAGCACCATAAGCTGCAACGATCTTGCGTCTTTCGATACTCATGCTCTCAGGCATACAAAGGATCACTTTAAAGCCAAGTGCAGCACCGCACATAGCTACGCCGATACCTGTATTGCCGCTTGTTGGCTCAACGATAGTGTCGCCATGTTTTAGCGTGCCATCAGCTAGCATTTTAGTGATCATATTAAATGCGATCCTATCTTTTACAGAGCCGCCTGGGTTAAAAAACTCTAATTTTACGTAAATTTCAGCCTCATCAGCACCTGTTTTAACCTTTACGATAGGTGTATTACCGATCGTTTTTACGATGTTATCGTTGATCATCACTCCTCCTAAAATAAATTTCTCGTAAATTTAGCATAGAATTTAAAATAAAACATAAAAAGTCCTAATTTGTGCTAAATTTAAAATAAAAATTTAGTTTTTAATGCTATCAAGCACCTCTTGTCCGCTTTGGCTTAAAATTTTGCCTTTGAAATTTTCCTTGCAAAACTCCAAAATAAGCGCATGATAGAGCTTTAAAACCTCAACCTCATCAAATTTATCACTATCAAGAAATTTATAAATTTCATCATAATCAAGCGAGCTAAACCACTCAGCCGCCTCGTCGTAGCTCTCAAAAGTGTAGTCAAAATACGCCATTATCCTAAGCGCATAAGCATCAACAACCATGTAAGGCTTACCGCAAGCATAAGCAAGTATCGCGTCGCAAGTCTCAGCACCAACACCTCTTACGCTTATGAGCCACTCGCGACCTACGTTTTCTTTAAAGTTTTCAAAGTCACCAAATTCATTTTTTATAGCTATACAAAGCGTTTTTAGCCGTTTTGCCTTTGTGTTGTAAAAACCACTTGGCTTTATGAGCGTGGCAAGCTCGCTGTTTTCAAGCGCGCAAATGCCTTGCAGGCTATCTTTGCTGGCATTTTTTAGATTATCTAGCGCTTTTTCTACGTTTTTCCAGTTGGTATTTTGCACCAAAATAGCGCCCAAAATAACCTCAAAAGTGCCCTCGCCCGGCCATTTTAGCTCGTCTAAATTTCTACTTTTGTGATTTAGCAGAGCTAAAAATAGATCAGTTGATCTCATTTGAAATTTTCTTTAAATGTGAGATAAAACTGCTTTGCAGTCCTGCCACTTCTGCTAGCTCTTAGCGTGGCGAAATTTTTAGCAAGCGTGTGAAGCTCATCTTTGTCGCCAGTGTAGTCTTTGAAGTAAAAATCAACCATTTTTAGGTACTCATCGTAGTTACCTTGATAAAAGCTGATCCAAAGGCCAAAGCGGTCTGAGAGCGAAATTTTCTCCTGAGCTGCGTCGCTATAGTGGATTTCTCCGTCTATTAGCTCTGAGTTTTCATTTTCGCTCTTAAATTCGCTTATTAGGTGGCGGCGGTTTGATGTGGCGTATAAAAGGACGTTTTTAGGTGGTTTTTGGATAGAGCCATCCATGATAGGTTTTAGAAATTTATACTCATTGCTGCCATTTTCAAAGCTTAGATCGTCGCAGAAAATGATAAATTTAAACTCGCTCTTTCTGATCTCGTCGATGATGTCGCCAAGGTATTTTAGATCCTCACAGCCAATCTCGATGATGCGAAGTCCCTCTTTATAAAATTTAGTAAAAACAGCCCTTACAAGGCTTGACTTGCCACATCCTCTCTCACCCCAAAGAAGCACGTGATTTGCCTCGTCGCCAGCTATAAAATTTCTAGTATTTTTTAGCAAAATTTCTTTTTGTTTCTCTAGTCCGTAAAGTGAGTCGATATCGACAAAATCGATATCCTCAACTGGCTTTAACATCCCTTTTGTGCTCTTATAAATCGCTGCGTACTTCACACCCCAATCTATCATCTCTTATCCTTTCTTAGATAGACCAAAATTTCAGCCAAAACATCGTCGTCGTCCTTGCTGCGTGACTTTAGCCTGATCTTCTCGTCGTCATTTTTTGTTATTAGTATGTTTTGCTCGCTGTTTGAGATCGTCTTTATGCCAGCTTTTAGAGCTAAAATTTTGATGATGATAAGGTCTAAAAACTGCTTTGTAAATGTATCTATCTTGCCAAATCTATCCTCAAGCTCGCTTTGTATCTCATAGACTTCACTCACCTCTTTGCACTTGCTAAGGCGTCTATAAATTTCAAGCCTTAGCCTATCTTCTCTTATAAATTCTTGATTTAAAAAGGCGCTCACACCAAGCTTTAGATCGATCTTATCAAGCTTTGCGGAGTCTTGATTAAGAAGCTTATTTATCTCATCTTCTAGCATCTTTAGATATAGCGAGTAGCCGATAGCCTCGATGTGGCCGCTTTGCGCCTCGCCGATGATGTTACCACCGCCCCTTATCTCAAGGTCGTGATAGGCTAGCACCGAGCCAGCGCCCAAAAATGAGTTGCCCTCGAGTGCCACAAGTCGTTTTAGAGCGTCCTTGCTAATGGCATCTTTATCCTCTACTAAAAAGTAGCAGTAGGCCTGCTTGTCGCTTCTACCCACGCGTCCGCGCAGCTGGTGCAGGTCAGCCATGCCAAATTTATTGGCATTTTCTACGATTATTGTGTTTGCATTTGGCAAGTGGATGCCGCTTTCAACGATGCTGGTGCAAAGTAGTAGGTCATACTCGCCCTGCTCAAATTTCATCATCTCATCTTCAGCAACTTTTGCATTTACCTTTGAGTGCAGGATCAAAATTCTAAGCTTTGGCAAAATTTTCCTTAGATCATTTGCCGTCTGCTCGATGTCTGCGATGTGGTTGTGGATGTAAAAGGTCTGCCCACCGCGTCTTAGCTCACGCATGATCGCCTCTTTGACGACCTTTTCGTCCCACTCTCTCACGCTTGTTCTCACATCGAGCCTTGAGCTTGGCGGAGTGGCTAAAATGCTATATGTTTTTATCTTGCTAAGCGCCATATTTAGGCTTCTTGGTATCGGCGTGGCGCTCATGCTTAAGATGTGTGAGTGCTGAGAAATTTCTTTTAGCTGCTCTTTTTGCTTAACGCCAAATTTATGCTCTTCATCAACGACGATAAGCCCTAAATTTTCAGCCTTTACACCAAGAAGTGCATGCGTTCCCACGCAAACTATAGGCTCATTTTCTTTTAGCGCTTTTTGCAAGCTTGCCTTTTCTTTAGCACTTGAGAAGCGATCCAGCCTAAAGACCTTTATGCCAAATTTGCTAAATCTTTGGCTTAGTGTCTTGTAGTGCTGCGAGCTAAGAAGTGTCGTTGGCACGAAGAAAAGCGCGCTAAAGCCTGATTTTATGCAGGTAAATATGGCATTCATCGCAACTTCGGTCTTGCCAAAACCAACATCTCCGCTAAGCAGCCTATCCATCACCTTGCCGCTTTTTAGCTCATCTTTTATATCATTTACCGCCTTTTGCTGATCGCTCGTGTATGAAAAGCCAGCATCCTGGACGAAATTTAGATAAGAGATATCCTCTTTTTGTAAAATTTTGCCTGCGATTAGCTCCCTTTTTGCCGCCATCGCTACGATCTTTGAGGCGATCGCAAAGAGTTTTTCTCTAACCTTCTCTTTTATCTTGGCAAAATTTGCCTTGCCCAAGCGATCCAGCACCGCCATAGAGCCATTTTGCGCGATGTAGCGGTCTATCAAATTTAGATGTTCAACTGGCAAAAGAAGCTTGTCGTCATTTTGGTAAGCGATAACCACAAATTCTTTAGTCGCGCCCAAAACCTTGATCTTTTCAAGCCCCAAAAAACGGCCTATGCCATACTCTTCATGCACGACGTAGTCATTTACTTTTAGCTCATCAACCACGAGGCTTGAGCGTTTTACTCGCCTTTTTTTCTCAAATTTATTTAGTGAGACTACGATCTTGTCGCTTGAGGTTAAATTTACTACAAGGGGCGAAATTTCAAGCTTTACGTTGGCAAAGCCATCAAGCTCATAGCCCTTAAAAAGCCCCTCATTTCTTGAAAGAACGGTTATACTTTTGCTCTTATTTAGCTCAAAAAAGTCAAAATTTAAAGTAACTTCTAGGTCTTTATAGACCTTTGGCTCAGGCAAAATTTCAATGCCCTTAAATTTCTCTTCAGGTGCGTCATAAATTTCAAAATCGATCTTCTTAACAAGCTTTGAGTCAAATTCTTTTAAGTAGTCGCTAAAGCTATCTATCGCCCAAAATCCAAGAGAATTTAGATCGCTCACCAAAGCATCGCTTTGCATATCCTCGATCTTTTGGCTAACTTTTTCAAACTCGTCTTTGCTAAGATTTGCGATAAAAGGCACGATCTCAGCCTCACTTAGCTCATTTTTGTTGCTAATTTGCGTGGCGGTGTTGTAGTTTCTAATGCTCTCCACCTCATCGCCAAAGAGCAAAATTCTAACAGGATCGTCCATATTTACGCCGTAAATGTCCACAACTTCGCCGCGTATGCTAAATTCACCAACGCTCTCAACGATATCGACGCACTCGTAGCCAAAGCGTATGAGCAAGTCAGCAAATTCGTTTAAATTTAGATTATCTTTTAGCTTGATTGTTGAGCTTTCTAGGTTTTTTTGCGTTGGAAGTGGGTTTAAAAGCGTGCTAAATGGGCTTACAATGATCTTTTTGCCATCAAATTTATAGTATTTGCTAAGAACGGATGAAATTTCAAAGAGCTCTTCGTTAAAGCTTCTTAGGTCATCGCCCTTTTTAGCTCTAAAATCAGGTAGTTTAAAGGCGCTAAAGCCAGCAAAACTGGCCGCATCAGCGCAGAGTGCCGCCTCTTTGTCATCTTCGCAGATGAGAATTTGTGGGGCGTGTGTTAAAAGATACTCATAGACCTTTGCTTGCATAGTACTCTTTTAAAAAGGCTTCGGCTAGGTGAAACGAGCCAAATGCTAGGTAAATTTTGCCGTTTTTTGCCTCTTTTATATCGTTCATATCGCTTGACTCAAACTCTCTATGCGAAATTTCAAGCTCGTTTAGCGCTTTGTTTATAAGCTCTCCGCCAAGCTCCCTGCCCTCGCAGTGGTAGTGATAAAGCAGCACGCCCTCAATGACTGGCTTTAGAGCTGCTAAGACCGCTTTGAAATCTTTATCTAAAAATGAGTTATAAACTAGCGTTAGCTTTTTGCCGTTAAACTCTTCTTGGCTAAATTTCTTAGCCACAGCCTTTGCGCCAAGCTCATTGTGACCGACATCAGCGTATAAATTTGAATCGATCTTTTCACATCTACCACGAAGCGATAAAGCGCCAAGCTTTTTGATATCTATGCTGCTATCTAAAATTTTAGCCGCGGCGTAGGCTAGAGTTAAATTTGAGCGCAAAAACTCTGGTAGGTTAAATTTATCTGCGTAGTTTGCGATCTCGTTTAAATTTTCTTTGGTTAAAATTTCTCTTGGAAAACTTAAAGTAGCGCCTTTTTCGCTTGCGATCTCTTTTGCAATAGCGATACTTGCCTCGTTCATATCATTACTTAACACTGCTCTTGCGCCCATGGCTTCAAATTTGGTGCGTGAAATTTCTTCTATGCTATTTCCCAGTATCGCCGTGTGATCAAAGCCGATCGGAGTAAAGATGCTTAGCTCTTTTTCAAAGACATTTGTCGCATCTAGCACGCCACCCATGCCAGCCTCGCAGACAAAGTAGTCACAACCCTCAAAAAGAACTGCAGAAAGCAGCGTCATATACTCAAAATAGCTCGTTTTTATCTTGTACTCATCATTCAAAAGAGCTTGCAAACGCTCGTGAGCTCTCTCTAAAATTTCATCGCTAGCGACCTCGCCATTTAGCCAAAATCGCTCATTAAATTTAAATATATGTGGGCTCGTATAGTGCCCTACTTTTGCACCATTTTGGCTTAAAATTTGCGCTAAGAAGCGGCCTGTGCTACCTTTGCCATTTGTGCCGATGATGTGGATTATCTTAAAAGGTTTTAGATGCCCTTTGATCGTATCATAAGCCCTTATGATCCTACCATAGTCGATCTCTTTGTAGTAAAGTGGCTTGCCGTCAAGAAATTTCGCTAGGCTCATTTTTCCTCGATTATCTTTGGCATGACTTGGTTTCTGCCGCCCTCTTTTGAAAGATAGAGCATCTTATCAGCGCCCTCAAGTGTCATCGTGTCACTTAAATTTGCACTTCTTGTCGCCACACCAGAGCTAATGGTAACTTTGATGCGCTCGTTTTTATAGATAAATTTGAAATTTTCGATCATGCTTCTTAGCTTCTCGCCAAATCTAACTCCATCTTTTAGGCTCGTACTTGGTAGCAAAATGACAAATTCCTCGCCGCCATATCTACCGACAAAATCAACCTTTCTAGCATTTTTCTTAAGCACCTGAGCCACCGCTGAAAGGATCACGTCGCCAGCTTCGTGTCCATAAGTGTCATTTATCTTTTTAAAGAAGTCAATATCAACAAAGCAGATCGAATAGTCCGTGCCGTAACGTTTATAAGCTTCTTCAATACGCTGAATTTCACTCATCAAAGCTCTTTTTGTAGCCACTTTTGTTAAAAAGTCCTCTTTACTCTCAAGCTTAGCAGCTTCAAGCTCTTTTTCTAAGCTTTTGACCCTGTTTTGAAGCTCAGAAATGGTCGCTTGTTTGCTGTTCATCTCAAGGCCAAGCTCCTTGCTCTCGATCTCAAGCGCACCTGCGATCTCGATAAGCATACTCTTTACATGATCGATGCTGTTTGCATTTAAATTTACATTTTTAAGATCATTTTTGATGCTTTGCACCTTAGCAGAGCTACTTTGAGAGCTAGCTGCGATGTCTGAAATCCTCTCGCCTATGCTTTGTAAGATGTTGTTTAATGAGCCAACCTTTTCGATGATCTCGGTCCTATCTTCTTCGATCCTGCGATCGACAAAGGTTTTTATCTTCTCTTGAAATTCTTTGCTATTTAGGCTTTGTGGATTTTGTTTTAAAACGTTTCTAATGATGCTAAGCTCTTCGCTAAGCTCTTTTGTGATAGAAGGCTCAAGCGCAAAATTTAAAAGCTCAACTAAAGCGTTTTCTTCGCCGCTCTCATTTTTTTGAGAGAGAAATTTCTCAAGCTCAGCGCTCATAGTCCTTAGATCGTCAAAGTCTCTCACGCCATAATATTTCAAAAAGTCCAAAAATTCAGTGTCATAAGAGCTTACAAAGTCAAACCATTTAAGGCACATCTCTTCAAGATTTTTCTCATCATATCTTCTAGCAAGTAGCTGCATGCCCTGCTCCGCTAGAGCTTTTGCGTCTTTGTTGTGAAGCATAGAAATAGCTTGGAGGATTCTTCTTGCAAAGGCATTTAGTGACTTTAACTTTTTATCATCGACCACTTGGGTTGCGCCATTTTTAGTACCATGAGAGAGCCTAGCGGTCATAAAAGCTACAAACTCATCAACCGTTTTTATATGAAGACTTATAGCTTGCGCCTTGTAGTCATCAGCGAGCCTTGAGATATATTTTTCTATCTTTTTGCTCTCTTCGGTTGTAAATCCATATTTTTTAGAAATTTCATTATAAACTTCGGTGTAATTTTCTGGCGTTAGCATCAAATGGCGATCTTTTATCTCGCTCAAGGCCTCCTTGACTATTTGACTAACGGTTACTGCTGCCATTTTTATATCCTTTTACAGCTAAATTTGCGATGTACTCATCAAATGCCTCTTTTGAAGCCTCTTTTATGGCTTCATATTTTTGAGTATCGCTAATAACACTATCTGCGTATCTTACGCTCTTTTGACGTCTTGCCACACTAAAATCATACTCACCAGTAGCAGGTATATCTATGACACGACCATCTTTAAATTTGGTTTTATAATTTAGAGTTAAAAGAGCTTTATAGGATGTGATATAGCCATATTCATCATAGATTATCGCTTCATAAGTTAAATTTTGCACTGAAACTATTATCGAAGTGTCAGCACTATCTTTGCTTGATAGTGATTTATGCAGCCTTGCGACCATACCCTCTTTTACTGCATCTTTTATCCAGACACTATTTTTTGGCTCTTCTTTGCTGATGATAACATCAACATAAACTCTATCTCCAACCAAATCCTGCGAGATCTTTGAAACTGGTTTATAGCCACATCCGCAGATAAATATAGCAATAAAAAACGCTAAAAAATATCTCAAAATTTATCCTTTAATGACAAAATTTACTAATTTGCCTTTTATATAAATCTCTTTTAAAATTTCTTTTCCTTCAAGCCATTTAGCCACATTTTGCTTAGCTTGTTTTAAAATTTCACTCTCACTCTCACTCGCTGCCACTTCAAACTCAGCCCTTTTCTTACCATTTACTGTAACTGCAAGAGCGATGCTATCTTTTACAAAAACCTCTTCTTTTACAGCTATCTTTGTGAAATTTTTTCTGCCAAAAAGCTCTTCGCTAAGCTCATTTGCGATATGCGGCACGATAGGCTCTAGTAAATTTAAGATGATGAAAAAGCCCTCAGCATTTACGTCCTCATTATCCTGCGCATTTATAGCGTTTAGTGCCTCCATACAAGCAGCGATTAAAGTGTTAAAAGCAAATGTATCGCCAAAAACCTCGGTTGATTTTTTAAGTGCTTCATAAATTTTTAGCCTTGCAAATTTCTCATCTTTGTTTAGACTTTCATGATCTATCTGAGGCAATTTATCTATCTTTTTGATAGTTTGTGCCTTCTCCCAAAGCCTATTTAAAAACCTAAATGCACCCTCAACTGCGCTGTCGTTCCACTCAAGCTCTTTTTGAGGAGGAGCAGCAAATAGGATAAAAAGCCTTGCCGTATCAGCGCCGTATCTATTTATGATATCATCAGGATCTACGACGTTGCCCTTGCTTTTACTCATCTTTTTGCCATCTTTTAAGACCATGCCTTGAGTTAGCAAATTTTCAAATGGCTCATCGTCTCTTAAATAGCCAAGGTCTCTTAAGACCTTTTGGAAAAATCTAGCGTATAAAAGGTGCAAGATCGCATGCTCGATACCGCCGATGTACTGATCTACATTCATCCAATAATTCACGCTCTTTTCATCAAGTGCTTTTTGCTCCCAACTCTTCTCATCGCTTGCAAATCTAGCAAAATACCAGCTACTCTCCACAAATGTATCCATCGTATCAGTCTCTCTAATCGCGTCTTGGCCACATTTTGGACACTTTGTAAATTTCCAAGTTGGATGTTTATCAAGTGGGTTGCCCTCGCCTGTGATCTTTACATCTTCAGGTAGCGCGATAGGTAAATTTTCCTCTTTTTCAGGCACTACGCCGCAGCATTTGCAGTGCACGACAGGTATCGGCGCACCCCAGTATCTTTGGCGAGAAATTCCCCAGTCTCTTAGCTTGTAGTTTGTGATCCTTTTGCCAAGGCCATCTTTTTCAAATTTCTCTATTATAAAGCTTTTGGCATCCTCTGAGCTAAGGCCGTTTATAAGCTCAGAATTTATAGCAACTCCGTATTCTGAATACGCCTTAGAGTCATCACTCTCACCCTCAAGCGGCTTTACGACTGGCTTTATAGGTAGATTAAATTTGCTTGCAAACTCGAAGTCTCTTTGATCATGAGCAGGAACAGCCATGATAGCGCCACTGCCATAGTCAGCTAGGATGAAATTTGCAACCCAAACTGGGATCTTTTCATTTGTGAGTGGATGAACGACGTAAATTCCTAAAAATTCTCCATCTTTATCGCTTGCTTGACGCTCTCTTGGGCTTTGATTAAGTATTGCTTTTATCTTTGCCTTTTTGCTTTCATCAAATTTATCACTTTCAAGAAGCGCTTTTACGATAGGATGCTCTGGCGCAAGGGCTGTATAGCTAACGCCGTAAATGGTATCAGGTCTTGTTGTAAATACCTCAAAACCATCAAATTTACTACCTAAAGTCTCTTTTGAAACCTCATCAAGGCTAAATTTAAACTCCAGGCCGTAGCTTCTGCCGATCCAGTTTTCTTGCATTGTGATGACTTGATTTGGCCACTTACCTTCAAGAAGTTTTAGATCTTCAAGTAGCTCGCTAGCGTATTTTGTGATGTTGAAGTAGTATCCTGGAAGCTCTTTTTGCACCACATCATTACCGCATCTCCAGCATTTGCCGTCTTCAACCTGCTCATTTGCAAGCACAGTTTGATCGTATTCGCACCAGTTTACAATGGCATTTTTTCTATAAACAAGCCCTTTTTCAAACATCTTTATAAAAAAGCTTTGCTCCCACTTTGTGTAAAGCGGATCAGATGTGGCTAAAATTCTCTTTTTAGAGAATGAAAAGCCAAGGCTTGCAAGCTCCTTTTTCATATAGTCGATGTTTTCGTAAGTCCAAATTTTAGGGTGAATTTTATGTTTTATGGCTGCGTTTTCAGCTGGCATACCAAAGCTATCAAAGCCGATAGGATGAAGCACGTTAAAACCGCTTTTTCTATATGATCTAGCCAGCGCATCACCGATAGAGTAGTTTCTTACATGCCCCATATGTATGCGTCCGCTTGGATATGGAAACATACTTAGGATGTATTTTTTTGGCAAGCTTAGATCATCTTTTGGTTCAAATTCTTCATTTTTATCCCAAATTTCTTGCCACTTTTTTTCTATCTTTAAAGGCTCATATTTTCTCTTCTCAGCCATTTTTTCTCCTAAAATTCTTCTTGTGATTTGCTTGATTCTATTAGTACCAAGGCTAGTGAAAATATATTTGCAATGACTGCGCCAATAGCTAATGAATAGCTAAGCGTTGCATTTTCAGATACTTGCAAAATGACAAAAGCTGGTATAAGGTGCAAATCAGCAACCAGAGAGCTTGCAAAAAGCTCAGCTGATAGTAAATTTTTAACGCCAATCTTAAGTAGCGTAGAAACTAAATTTATACTAGCTGCCACAAAAAGGGCGATCTCGTTTTTATCATATAAAAACTCCGCCGTAGTCGTAAGACTCATCAACGCAAAAAATATGTAGATAACTTTTCCCCAGTTCATTATCCCTCCTTACACAACGCCTTTTTCAAACATAGCACGCTCTTTATCACGCTCTTTTTTGATCCTTTGCTTCTCAGCCTCTCTAGCTCTAAAATGTTCGATGCTAAATTTAAACCAGATAAGAAATGGTGATGAGATGTAGATCGAGCTGATCGTTCCTATAACTATACCAACGATAAGAATAAATGAAAATCCATGTATCATATCTCCGCCAAACAAAAATAGCACAACAACAGTCATCATCGTAGTGGCTGAGGTTAGGATAGTTCTTGAAAGTGTAGCTGAGACTGACTCGTTGATAACGCCCTCGATATCAGTTCTCTTACTCTCTTTTATGCCCTCTCTGATCCTATCAAAAATGATGATCGTATCGTTTAGCGAGTAGCCAAGCACCGTTAAAACAGCAGCTAGCGTGTCCAAATTTACATCAATATCAAATAGCGAAATAGCGCCAACAGTTATGACTATATCGTGAATTTCAGTTGCGATCGCAGCTAGCGCAAATCTCCACTCAAATCTAAATGTAATATAAAGAAGCACGCCAATTAGTGAAATTCCAAGAGCCATCAAGCCCTTTTGCCTAAGCTCGTCACCAACCTTTGGACCAACGATATCAACACGTCTTACTTCAAAATTTCCAGTATCTTTTAAAATTTGTTTTATCTCAGTACCGATGTCGCCAGTTAAATTTGAGCTTGATCCTGAAAATCTAATAACAGCCTCATCTTCGCTTCCAAACTCAGTAACAGAGGCGTTTTTAAGCACTTCATTTGTGCCAAAAGCATCGCGAATTTTATCAAGTGGCGCTTTGGTGTCGTATTTTAGCTGGATAAGCGTACCACCAGAGAAGTCGATGCCGTAGTTTAGACCCTTTGTTGCAAGCAAAAAGATCGAGCCAACAAATAAAAATATAGAAAATGCGAGTGACACAAATCTAAACCGCATAAAATCATAAACTTTTGCCTTAGTAAAAATTTGCATCCCTAGCTCCTTTTATAACCAAACCAAAGTCTGGTATTTCCGCTTTTTTCTATCTTATCCATGACTGCATCAAACATGCCGTGAGTGCCTAAAATGGCTGTTAGCATCGAAGCCATGATTCCTATCGCCATTGTCACAGCAAAGCCCTTAACTGGACCAGTGCCATAAGCATAAAGCACAGCAACTGTGATGATAGTAGTTAAGTTTGAGTCGATGATCGCACTCATAGCGTGCTCATATCCCTTTTGAACAGCTGTTCTTATCGCCACGCCTTCACGTAAAAGCTCACGGATACGTTCATTTATGATGACGTTTGCATCAACCGCCATACCGATCGTTAGCACGATACCAGCCATACCTGGAAGCGTAAGAGTCGCTCCAAAAAGCGCCATAACAGCGACCAATATAACGACGTCCGCAACTAGCGCGATATTTGCAAAAATTCCAGAAATTCCATAATAAACTAGCATAAATAGCACGACTAAAATAGATCCAGCAGCAAGAGCAACCATGCTTTGATTGATGCTCTCTTGGCCTAAAGATGGGCCAACGCTTCTTTTTTCTAGCATCTTCACAGGTGCTAAAAGTGCGCCACTTCTAAGTGCGATCGCTACGTCGTGAGCCTCATCAAGGGTAAAGCCACCGCTGATCTGGCCGCTGCCACCACCTATTCTTTCGTTTATAACTGGAGCTGAATAGACCTTGCCGTCAAGCACGATAGCAAGCCTTTTGCCCACATTTGCGCCAGTAAAATCACCAAAAATTCTAGCACCTTCTGAATTTAGTGTGAAATTTATGATCGGTAGGTTATTTTGCTGAGAAAATGCTACTTTTGCATCAGTTAGCATCGAGCCATCAAGCACTGGGATATTTTTAACGACGTATTTTACTCGGTCATTTTTAGCATCTTTAAAGATCACATCACCATAGCTTTCGGCCTCAGCCTCACTCATCGTATTAGCCTGATCTTGTCTTTTGTCATCAACTGCCATAAGCTGCAAGTGAGCAGCCTTTGCAATAAGATCTCTCGCTCTTTGCTCATCTTCTTCAGTCTTTATGCCAGGAAGTTCGACTAGGATATTGTCTTTACCTTGTCTAGCAACTGTTGGCTCAGCTAAACCAAACTGATCAAGTCTGTTTCTAATGGTCTCAACAGCTTGAGAGATCGCATACTCGATCGTATCAATCCTCTCTTGCTCTGTTAGAGTGATGTGATAGTTTAGGCCATCTTTTTTGATATCAAGCCCTTTTATCTCAGCAAGCGCTTTATCAACCTTTGGAGCCTCGTCACTATCAAGTAGTGCAAAATCAACACTATCTTCTTTTATCTTAAATTTATCAATGAGCACATCTTCTTTTTTGGCATAATAATTTATGCTTCCAGCGATTGACTTGATCTTAGAGTGGATGGCTTCGTTAGTTTCAACACCAAGAAGCATATGAAGACCGCCTTGAAGGTCAAGTCCTAGCGAAATTTTAGCTCCGCTTTGAGTCTGAAAAAAAGATGGCACCGAAAAGCCAAAACCAAAAACCAAGGCTAATATTAATATAATCAGCCTATATGTAACTCTTGCGTTACGCATTATTTATCTTCGATCTTTTTAGCTACAAACTCGCGTGCTATACGAACGATTACATCATCGTTAAGTTTAACTTTGATAAAATCATTTTCGGCTTTAATCACTTCGCATATAAGTCCGCCATTAGTTACTATCTTATCGCCTTTGTCAAGAGCTGCAAGCATTGCTGCGTGAGCTTTTTGTTGTTTTTGTTGAGGTCTGATAACCAAAAAGTAAAATATGGCGAAAAGCACAACAAGAGGTAGTAATGATGTTAAAAAATCAGCGTTTTGCATGGATTTCCTTATTTGTAAGATTTTTAAACGGACATTTTAGCACTAAAATTATAATAAAAGCCTTTGTCGGTGCTTTTTTGCTTTCTAATTTCATTTTTTTAGCTATGGCTGAAAATCAAATTTTAAATTTCATCTCACCTTTTCTCACGCTAGCTGGAATTTTCGTCATAATAAATTTAAGCAGAGCTGGCTTTTTCGCAGCTGGCTTTTTCACTGGGATTTTGTGGTTTTACTGGATCGGCTTTAGTTTTATCTACTATGAGCTTGTCTGGCTTATCCCATTTGTCATCCTCTTTGTAGCCCTTGTTTATGGACTTTTGTTTTGGATAGCCTCTTTTCCAAGCTTTGTGGCACTAAGAGCCGTTTTGCTATTTTTAATAAGCTACGTGCATCCATTTGGTTTTAACTGGTTTAACCTTGAAGCAACGCTTGTTTTAGGCGCTTTTGAGCCAAGCACGAGAGGGCTTATATTTATATTTTTAGCAGCCATTTCTTTGAGTTTAAAAGGTAAAATTTTAAAATTTATCCTAGCTTTTATCTGCCTCATCGCCGCTTTGCAGTTTAAAAGTAACGAAGCAAAAACTCTGCCATTTGACGTGGAGCTAGTAAATACCAATGTCGCTCAAAGAGTGCGCTGGGATAAAAGCTTGCGCATGAAATTTACAAATGAAAATTTAGACATGATAAATAGCGCCATAGCCGAACAAAAACGTCTCATCGTGCTTCCAGAGAGTGCGTTTCCATTATTTATGACAAATGAGCCACTGCTTGTTGATGAGCTAAAAGAGCTTTCAAAGCAGATAACTATCGTAGCTGGCGCGCTTGCTTATGAAAATAAGCAAATTTATAACTCTGCATTTTTGTTTCAAGATGGCACTCTAAGGCGAATGGATAAGAAATTTTTAGTGCCATTTGGAGAAGAAATTCCTCTGCCAAATTTTATGCAAGATGCAGTAAATAAGCTATTTTTTGGCGGAGCTAGCGACTTTAAAAAAGCTGAAAATTTTAGTGACTACGAGATAGATGGGATTAAAATCAGAAACGCTATCTGCTACGAGGCGACAAGAGAGGAGCTTTATAAGGGCGAATTTGACGTGGTTGTAGCTATCACAAATAACGGCTGGTTTGTACCAAGTAGCGAACCTGTGCTTCAAAGAGTGCTTATAAAACACCTTGCTACAAAATACAATAAAGCAGTCTATCACAGCGTAAATGGCTCAAAAAGCGAGATCATAAAGCCTAAAAAAGCATTTTGGGATGAGTTATAAAAGAAATTTAAAGTGGCTTTTTAGATAAAGCCACTTTTTTGATTATTTTTTTAATAAAGCCTTAAAGGTATCAACCGCATCAAGCTTTTCCCAAGGATATTTTGCATTTCCCACTTGACCTTTTGCAGCTACTTTTGCATATAAAAATGTCTCTTTGCTTGGTTTATCAAGACCAAATTTATTTGTTATCCAGCGAGGTGTCAGAGAAAAATGCTCGCTTACAAAATTTGAAAGCATGTCGTCATTTACGCCGTTTGCGTGAGTTCCCATAGTATCAACGCTAACTGAAGTTGGCTTTGCAACGCCTATTGCGTAGCTTATCTGAACGATACATTTTTTAGCAAGACCAGCTGCGACGATATTTTTAGCTATCCAGCGCGCTGCGTAAAGTCCGCTACGATCAACCTTTGTGTAGTCCTTGCTTGACTGGGCGCCGCCACCTATCGGGCTATATCCGCCAAAGCTATCGACGATTAGTTTTCTGCCTGTTAGACCGCTATCGTGAAGTGAGCTATGATTTACATATCTGCCTGTTGGGTTTATATAGATGATCGTTTTTTCTTTATTATATAGCTCTTTTGGAAGGCCAGTTTCGTCTATTAAATTTTGAATTAGTGCGCGAAGCTCTTCTATCTTCATGCTCTCCACGCAAGGTGCTGAGACGACGATAGTGTGGATACTTTGCGGTTTGCAGTTTTCGAAGTTGTCTTTACTGCCGTAATCAATCGTAACTTGTGTTTTTATATCAACACCAAGCTTATCAGGGTTTGCTTTGGCAAATTTATAGACTTTTTCACAAAGCATTCTTGCATAAGTTATAGCTGCTGGCATAAATTCTTTCGCTTCGCAGCTTGCAAAGCCAAACATGATGCCTTGATCGCCTGCTCCGATCTCACCATCACTTTGATCGACGCCTTGATTTATATCTGGACTTTGTTGATTTAAGCAGACTTTGACCTCGATATCATCTGGGTGCAAGCACTGCTCTTTTGTAAAGTTGCTCTTTCCGTCATATCCAATATGCGCAAGAGCATCTTTTACGATCTTTTCGTAGTCTTTATAAGAGAGTTTTACCTTTGAGTTTATCTCTCCGCCTATTACTATGTTTTTTCCAGCTACGAAAACTTCACTTGCGACGCGTCCATTTGGATCTTGCGTTAAAATAGTATCAACAATGCTATCAGCGATAATATCAGCGCATTTATCTGGATGACCTGGACTTACAACTTCAGAAGTAAATAGATACATTTTAGTCCTTTTCCTTGGTTAATTTTTCGTGCAATTGTAACAAATCTATATAAAAAGCCAATTAATCTTTTTAAATTTCTTTATATTTAAAAATCATTTAGCTAGAATCAACAAAAAACTAATTTATTAAGGTGTCAAATGAATATGTTTAAAAATATTGCAAGAAGATACGCTGACGGAAATTTGATCGTTCAAATTTTAGTTGGTATCGTCCTAGGTGCCCTAGTTGGCTTTTACACACACTATCAGGCAGCCCCTTACAACCAAATCTCAGCTAAAATTCAAACCATTCAAAAAGAGAGTGGCTTAAGCGTAGATGAAGTTATAAAAACTCGTCTTAGCCAAGATGAAGCAAAACAGCTTGATGAAGCCAAAGAAAAGGCTAGTTCGGCTGATTCTATCGCTGCTTCAGCCTCAGTTTTAGGAGATTTGTTTAAAGGCGCTCTAAAAGCGATCGCACCTATTCTTGTATTTGTTTTAGTTGCAACCTCTATCATTTTAAAAGATTTTGGTCATACAAAAGGCATGCAAAAGATCATCACACTCTACCTCGTTGGCACCTTTTTAGCAGCTGTTGTGGCAGTCATTGCTAGTTTTTTATTTCCTATAGAAATACCGCTAAAAGGTCTGCAAAGTGCTGATATGTCTGCCCCACAAGGCATCACAAACGTGCTAAAAGATCTTATTTATAAAATGGTTGAAAACCCAATAACCGCCCTAGCAAACGGCAACTATATAGGCATCATCACATGGGCGATAGGTGGTGGTATCGCTATGAGATATGCTACACCTGAGACCAAAAAGGTTTTTAAAGATATAAGCGAAGGCGTGACACATATCGTTAAATTTATCATTAGACTAGCTCCATTTGGCATATTTGGCATGGTTGCTATTAGCATTCACGACACTGGATTTGAGACACTTGCAGGATACCTAAAACTAATCTTAGTTCTTGTTGGAGCGATGCTTGTAGTGGCATTTATCGTCTATCCAGCGATGGTTTTTGCACTAACTAGGAAAAATCCTTATCCACTTGTGATGATCTGCCTAAAAGAGAGTGCGATCTCAGCGTTTTTTACAAGAAGCTCGGCTGCAAACATCCCTGTAAATATGGCGCTTTGCAAAAAGCTTGGACTAAAAGAGGAGCTCTATTCGATCTCTATCCCACTAGGAGCCACCATAAACATGGGCGGTGCAGCAGTTACTATTAGCATCTTAGCGCTTACTGCGGTAAATTCTATCCCATCTATCACGGTTACATTTGGCGATGCGCTTCTTCTTTGCTTCATCTCAGCCCTTGGCGCATGCGGCGCTTCAGGCGTGGCTGGCGGATCACTACTTCTAGTGCCACTAGCGTGCGGACTTTTTGGCATCGGCAATGACATCGCTATGCAGTTTGTCACAGTTGGCTTTACGATAGGCGTCATCCAAGACTCAGTTGAAACTGCGCTAAATAGCTCATCAGACGTGCTTTTTACAGCCGTAGCCTCAGAGACTTCAAACTAACCTCCATAAAATTTCAGCTAAATTTTGGCTGAAATTTTACTTTTATCCATTTTTTTGTAAAATGTCCCAAAAATTTAAAGGATAAATATGCAAATTTGGGATCTAAAAGCACTTTTTGCAAACGAAAAAGAGTGCGAGCAAAACGCACTAAATTTACAAAAAGAGTGCGAAAAATTTAAAGATAAATACCTTGAAAATTATGAAATTTTAAAAACAGACGAGTTTTTAAAGGCATTTGGCGAATATGAAAGTTTGATAGCTAAAATTTCAAAAGTAATGACATACGCTTTTTTAAATTTTGCCAAAGATACAAGCAAGGGTGCATTCTACGCGAAAATCGATGAGATAGCGACAAAAGCAAATGAAAATTTGATATTTTTTGAGATCAAATTTAATGAATTTGCCCCTAAAAAACAAGAAGAGATCATCAAAAGCTCTAAAAAATATGGCTACTATCTAAGCAACCTCGCCAAAGCAAAACCGCACCAACTTAGCGTTGCCGAAGAGAGAGTGCTACTTCGCACGGCAAGCACCGGAGCAGAGGGCTTTTCAAGGCTTTTTGATGAGAGCATGAGCAAGATGAGGTTTAAATTTAAAGGCGAGCTTTTAAATGAAGAGGAAATTTTAGCCAAGCTTCATGAGAGCGACCAAAGCGTGCGAAAACTAGCAGCAAAAAGCCTCTCAAATGAGCTTAGCAAACACCAGCACCTTCTTGGCTACATATATAATATGATAAAAACTGATCTAAAAACGAGCTGCGAGCTGCGAAATTTCAAGCTGCCTGAAGAGCCAAGACACCTTGAAAATCAAATCAGTAAAAAAAGTGTTGATTCGCTAATTGCTGTAACTGAAAAAAATTTTGACTTAGTCTCTAAATTTTACGAGCGCAAAAGAGAAATTTTAGGCCTTAAAAAGCTCTATGACTACGATAGATACGCACCTATTAGCAGCGAGGGTGAGTATAAATTTGACGAGTGCAAAAAGATAGTTTTAAAGGCGTTTGGGACATTTTCACCTAAATTTGGCGATATAGCTAAAAGCGCCTTTAGTGACGGCTGGATCGACGTTTATCCAGCGCCAAACAAGCGGGGCGGGGCGTTTTCTCACTCAGGATCAAGCGACACGCACCCTTATGTCTTGCTAAATCACACAAATCAGCGCAGAGACCTTTTCACGCTAGCTCACGAGCTTGGCCACGCCGTACATCAAAAGCTCTCTTATAGTGTAAGCTACCTAAACTCAGACACTCCGCTAACCACGGCTGAGACGGCTTCAGTCTTTTGCGAGATGTTAGTTTTTGACCAGATTAAAGACGGGATTAGTAAAAAAGAGAAAATTTCACTGCTTGCTGGCAAGATCGAGGATATATTTGCCACACTTTACCGCCAGATAAATTTCACCACCTTTGAGCGCGCCGTGCACGCACACGATGGCGAGATAAGCCTAGATGAGCTAAATAAAATTTGGCTAAAAGAGAGCAAAAAGATGTTTGGCAAAAGTGTCACATTAAACGACTACTACAAAATTTGGTGGAGCTACATCCCACACTTTATCCACACGCCATTTTACTGCTACGCCTACTCTTACGCGCAGCTTCTTGTGCTTGCACTTTTTGGGCTTTACAAAAGCGGTAAATGCAAAAATTTTGTCGAAATTTACACCGAGTTTTTGAGCCTCGGTGGGAGCCTTAGCCCAAGGGAGCTTGTGGGTAAATTTGGCTTTGACATAGATGATAAAAATTTCTGGCAGATCGGCATAAATGAGGTTAAAAAGCTAGTAGATGAGTTTTTAGAAATTTCAAAAGGAATAAAATGTTAGACGAAATTTTAGACGATGAGAAATTTGCACTTTTGATGAAGATGCACGTCTATGAGTGCATTGATTTTTTGCTTGAAAAGGGGGTAAATTTCTCAGTTATGGCAAATTTGCCGCTAGTTAGCTTTGAGCCTAGCTTGCCAGATGAGATAAGTAGGAGCTTTAGCATGCCAGTCATTATGTTTTCACTTGGCGGATACACGCTGGAGAGTGCCATGCTAACGCAAGATGAGCTTAGCTTTGAGGCTGGTTTTGGTAGTGAAAATTTCGCCTCAGTGGTGTCATTTCCTCTTGGAGCGGTGGTTCAAATTTTGGTTGAAAATAGCCCTGTACTTGTAAATTTCTCTATCCACAAGCCAAAAGAAAAACAAGTCGATCACGCTAAAAAATCAGCCTCAGTCTTTTTGCAAAACCCAAAAAATAAAGATATATTTAAGAAAAAATAGTAATTTTAAGCATTTTTGGCTAAAATCAAAAGAAAATTTAAAAAGCGAAAAATGGAAAATTTACTATCAAATTTAAACGAAGCCCAGCGCGAAGCAGCCACTCACATAGACGGTGCGATGCTCATACTTGCAGGCGCTGGCAGCGGCAAGACAAAGACGATCACGACTAGACTTGCCTATCTCATCGGCGAGGTCGGCATAGACGCGGCAAACACACTAACTCTTACTTTTACAAACAAAGCCGCCAACGAGATGCGTAGCAGAGCCATGGCGATGCTAAGCCAAAGCGGCAAAAACTACTCGCCGCTGCTTTGCACATTTCACAAATTTGGACTTTTGTTTTTAAAGCTCTACATAGAAAAGCTTGGTAGAAAAAACAACTTCGTCATAATCGACACAGATGATAAAAAACGCATCATCAAAAGCTTTGAAAGTCCAGTCGCTACGGCTATTTTGTCAAGTGAAATTTCAAACTATAAAAACTCACTTTTAAGCGTTGAAGAGGTCTATAAAAATGCAAATTTCTCTTCATTTGACAAAAGCAAGGACAACTTTTACAAGCAAGCAGCGCAAATTTATGAAAAATATGAGGACTATTTAAAGGCAAATAACCTTGTTGATTTTGACGATTTGCTAGGGCTTACATATAAAATTTTAGACGAAAACGAAGATCTTGCTAGAGAAATTTCAAACCGCTACAAATATATAATGGTCGATGAGTATCAAGACACAAATGACCTTCAGTATAAACTGCTAAAAAAACTCTGTCTATGCCACGAAAACATCTGCGTGGTGGGCGATGATGACCAAAGCATCTACGGCTGGCGTGGCGCAAAGATAGATAATATCTTAAATTTCAAAGATCAGTTTAGCAACGTAAAGATCATCAGACTTGAGAAAAACTACCGCTCGAGCGAGGCGATACTAAAGGCTGCAAACGAACTGATAGATCATAACCGCAACCGCCTTGGCAAGAAGCTTGTCGGCACAAAGGGCGAAGGCGAAGCTGTAAATTTGATAGAGAGCTTTGATGAGAGCGTCGAGGCTGGCAAGATCGCAAAAAATATAAAAGAGCTTTTAATTAAAGGCGTGCAGGCAAAAGATATCGCTATCTTATACCGCATAAACGCGCTATCTCGCTCACTTGAAGATGGGCTAAACAAAGAGCAGATCGCTTATAAAATGGTAGGCGGCGTTAAATTTTACGAAAGAGCTGAGATCAAAGATATCATAAGCTACCTAAGACTTATAAATAATCCAAATGATGACTTTTCGATAAGACGCATCATAAACCGCCCAAAGCGCGGCCTTGGTAAAGTAAGTCTTGATAAGCTTGAAAAGATGGCATTTGAGGGCAAAATTTCCATTTTTGAAGCAATCTCAAACATATCTGATAACGACGAAGCCTTTAGCAAAAAGGTAAAATCAGCCCTTCTTGAGTTTGCAAACAACCTTAAAGAGCTTCAAGAAAGTAGCTCGGTTTTTGACCTCATAGATAAATTTGAAGCTAAATTTGGCGTGAAAAAATACTACGAAAGTCTGCCAGATGGTGCTGAAAGAGCGGCGAACATCGACGAGTTTTACGCTGTTTTAAAAGATCAGATCAAGCAAAATCCAAGCTTTGATCTAGAAGAGTTTTTAAACGAGATCACGCTAACAAGCGAGCAAGACGGCATTAGCGACGAGGCTATTAGCATCATGAGCGTGCATGCGAGCAAGGGGCTTGAGTTTGAGCACCTTTTTGTGATCGGCCTTGAAGAGGGATTTTTCCCGCTCATTGGCGATGGTAGCGACATCGAAGAGGAGCGCAGGCTAGCTTATGTGGCGATAACAAGAGCCAAAAAGACACTTAGCCTAAGCTTTGCAAATTCGCGCTTTTACAAAGGTCAGCGCACAAGGCTAAATAAGAGTAGATTTTTAAGCGAGAGCGGTATCACGCATGGCTCGCTAGTTATCGAACAGAGTAATGAATTTAAAAAAGGCGACCTTGTTAAACATAAAATTTTTGGTATCGGCAGAGTAAGCGCGGTTAGCAAGATCAAAAAAGAGTTTAAACTGACTATAAATTTTGGTGGCAATGTAAGAGAGATCATGTCAAGCTTCGTGGAAAAGGCCGTATGAACGCCATTTTCGTGGCAAACAAGCCTGCTGGCATGAGTTCAAACCACTTTTTAGGACGACTAAAGAGAAAGTATGGCGTTAAAAAGGCTGGATTTTCAGGCACGCTTGATCCATTTGCAAGTGGCTGTTTGATAGTCGCTTTTGGCTCGTATACGAAATTTTTTAGATTTTTAGACAAAAGCCCAAAGGTTTATGAGGCAACGATCTGGCTTGGGGCGAGCAGTCCTAGCATGGATAATGAAAATATCACTGAAATTTCAAATGTAAAAGAGCTAAATTTAGAAAAACTGGAAGCCATAAGAGACGAGCTAATAGGCAAGATAAGCTATATCCCGCCAAAATTTAGCGCCAAACATGTAAATGGCACAAGAGCTTACAAACTAGCAAGAAGCGGCGAGGAATTTGAGCTAAAGCCAGAGACTATGGAAATTTACGAGAGTGAAATTTTGAATTATTCACACCCTTTTTTGACACTTCGTTTAAGTGTAAGTGAGGGGAGTTACATCCGCTCTTATGCAGAAATTTTTGGGCAAAAAGTTGGTTATAATGTAACTTTAAGCTCATTAAAGAGGGTAAGCGAGGGTAAATTTCGCTATGAAAATGAAAAATTTTTAAATATTTGCAATTTTTTAAATATTGAGCAAAACACGTATTTTGGGGACATCAACAACATACTTGACGGCAAGAAATTAAAAATTAACGATTTTGAAACACAAACACAAGGAATTTATTTGCTAAATTATGATAAATTTATGAGCGTAATCCAAATCATGGATGATACTATAAATTACACTTTAAACAAGGTAGAAAAATGTTAATCTTAGCAAGAAAAGAAAACGAAGAAATTTTACTAGGTAACGACATAAAAGTCGTCGTAGTAAGTATCTCAAAAAGCACCGTTAAGCTTGGTATCGAGGCCCCGCGCAACACAATGATACTAAGAAGCGAGCTGGCAAACGATATCAAAAACGAAAATATCCACGCCACCAAAAAAGCAAGCGAAGCCGATATCCACGAGCTTGCGAAAAAAATCGAGAAATGAAAAGCTTTGCAAAGATCAACGTCTTTTTGAAGGTAGTTGGCACCAGAGGCAACTACCACGAAATTTTGTCACGTTTTGTTCTTTGCGAGCAGCTTTTTGATGAAATTTATTTTAAAAAGTCAAATTCTTTTGCTATCGAATGTGACAACAAAGAGATAAAAGAAAACATCATCCAAAAAGCGATAGACGAGCTAAAAAGAGCTGGCTTTTCAAACGAGTTAGATGAGTTTTTTAGCTCTCACAAAATCATCATCAACAAACAAATCCCAATAGGTGCTGGTCTAGGAGGAGGCAGTTCAAACGCCGCCACCTTTTTACTTATGGTAAATGATGAGCTAAATTTACATATAAAACGCGAAAATTTGATGCAAATATCCTCTAAAATCGGCGCAGATGTGGCCTTTTTTGTAAGCGGCTACAAGGCAGCAAATGTAAGCGGCATAGGCGAGATCATAAAAGATTTTAACGATGAAGTGCCAAATTTAAATATCTTCACGCCAAATGTTTTTTGCTCCACACCGATGGTTTATCAAGAATTTAGAAGCAATTTCTTACAATACATAGACGTTAATGCTGCAAAAAAGATGCAAAATTTAAAGAGCAAAGAGCTACTTGAAATTTATAAAAACGAGGAGCTAAACGATCTTTTTGCCCCATGCTTTAAGCTCTATCCACAGATGAATGAGTTTAGGGATAAATTTCTAAGCGGCAGCGGCAGTAGCGTATTTAGCGTAAAATAAAAGGTAAAATTTTGATAAAAGATCTAGCAAAAAACAAGAAAGCTTTGCATGACTTTAGCATACTTGAGACCTTTGAAGCTGGCATCGTTTTAAAAGGTAGCGAGGTCAAGGCTCTAAGGGCTGGCAGAGCAAATTTAAAAGATAGCTTTGTGCGCGTTATAAAGGGTGAGCTTTTCTTACTAAACGCCCATATCAGCTATCTTGAAACCACACACAGCGCATTTCGTCCAAATGAGCGAGCAGCCAGAAAACTTTTGATGCACAGAAAGCAGATCGATAAAATTTTCGGTCAAGTCTCACAAGATGGGCTAGCTCTAGTTGTTCTAGCACTTTATCTAAGCGATAAAAACATCGTAAAAGCAAGGCTGGCCCTTGCAAAAGGTAAAAATTTACACGACAAGCGCGAGACTTTAAAAAGACGTGAGGCAGACAAAGAAGCAAGAGCTGCCATAAAAAGATATGTTTAAGGGATAAGATGAAAAATTTACTTGTTTTAATAATCGCTTTATTTGCTTTTTTTGGTTGCGGTGATGATGAGAGCAGCAGTGCAAATTTTAAAGAATTTAGTCCAAATGAAGAGGTTAAGCTTGTAGATGTGAGCGGCAAAGAGCTTACTTTAGTTCGAAAAGATCACGGCTTTGCTATCAAAAATGATGAAAATAAGGTTTTAATGATCGACATTTTTGGCACATTTTGCCCACCTTGCCAAAAAGAGGCAGCCGAGCTTACAAAATATCAGCTTGAAAACAAAGATAAATTTACACTAATCGGACTAACTCACTTTGAAAATGTCACAAATGAGTATGTTTTGCATGAATTTATGCAAAAATTTAACGCCTACTACTTCATAACAAACGATCAAAAGATAAATGACAGGCTTGCCGAGCAGATCGTAAGAGATATCGAATACAAACACGAGATCGCACTACCTTTTAAAGTGGTGATAAAAAACGGCGAATATCAAATTTTAACAGACGTAGATAGTGGACAATACGGAGTTAAATACTATCTTGGCGGCATAAAAGTCACAAAAATGAAAGAAGATTTGGCAAAAATTTATGAAACAAAATAAATTTGCCTTATATTTGGAACATCATTTGCTTATAAAAGTGTGAAATTTTAGAAGGACTTTAAATGTTTGTTTTAGATAGATCAAAATCTAGCCCGCTCGTCGAATCAGCCCTTGCAGGCAGAGAGCTACGCCAAAAACTTATCTCTGGCAACCTTGCAAATGTTGATACGCCATTTTACAAGGCTAGAGATGTAAGATTTGAAGATGTTTTAAGAGAAAAAGCAAATGAAATTTACAACGTTTCAGAGAGCAAAAAACTAAATTTAGCTAAAACAAACGAAGCGCACATGGCTGCGGTTGATTTTCCAAAAAGCGACACAGCTCAAATTTTCTTGCGCGATGGTCACATGGCTAGAAATGACGCAAACACGGTTGATCTTGATGTTGAGACAACAGAAATGGGCAAAAATACAGTTATGATAAACGCCCTTGATAGCGCCTACAAGGCTCAGGGCAATATCTTTAAAAGCGTAATAGACGCAAGTGCTAAGAACTAGGAGAGATGATGTCATACTTAAATGATTTTGATATTAGCGGATATGGACTAAGCGCACAACGCTTCAGGATGAATGTCATCAGCTCAAACATAGCAAACGCTCAAACCACAAGAACGGCTGAGGGCGGCCCTTATAGAAGGCAAGAGGTTATCTTTAAAGAGATGAACTTTGATAAAATTTTAAACGATCAGCTTAAAAACTCACAAAGTCTGCTCGAGTATGAAAATCCACTCGATGATCCAAGCTCGCCTAAAAACGCTCACCCTGCCCTAACTAGCGTGATCGTAGATAAAGTGGTGCGTGATGACAAGGACTTTCAGCTAAAATACGACCCGAGCCACCCAGACGCAAATGCAAATGGCTACGTTGCATTTCCAAATATAAACCCAGTCATCGAGATGGCTGACTTGCTCGAGGCGACAAGGGCATATCAAGCAAATGTAGCGTCATTTCAAAACGCAAAAACAATAGCACAAAGTGCGATATCACTCATTTCAGGACAAGCATAATGATAAATAGCATAAATTTAGATAAGTTAAACAAAAGCGAAAATTCAAACAAAATAGCAAAAGCAGGCGAAGAAGGCGGCTTTGAAAACGCACTAAATGACTCTTTAAAAGAGCTAAATAAGGTTCAAATAAACGCCGATAAAGCCATCGCAGATCTCGCAACTGGCGAGGTAAAAGACTTACACCAAGCAGCTATCGCCATAGGCAAAGCAGAGACTAGCATGAAGCTTATGCTAGAAATTCGCAACAAAGCGCTAAGCGCATACAAAGAAATTTCAAGAACGCAAATTTAAGCCATTGAATGAATTCCAGAAAATCAAAAATAACCATACTTTTTTTATTAATTACTTTTGGAATTTCAATCTTTGTGCTCGTCATATTTTATAGAGCAAGCATCGAGCGAAAGCTTCCTAAGCTTCAAACAAGTGACGTAAATACCGCAATCCGCGGCAATATCGTCACGAAAGACGGCTTTAGCATCTCATCAAGCCAAAAACTCTACAAAGTGATGCTTGACACCAGAAACATCGATCCAAACAAAAAAGAGATGTTTATCAAGCTCTACTCGCTTTATAGCGGCGACGATCCAAACAAAGTAAGAAAGATCATAAATGGCACAAAAGGCCTTGTCACGCTCTCTTACAGCATCGACGCAAAGGGTGCTACCTACCTTCAAGAGCTTTCAAGAAAGCTAAACCGTAAGGGCATTTTGATCTCATATCTTGACCCAAAAACAGGGCTTGCCTCATTTCAAGGTATGCGCGTGATGGAAAGCGGTCAAAACCGCAAATTTATGTCAAAAGATGCCCTAACGCCAGCTATCGGCTACGTGAGTAAAACAGAGAGCGACGCACTTACCAAAAGCAAAGGCGTAAAAGGGCTTGAGAGATACTACGAGGACTACCTAGCTCCGATACAAAACGCCAAAATCCTTGGCCCACGCGATATCGGAAATAATATAATTTTAACTAGCGATTCAAATTTAGCAACAAGGGTTGATGGCTACAACGCAGTGCTTTCTGTACCGCTTAAATTTCAAACCAAGCTAGAGCAAATTTTAGATGAAAAACGTGAATTTCTAGACGCAAAAGAGCTAATCATCTGCATAATGAATAGCAAAAATGGCGAAATTCTAGCCCTGGCTTCTAGCTCAAGATACGATCCATCAAATATAAGAAAGCAAGATTACAGCGCGCTAAATTCAAGCGCAAGCGAGTATGCATACGAGGTTGGATCGGTTTTTAAGCCATTTATCTTCTCCATACTACTTCAAGAAAAAAAGGTAAATCCTTTTGAACTAGTAAATACCTACAACGGACGCTATCAGCTAGGCAAAAGGATCATCAAGGACACCCACCCAGAGCCTTTTATGAGTGCTGAAGACATCATCGTGCACAGCTCGAACATAGGTATGATCCAGCTAGTAGATAGACTAAATGGCCCACAAATTTATCAGGGACTTTTAAATTTTGGCTTTTCAAGAAAGACTGGCATCGACCTGCCATACGAGCAAGTGGGTATGATGCCAACGGTTACAAAGCTAAACTCATCGACCTATAAAGCGACAGTTAGCTACGGATACGGTCTTCAAGCGACATTTATGCAGCTTTTGAAAGCTTATAACACCTTTAACAACAAAGGCATCGAGGTGACGCCACACATGGTGGCATATCTTGAGCGAAACGGCAAGCGCTACGATCTGCCAAAAGCAGAGCCAGCACAGGTCATTTCGCAAGAGACCGCAAAGATAATGAAGAGAATTTTGATAAAAACAGTTGAAAAAGGTACTGGCTTAAAGGCATTTACGCCAGGTCTTGAGATAGGCGGAAAAACTGGCACCGCACACATCGCTTCTGGCAAAGGCGGATATAGCAACACCTATAATGGCTCCTTTTTTGGCTTCGTAAACGACACAAGAGGCAACAGCTACACCATAGGCGTTTTAGCAAGAGACCCTAAAAAACCTTACTACTACTTTGGTGCGCAAAGTGCGTTGCCGACATTTAAAAAGGCCGTTGATCTAATGGTTGAAGATGGTTATTTATTCCCAGATCCTAATGTCATAGCTGAGTTTGAAGCCAAAAAAGACAAGCTCAAAAACGACAAAGCAAAGCAAAAACCAGCTTTAGATTAAATTTAATTTCTAAGATATAAATATTAAATTTCAAATTTAGAGTTTAAAGTAGAAATTTGGATCTAGGCAAGTGGCCTAAATCCAGAATTTATGCAAGTCCAAGTTCATTTAAGACAGAGCTTAAATTTACAGAATTATTTGTATTTTTGCCAAGGCTATTTTGCTTCTCAAGCAGTGTTTGGCTAGTAAGTGCCATGTTTAGCTCTTTGCGGTAGTCACTTAAAATTTTATCCATTATTTTAAGTAGCTCATTTTTTTGATCCTGCGTTTTGGTCGGATCATTTATGCTTAAAAGCTCAGTTAGCTCCTCTTTTTTTTGAGCTATTTTCTCTTCTATCTTGTTTGAATTTAGCTCATTTATAAAGCCAGCAGCGCCAATTTCTGTAAGCCTTTTCTTAAACTGCTCAAGCTTGTCTGAAACCTTTGCCTCGCTTGTGATCTTATCAAGCGTTAGACTTAAAATTTCATCAAAACTATTTTTTTTATCTTTAGCTTTGCTTGAGCCTGACTGCAACAAATAATCGATAATATCGTTATTTTGAACCTTCATACATCTCCTTTTAAATTTGAGATGCTTTTTATAAGCAAGATTTATTCCTAAAGGCTAAATTCTCTAGCGTTTTTTGACTTTTCTAGGATAAAACTAGCAAATTCATCACTAAAATTTGGACACTGAACGACTTTGTAAAAGCTGAAATTTAACTCTTTTGCAAGCTTGGCATACTCGATAACTAGCTCAAAAATGGTCTCAGAGTTATCTATACAAAAAGAGAGCGGGTAGATAAGCGCTTTTTTGCTCTCACATTTAGCCAAAACCTCGTTTAGTGATGGTTCTAGCCATTTAACTGGGCCAAGACGTGACTGATAAGCAAGGCTTACATCTTTAAAATTTAGCCCCTGCTCTTTTAGCATTTTGCTTAAAATTTGCACATGTTCGTTTATGTGTTTTTCGTAGATATCGCCCTTTTCAATAATCTTGCGAGGTAAAGAGTGAGCAGAAAAGATAAGGCTAATATCGCTTATATCGGTATCTTTTACCGCTTCACGGATGTGAGAGATAATGATCTTATTGTAAGTGTCATCATCATAAAATGGCTCGCAAAGTGAAATTTTGGCTTTTAGTTTAAGCTCCTTTTTTGCCTTTTTAAAATCAGCTAAGCTCGAAGTTATCGTAGTTTGTGAGTGATGAGGGTAGAGTGGCAAAAGAACTATCTCATCAAAATCTTCATACTTTTTAAGCACATCTTTTACAAATGGCGAAGTGTAGTTCATCGCAAAATCAACCGCGTCAAATTCACTTTTAAGGCTTGAAATTTTCTCACAAAGCTTAGCAGTAAGCTCGCAAAGTGGCGACTTTCCGCCTATTTGCTCGTAGTTGTGCTTCGCAGTTTTTAGCCTGCCTTTTGTGATCATGAAAGCTACAAATTTTCTTAAAAATTTATTTTTTATACCCAAAATATACGGGTCATTAAACATATTTGTTAAAAAAATTTCGACATCATCTAGGCTGTTTGCGCCACCCATATTTAAAAGCAAAAGAGCTTTTTTCATCAAAATAGTTCTCTTATTTTTATCGCATCATCTATGTTTGAAAGCTCGCTGCTTTCGCCACTTTGGCAAAGATCGTAAAAGGCCTCGTATTGCGCTTTTAGTTCGCTATTATTTGTATCTATCTTTAAATTCATCTGTCCATTTTCGCTCACTTGATGAAGCTTGTGATCGATGAGATCGCCAAAATAGACGCCATTTTTCGCATTTACCTCTATCTTAAAGCGCTCCAGTGAGCCACAAAATGAGTCAGTGATATGCACTAGAATTTGATTTTTACTTTTAAAGCTTATCGCCGCGTTGTCGGCACTTTTGGCATTTGTCTTGTTTGTTTGAGTGTAGTAAAAGTCGCTGACTTCAGAATTTATGATATTTTTTGCTAGGTCGATGTCAGAAACTGAGAGTTCATTTATGATATTTCCGTCGCAAAGCGGTTTAAAATGAGCGATAGAAATGCTATAAATTTCCTCTTCTTTTAAAAGTGCTTTTTTAAGTGACAAGATAGTTGGATTAAAACGCTCAGAAATGCCTGTGCAAACCCTAGTTTTATTTGTTTTAGCAGCATATTTTATCTCTTTAAGATCGGCGATACTTTTAAAAACTGGGCGTGAGATGAGGATATTTTGACAATATTTTGCGCACTGGCAAAATGCCTCCACCATCTCCTCTCTTGGTGAGCAAAGCACGACTGCTTGAGGCTGGGCAACCTCTATAAATTCTTTAAAATCAGTATAAAAATCAGCTCTGCAAAACTCATCAACATTGTCTTTGTCAAAAATGCCACAAATTTCAAACTCGTTTGAGCGTCTAAGCTCTAAATAATGTTTTTTACCTGTGCTGCAATAGCCGATAATGCCGATTTTTAGCTTCACATTCACCCTTTAAAACTTTAGAAATTTTTAATTATTTTATTTACAAATCGCTTTTAAATAGATAAAACAAGAGATAGTTTTCAAAATATCACTATTTTTTCTCTTTTTAGAATTTCGCAAACGAATTTTGGCTAAAATCAAGCAAAATTTTAAAACTAACGAGGATAAAAATGCAAAATTTAGATATAAGAAAGGCATATCTTGATTTTTTTAAATCAAAAGGTCACGAAGTCGTAGCTTCTGCACCACTCGTGCCAAACGATGCAACACTACTTTTCACAAACGCTGGTATGGTGCCATTTAAGAGCATCTTCACAGGCGAAGTGCCACGCCCGACACCACCTATCCGCACCAGCTGTCAGACCTGCATAAGAGCTGGAGGTAAGCACAACGACCTTGATAATGTCGGCTACACAGCGCGCCACCACACATTTTTTGAGATGCTAGGCAACTTTAGCTTTGGCGAATACTTCAAAAAAGAGGCGATCTCTTACGCTTGGGAATTTGTCACAGAGGTGCTAAAACTGCCAAAAGATAAGCTTTATGTAACCGTTCATGAAAGCGACGATGAGGCATTTGAAATTTGGAGTACTCACATCGCAAAAGAGAGAATTTACCGCTTTGGCGACCACGATAACTTCTGGCAGATGGGCGATACTGGACCATGCGGCCCTTGCAGTGAAATTTTTTACGATCAAGGGGCTGAACACTTTAACACACCTGAAGATTACATGGGCGGCGATGGAGATAGATTTTTAGAGATCTGGAACCTTGTTTTCATGCAGTATGAAAGAAGTGCGGACGGCAAGCTAAGCCCACTACCAAAGCCAAGCATCGATACAGGCATGGGACTTGAGCGCGTTACTGCTATCTTGCAAGGAAAATTTAGCAACTACGACAGCACACTTTTTATGCCACTCATCAATGAAGTAGCAAAGCTTTGCGGCAAGCCATACGTCTATGAAAGTGGCGCTAGCTACCGCGTCATAAGCGACCACATCCGCTCAGTCACATTTTTGCTAGCTCAAGGCACGACATTTGACAAAGAAGGCCGTGGCTACGTGCTTCGCCGTATCTTACGCCGTGCGATCCGCCATGGATACTTGCTAGGCATAAAAGAGCCATTTATGTATAAGCTTGTCGATAAAGTTTGCGAGCTTATGGGCGGACACTACACCTATCTAAACGATAAAAAAGTGGCTGTAAAAGAGCAGATCAAGCTTGAAGAAGAGAGATTTTTAGCGACAATTGCTAGTGGCTTGGAGCTATTTGAGAGTGAGCTTAAAAATACAAAAGAAATTTTTAGCGGAGAGGCTGCGTTTAAGCTCTATGATACATTTGGCTTCCCACTTGATCTAACGGCCGATATGCTTAGAGAAAAGGGCTTAAAAGTCGATGAGGCAAGGTTTGATGAGCTTATGAGCGAGCAAAAAGCACGTGCAAAAGCTGCTTGGAAAGGCAGTGGCGACAAGAGCGCGAAGGGCGATTTTAAAGAGCTACTTGAGAAATTTGGCGAGAATAAATTTGTAGGCTACGAAGAACTTAAGAGTAAAAGTAAAATTTTAGCCTTGCTTGATGAAGAATTTAAAAACGTTGATAGCTTAGACGCTGGCAAAGAGGGCTGGGTGATGTTTGACGTCACTCCATTTTACGCTCAAAGCGGCGGTCAATGCGGCGATAGCGGTAAGATAGTAAGCAAAGCAGATGTGCTTGATACTGAGAAATTTCATGGGCTAAATTTATCTTTAGTAAAAACTAGCGCGGCACTAAAAGTTGGCGACGAAGTTGAGCTTGAGGTTTCTAGCGATAGAGCTGAGACTGCGCGACATCACAGCGCCACACACTTGCTTCACGCAGCCCTTAGAAGCGTGCTTGGCACGCACATCGCTCAAGCTGGCTCAAATGTCGAGGCAGATAGGCTAAGATTTGACTTCTCTCATCCAAAGGCGCTTACTGGCGAAGAAATTTCAAAGGTCGAAAACCTTGTAAATGAGTGGATCTTAAACGGCGCAAATGCAAAAACACAGGTTATGGAGCTTGAAGAGGCTAAAAAAAGCGGAGCAATTGCACTATTTAACGAAAAATATGCCGACAAAGTAAGAGTTGTGAGCTTTGGCGATGTCAGTAAAGAGCTTTGCGGCGGCACACACGTAAAAAATATAGATGAGATCGGCTCATTTTTCATCACAAAAGAGAGTGGTGTAAGTGCTGGCGTTAGGCGTATAGAGGCTGTTTGCTCAAGAGCTGCGCTAAATTTAGCAAGGTCATTTAGAGCTGAGCTTGAAGAGCTAAAAGATGAGCTAAAAAGCACAGAGCCGCTAAATGCCGTTAAAAAGCTAAAAGGCGAGATAAAAGGCTTAAAAGATAAGCTAAAAAACGCTAAAAGCTCTGGGGAGCTAGCCTTTTTAAACGTAAATGAGACCAAGCTTTGCGTAGCAAGCATCGATGGTGGCGATATAAAAACGATGATAGATGAGTTTAAAAACGAGCATGAAAGCGCTGCGATCTTGCTGGTTCAAGTCGATGAAGAGGGCAAAATTTCTCTTGCAGCTGGCGTGAAAAATGCTCCACTAAAAGCTGGCGCTTGGGTTAAATTTGCAGCGCAAATTTTAGGCGGCAATGGCGGCGGCAAAGACGACTTTGCAACAGCTGGTGGCAAAAATGCTCTAGCTATCGAAGACGCCATAAAAAGCTCACTTGAGTATGCAAGGCAAGCTTTAGAAAAATGATTCATCAAGAGATCGCTTTTTTTAAATTTGATCAACTAATCATCTTCTTGCATATTAGCTTCGTAGCTCTTTTTATAGGGCTACAAGCTGGTTTAGTGCTTGCTGGAAGCTATTTTATAAAAAATAAATTTGAAGATAAAGAGCGCTATCACATCTTGCTTCACATCATAAGACGCTTTGGACTAGCCATCTTTGCGCTAGTTCTTGTCATCGCGCTAACTAGCCTGATAATAATCTTTTACTTTGATGATGGCAAAATGCAAAATCCGATGGCAAGTGCGATAATAGCGACCAAATGGGCGATAGAGCTATTTTTACTCTTGAATTTAAGCTACATCTTTTATCGATACAAAAAGGCTTTAAAAACTCTAAGATCGCACGAGATGATCGAGCTAAACGAGAGCCTAATCGTCATCATCTACTACTTCACGCCACTAAATTTACTAGCTTCGCTCGCGGCTGTCTATCTTGGCGTGAGCTATAGGGGATTTTGATGATCACTCTTGCTTCTAGCTCGCCAACAAGGGCAAATTTACTAAAAGATGCTGGGATAGAATTTAAACAAATTTCTTGCAGTTTTGATGAGAGCATGATAGCAAAGAGCCTAAAACCAGAAATTTACGTCCAAAACGTCGTAAAAGCTAAAAAAGAGCAGTTTTTAAAGACAAATGGCAAGCTTTTAAATTTACTCTTTGCAGATAGCTGCGTGGCTTGTATGGATAAAATTTTAGGCAAGGCAAAGGATGCAAACGAGGCACTTGCTATGCTAAATTTACAAAGTGGCAATGAGTGTAGCGTCTATACGGCGATGATATTTTTAGGCGAATTTGAGCTTATAAATGTAAGCAAGACTACATATAAATTTGCTAAATTTAGCGAGCAAGATCTAAAAAGCTACCTAGAAAGTGGCGAGTGGCAAGGCAAAGCTGGAGCCATGACGATAGAAAATTTTAATAAAAAATACATCATCTCCCAGCACGGCGAGACAAGCACGGCAATGGGGTTAAATTTAAAAATATTAAAGGCATTTTTATGAAATATATCTTGGCATTTATCTTTGTAGTTGCCATAGCACTTGGCGGAGCGTTTTTATACTTTTATTCGCAGGTGAGATTTGACGCTTATACCATCATCGACTACAAGCCAAAGCTTGCGACACAAATTTTTGATAGAAACAACGAGCTTATCGCAAATATTTTTGAAGAAAACAGAATTTACGTAAAGTATAACGACATCCCGCCACGTGTCATCGAAGCGCTCGTGGCTATCGAGGATACGAGCTACTTTGAGCATGGCGGTATCAACGTAGAAGCCATGGCAAGGGCGGCAATAAAGGACATCAAAGCTAGAAAACTAGTCGAGGGCGCATCTACGCTAACTCAGCAACTCATAAAAAACCTAGCCCTAAGCCGCGAGAAGAAATTTACAAGAAAGATAAAAGAGGTCGTGCTTGCTATGAAGCTTGAAAGCGAGCTTAGCAAAGAGGATATCATCGAAAGATACCTAAATCACGTATATTTTGGACATGGCTACTACGGCATCAAAACGGCTGCGGAGGGCTACTTTAGAAAAGAGCTAAATGAGCTAAGCATAAAAGAGATAGCGATGCTAGTTGGCATGCCAAAAGCACCAAGCACCTACGATCCTACAAAGCACCTTGATCTCTCGCTTAGCCGCGCAAACAGGGTGCTTGAGAGGATGTATAGCATCGGCTGGATAAACGAAGATGAGTACCGCAAGGGCGTGCTTGAAGAGCCAGCAGTCTTTGACGATACACTCACACGCAATAAAGCTCCTTACGTGGTCGATGAGATCATAAAAGAGGCTTCAAAGAAATTTGACGATATAAAAACTGGCGGCTACAAAATACAAAGCACCGTCGATCTAAACGTGCAAAAGATCGCTCAGGACGCTTTAGTCTATGGCTACAATGAAATTTTAAAAAGAGATAAAAAGGCAAATCCAGAGATGTTAAATGGCGCTATCGTCGTCACTCATCCACAAAGCGGACAAATTTTAGCGCTAATTGGCGGCATCGACTACGCAAAAAGTAGCTACAACCGCGCTACCCAAAGCAAGCGTCAGCCAGGATCAAGCTTTAAGCCATTTATCTATCAAATAGCCCTTGATAGCGGCTACTCTGTCGTCTCTCAAGTAGCTGACATCGCTAGGACGTTTGACATGGGTAATGGCAAAGAATGGACGCCAAAAAACTATAGCGGCGGCTTTCAGGGCTACATCACGATAAAATCAGCCTTAACCCAGTCTCGCAACCTCGCAACCATAAATTTACTAAACGATCTTGGTCTTAGCTCAGTTCGCAAACAGCTTACGGATATGGGCTTTAACGATATCCCTGAAAATTTATCAATCGCACTTGGAAGCTTTGGAATTTCACCACTTGACTTTGCAAAATTTTACTCGATGTTTCCAAACGATGGCGAAGTGGTCGAGCCTACGCTCATTAAGCATATAGAAAATAGCTTTGGCGCGTCTATGGACTATGAGCCACAAAAGAAGCAGGTGCTAAAACCTGAGCAGGCATTTTTGATGACAACCTTGCTTCAAAATGTCGTAAATAACGGCACCGGACGCAACGCAAAGGTAAATGGCATCCAGATCGCTGGCAAAACTGGCACATCAAACAACAGCATCGATGCTTGGTTTTGCGGCTACTCGCCTGATATCGAGGCCATCATCTGGTACGGAAATGACGATAACAGCCCTATGAAAAAGGTCGAGGGCGGCAGCAGGACAGCGGCGCCTGTCTTTAAGAAATTTATGGAGGGCTATATCAAGCTCTACCCTACTCTAAGGCGTGCGTTTGAGCAGCCTGATGGTGTCTATAAAGGATACTATAACGGCGCTGACGAGTACTACACAAACGACTCGCCGTTGCCGCAAAATACGCCAACAAATGACATCATTCAAGATCAAGAAAACGATGGATTATTATTTTAGGAGATAAGATGAAAAGATTAAAAATTTTACTTTGTCTAGCGCTTGCAAGCCTTGCATACGGCGCTGATCTAAATACAGCTAGCAAGAGCGAGCTAATGAGCCTTGGACTAAACAAAAGCCAGGCATTAAACGTTATAAAATATAGAAAAGCTCATAAATTTACAAGTGTCGAGGAGCTTGAGAAGGTTCAAGGCATCGGCTTTAACGACATGCAAAAGGTCAAAGAAAAGCTTAGCGTAAAAGATAGCCAAAAGGCGAAAAAGGCTGAGCCTGAAAAGAAGTCAAAAAGCAAGAAGCTAAAAAGTAAGAAAAAGAAAAAATAGTTTTTCTCTTCTAAATTTCTAGCCATTTACTTTTTGGCTCTATCATTACGCCCCTGAAAGAAGGTGGCTAGAAATGCTAAACATCAACAAAATAAGACATGTAAGCTTTGTAAAATTTTTAATTTTATTTGTAGCTTATATGTTTTTCATAAACTACATATTTTTATTCAAGGGCATATTTTTAGGATTTTTATCGGGCGACACTTTGTCTTTTTCTATACTGCTTTTTGCTCTACTTGGCATATTTTTTCTTTTGCTCTTTGCTGGAGTTTTTTGCATTTTGCTTGTGCCATTTTTACTAAAACCTCTTGCTATCTTTCTCATCATGATTAGCAGCATCTCTGCTTACTTTATGCAAACTTATGGCGTCATTATAGACAAAGGCATGCTATTAAACGTCTTGCACACTGACACAAGAGAGGCATTTAGCTATTTTAATGCCAGCTTAGTTCTTTGGCTTATTTTTGTAACCATCTTGCCTTGCGTATATGTAGCGCTTGTAAAAATTAGCTATGGAGGTTTTAAAAATGCGCTTAGATCAAGGCTAAAAATAGCCCTTAGCACTTTGGCAAGTGCAGCTATAATCTTTACTCTCATGTCTAAAATTTTTATACCATTTTTTAAAGAGCATAACGTCTCAAGCGTTTTACTCCCATACTATCCCATCTACTCTGGCATAAGATTAGCAAAGTCTTTGGCACAAAAACCGCTCCCTTTTACCTACGTGGCAGATGACGCAACTCTTACTAACGATAAAAAGAAAATTTTAGTTTTGATAGTAGGTGAGACACAAAGGAGCAAAAACTACTCGCTAAATGGCTACGCTAAAAACGATACAAACAAATTTACCAAGCAAAAAGATGTGGTAAGTTTTACAAATTTCTACTCATGCGGGACTGCGACAGAGACTAGTGTGCCTTGCCTATTTTCAGACTTAAAGCGAGAAAATTTTAGCAACCGCGAGGCTAAGGCTCGTGAAAATTTAGTTGATATCATCAATAAACTTGGCATAAAAACATACTTTTTTGGCAACAATAGCGGCGGCTGCAAGGGCGTTTGCGACAATCTTGATCAAAACCACACCTCAGAGCACAGAGCAGCTGGCTTTGATGAAGTGATATTTGATGAGGCAAAAAAGGTCATAAAAGATGCAAATTCCACTACATTTATCGTGCTACATTTGCAAGGCTCACATGGCCCCATCTACTACAAAGGCTACCCAAGTAAATTTAAAGAATTCACCCCAACATGCGACACTGCCGAGCTAAACAAATGCACGCCAGATGAGATAGCAAACACCTACGACAACACCATTTTATATGAGGACTATCTGCAAAGCGAGCTGATAAACGCCCTTGAAGCAAGAAAAGATAAATTTGAGGTTGCCATGTTCTTTTTCTCAGATCACGGAGAGAGTCTGGGCGAAAATGGCATATATTTACATGGTCTGCCTTACTCCATCGCTCCAGATGAGCAAAAGCACATCCCAGCCATCGTCTTTTCAAGCGATAGCGAGCTTTTAAAAAGGCTAAAAACTAGGAAAGATGAGAGCCTTTCGCATGATTTTATCTTTAGCTCAGTTCTTGGATATTTTGGGGTAAAAACTAAGGCTTACGAGCCAGAATTTGATATTTTTAGGGAGTAAATTTAAAGCCAGCCTAGGCAAAGCCCGAAGCTGGCGCAAATTTAAAAGCTGATCTCTTTTATATCAGCTACTTTTAGTATCTCGCTATAAATTTGACCGATGATCGCGACGCGGTTATTTCGCACTTTCTCATTTTCAACATTTATCATAACTTTGTCAAAAAACTCATCGATCTGCGGCTTTAGAGCAAATAGCGCTTTTAGCCTCGGCTCGTATGCCAAGCTCTTATCGATAGCTTTAAATGCGTCATTTAAGGCCTTTTCAGCATCTATCTCAAAGAGGCTTTCATCGACCTTGCTAAATTTATCATCTTTTATGATGTTTGCAAGGCGCTTAAATGTCGAGAAATTCTCCCTAAAATTTGGCTCACTTGAAATTTTAGCAAGCGCCTCTATCATCTTAGTTAGCTCCAAGATGTCCTTTTCGCCGCTTTTTATGCACGCTTTTACGATAGAAGCGTTTGCGTCAAAGAAGGTGTAGAGCCTATCAAGGATGAAATTTATAAGCACTTCAACGTCAAATTTCTTATAATCTTTTGCTATATCTTCTAAAATTTCTTTTACGTTAAATTTCAGATTATGCGCCAAAACGATCTTTATCACGCCATTTGCCGCGCGCCTTAAAGCGTATGGGTCCTTGGTGCCGCTTGGGATTTTGCCGATGCTAAAAAGTCCCATTAGCGTATCAAGCTTATTTGAAAGTGCCACAACCGAGCTAAAGACCTTGCTTGGGCACTGCGCCTCCTCGCCGTCTGGCAGATACTGCTCTTTTATGGCTAAAACGACGTTTTCATCCTCATTTTTAGCCTTTGCGTAGTAAGCGCCCATGATGCCTTGAAGCTCGGTAAATTCATAAACCATCTGCGTTGTAAGATCAGCCTTGCTTAGCATCACAGCTCGCTCTAGCTTAGCCCCGTACTCTCCAGCCTCTTTTTTAAGTGGCTCATCATAGTTGCTAGCAAGTTTTTTAGCCACTTTTAGCTCTCTAAGCTCTTTTTCATAGATGCTTCCAAGCTCTTTTAGGTAGGTTATATTTTTTAGTTTTTCTGGGCTAAATTCGGCCTTAAGGTCGCTTTGCCAAAAGAACATCGCATCGCTTAGTCTTGCTCTTAGCACCTTTTCGTTGCCTTTAATAATGAGCGAGTAGTCCTTTGTGATGGCGTTACTAACTACAACAAAGCCATTTGCAAGCTTGCCATCTTTAAAGACTGGGAAATAGCGCTGATTTTCTTTCATCGATGTGATGATGACCTCACTTGGCACCTCCAAAAACTCCTCTTCAAAAGAGCCAAGAAGCGCTGTTGGATACTCGGTGATCGCCACTACTTCAGCTAGCAAGTCTTTATCTATCTCGATCTTTAGCCCACTTTTTTGACTGATCTTTTCAAACTCATCAAGGATTATTTTTTCTCTCTCGTCTGCCTCTAGCACGACACCACGGCTCTTTGTGCCTTCAAAATACTCTTTTATACTTGAAATTTTTATCTTGTCGTAGCTGATGCTTCTGTGAGGATAGGTAGAGTTGCTGCTCTCTACGCCAAATTTGTTAAATTTAATGACCTCATCTCCAAGCAAGCACAAAAACGATCTTATCGGGCGGATAAACTCGAACTCACCATTGCCCCAGCGCATAGACTTGCCAAAGCTAAGGCTCTTTAAAAACTCCTCGACCATGTCGCCCATTATCTTAGCAACCAGCTCACCTTTTACCTCTTTTTCGTAGTAAAGCACCTCTTTGCCGTCTATCTCTTTAAATTTAAGCTCACTCTCGCTTATGCCACATTTATTTGCAAAGCTAAGCGCAGCCTTTGTAAAAGCTCCGTCTTTTAGCGCTACTTGCTTTGGCGCACCAACGAAGCTAGCTACGCTATCTGGCTGAGCTAATGGGAATTTCTCATGGAAAAAGACCAAACGGCGCGGCGTGTAGTAAAATTTAAACTCGCTTCTGATGTTATATTTTTCAAGCACAGCCTGCCATTTAGCGTTGATGTTTGGCAGCTCCCTTAAAAATGGTATCGCTGGGAGCTCCTCGACTCCGATCTCTAGTAATAACTCTTTCATATCTCACTCTTTTTATTAAAATTTTCTCTTTTTTCTCTTATCATTTCTCTTGCTCTCTCCTTCTCTTGCGCCTGCAAAATGACGCCTCTTATCATAAATATCACAAACAAAACAAACGCTGCGATCATAAAAATATCTAAAATTTGCACCATCTACTCCGCAACGATCTCTTTTTCGTTTTTATAAATTTTCACCCTCGCCCGCTCAAAGCTATACTCACCATCTTTTAGCCTTTTTTTGCTATAAACTCTGATCTTGCCATGCGGTGTATGCAAGTAGCCGCCCTCTAGCTTGCCTGAAATTTTAGCGATCACATCGCCGCTTCTTGCAATGCTTAGCTTTGAGCTATCAAGTAAATTTTCACTCACTTCTTTTGTGCCATGCTCATTTATGATCTCATAAGAGCTTACTTCAAGCGCCTCTTTGTAAAATTTCACTCGCCTGACCAAAATGTCAAGCTCATCGCCCACGCCGACGCTATTTTTAGGATCATAAACGTAAATTCCACGGCGATTTTTTGAAACAATAAAGCCATGCTTATCTTTTAAGATGACAACAGCTCGCTCCACAAGTGCTGGCAAGGCCTCAGGATGCTCAAAAAGCGTCTCTATATCAGCTTTTTTATAGTTTTGATCTTCTACTTTTTTAGCTTCTTTTTTTAAATTTTCATTTGATTTAGCAGGACTTGGTTTGGTTGAGATTTTAAATTTGAGCGCAAAGTGGTCTGAATAAAGATCGCTCTTTGCAAAGCCATGCTCATCAAGCACAAAGCTTGGTTTAAAGACTTCAAAACTGCCATCAACGTAGCTTAGATCGCCATTTGCCATAAAGCTAGGCGAGAGCAAAACGTGATCAATGGCACGCTTTTTGCCATGGACTGCATGAGAGTATCTATCTTTTGGGGCTAAAAAGCTATAAAGATCGTAAAATCCACGAGTTGCGATGATATCGTTTAAGATGGATTTTTGCCCATAAGGTGAGTTAAAATCGCCTAAAACAATGGCATTTTGCTCATTGCCAAGAGCCGCTCTTAGCGTTCTTTCAGCCTTTTTTTGCATATTTATGCCGTTTTTATAAGCTGGGAAGTGATTAACAAAAACGCTAAATTTCTTACCCTCCACCTCAAAAACGACCTTTAAAATGTTTCTAGTTTTTACATTTGGCACTTCAAAAATTTCACTGCCACTTGGCTTTATTTTTGACACAAGAGCTAGCCCGACTGGAGAGTTTTTTGCCTTGCTAAAGGCTATAAATTTATACTCACTGCCATCAACTAAAGCCCTTAAAACCTGCTCGTTTTCAACCTCTTCAAGTGCGATGATGTCAGTATCTATGGCGTCTATGACCTGCCTTGTTCTTTTTAGTTTTGAGCTAGCCGCCTCGCAGTCCCACTTTGAAGTGTTAGATTTAAAGTCAGGATATTCGCTGCCATCATCCTTGCAGTCAAATAAATTTTGCACGTTATAAGTTGCGATGCTTATCTCGCTAGCAAACGCCATCAAAACGGCAAAAACTAATGCAAAGAGTGCTCTCAAACCTCACTCCTAAAGTCAAATTTAGAGATGTTTTGCCTGATCGCCTCATACGCGATGATGCCAGCACTCATGGCTAAATTTAAGCTCCTGCCCTCTTTTCCCATCGGGATTGTTATGGCATTTTTAAAATTTATATTCATAAATTCCCTTGGCAAACCCGTGCTCTCTCCACCAAAAAATATAAAATCTCCTGGCTCAAATTTAGCGTCGTAGTAAAGCCTATTTGTCTTTGTCGTAGCAAAGAAAAATCGCTCTTTGTGGCTTAAATTTGCCTCCAAAAACTCATCCAAACTCTGCCAAATTTGTGGCTTTAAAATTTTCCAATAATCAAGCCCAGCACGTCTAACAGCCTTTTCGCTCAGGTCAAACACGGTTGGCTTAACGATGTGCAGCTTTAAATTTGCATTTACGCACATTCTGCCGATAGCTCCGGTGTTTTGCGGTATCTGAGGATGGACTAGGACTATGTTAAACATAAGTTTTTCTTGCCTTAAAAAGTGTTATAAACTGGCTCATTTTAGCCAAAATGGGCTTTTAAGAGTTTTAAAGATTAAAATTTTCTAAATTTGCGCTCGCTAAGATATCTTGAAATTTCAAGCTCTTGTCTGCGTTTTATCTCAGCTGCTATCATCTCGTTTTTAAAGCCAGCCGCCAAAATCTCGCTCACGTCTATCTTTGGCTCAAATTTATGCTCATAGACCCCAAGCTCTTTTGCACGCTCTATGCGCTCTTTATTGTAAGCTCCAAGCCACGATTTTAAGGGCATATTTAGAGCAATTTCTAATAGCTCATTGTCACTTGGCATAGCTTTAAAAAATGGCTCTTTTAAGATGGAAAAGTAGCTCTTTGGTAGGCGCATTTTCTCTAGAATTTCCTTTGCGTCAAGCTCAAATTTACCAAAAAGCATATACAAAAACAGCCGCTCATCATTTACGAAATTTCTGGCACTTTTAAGTTCGCTCAAAAACTCATCATTTTCACAAATTTGCACGCCAAAAATTTGCTCAAAAAGAGCGAGCGCAAAAAGATAAAACGCCCCTTTTTCAAGATGCTCTGAGCGAAAAAATTTAATGAGCTCGGTATTTATCCTATCCTTGCTTAGATGCGCTAGATCAAGCGTTTTCATAAGCTCTAGCGTATCATCAGCTATGCTAAAACCAAGCCTAGCGCTAAACTGCACACCACGTAGCACCCTTAGCGGATCTTCTTTAAATTTCTCACTATCTATGTGCCTTAGCGTCTTGCTCTCAAGGTCCTTTTTGCCGCCATGAAAGTCTAAAATTTCACCGTTAAAGATGTTCATCATCATGGCATTTACTGTAAAATCACGCCTAAGGCTAGCAAGACTTGGATCATTTATATAGCTTACGGCAAAGTCTTTGTGCGAATTTCCAGTCTTACTCTCGCTTCGTGGCAAGCCAAGATCGTAGTTTTTGTATTTGTAGATGAAGTAGCTTTTGCCAACACCACTAGCTCTTATGCCAGCCATTAGCTCGTCAAATTTAGCTGGCTTTATGTCATAAACTTCGATGTCGTAATCATAAATTTCTCGCCCCAAAAGCGCATCTCTCACGCAGCCACCTACTAGATAGACGCGCTTGCTAAATGGGGCAAATAGCGATCTAAAAAAATCTAGCTCGCTATTTTTGTAAATGCTTGTACCAGTTTTTGCCTCAAATTTATTATTTTGAGAGATTTTGTAGTCTATTTTCGATGTTTGCAAGGGTAAATTCTAAAAATTTAGTCGTTAGCTCGAGCCTTTGGCTAAGGTCTTGCTCGCTAGTTTGTTTAAGTCCCTCAAAAAGCACCTCGATGCGCTCAGCAAGGTTTGCTAAGAAAATTTCCTCCTCGCTTATCTCCCTGTTCTTTGGCGAAATTTGTGCCACCTTTGGCTCTGGCTCGATTTGAGTGCTTATTTCAAGCTCTGGTTCTTCAGCCGCCTCTTGCTCACTAGCCTCCATCGCCAAAAGCTCTTTTTTTAAATTCTCCCTTTCAAGCTCTTCTTGCTTTTTGTTTTGCAGTGCCTCTATCTTTTCAAGCTCGGCACTAACCTCACTAATGGCCATCCTAGCGATATCATCAAGCTTCATAATCTTATCAACCACCTTTTAAATTCATTTATCTCTTCGTCACTTTTCATCCTGATAAAAAACTCTTTCATCTGCTCATTTTTTATCACGCGCTCCTTGCGAAGTCCGCTCAGGCGGTTTATCGCGCTAAGGGCGTCCTTGTTTGATGGGTCTTGTTTTAAGATATTCTTGTAAATTTCAAGCGCATCGTCTTTTAGTCCTTGCGCCTCGTAGATCAGTGCTTCAGTGATCGTGTTTTTCATTTTTTGATAAATCCTGCTATCACGTCGCCTATCTCGCTTGTTGAGCAAATTTCAACTGCGTTAAAAGCGGCGATATCTTTTGTTCTATATCCATTTGCAAGCGCTGTTTTTACAGCATTTTCTATCGCATTTGCCGCCTCACTCTCACCAAATGCATATCTTAGCATCATCGCTGCACTTAAAATGGTCGCGATCGGATTTGCTATGCCCTGCCCTGCGATGTCTGGTGCTGAACCGTGGATAGGCTCATAAATTCCCACTTTACCGCCCATGCTAGCACTTGGTAAAAGTCCTATCGAGCCACAAACCATGCTCGCTTCGTCACTTAAAATGTCGCCAAATAAATTTTCAGTCAGTATGACGTCAAAATTTGCAGGAGCTCTTACTAGCTGCATCGCTGCGTTATCTACGTACATAAAGCTAAGCTCTACTTCAGGATAGTCCTTTGCCACTTCGCTTGTCACCTCGCGCCAAAGCTGGCTTGTCTCAAGCACATTTGCCTTATCGACCATGCAGACCTTTTTCTTGCGAAGCATAGCCGTCTCAAAGGCGATCTTTGCGATGCGTTCGATCTCAAATTTAGTATAAACCATCGTGTTAAACGCTCTATCTTCGCCTTTTTCACGTGGCTGCCCAAAATAAAGCCCGCCAGTTAGCTCGCGAACCACGACAAAATCAACGCCCTTTAAAACCTCTGGCTTTAGCGTGCTAGCATCCACTAGCTCGTCAAAGATGATGGCTGGGCGTAAATTTGCATAAGCTTCTAGCTCTTTTCTGATCTTTAAAAGCCCGCTCTCTGGCCTTAGGTGTCTTGGCAGGCTGTCCCATTTCTCGCCGCCGATCGCACCAAAAAGCACAGCGTCGCTACTAAGCGCTGAGCTTAGTGTCTCATCTGGCAGTGGCTCGCCAAAAACGTCGTAGGCTGCGCCGCCCATAAGCTTGTAGTCATACTCAAATTTGATACCAAACTCAGCACTCACTACGTCTAAAACCTTTATCGCCTCGTCGATGATCTCAGGGCCGATGCCATCGCCTTTTATAACGCAAATTTTATAGTTTTTCATCGCCGCTCCTTAGTTCATCTTCGCTTTTGCGTACTCGATAAGACCGCCAGCGTTTAAAAGCTCTTGCATAAATGGCGGGATAGCGTTAAATTTATACTCTTTTTTTGTGCTTTCATTTACGATGACGCCGTTATCTACGTCGATCTTTAGCGTCTCGCCCTCGTTTATCTCATCGGTTTCTTTTATCTCAAGTATCAAAAGTCCTGTGTTAAAGCTGTTTCTATAAAAAATCCTCGCAAAGCTCTTAGCCACAACAGCTGCTATGCCAGCCTCTTTTAGCGCTAGCGGGGCGTGCTCTCTTGAGCTTCCGCAGCCAAAATTTTCGCCAGCTACGATGATGTCGCCTTCTGCTATTTTTGAGCTAAATTTAGGATCGGCGTCTTCCATGATATGTTTTGCTAGCTCTTTTTCGTCTGAAGTGTTTAAATATCTTGCGGCGATAATGATGTCGGTGTCGATATTATCGCCAAATTTCCAAACTTTGCCTTCTTTCATTTTTAACCTTTAGTTTTGTAAATTTGGGCTGATTTTAACCAAAAGAAGCTAAATAAATAATCAAAACTCGGCAGCTATCGGTTAGAGTGGGTAAATTTAAGGTCTTTTAAGCGATGCGTATGAGCTAAGAATTTAAGTCTTACTAAATTTAGTGGCAAAATGGCTAAAAAGTAAAAATAAAAACATGCACCGCCTAGTTTAGCAGTTAATGTCGATGCTCAGTTTTATCAAGCCAGCTAGCCTCCGCCAGCAGGATTGTAAATTTAAGAGCGGTTATTTTATTCGTAGTATTCGTAGCTGATTTCTAGCTTTTTATATAGGCCGATTTCCGTTATATCGCCGTTTTCGTAGTATTTGTCCGCGGGCTTAAATTTGACCGAGGTTTTACGCGTCAAATTTCCCCGCTCGTCCCTCGCTATGTCTTTAAACTGCAAGATTTGCCAGATTTTTGCCTCGGAGCCGAAGTAATTTACCGACGTATACTCCATCTTGTCGCCGTTTGCGGCGTAGTAATAAACCCATTTTGAGTTCGGAGTTTGCGTGATTTTTTCGTATTCGCCGTTTGGCTTGCGCTCGAAGCTTATCTCTATGCCGTGCCGCGGCTCCATATTATCTTCTATCCGCGTTAAAACGCCCTTTTCGTCGTAGACGTAGCTATCGTCTATCACTAGTTCCCTGCCCGAATACACAGCCCGAGCGATCATTTTGCCGTCCTTGCCGTAAGTAGTTTTCTCCGTGCGCGGGTAAAATTTATCCTCGATATACTGCTCTTTGGCCGTCTCGACTAAATTTTCGCCGTCAAATTCGTATTCGTAGAGATAAACGGCGCTATCTTGATATTTTTTGCGGATTAGCCCGTCTTTGCCGTACTCAAACAAAACCGAGCTGTTTGGCACGCCGTTTATGTGCTCGGTTTCTTGCACTATATAGCCGTTTTCGTCAAACTCCGTCCGCTTTACGCGAGTATTTTCTAGCGCGCCGGAGCCGTCTATAGAGTATTCGTACTCCGTAGCCGTCATACTTTTGACCTCGCCTTTTAGATCTCTTTTACTCCAGTCGCTTTGCGGTAAAACGGCCGAGTTTAGATAGCAAACCGCCGATGCCGCCGCTAAAATAGCCTTTAAAATTTTCATTTTTATCCTTTTTAAACCATGCGTATCATACTCAAAAAACGGTATAGAACGGTATAGTCAGTAAAATTCTAGCTTTTATGAGCTTAAAAATGCGCTTAAACTGGCTTAAATTTTAAGCAAGTCTGAGGTGAATTTACATTTTTTTGGGGTTTAATAATTTTAAGCCTTTGCCTTTTGCAAAATTTCTTTCATCTCATCTTCACTAAGTGGCTCAACAAGCACGTTTGCAGCGTCGATGAAATGGTATTTTTCTTTTGGTAAATTTGCCATGAAAGCTCCATATTCACACTCATCAAGCACATGCGCGTCTTTTTCATCCACACCCACAACTAGCGTAAGTACCCAGCGCGATACCTTGCGATCTCCAAGCGCCTCTTGTGCCTGCCACGACGGAGATGGAGCATAAGGCAAGATGGTCGGTAAATTTTCACTAAGTGTATATGTGCCAAGAATTTCGTTGCCGTCTTTGTCTTGATAGAGGTGCTCTCTTGCGCTGTATGCGTCAAGATACTGCACCTGCCTCATCATCTCATCAAATTTAGCCGCAGGGCTGGCGCTTGCAAAAATTTCATCTACCATAACCGCGTCAAACGCCACGTCTCGCTCCACGCCAGAGATATAAAGCGTTTGATTTTTCTCTTTTGCATCTTTTAACGCCTCAAGCCCCCACATGATGTCAGTCTCGTAGTCAAATTTTAAAATTTGCTCACTATCATAAATTTTTTCGTTGTCGCACTCTATTTTTGAGCCTGTTTGGGCTGAGAGCTTTGAGAGTAGCTCAAGTGCGATCTGCCAGTCTCCGACGCCACTTGGAGTATAAACGCGCACGATATACTTGCCATCTTCGTAGTTTAGCTCAAAGCCACGAGCGCTCTTTTGCCACACGCCTGCTATCATCACGTCAGCGCCCAGCTCATTTGCGCTTGGCTCCTCTTGCTCGCTGTTAAAAAAGAAAAGCCCCTCAACAAGAGCTGAAATTTCACGCTCGCTTAGCGCCTTTGCGTATCCGCCAAGTAGCTTCTTTTTATTTTTTACACTAAATGTCAAACTCATAAATTCTCCTTTTGCTCTAAAATGTCATCACCTGATCGCACTCTCTCACCCACTCGGACAAGATATCCATGCTGCCTTTCACCTCAGCCTCAAAATAAGGCTCTCCCACATGCAAACCGCACCTTGTTTGGCAACTACCACAAACCTTAAGCATCGCGCCACCAGCGTATAGCTCTTTTAGCATCGCTACTAGATCAACGTCGTAGTTTTCTGGCTTTTTGGTGCTATTTCGCGCAAGATCAACTGCGTCGTTCATAAGAAAGATCCTAACCTCTTCGCCCTTTTCTTTTAACGCTCTAGCTAGCCTTAGTGCGTTGTAAGTGTTGTCCGTGCCATTATATGGCTGATTTGTAAATATAAATAGAAATTTTTTCATCTCTTATCCTTTTGCTAAAAATGTAGTGCAAACTGGGCAAATTTTAGCCAAGCTAGGTAAAAAGGGGATAAATTTATCTAAAAAGCAAGAGCACGCCGATCGTGCAGACGATAATGGCGGTGCAAATTTCAAGTAGCCTTAGGTGCGTTTGTAAAAATTTCTTTAGCATAGCGCCACCAAGCGCATAGATATTTAGCGCTAAAAACTCGATGAAAACGAGCGTTGCGGTGATCACGCACATGCGAGTAAGGCTAAATGGGGCCTCTTTGTCCAAAAATGTAGGCAGCAAGGCTGAGAAAAATATCCACGCCTTTGGGTTTGAGACGCTAACGATGAGGCCATTTATAAACATCTGCTTTTTGCTTGGCAAATTTGAGACATTTGTGATGCTAAGCTCGCCCTTGCCAAAAAATAGCATCACGCCAAGATAGAGCATATAAAGGCCTGCGATGATATTTAGTGCCTTAAATGCGTACTCAAAATGATGCAGCACCGCTCCCACGCCAAGCATGCAGCTAAACGATACAAAAGCAATCGCTAAAAGCTGCCCAGCCATCACGAAAAACGAGTGCTTGTAGCCAAAGCTCATACCAATGCTCATCGCATAAGTCATGTTGATACCTGGCATCATCGAGATGGGCACAAGGGTGATAAAAAATAGCAAGAAATTCATGAGATGCCTTGAAATTTTAGTGAAATGCTAAATCAAAATCTATAAATTTATGATAAAAGGACGCTTTATTAGCAAATTTAGCCTGCTTTTAGTTGTGAGAAATTTGGCTTTTGGCGCTAGGCATATAAATTTAGTGCAAAAGCAAAGGCGATTTTGTATATACCACGCAGCCTAGATAGCAAATTTATCAAGTATGCTTTTACATAAATTTTGCTTTTGATATAAAGGCGCTCTATAAATTTATTTGCCACAAAAACTGGCTAAATTTAAACCACAAAATAGCCCACTAAAAATTTAGAAATTTAGCCTATTACTATTATTACGCCAAGCCCTTTGTCAGCGGCATTTTGATAAAAATTTAAAAGCCCAGCAAAGTGCTCGTTTAAACTCGCCCTTATATCTTCAAATTCGCTCTCGCTCCCAAAGATATCAGGATATGTCTTTGAGCTTGCAAATTCTTTTAAATTTATCTTTGCTAAAAGTGCGCTAATATCAACATTTTTCATCGCTTCAGCCACCTCTTTTACATCCGAAGCGTTAGTATAAGAGATCATCTCGCTTAGCTCTTCGTTTAAGGCACTTCGTCCAAAAATAGCCCAGCTAAAAGGCTCATTTGAGCTAAAAATGTCGCCAGTCTTAAGCCTCTGGGAGAAATTTCTACCAGTTAGCATCTTACACATCGCGTCCCACATCTTATCCATGTCGTATTCGTCCAAAAGCTCGCCGCCGCCGCCATTTTTTATAATCTCTATATCTTCTTGCAAATAAGCATAGTAGTGCGCGCTGATACCCATTTTAGAGCCTTAAATTTAATGTGAATTTGAAAAAAGAGAGGGCGGAGCTATAAATTTAACAGCTCCGCACAATAAAAAGCGGATATCGTGAGATGATTTTAAATGTTACGCATAATTTTTCTACTAAATGAGAAAAATCAAAGCTCACTTAAAAGCACTCGCGATATCTCCGCTAAAATTAAGCTTAGTGAGTTAAGAAATACTCTTGAATTTTAGCTTTATCGCTTGTTTTTGTAAGAGCAAGCATTAAAAGCACTCTAGCTTTTTGAGCGTTTAGGTTGTCGCTTGTTAAAAAGCCGTATTTTGCGTCATCGACTTCGCCGTTCATAGTTGTCTCGCCGCTTCCCACACGTGAGTCACGAACTACCACTACGCCAGCTTTTGAAGCCTCGCCAAGAGCCTCTAGCACGCTAAAGTAAGGGTTGCCGTTGCCAAGACCAGCGCTAACGATACCTTTTGCGCCGTTTTTAACAGCCACATTTACAAAGTCAGGATTGTCATTTGCGTGAGAGTAGATGATATCGACTCTTGGAAGCTCTTTTACGCCAGTTAGATCAAATGCTGAGCTTGCTGTGTGTTTTCTGATCGGATTCATATAGTATTTTACGTTGCCATAAAAGACTGTGCCGATTTTGCCGCTGTTTGGTGATTTAAATGTATCAACGCCTGTAGTGTTGGTCTTTGTCACCTCACGAGCCGCGTGAATTTCATCATTCATAACAACTACAACGCCCTTGCCTACGCTATCTTTGCTGATAGCTACATTTACAGCGTTAAATAAATTTAGTGGGCCATCAGCACTTAGTGAGCCGCTATTTCTCATCGCACCTACAAGTACAACTGGCTTGTCGCTTTTAACGACTAAATTTAAGAAGTAAGCTGTCTCCTCCATAGTGTCTGTGCCGTGAGTAACGACGATACCATCAGCTTTGCCGCTATTTAGAAGCTCATTTATTCTATTTGCAAGCTTAAGCCAAACTTCGTTGTTCATATCTTGTGAGCCGATATTTGAAATTTGCTCGCCTTTTATGGTAGCGATCTTGTTGATATCTGGCACGGCTGCGATAAGTTTATCGACCGTAACAGTTCCAGAAGTATAGCTAGAGTCAAGCGAGCCTGAGCCGCTTCCAGCTATCGTTCCACCAGTGGCTAGGATGTAGATGGTTGGCTTAGCAACCGCTAAAGTAGCACCTAAAATCATGAGTAACACCGCCTTAAAGATTAAACGCATTTTAGCTCCTTTGCATTAAAATTTGCTAGAGCATTATAACGTCATATATTTAAAAAATTTATTAATTTTCAAAATTTATATTTATTTAAAAAATTCTTATCAAAAGCATATAAATTCCAGTCGAAACGACTATGCTAAGAAGGGCATTTTTGAATTTCAAATGCACCAAAACAGCCGTAAAAACCGCCACTATCTCGCTTAAGCCGTATGGATACTCGCTAAATTTCGTATCTTTTAGCCCGTAGCAGACCAAAACGACCATTATCATCATGCCCATGTGCTTTTCAATGGCGTCTAAATAAGGGTTTGGTTTATAATTTCTTAACGCATAAAACGGCGTCGCCCTCGTTATAAAAGTAGCCAAGGCACTTAAAAGCACCGCTACAAAAAGCACCATCTCGCTTGAGCTTACACTTATCAAATTTTATCCTTAAACAAAAGCAAAAATACAAAACAAAGCGCCATCGAGCCAACAAGCACAAATTTAGCTGGAAACAGGCTCACTCCAAGCACTCCAAAAAAGACCGCCGCAAAGAGCACGCGGTAGTTTTTATCATTTTTAAACATCTCGATGACGACCACTGTAAAAAGCGCTGTTAAGCTAAACTCAAGTCCCCTTGTATCGGTCTTGATAAAGTCACCAAGTATCGCACCAAGAAGCGTTCCAGCCGCCCAGTATGACCAAGATAGGAGATTTAGCCAGGTAAAGACAAAACTTCTATCACTAGCCTCTTTTAGCCCCAAATTTTTAAATATCGCAAAGGTCTCATCTGTTAGCAAAGCGATGTTTAAAAGCCTAAATTTGATCCCGCTATACTCTTTTAAAAGTGAAATTCCATAAAAAGTGTGGCGCAAATTTACAAGATAGCTCACGATAAAGACCTCAACGTAGCTCGTGCCAACACTAAAAAGCGAGAGCATCATAAACTGCGCTGCTCCGCCGTATCCAAGCATGCTAAGCGCCATGGCGATAAATGCGCTCACTCCCATGCTCTTTGCCAGCACGCCAAAGGCGACACCAAGCGGAAAATAGCCCATAAAGATAGGAATAGATAGTTTAAAAACGTAGCTAAATGTCAAATTTTACCTTCATAAAAAGCCAAAATATTAGCAAAAATTTAAAAATTTAAATTTAAAGAGGCGTTTTTGCTTTTATAAATTTAACTGCTTGCTCGCATTTTAAAACTAAATTTTATAAAATAACAACAAAATTTATAAAGAAAATTTCTATGAAAAAGATAGTTTTACTAATATTTTTAACACTAAATTTAATAGCCTTAACAACAAATCCAAAGATCAAAATCCCTCAAGCAAATAGCTGCAATATCGAGGATAACTGCATTGATTTTAGCCGCAGATACAGCGATGATGAGTATAAAAGGCTATTTGGAATTTACAAAAGTGAGTGCGAGCTTAAAAATTTAGACGCATGCATCTATCTGGCTGAGTTTTACAAAAGTGGGCTTGGCGTAAAAAAAGACATGGCAAAATCACTAGAAATTCTTAACAAAACTTGCGATGAGAGCAATAAATTTGCCTGTCACAACCTTGGTGTTGAGTATCAAGAGATGAAAGATCACAAAATGGCTTTAGATGCTTTTAAAAAAGGTTGCGATCTAGCTTTTATACAAAGCTGTTTTAACGTCGCAGTTTTATATAATAACGGCGGCGGCGTAAAAAGAGACTACAAAAAGGCTGCTAAAATTTACAAAGAAGTTTGCGAGCAAAATTTCTATAAAGGATGCTACAACCTAGCCGTTTTATACCACAACACCCCTGGTGTAAAGCGCGACTACAAAGAAGCGGTAAAGCTTTACAAAAAGGCTTGTGATAGCGACTTTAGCATCTCTTGCTACAACCTAGCGAGCTTGTATCAAGAGCAAAAAGAGTATGAAAAGGCTAACAAGCTCTATTTTAAAGCTTGCAAGCTTGACTTTGCCGATGCTTGCAATAACCTAGCCAGCCTTTACGACGACGCACTTGGCGTAGAAAAAGATGATGAAGTGGCGTTTAGATACTACAACAAAGCGTGCAGGCTAGATAGCGCAAGTGGGTGCAAACATCTTGCATACTTTTACTATCATGGCATAGGCACAAAAAAGGATAAAAAGCTGGCAGAAAAAGAGCTTAAAAAAGCTTGCAAACTAGGTCTTAAAGAGGCTTGCGAGATAGTTAGAGATTTTCACTAAAGAGCGTTTATGAAAAATTTGATTTTGTTTTTATCCCTCATTGTTCTTTTAAATGCAGAAAATTTAGATGAGATGTGCCAAAGCGAGGGCGATATAAGAGCAAATTTAACGAGCTGTTACAAGGCCGCTACAAAAATTTATAACTCATCGAGCGATGATAAAGATTTTAAAAAGCTACAAAAGATATTTTTACTAGCTTGCGAAAATGATATGAAAGAGGGTTGTTACAGCGCTGCGCTCATCTATCTAAATGGCTACAACGACGTGGGTAGCGAGCTTAATCAAACTATCATATTAAATAGATATGCAAGATTTTTAAACTACGCGCTTTTAGATAACGGCAAAAAAGAGGACAAAGCGACTGCCAAAAGCTACTTTCAAAGATCATGCGAGCTAGGCTTTAAAAAGGGCTGCGATATGAGAAATTTATTAGATAAGCTTGGGTATTAAATTTGATATTTACTATAAATTTAAAGCTTTTTATCTAAACTTATTTAAATTTTTAAAAAGGCAGGCAATGAAAAAGGTCGTTTTATTTTTAGCCTCTGCGGTGCTTTTGTGGGGCGCAAATTTAGAGACAAAAACGCTTGAGTCTAGGTGCGAAAACAAAAACGCTAAAAGCTGCTTTGAACTTGGTAATAAATTTGAGGAGGGCAAAAACTACCAAAAAGCGGGCGAGTTTTACAAAAAAGCTTGCGAGCTAAAACACGCAGGCGCTTGCAGCAGCGTGGGCGTGCTCTACGACATGGACTACATAAAAGATGTAAATAACAAAAATGCAGCCAAATTTTACCAAAAGGGCTGCGAGCTAAACGACGGCTTTGGCTGCGCAAGGCTCGGCTTTGTCTATACGCTAGATAAAAACTATCAAAAGTCAAAAGAGCTATTTTTAAGAGCTTGCGAGCTAAAAGATGGCGACGGATACTACGGACTTGGGCTTTTATACTATGACGGAAATGGCGTAGAGCAAGACGCCAAAAAGGCAAAAGAGCTCTTTGAAAAAAGCTGCGATCTAGGTCATGCTGCTGGCTGCAATAGCCTTGGTATGATGCTTCACAGCGGAAAATATGTAGAAAAAGATCAAAAAAGAGCCAGCAAACTCTTCATAAAAGCTTGCGAAATGGACTTTGGCGATGGTTGCCACAACCTTGGGGTTATTTATTTTGAAGCAAAAGGCGATAAAAATTTAGCCAAAAAGTACTTTGGCAAGTCCTGCGAACTAGGTAACGACGAAGACTGCCAAATTTACAATGGCCTATAAATTTAATGCACCTGCCCTTTTGGACCCTTGCTCTTTGGGGTCTTATCTGAAAAGTAAAAAACATCAAGCGTAAAAGCAACGAGTATAAGTCCAACAATAGCCAAAGTCGCGTCCATATCACCTACCTTTTAAGTCCATTTACTATCTCTAACATCGAATCACTCGTAGTTATCGCCTTTGAGTTCGCCTCGTATGCACGCTGACCAGTGATGAGATCAGTCATCTCTTCAACAAGCTGCACGTTACTCATCTCGACAAACCCCTGTCTAATGGTGCCAAGTCCGTCAAGGCCAGCTACACCTACCACCACGTCGCCACTAGCGCTTGTTTGAAGGTAGTTGTTATCGCCCATCGAGTGAAGACCGGCTGGGTTTATGAAATTTGCTAGCTCGATCTGACCTATCTGAGCCATGTCGGTTTCGCCAGCTTGAAGCACTGAGACGGTGCCATCTGTGCCTATTGAAATTTGCGTCGCATTTGCAGGGACTGTGATCTGCGGGATGAGCTGGTAGCCGTCGCTATTTACGATCGTGCCGTTTGCGTCAAGCTTAAATGCGCCATTTCTAGTGTAAGCCGTCGTACCATCAGGGAGTTGAATTTGAAAAAAGCCGTTGCCAGCTATGACCATATCTAGGTTGTTGCTAGTCTCTTTAAAATAGCCCTGAGAGAAAATTTTATTTATCGCTGTTGGGCGCACGCCAAGACCTACTTCGATGCCTGTCGGGCTTGTAGTAGTTTGGCTAGTAGCCGTGCCTGCGTACTCCATGACTTGATACATAAGATCGGCAAATTCAGCTCTATTTTTCTTATATCCATAGGTATTTACATTTGCGATGTTGTGTGAGGTTACGTCTATCTGCGTCTGCTCGGCGATCATGCCAGTGGCCGCAGTGTAAAGTGATCTCATCATAGTTTTATCCTTTTATTAAGCTTTTAGGGCTAGTTTTTGAACAGCATCTTGGTTAAGGTCAGTCATGTGGCTTGTCATAACCTTTTGATACATATCAACTAAGCGTTGGGTTTCTATTAGACCCACCATTTCTAAGACTGGATTTACGTTTGACATCTGAGCGTAGCCTTGCATCACGCTGTCAGCCTCGTCAAGCTCGGTTATGTCGTCAAAATTTCTACTCTCAAAGAGATTGTCGCCGACCTTTTTTAGATCCCTTATCTCTCTTGGCTGAGCGATGTAAAATTTAGAAAATTGATTGTTATTTGAGTATAAATTTCCATTTTTATCAACAGTTAGCACCTCGCCTTGTGGCACTTGGATGCCTCTTTGACCTGGATTTTGCGCTTCATAGCCACTTGGCAGCACCCTGTAACCCTCTTTTGTGACGATGTAGCCATCGCCATCAAGGCTAAAAGAGCCATTTTTGCTTAGTTTTACGCCATTTGGAGTATCGACTAAGAAAAAAGCATCGTCTCTTTTTATCGCAAAGTCAAGCGTGTTTGAGCTGTATTTAAAGCCACCAGCGCTAAAGTCGGTGTATTCTTCGCTCACTTGTGGTACGCGGTCAAGCGTTCTATTTAGAAATTTAGCTCCGTCTTTTGTGTGATTTTTAAGCGGAAGCTCATCTTGCGTCTCTTTAAAAATTCTCGCAAAGTCGCCGATGACTACGTCATTTCGCTTATAGCCGATCGTGTTTACATTTGCAAGATTGTTTGAGATGACATTTAGTCTGTTAAACTGCGTTACCATGCCAGCAGTAGCTTGATAATAACCATTTTGCATAAAATTTCCTAAAATTCATTAATTGTCCTAGTCTTAAAGCAATAGCCGTTCCAAAATTTTGATTTTTTAATTATTAAATATTTCATAAAGTTTAATAAATAATTTATTTATTTAACGCTAAGATTCTCAAACTCAATATAGATAATAATTATTAAAAACAATAAAAATAACAGAAAGGGTATAAAATTTATGAAAAAGGCTTCGCTGGTTATCTTACTTTGTACTAGTTTAAATTTATCAGCCCAGGAAAGTGAAAATGTAAAAGAAGTCGAGCTTAGCGGCGTTGAAGTCACAGCAGAACAAGAAGATGTAAAGAGCAAAAAGATCAGCGAGGTAAAAAAGACAGCCAAAGAGCTTACCAAACAGCAAGTAAGTGACACTAGAGACATGGTGCGCTATGACACTGGCGTTAGCGTAGTTGAGAGTGGTCGCTTTGGCACTAGCGGATATGCGATAAGGGGTGTTGATGAAAACCGCGTGGCTATCAGTATAGACGGACTTGCGCAAGCTGAAACACTCTCGTCACAAGGCTTTAAAGACCTCTTTGAAGGATATGGAAATTTTAACAATACAAGAAACGGCGTCGAGATAGAAAACATACAACAAGTAAATATCACGAAAGGTGCTGATAGTATAAAAACAGGCTCAGGCGCGCTTGGTGGCTCTGTGATGTTTGAGACAAAAGACGCGAGAGACTATTTGACCGAAAAAGACTGGTTTTACGGCTTTAAAGCACAAAAATCCTCAGCAAACGATGAAAATTTGTTTTCTCACACCATGGCTGCACGCGCCAAGTGGTTTGACATACTCTTTGTTACGACAAAAAGAGAGGGCCACGAGATGAAAAACTGGGGTTATAAAACGTACGATGATGAAGTGCTTGGCAGAGAAAGAGAGAAGCCAGATCCTTACACCATAAGAACAGATAGCAGACTACTTAAATTTGGCGTAAATTTCAACGAGACAAACCGCTTTAGTGTGGGTCTTGATAGAAGCACCAAAGATGTGACAGGCACTGACTGGTCATATAAATTTGCCCTTTACAAAACTGGCGTAGCTGGCGGCATCTCATATAGTACCGACACAAGGCACGTAAATGATAAAAATAAACGTGAAAATACCTTTTACACATACGAAAACTACGATGAAAACCCATTTTGGGATAGCATGAAGATAACATACTCAAACCAAAAGATCCAGCTAAAGGCAAGGACTGACGAATACTGCGACCAAGATGACTGCCAAGGGCTGCTAAACCCGTCAGATCTAAAGATAAATAATGAGGGCAAACTTGTTGATAAATATGGCGGCGATCTAGAAATGAGACAAGTAGAAAAGGAGGCTTGGCCTGGAGCTGGCTTTACATTTCCTCAAGATGTCGTATTTGATAGCCGTGGTAACGAGGTCAATGACCTATTTTATGGTAGATCAAATCGCGGTGTGGATACGGTTCTTGTTGATTGCGACCAATACGACTGCTCTAAGCCGCTAACACTTTTTAACATCACAACCAAAAAATATGAAAAATACGATCTTACCCCACAAGATATGCCAGATGGCAACGGAAAATACGCCGAGCTTACTCCAAAAACCAGGTGGGAAAACCTTCTTTTACCAAGAGCTCCAGGGTATGTGGATAATAGCTGGAAAGATAGAGACCTAAATACCGATACAAAACAGGTGAATTTAGACGCTACAAAGGAATTTACCCTATTTAAAATGAACCACGCTTTTAGATATGGCGGACTTTATAACCAAACCGATAAAAGCATGGTGAATAGGCAAGGTTACGAAGCTTATAACAAATCATGGTGGGCAAAATATTTCTTTGCAAAGAAAAATAAAGGTACACAATATCTTACAAATTTCCAACCAGACAAGTGCACGCCTCACGCTGGAAATGACTATAGTACGCTTTGTAGCCACGAAGATGATACATTTAGCTTCTTAATACCTGTTGAGACACAAACAAGCGCATTTTATATGGGCGATAACGTATCTTTGACTGACTACTTAAGCGTAGATCTAAGCTATAGATTTGACAAGATAAAACACAACCCGAGCTACAAACCAGGCGAGACGCCGAAGATACCAACCGACCTCTTTGCTGGCGTTTTTATACCACTTACTGGAAATACCCAAGAAGCAAGAAGGCAAAATGCTGAAGAAAATGCGATCTATCTAGCAAGCCAAAAGAGAGAATTTGACCATCACTCTTACGCAGTTTCGACAAATTTCGATCCATTTGACCACGTAAGACTTCAAGCAAAATATGCAAACGGCTTTAGAGCGCCGACATCTGATGAAATTTACTTTACATTTCAGCACCCTGACTTTACGATATTTCCAAATTTAGTCCTTGAGCCTGAGATCGCAAAGACAAAAGAATTTGCCGTGACATTTCACAACTCACCTAGTTTTTTTACGGTAAATCTCTTTCAAACAGACTATAAAAACTTCATCGATCTCCAATACATCGGTCGTGGCACACTAACATACGGTAATGCTGGCAGTAGAATGCCAGTAGAAAAATACCAAAACGTAAACAGAGCAAAGGCTCGTGTACGAGGCGTTGAGCTAAGCGCAAATTTAGACCTAGAGCAAGTTTATGAAAAACTAAGCGGCTTTAACGTTGGCTACAAATACCTATATCAAAAAGGCAGAATGTCAGTAGATGAGAGCGGCAAGCTAGAAGCTCCGATGAACGCTATCCAGCCAGCTAAATTTGTCTATAACGTTGGCTACCATACAAAAAATGATAAATTTGGCGCCAATTTGTATGTCACGCATGTAAAAGCAAAACGTCCAGAAGATACATATAATATGTACGCCAAAGACGACCCAGACGCAAAAAATACTTACGTTAGATATGTCAGCAACACATATAGTTTAATCGACTTCGTGACCTTTTATAGACCGATGAAAAATTTCACCTTTACAGCGGGCGTATATAACATCACAGATAGAAAATATATGAGCTGGGATAGCGCAAGAAGCATCAGAACTTTTGGCACAAACAACATGGTAGATAAAGACACTGGCAGGGGTTTGGCTAGATTTTACGCGCCTGGTAGAAATTTCAAACTAACATTTGAGATGACATTTTAGTAAATTTAAACTGCCATGATCTGAGATATTGTGGCAGTTTTTGAGATAAATTTTCACCGCTCTTATACACTTTTAAAAAATTTTGGGTATAATCCACTTTCTTTTAACCAATCACTTAAACCACAATCACACGATTTGAAAGGAAATTTATGAGCGCCGCAAAAGACTCTTTTTCTCAGATAGAAGAGCTTTTTGTTGAAAATGCAAAAGGCTTTTTGACATACGAAAAATTAGTAAAATTATTAGACAAAGCTCCGACGGCTACGGTAGTAAAAAAGATAGAACAACTAGCAAAAACAAACAAAGTCCAGCTCATCACATCTGCTGAGGCTGCAAAACTTAGAAATTTAGCCGATGCTAAAAAACGTCAAGAAAATGCTCAAAAAAGCGACCAAGATATCGACGAAGACCTCGATCTTTCAGGCGAGAGCGATCTTTTGGAGTGGTCAAGATCAGATAGTCCAGTAAGGATGTATCTACGAGAGATGGGCCAGATCGCGCTTCTTACAAAAGAAGAAGAGGTAGAGATCAGCAAGAGGATCGAGCTTGGCGAAGATATCATCATCGATGCATTTTGTTCGGTGCCGTTTTTGATCGATTTCATACTTGATTATAAAGAGCCGCTTATCAATAGAGAGCGCCGCGTAAAAGAGCTTTTTAAAAGCTTTGAAGATGAGAGCGAAAATGAAAATGAAGACGGCGAAGAGGATATAGATGAAGAGGATGAGGAGAACGAAGAGAGCGAAGCTCCTAAAAAATCAGCCAAAAACGACAAACGCGCAGAAAAAGTTATAGAGAGTTTTAAAGCCCTTGAAAAGGCTAAAAAAGAGTGGCTAAAGACTGCAAACAAGCAAGATAAAGTTGAAAGCGACGACACAGCTTCAAAGATGACGCTTGCGTTTAAAAAGAAAATTTTAAAAGAGAAGCTGATGGATCTTGGTCCAACAAGTAAGCTAATCAGCGAAATCGTAAAATCAATGGAAACGGCTCTTAAAAGCGACGATGAATTTGATAGAGAGCTAAAACGCTTGGAGTATCGCTTGCCGATGTTTAGCGACGAGCTAAAGAAAAATCACAAAAGCATCTTAAAAGATATCATCAAACTTAGCAAAGAAGAGATCGCTGCTCGCGTGCCAGAGGCTACGATGGTCTCAACCTACGTCGAGATCAAAAAGCTTTTTACGACAAAAGAGGCTAGCAAACAAGGCTTTGACCTTGAGCCAGCAAGACTAAAAGAGATTTTAGAGCAGATCAAACGCGGAAAGAAAATTTCAGACGAAGCAAAAGCTAGAATGGCCAAGTCAAACCTCCGTCTAGTCGTAAGTATCGCGAAACGCTACACAAACAGGGGCTTGCCATTTCTTGATCTCATCCAAGAGGGCAATATCGGTCTTATGAAGGCGGTTGATAAGTTTGAATATAGAAAAGGCTATAAATTTTCAACCTACGCCACATGGTGGATCCGCCAGGCTATCTCGCGCGCGATCGCCGATCAGGCAAGGACGATTAGGATACCTATCCACATGATAGAAACGATAAACCGCATCAACAAAATCAACCGCAAATACCTCCAAGAAGAGGGAAAAGAGCCTGACGTAAGCGTCATCGCAAAAGAGGTCGGACTAAGCGTTGATAAGGTAAAACAGGTGATCAAGATCACAAAAGAGCCTATCAGCCTTGAAGCTCCGATCGCAAACGAAGAGGATGGCAAATTTGGTGATTTTGTCGAGGACAAAACTTCTCTATCACCGATAGATCAAATTTTAAAAAGTGACCTTAGAGAGCAGATCGACGATGTGCTTTCACAGCTAAATGAGCGCGAAAAAGCGGTTATTTCGATGAGATTTGGTCTGCTTGAAGATGAGAGCGACCGCACTCTTGAAGAGATCGGCAAGGCGCTAAATGTCACTCGTGAACGCGTCCGTCAGATAGAAAGCTCAGCTATCAAGAAACTAAAGCACCCAAAAGTTGGTAGAAAACTCAAAAACTACATCGAGGGCTAGACCCTATACTTAGCTCAAATTTGACATAAATTTGAGCTAACTCTTTTATTAATTCCAACTCAAAATAGATCAAATTTAGTTTTAAATTTACTAGTTCTTGCAAATTTTACGCCTACTTCATCTAAATGTATTTTAACTTACCATAATGGTTAAATTTCGAGGCTAAAATTAAATTCCATATTGCTAAATTTAAGAGCTTCTATTCTGCCATCACTCTCAAACCAAATTCATTGCAGGTTGCCTATGATTTTGAGCTATTAAATTCCCACATCGCTAAGCCTTTAAAATTTAAAAGCGCAAAAGATCAAATTTAATTTTCAGCACCCCAAAACAGCTCTTTTTAGCTTGCCTTTACTCACAGCCCTGCTTTTAGTCATAAATTTATTTTATATAGTTAAATTTCGTGTTAGAACTTAAATTCTGTATTATAAATTTGCAGTGCAAAACTAAATTTCGCATCACAAATTTTTAAGCAAATAGTTTAAATTCTAACTCCCCTAAACGCCTCTTTTGCAGCCTTTATATCGGCCTCATCTGGGTGCGTTTTAGCTCGCTCCCAGCGCTCAAGTCGCTCAGGCGTCAGGGCAAACCTCGGATCATCAGGCATAGCCTTGCCAAGCTTTTTTAGCTGCTCTATCACCTCAGAAGCTATCGCACCTTGACAGATAAATGTGCGTAAGACTTTGTTGCCATTTTGCACAAAAAGCTCCCTGCCCTGCTCTATCGCCTGCGTGGCGTGCGCACCTGGCACATCAGCGCCCAGCGTTATAAAAAAGCCCATTTTTTTATCTTTTACATTTTGGGTTATAAATTTCTTAAATTCCTTCTCCGGCGAGCCTTGATCGATGTAGTATCCAAGCGCCACGAAGTCAAATTCGTTCAAATTTAGCTCGCCGATGTCGGCAAAATTTATCGCCTCACAGCCAAGCTCGCCGGCCACAGCCTCTGCGATCTTTCTTGTATTTCCGCTTTTTGACGTGTATATCACTATGCTTTTCATAAAAACTCCTTCTTTGTGATCTCCATCACTGCATCTGCGATAGAATTTCCCCAAAATACGCCATCTCTTGTGAAATTTAAAGAGTCGTTTTCTACTTTTATATAGCCGTTTTCCTCACACCTTTTAAAAAGCCCCATTAGCTCATCCATACAAGTCTCGCTCACAAATTTACGGACACGCTCAAGGCTTATTTGTGGATATTGAAAGAGATTTACAAACCTATCAAATTCCATCTGCCTCGCACTCATGTGCCCAATGACCTTCATTTTTTGGCTCATGTTGTAGATACCAAACTCCCCTAGTCTGCCACCAGCCCCTTTGCCGATCGGCAGCACGTCGGCGCCCGTGTGAGATAGCCTTATGTATCTGTACTGATCCCTGCCTTTTTTGGCCACCTTTGTGTACTCTAAAATTTCATAGTCATCTTTACTCAAAATTTCATCCAAAAATGTGTGGTGCAGCGCCCTATCGACATCCACGTCGTAATAATCCTCGCTAATAGTCTTGCTAAGCACCGAGCCCTCCAAAAACTGCAGCGAGTAAAAGCTCGCACTATCGATACCCAGCTCACGCACCAGCCTAGCGTCTTTTACCACTTCTTCCATGCTCTCATTGGGGTAATTATATATGATATCCACGCAGAGCATGCCGTCAAATTTCTCTCTCAAAGTGCCTAGGTGCTTTATCGCCCCATCCGAGCTATGCGTGCGGTTTAGCAGCTTTCTGCCAGCCTCGCTAAAAGTCTGCACGCCGATACTATATCGGTTCACGCCAAGCTCACCAAGAAGTCGAAGCTTGCTTAAATTTAGATTGTGTAGCGTACTTTCTAGGCTAAATTCGCACTCTGGCAGGATATTAAAACAGCTCTTAAGCGTTCCTATCACTTGCTCTAAATGCCTCTCTTTTAGTATCGTTGGAGTGCCACCGCCAAAGTAGACGCTGCCTATTTTTTTGCTCTTTAGATAGTTGGTGGCGGAGTATTTTTCTATCTCGCTTAGCAGAAATTTAGTGTAGTCGTCGAGTTCGTCATCAAGCTTTGTCCTATTCATCGAGCAAAACGAGCAGATATTGTCGCAAAAGGGCACGTGGATGTAGATAACCCCCTCGTTCTCATCTGGCGCGCTCTCCAAAAATTCCCAAAGCTCATCCTCGCTCACCATATCAGGGCGCTTTGACGGGGCAACGCTATGGCCTTTTATGCGTTTGCTAAACATTTGCACGCTCACTTGCCAAGTATCTCAAATAGCGTATTTGCCGCCTCATTTATACGAGGTGTGCCACGCAAGACAAGGCTTGATGGGACGTTTAAAATTTTCGCATTTTTAGCCGCACTGGTTGCTTTTAGCACTGGATTTTGCGCCAAAAAGTCGCTGCCATCCTTTGCGCCGACCACGATGATAAAGTCTGGATTTTGCGCTAGGATAAATTCGTTTTGAACGATCGGCATCGTCCCAGTTAGGCCACCTGCGACGTTTTTCATGCCAAATTTAGCAAAGATATCGCCAGGCAAGCTAGCGTCATTAAAGGCAACCAGCGGAGTTGCTGCGTAGACGCCTAAAATTTTCTTACCGCTTAAATTTGAGTTTTGAAATTTCAAAAAGTCTTGCTTTATCTTAGCCACAAGCTCGCTGGCACGCTCACTTTTACCCGTGATCTCGCCTATTTTTTCTATATTTTTGCAGATGTCATCCACGCTATTTGCCTGCATGGTAAGCGTCTTTATGCCAAATTTAGCAAGGTCAGCATTTACGCCATCAGAGTGAAAGCTGGTGACTACAAGATCAGGCTTTAGCTCAACTATGCGCTCTAAATTTGGCTTTGTGTATGTGCCAACGCTCTTTAGTTTTGCCGTCTTTTCCTCAGGCCAAATTTTACCAAATTCCAAAGTAGAAATAGCCGCGATCTGATCCTCCGCCTCTAGCATATAGATCATCTCAACCACCGCAGGATCGAGCACTACGATGTTTTTAGCATTTAAGCTAACACCGCTAAAACCAAACAAAAATGCAAAAACTAAAAACAATTTTTTCATAAAATCTCCTTTAAATTTATCATTTTGGCAAAACAAACGGCATATCATTTTTATATATGATATCACCCCTTAAACCATAAATTTCTTCTAAAATTTCTGGCACGTAAAGCTCTTTGGCGCTGCCTTTATGGGCGATCACGCCGCCTTTTAGCATTAAAATTTCATCACATATCAAAGAAGCCAAATTTAGATCGTGAAGTACTGCTATGGTGACTAAATTTAGCTCGCGAGTGAGCTTCGAGCAAAGCTTTAGCACATCTATGGCGTGACTTAGATCAAGGGCAGATGTCGGCTCATCAAGTATCAAAACCTTAGGCTCGCTAACCACCGCACGTGCTAGCAGTGCCCTTGCAAATTCGCCCCCACTTAGTGAGCTTGCCACCCTCTCTTTAAATTTAGCCAACCCAAATGTCTGCAAGATCTCGTCCACCATGGCGATATCGTGCTGACTATAACCGCTAAAAGAGCTTTTTAAATGAGCATATCTACCCATCAACACAAGCTCAAAAACGCTAAGCGGCATAGTAAGCGCACTCTTTTGCGGCACAAAGCTAGCCGTTTTTGCAAGCTCCTTTGTGCCGTAGCTTCGCACCTCTTTTCCTAAAATTTGGACACTTCCAGAGCTTGGATGAAGCAAATTTAAGATACATTTTAAAAGGGTTGATTTGCCACATCCGTTAGAGCCCAAAAGTCCTATAAATTTGCCACTTTGTGCGGTAAAACTAATATCCTTTAACACGCTTGCTTGAGCGTACGAAAAGCTTAAATTTAAAACCTCAACGCTCAATGCACGCTCCTTTTTAGATAAATTGCCAAAAATAGAAAAAATGGCGCTCCAAAAAAGGCGCTAATGACACCAACTGGCACCTCAACGGGGTTTAAAACACTCTTGCCAACAACATCGCAAGCAAGCAAAAATGCCCCACCGCCAAGCGTGGAGAGTGGCAGCAAAATGGCGTTGTTTGAGGTGTTTAGAAGCATTCTAAAAGAGTGTGGGATGATGAGCCCCACAAAGCCTATCATGCCGGTAAATGCGACTGAGAAAGCGACCGTGAGCGAGGCGATAACTAGCAAGCGCTTTTTAAGGGCGTCTACGTCAATACCAAGGCTTTTTGCCTCCTCTTCTCCGCTTAAAAGTATCGTTAGCTCAAAGCGTTTTAGGTAAAAATATATCATGCAAAATATGAGCGGAACAGCGATGATGCCGACCTTTTGCCACGATGCAGAGCCAAGATAGCCCATCATCCATGCCACTATCTTAAAGCTATCTTCGCCGATAAGATATGTCGCAAAGCTCGTAAATGCTCCCAAAAATGACGAAAAAGCGATACCGATTATCAGAAGCGTAGCGATAGAGCGACTGCGATTATAAACACTAAAAATGGCAAGTGTTAGCAGGCTTGATGATAAAAAAGCAAAAACTCCGTAATAAATTTCAGATAGTCCAAGCAGATATGCCACCACTGCACCAAATGTCGCAGAAGCAGCTATGCCGATGATATAAGGGTCTGCCAAAGGGTTTAAAAATACACTTTGCGTCACCACGCCAGAGCTAGCAAGTAGCATGCCGATAAGTAGCGCCATAACAAGCCTTGGTAGCCTAATATCAAGCAATATCGTCTCTTTCATCTCGTCTATTTTGTTATTAAATATAAAATTTAAGATCTCCTCCATGCTTATATCAGAGCCACCAATACTAAGCGAAATAAACGAGAGTAAAATAATGAGCAAAATAAGCAAAATGGCGAGCTTGCTACTGCTGTGCATAAATTTCCTTTACCACATTTAACTATAAATTTAAATAATCATTAAAAATTTAAAATAATATTGTTAGTTTGCAATTTTAAGAAAATAAGCTTAATTTCCGCTTTATAAATGTTAATGATAATTTTAATCAATTTTAAGAATTACTTTAGTATTATTTTTCAATTTTAAATTTTATTTTACAAGGAGCATGGCTTGAAACAAAGAGCATTGGACCACATGAATAGCGACCATTTGGATATCGTGATCGCGTTTTGCAAGAAATTTAGCGGCGTAGATGAGCCCACAAACGTCAAAATGACCGACATAAACGAAGACGGCATGGAGATCAGCTGCGATCAAGCGACAACATTTGTGCCATTTTTAAGCAAAGCAAGTGGCGATGGCTTTAGAGAGTCGATCATCGAGCTTTATATGAGCATAAAAAGCGATACAAACAGCTCTAGCGTGCAAAGCGGGATGATGAAATTTATAAACAGCTTTAAAACCGTCGTTATCTCAAGCATACTTGACGGCTCCGCAGTCTCGTCTTATTCGCCTTTTATAAAAGAAAACGATGAGTTTTACATCTGCATCTCATCAGTTGCGAAGCACTACCACGCGATCAAGCAAAATCCAGACAAAATTTCGCTCCTATTCATTCAAGACGAAAAGGATGCAAAAAGCCTATTTGCGCGCGTTAGAGTGAGCTTTGAGGCTAGAGCTGAGTTTTTGAGCGAGAGCGTGAGAGATGAGTATATGGCAAAATTTGAGAAAGAATTTGCAAACGAGTCAGCCCTTGCCTTTATCAAAGAGATGAAGGACTTTTATATCGTAAAACTAACCCCAACAAAGGGCAGATACGTAAAAGGCTTTGGCGCAGCGTACGACACAGTAGGACTTCAAGTCGTTGATAGCGGCAGAGTAAACAATCCTCACACTAAAATATAACCAAATTTGCAAGGCTTTTGTCTTGCAAATTTATCTTTTTAAAATTATCTCTTTACTTAAAATTAATTTTTAGCTTAATTATCAATTTTTTAAAGCTTTTACATTTAAATTTAGTCAATGTTTTGAGCGAGCAAAAATGTTTCACTAAATACATGGTCACAAAAAAGATATCCTAGTTTTATTCTCAGAATTTATAATTTGGAAATTTAAATCTACATGCTTTTAAATTTAGTCGAAGTTTTAGATGATTGAAAGTCGTTTTGACTTAATAGGCGGAAAAAATGCTTTAAATTTACTCTCTTAAATTTTTTCGCTTTTAGTTTTCTTTTTTGTGTATATGCTTTTTGACCTAGATAAATTTTTTATCTTTTATCAAACAATCGTCAGCCAAATCCCTCTTCTAGCTTAGCACTCTTGCAAATTTTGACGCATTTAACGCTATTTGTTCGCTCACTATTTTTGCAATTATTCGCCAAATTTACCATTTTATGTAGAAGTTATCAGCTTTATATGCAGTCAAAGTAACAAATTTAGAGCTTTTATTTAATATAAATTTGTACCCACTGATCATAAAATTTAAAAAACTATCACTCAAAAAACCTCTACTTCAAAACTTAACCCCCAAAAATGCACCGCGTAACCCAATAAAATCACAAATACAGCGCCAACAATAAGCAAAATCAAACAAAAATCAAAAGTTTCCAACAACCAGCAAACCTTAAACACTACATCAAAAACCGATCAACCCTGTCATTTTGAACAAATTTATTAGACTTTTTAAGGTTAAAACCTGAAAGCACTATAAATTTAAGCTACTTGTTAAATTTTAAAGCAAATTTTACATACAAACGAAAAATCACCCAAATAAAAGATAAGTCAAAACAAAGCTACAAGCATAAATTTATGGCTTAACTAATTCTATAATTGTCAAATTTATACTTAGAAAACAGTATCAAGTAAATTTAGTTTTAAAAAATTAAAATTTTGAAGTAAAAAGCGAGCTTTACCGGCCAAAGACCGGTAAAAATTTATTCGCCTAGAAGTTTATCTAGTTTTGCAGCCAAGCTCGTAGTGTCGTGAGCTTTAGCCAAAGAGGCAGCATGTAGCTTTAAATTTGCTTGTAAATTTTCTTCCAAGCTCTTTGCGATGTCGCTACTATCAAGGTTTTCTATGCTATTAGCGTTTGCTACGCTTCTAGCAGCTAGAGCGTTCATACCTCTAAATACAGCATTTTGTGTCGAGCCGATCTCAGAGCGAAGTGAATTTATATTTTTCAAAATTTCACCTGAATTTGAGCCGTCCTCTTTCACGTCTAAAAGAGCATTTGTGCTTAAATTTATATTTTTTGTGCCCTCACCTGTGAAAAATCCAAGCTCAGCGTCAAAAACGTTTTTGCCGTTGAATTTAGCCTCTTTTACGCTGTCACTCATCGCATTTTTTAGCGCATTTATCTCGCCTCTTATGCCCTTTTGCTCGTTAGCTGAAAGAGCTGGGTTTGAAAGCTTGCTTGATAGCTCACCGATCTTATCCGCACTCTCGCTTAAATTTAAAAGCGTTGAGTCGGCGATCTGGAGCATGCCTATCATATCGTTTGCATTTGCCATGCCCTCATTTAGGACATTTGTTTGCGAAAGTAAGCTCTCTGCGATTTGCAAATTTGCACCTGATGCTTTGATCTCGCTATTTGCAGAGATGGCGTTTAGCGCCTTTTTCTCGCTATTTTTAGCTTGATCTAAATAATAGTTTCCTGAAGCCTGGTTTGCAGTATAAGTTCCTAACTTCATATCAACTCCTTTTTTAGTAGTTTCGTGATGGATTTTACTATAAATTTCATAAAAAGTTGCAAAAATATTTCTTAAAGCAAAAAATATTTTTTAAAAAGATTTTAGAAAATTTTAAATTTTCTAAAATCAAATTTCATTTTTTAATCCTCTAACCTCACGGCGATTGATCTTTTATGGGCTGTTAGTCCTTCGGCTTCGGCTAGCTGCATGCAAGGTTTGCCAAGGTGCATGATGCCTTTTCTGCTAACTGAGATGATAGAGCTTCGCTTCATGAAATTTTCAACTCCAAGCGGAGAGTAAAATCTCGCACTTCCGCCAGTTGGCAAGGTGTGATTTGGTCCAGCGATGTAGTCGCCCATCGCTTCAGGTGTGAAGTGTCCAAAAAATATCGCTCCAGCGTGTTTTACCTCGTCCATATAGCTCAAAGCGTCATTTGTAGCAATCTCTAGATGCTCCACAGCAAGCTCATTCATCAGCTTAAAGCACTCCTGCAAGTCTTTTGCGACGATGATAGCAGCTTTATTTCTCATGCTAGCACTTGCGATTGGTTCGCGTTTTAGAGTTTTTAGCTCGTCTTCAACGTGTCTTTGCACCGCCCTTGCAAAGGCCTCCACTGGCGTTATCAAAAAGGCACTTGCGATCTCGTCGTGTTCGGCTTGTGAGAGTAGATCGATCGCTATGTGGCGAGGGTCTGCACTATCATCAGCGATCACGCCTATCTCGCTTGGACCTGCGATCATATCGATATTTACGTCGCCATAAACTAGCTTTTTAGCAGTCGCTACGTAGATGTTGCCAGGTCCTGTGATGACATCGACCTTTGGCACGGTCGCTGTGCCGTACGCCATCGCTGCAATAGCGCTTGCACCGCCTATTTTAAAGGCTGTTTTGATGCCACATAGATGCATCGCTGCAAGAAGCAGAGGATTTACCTTGCCACCTGGCGCTGGGGTGCAAACCACGATCTCTTTTACGCCAGCGACGATTGCTGGGATAGCATTCATGAGAAGTGAGCTAGGATATGCCGCCTTGCCGCCTGGGATATAAAGGCCAGCGCGATCAACCGGAGTGTATTTTGCGCCAAGTAAGATGTCGTGCTCGTCCTTATAGGTCCAGTCGCTTGGTTTTGTGCGCTCATGATAGCTTTTTATCCTATCATGGGCTAAATTTAGAGCCACTCTTAGGGCGTTATCTAGCGAGTTGTAGGCCGCTTCCATCTCTTTTACGTCGATTATTATGTCGTTTTTGCCTGTGACATTAAATTTATCAAATTTACTTATCTGGGCAAAAAGCGCGCTATCACCATCTTTTCTTATCTCGTCTATAATGCCTGCAACCACTGGCATCACGGCACTCATATCATTGTCACTTCGCCTAACAAGCTGCGAAAATTTACTCTCAAAGTCAGCGTCGCTGCTGTGTAAAAACTTCATTTGTGATCCTTTATTTTTAGTTTTCTCTCATATCTTTGCTTTTGTGTAATGTTACCCAAAATTCCGCCCTGGTGGATATATAAAATTTCGCTCCCAAGCTTGTCTAAATTTGCAAAAAGCGTCATAAAGCCCACTGGGTCGTAAATCAGCTCAAACTCCACGCCACTTTTGCACACTTCAAGCCAAATTTCATAAAGCTCTTTGTATAAATTTCCAAAATGATACTTCTTTGGGGGATTTAAAATTTGCACTTTGCTGTTTTTATCTAGCTCGTAAATTTGCTTTTTTAGATAGTCACTATCCCCTACACAAGGGGCTGTAAAAACCCTAAGATCGGTGTGCTTTGCTAGGTAGCATGCGCTTGTGCCTGTGCCTGATGGCAAAAAGATATCAGGCCTTATGCCACTTTTTTTGCTCCACTCATTTATCTCATTTGCCTGCGTGATAAAGCCAAGCTCAGCCTCACTTTGCGCTACGCCCTCGTTTATGAATAGTGCGTTTTGGCTCTTTGCTAGCTCCTTGGCAAATTTCTCACGCTCCTCTTTCACAAAAATTTCCATGCCATTTTCAAGTGCAAATTTAAAATTCCCAACTGGATCTTGCTCTAAATTTGAGCTTAGATGAGAGACGACGTAGTAAAATTTAAGCCCTTTTAGCTTGGCAAAAAGACTTAGGCTATACATCGCATTTGACTGGCTTGAGCCGTGAGATACGATGGCTTTGATGCCGCCAAGATCGGCCTTTAGAAAATACTCTAGCTTTCTTGCTTTGTTACCGTTAAACTCACCAAGCAGATCGTCCCTTAAAAGCCAAAATTCTCGCTCTCTTAAGCGAATTTTATCAATCACCCTTAAACTCCAAAAATTTCTCTATCTCGTTTATAGCCTCTTTGTTTGAGAGTGAAAATTTGATCTCGATGCGTCTTGAAGCATCCTTATCCTCGGCTCCATCTTTAAAAACTAGCTCGTTGTAACTTCGGCCACTTGCGACAAGCAGCTTTCTAAGGCGCGCATCGTCGCTAAATGAGTTTATAAACTCCATCACCGCATAGGCTCTTTTTTGCGAAAGCTCTAGGTTATAAATGTAACTTCCGTCGCTATCCGTAAAGCCCTCTATGACGATCTGGTCGATGTTTGAGGCGATCTCTTTATCATTTAAAAGCACGTCAAAATACTTACTAAGCGTGGCCTTTAGCTCTTCTTTGACCTCTTCTTTTAAGACCGCACTGCCCTTATCAAAAAGCACTGAGGAGCTAAGCTTTAGCGCACCTGAGTTTGGGTCGATCTCGATGCTAGATCCTAGCCTATCTTTTAGGGCAGAGATCACTTTTACTCTTATGCCAGTTAGGTTTTTAACCCTGTCACGAGTGACGTTTAGATCCCTCAAAAGCTCGTCGTATCTAGCCTCTTTTTTGCTTACTTGCTCGAGCAAAAAGGCGATCTTGGCTAAATTTTTCTCGCTACTTGCATTTGCGTCGCTAAGCGCTCTATCTTTTGATGAAATTTCATCATTTAGCACGATCATCTTTTGGTTTAGATCAAAAATGCTGGCATTTAGCTCTTTTATGCTCGCATTTGCGTCCTTATTTTCATCTATGAGCTGGGCTAGTTTTTCTTTTAGGGCGTCTATTTGGATGACAAAGATTTCATTTGATTTTTTTAAATTTATGTTTTCGTCGCTTATCTTTGAAAGCTCGCTTTTTAGAGCATCATTTAGCTCTTCGAGGGTGAAATTTCTGCCCTGGGCGTCTTTTAAATTTGCTAGTGCAGCGATGATAGCTTGCTCTTTACTTTCAAGGGTGTTTTGAGTTAGGACGTATTTTACGACGACAGCGCCGATTAGCAGCATAAAAACAAAGAGCAGACCCGCCATCAAGTCTGCGTACGAAACCCAAAAGCTCGATTGATCTTCGTTATTTTTGTCTATTTTCATTGCACTAGATTTTCGATCTTTTCTATTACAGAATTTGCTTCTTTATCGATCTCGTCTATGTTCTTCTTAAGCTCAGCGATGAGGCTCTCGCGCTCTTTTTCGCGCTCCAAGCTCCTGCCCTCTTGCTCATAAGCTGCCTTAAATATAGTCGCACTCTCTACAAGCGAGGTTCTAAATGCCTTTAATGCCTCGTTTTGCTCTTTCATCAAAGAGAGAGAAAATTCTTTTAAAATGGCATCAAAACTCTTGATAGTCTGCTCAAATTTAAGCTGGCTCTCTTTTGTGGCGTTTAAATTTCTACTAAAAATTTCGCCAAGCTTTGCATGCTCGGTTAAAATTTTAACCTCCATATCTTTAAAGGCATTAGAAAACGCACCAACTGCCTTTAATATATCGGAGTGGATTTTTACAAATTCATCTTGTTTTAGACCAGATTCATTTAGCATTTTTAAATTTGCGCTAAGTTCTGCCTTGCTTTGATTGATGATATTTTTCTCAACCTCGCAAAGCTCTTTTAGGCTATTAAATTTCTCATTTGTCTGCTCGCTTAGCTCTTTTACAAATTTATCATCAAGCACCATTTTAAAGGCGTCGTGACTATCTTTAAAGTAGCCTACACTTGCTTTCATGAAATTTGCATTTAGCTCATTTTCCTGCCAGAAAAACTCACGGCTTAGCTCTTTTTGCTCGCTGTAAAATTTCTCAAATTTACTAATGCCGATCTTTTCAAAAAACATCCACCAAAGCGCTAAAAATATGCCGTAAATCGATACATAAAACGCCGTAGCTACGCCATTTAGCAGTATAGCGATCTCTTTTTCAAGTCCGTTTGCGGTGCTTGAGCTAAAGCTTGGCATAGAGATAGCGATACTGATAAATGTGCCCAAAATTCCAAGCATAGGAAAGACTGCTTGGCCGATGTTTGCTAGGTTGTCATTTCTAAAATTTCTTGTATAGCTCTCGAAAAAATCTTCAAATTTAGCGTTTGCCTTTTTGACGCTTGAGATTTCAAAGAGATGAGCGATGATAAATTCTTTTAGCCTTATCTTGTAGTCTTTGGCATTTGCTAAAAAATTTGAGTAAGCTACCAAAGCGCTGTGGCGTGAAAATATAAAAGCGACAAAGAGTATAACGCCCATCATCACGATGGTGTGAAGCTTCATCTGAAAATTTATAACGCCAAGATACGCTAGTATCGCCAAGATGTAGATAGCTAAAGGGATAAAGATAACTTTAAAAAAGACAAAGAAAGAGTGAGCTTGGCGCTCTTTTGGCACGCTTAGCTCACTAAAATCATTTTGATTTTGCATAGGATTAGTTCCTATTTAGGCAGTTTAAGTCGCTAAAAGCAGTCTGAAGACGCTTAACCATGCTCTCCTCGCCACTTCTTAGCCATTTCCTTGGATCATAGTATTTTTTATTTGGCTTATCATCGCCCTCTGGGTTGCCGATCTGACCTTGCAAGTATGCTCTATTTTTAGCCTCATACTCACGCACGCCGTCCCAGAAAGCCCACTGAGTATCGGTATCAATGTTCATCTTGATAACGCCGTAGCTAACAGCATTTTTGATATCTTTTAGCTCGCTGCCACTTCCGCCGTGAAATACAAAATTTACTGGCTTGTCGCTTTTTGTATTAAATTTCTTTGCAACATAGGCTTGTGAGTTTTTAAGAATTTCTGGTCTTAGCACGACATTGCCCGGTTTATAAACGCCGTGAACGTTGCCAAAACTAGCTGCGATGCTAAATTTATCGCTTATCTTGCTTAGTCTTTCATAAGCAAGCGCGACGTCTTCTGGCTGAGTGTAAAGAAGTGCATTATCAACACTTGTGTTATCTACGCCATCTTCTTCGCCGCCAGTAACGCCAAGCTCGATCTCTAGGCTGATACCAAGCTCGCTAAGCTCTTTTAGATACTTCTCGCATGTGCTTAAATTTTCGTTGATATTCTCTTCGCTAAGATCAAGCATGTGAGAGCTAAAAAGTGGCACGCCGTGAGTTTTTTTATACTCATGACTTGCTTTTACTAGCTCATCTATCCAAGGCAAAAGCTTTCTAGCAGCGTGGTCAGTGTGTAAGATGACTGGCACGCCGTAAGCCTTGGCAAGCAGATGAACATGCTTTGCTCCAGCGATCGCACCAAGAACGGCTGCGTTTTCGCAGGCTTTACCAGCGTAAAAACCTGCACCGCCATTACTAAACTGAACGATAACAGGCGAGTTAGCAACCTTTGCCGCTTCTAAAACAGCATTTACCGAGTCGCTGCCTACGACATTTACAGCAGGTATTGCAAAACCTTGCTCTTTGGCATAAGCATAAAGTTTTGTTACATCATCTCCGCTTAAAACACCAGGTTTTACGATATCTAAAACGCCCATTTTATCCTCCAAATTTTATTTGTATTCTATCTTTGCTTTTTGGCGTAGAGCTTCACTTTTTTGTCTAACAGCAGCTTGGAATTTCTCCATTTTTACAGCTTGCTCGATCTCTGGTTTTGCTTGTTCAAAGCTTACAGTGCCAGCAGCTTTGCCATCTTCTTTTAAGATAACGTGGTAGCCAAACTGAGTTTTAACTGGCTTAGTTGAAACTGTGCCATTAGCCATTGAAAATGCTGCGTCTGCAAAAGGTTTTACCATTTGGCTTTGACCAAACCAGCCAAGCTCGCCGCCGTGTGCTGCTGAGCCTTTGTCGATTGATTTTTGGCTTGCTAGCTCTGCAAATTTCTTAGTTAGAGCCTCGCCTTTTAAATTTTTAAGTTGAGCGATGATGTCATTTGCTGTTTTTTCATCTTCAACTAAGATATGTCTTGCTCTTGCTTGAGCTGGTTGGTTCATGCTAGCTTTGTTTTTGTTGTAAAAATCTCTTAAATCGCTATCGCTTACTTTTATGCCGTCAAACAATTTTCTCATATAAAGCTCAACTGCGATGCCTTCTTGTGCAGCTTTTACAGCCTTGATGTAATCAACATCTTTTTCAATGCCTGTCGCTTTTGCGTCTTTTAAAAGAAGTTTTCTATTGATTAGATCGTCGATTATACGTTTTTTCTCATTTGGTTGAAGCTTGCTAGCGTCAAAACCTGGCATAGCCGCTGATAAAAGTGCTGAGATATCGCTATCGTTTATAGCATCGCCATCAACTGTTGCAACTACTGCTGCATTTAGAGTGACAGCTGTAGCTAAACTTAAAACTGCTGGAAACAAAAATTTTTTCATATAAATCCTTTAAAAAATTGATTTTATGGGCAAAATTATATCAAATAATGCGGTAACTTTTCGTTTAACTTGTAATTTTAGGTAAAATAGCCAAATGAGAACAAAAAAAGATATTTTAGAGATAAAAAAGAGGCTTTTAGAAGAGTTTAAAGACGCCAAAAGCGAGCTTAAATTTAGAAATTTATATGAACTTCTTGTCTGCGTCATGCTCTCAGCTCAGTGCACCGACAAAAGGGTAAATTTGATCACACCTGCCCTATTTGAGGCGTATAAAGATGTTTTTGAGCTAGCAAGTGCAAATTTAGCCAGCCTAAAACTCATGATAAACTCATGCAGCTTTTTTAACAATAAGGCCGTAAATTTGATCAAGATGGCAAACAGCGTGGTTGAGCTTTATAACGGAGAAATTCCACTTGATGAAGAGAAGCTAAAAGCCCTTGCTGGAGTTGGGCAAAAGACCGCTCACGTCGTGCTTTTAGAGGCGACAAATGCAAACGTAATGGCAGTTGATACGCATGTTTTTAGAGTATCACATAGACTTGGCTTAAGCAGCGCAAAGACGCCAGAAGCGACTGAAGAGGATCTGACTCTTGCCTTTAAAACTGATCTTGGCAAGCTTCATCAAGCGATGGTTCTTTTTGGGCGCTACACCTGTAAGGCTAAAAAGCCACTTTGTTTTGAGTGCATTTTAAGCGATCTTTGCAAGAGCAAAGATAAGGTGATATAGATAAAATTTGCTAGAAACCTCTAGCAAATTTTACTTTTTATGAGTTATATTTTTTAACGATACCGCGAACTACTTTTTCTATAAAAAGTGCAGAAGCTACTTCGCAGTGTTCTCTTGTAGAGTGAGGTGAGTAGATGTTTGGTCCAATAGAACATGCACTAAGACCTGCTTTTTTCTCTAAAAGCACTCCACACTCAAGTCCAGCATGCACGGCTGTTATCCTTGCATTTGGCTTATAAATTTTAAGCTCTTCTAAGATATCGTTTGCAAATTTATCATTAACTGGCTTCCAAGCTGGGTTTCTATCTTTTGAAATGACATGAAAACCAAGCGCTTTTGCAAGCTCAGAAATTTCAAATTCCATCCTATTTAGCCCGTCTTTACTCATTGATCTTGCGAAAAACTCCACTTCAAGTGTGCCGTCATCTTTGATCTTTGCCAAAGAGAGATTGACACTATCTTGCGGTATGCCTAGCTCGCAGTTGTAAGCTCTTACGCCTTGTGAAAATGAGTTTATTAAAGCTAAAATTTTCTCGCCATTTTCTAAAATTTCTTCGCCAGTGCCAAGCTTTTTCACGCTTAAATTTTCACACTCGCTCTTTAGCTCTTTATCACTTAACACAAGCGCAGTTGCGCTACTTGGGATAGAGTTGCTTCGCTCGCCACCTTCAAATTTAACAAGCTTGCAGCCATTTTTAGTCACAAATGTAGCCAAAACCTTGATCGCATTTGGGATATTTTTATGTATCTCATTGCCAGAGTGACCGCCAGGAAGTCCGCTCACTTTTACTTCGTAAAGCGTGCTCTCTTTTGTTTTTTTGCTATTTAGCGCGATAGTAGCAAACAAATTTACACCGCCAGCGCAGCCGATAGTGACGCGGTCGTCTTCTTCGCTGTCTAAATTTAAAAGCTTATCGGCTTTTAGATCGCCGCTAAAGCCAGCAGCTCCGACCATGCCGACCTCTTCGTTGTTTGTAAAGAGGCACTCAATGTCATCAAATTCACTTATCATCTGCATCATGATAGCTACGCCTATGCCGTTATCAGCACCCAAAGATGAGTTTTTAGCTCTCATGTAGCCATCATCGCCATAAACTATCTCGATCTTTGGCGCATCGCCCATACAAACCATATCGTAGTGGCTCTGCAAGCAAATTTTTGGCTTGCCTTTGAATGCATGAACGTTGCCAAAGCTATCGACCACGACCTCACAGCCCTTGTCTTTTGCATAGCTAGCCAGAAAATCACGCATCTTATCAGTATCGTAACTGCAGTGCGGTATCGTCGCAAGTGTCTCAAATTTCGTTAGAACTTCGCTCTTTGACATATTTGCCTCCATTAAATTTATTTTATCTCGCCCTTATAGCCAGTCGCATCGACCGCTTTTAAAAGCTCTTTTTCATCGACCTTGTCATCTGCTATAACGACAGCTTTTCGCTCTTTTAGCGACACGTCTGCCTTTTTTACGCCCTCAACACTAAGTGCGGCCTTTCTTACTATCGCCGTGCAAAGCGGACAGTGCATGCTGGGTACTGAAATTTCTATCGTTTTCTCAGCGTAGCTTGCAGCCACCAAAAGGGCTAAAACTAAAATTTTACGCATAAATTTCTCCTAAAAGCTCCGGATATGTAAGAAGTAAAAGCAAAATCACTCCAAAAAGTATATATATAAGTATCCATTTTTTCTTTTTATAGCTTAGGTTGCAGCTTTTTGGCTTGTAAAACAGAGCTACACCTGAGATCACAAAGCAAATGACTGCCACGACGCTTAAAGGGACGCGGTACTCGTATAAATTTTGTGTCCAAGATAGAAATGAAAAAGATGTGCCAAAAAGCAAGAAAAGAAGTGCCGGCAAGCAGCACAAGGTAGCGCCGATAGCACTACCTATGGATGTTAGTATCAGCCAAAAGGCTCTCATTTTAGCTCTGTTGAGACGTAGTCGTAGCTAAATTCTTTTGGCGAATAGTAGTTTTGTGTGTTGCCATCGACTTCAGCGTATGGATAGCCAAAGTTATTTAGCGGTGTTTGCTCTGGGGTTGGCTTTAAGATAAAGTCACGTCCGTAGTTAAAGCCTATCCAGCACATCTCCCAGTTACCAAAGCAATAATCCCTAACAGCTACAATCTTAGCGTCGTCGTTTGTTAATTTCTCACCTAGTCTTACCTTTGTAACATCAGCTGGATCAACCGGTATCCAACCATAGCCTTTTAGGTAAAACTCAGCCCTGCAGTGCTGTCCGCCTGAAATTTTAGCTACGCCGTCTTTTGCGCTACCCATTTGATCTGAAAATCTAGACTGACCAACTCTAATGCCAAAAATTTCTCTTGCTGGAATGCCGACTGATCTGCAAAGTCCCACAAAAACTGAGTTTATGTCAGTGCATTTGCCAACTAGCTTGCCACTTTCTAGTATGGCTTTAACGTCGCCAGTGCCACATCCAATGACGCTGTTATCACGCTGCATAGTGTTTGCAACCCACGTATATATCGCTTTTGCACGCTCCAAATCGCCCTTTAAATTTCCAACGATCTCTAGTGCTTTTGCCCTTACGACGCCGTCAGTTGGGATGTGTGAAGTTGGTTTTAAAAACTCCAAAACAGCAGGATCGACCTTCTCATTTGGATCGAAATTTACCTTACTAAAGTCGGTATTGCGCTCTGTTGTTTGGATCTTAAACTGGATATTTAAAATAGGTCTTTGCTCATTTTCTTCAAATTCGCCATACATTGTTGGTATTAGCGTGTCTGAGATATAGACGTTTTTAGCGGTTGTGTTTATGACGTAGTCTTGGGTTAGTTGCTGATAAGTGGTGCTTAGCGGAAGTGGTAGCCAAATTCTCGAGCTTTTGCCCTTTTCAAGTATCTGGTGTTTGAAATTTACATCAAAATTTCTAACTACTGGGTTTGCTGGCTCGTCGCTAGCTAGAGTGACACTTGGAAGCAGACTTGCTGCACCTAAAAAACTACTGAATTTAAAAAAATCTCTTCTTTGCATAAAATGCCTTTTGCTTAATCTTAGCCAAACTTGGCTCTAAAACTGCCTGCTATTCTAGCATAAAATTTTTATTTATGATAAAATCCGCCACATGAAAAAGATTATATTTTTAGGCTTTATAGCGCTATTTTGCAACGGTTGTCTTTATATGAACGAGCGTGGAGTTTCGACTCAATATTATAATGATTGTAAAGAGTATTATGACGCGACTGGCACCTACCAAAAAGAGTGTCCGCACAACATCGTCGACTGGAAATAGCGTGGATCTTAGCAAATTTAACGAGCAGCAAAAGCAAATTTTAAATAAAATAGAAAATTTAGCAAATTTTGATTGCGAATTTAGCCTCTCTGATAGCGTAAATGTCAAATTTAAAAATTTAGACCAAGCCAAAAAAGATGAAATTTACAACCTCGCCCTTAGCCTAAAGCCTTGGCGAAAAGGGCCATTTTTACTTGATGATATATATATAGATAGCGAGTGGCAAAGTTTTATTAAATTTAACATCCTTGCCCCGCATCTAAATTTAGCTAACAAAAGTGTGGCTGACGTGGGTTGCAACAATGGATATTATATGTTTAAGATGCTTGAGTACGCCCCAAAAAGCATAACTGGCTTTGATCCTAGCGTGCATACATATTTGCAGTTTGCTTTTTTAAATAAATTTATCCGCTCAAATATCAACTATGAGCTTCTTGGAGTAGAGAGCTTGCCTGAATACGCAGCGAAATTTGATACTATTTTTTGCCTTGGTGTCATCTACCATAGAAGCGATCCTATAAAGATGCTAAAAGAGCTAAAAACCGCGCTAAATCCTGGCGGCGAGCTATTTTTAGATACGATGTATATAGATATGGATGGCGATTTTGCGCTAAGCCCAAAAGATAGGTACTCAAAAATTCCAAATATCTACTTTGTACCAACGCTTAGTGCGCTTTGTAACTGGTGTGAGAGGGCTAAATTTAAGGACTTTACCCTGCTTGAGACAAAGGCGACTGATCTAAATGAGCAGCGAAAAACGCAGTGGATAGACGGAGAGAGTCTTGGAAATTTCCTAGACCCAGATGACAGCACAGAGACCATCGAGGGCTATCCAGCCCCAAAAAGAGCCTATGTAAGAGTTAAAATTTAAGGATAAATATGGCAGATGAAAATATTTTTGAAGCAAAAGACGAATCGCAAATAATCCTCCCAGAGGACGAAAACCCGCTAAGAAATGAGATAAAAACAGCTCCTTTAACAAAGCTAAATTTTAGTGGAACGGCATTTTTACTTGAGAAAAATCACGCAAAAACTAGATTTTTTACCACGGCTGACATGGTAAGTGACGCTGAGGGGCTCATACATAGCGGTTTTGTCTTCATGGGGGCAAACTACGCAGCACTTTTAGCTATAAACGAAGAATTTTGCGTTAGCATCGGTGCTAGGATAAATTTCTTTGGACCGCTCAAACTTGGCGATGTGGTTGAATTTGACGCACAAGCAAGGTTTGAAGAGAGTAGAAAAAGAGAGGTAAAAGTGATAGGCTACGTAAAAGAGATCAAGATCTTTGAGGGCATCTTTCAGCTAGTCACACTTGAAGAGCATATCTTTGTCACTCAGCAAAAAAATATCCAAAAAGAAGCCGCTATAAGACAAAAGAAAGAGCGCGAAGAGGCGCAGGCCAAAAACAACGGCTAAATTTAACTGATGAGATATAAATTCTCATCTTTTACTTCAAATAAATTCAAATTTTAAAAGAGAAATTTTATCCTAATATCTCAATTTGGTAAACGATCGGTAACAAATTTTTGAAAATTTAGTGAATTTTAAGCTTAAAAATTAATTTTATGTGTTAATATCCTTTCAAAACTTTTTTATCAAAAGGAGATTTAGATGAAACTTACAAAAGTTAGCTTAGCTGCTTTGGTTGCTTTAGGTGCATTTTCAAGCGTTGCAAGTGCAACTCCACTTGAAGAAGCTATAAAAAATGTAGATCTTTCAGGATTTGCAAGATATCGTTATACAAATGATTTTATAAAAAATTCAAACCAAAATAGTACAGTAAAAAATAGTGGTGCTGGTCATGCTTTTAGAATGCAAACAGCATTTAAAGCTGCGATAGATGATAACTTCTTTGGTGTATTAAATTTAAGATATGATCTAACTGATGATTCTGGTGATAAAAACGCTGCTGGAACAGATAAAACATACACAACAGGAACATTTGGTGTTTATGAGATGTATCTAGGCTACAAAGCTGGCAATACTACAATTACAGCTGGTAAACAACTATTAGGTACATTCTTTGATGACAAAGATGTAGCTGGTACAGGTTTAAAAGTAATAAATACTGATGTTCCAGGTCTTACTTTGGCTGCAGCTGCATTTGATGCAGTACAAAGCGATGGTACAGAATTAGATGGTCCATTACTAAAAACACTTACAGGAAGCATCAGTGACGCTCCTGGCAATATATACTATTTAGGTGCAGCTGGTAGCTATGATCCAGTATCATTTAAAGCAGCTATTGCAAATGTTCAAGAAGTAGCTACACTTTACGGTGCTGATGCTGGTGTTAGCTTCAATGTAACTGATGATGTAAATCTAAATTTAAAAGGTCAATTTGTTCATAATGACTCAGATCACAAAGATGTAGCTGATGCTAACTTCTGGGCAGTTCAAGCTGGCACAAAACTGTTTGGTGCTAAACTTAACGCTGGTTATTTAGATTTTGATGCTAAGAACAAAGACAATAATAAAATTTCATTTGCAACACTTGATGCAAATGGCGAACTTATCAACCCGGCAAAAATCCTAAATGGCGTAATGAGTGGTGGTAGACAATACTACAATAACATCAAAGGAAACAACGACTACTGGTTTGTTAAAGCTGGTTACGATATAGATAAATTTGGCTTTGGTGCTGGATATGTTCAAGGCAAGGGCACAAGTTATGCACTTCAAGAGTTAAGAGCAAAAAGAAGCGAGTGGTCACTTGATGCTAGCTACAAATACAGCAAAAAACTTACATTCCTTTCTTGGTATGCAGCTGCTAAAGACAAAAAAGATGGCGCAAGCTACAAACAAGATCGTATAAGATTTGAAGCAAAATATAGCTTCTAAAACCTACATCCGAGCGAGCTTTCGCTCGGATATTTTCAACTTCTCAATACTTAATCAAAATCAGCAAATATAACTAATAAAATTTATATAATGCCAAACAAAAAAGGCAAAAAATGTATCTTTTCTCTCTAATTACGCATTTAGTTTGTGCCATTATCTTTATAGGATATGTATTTTTTGATGTTTGCATATATCCATTTGCCAAAAAAACGATAAATCCACAAACCCTTGAAGCTGTCAAAAAAGCCTATACAAAAGGCAGTGCAAAGGTTTTTGGCACGGCATTTTTACTACTTTTGATAAGTGGGGCATACATGGCAAAAGGCTATCTTGGAGGCGAGCATGGTTGGTGGCAAAGCAACTTTCAAAAGCTTTTGCTAGCAAAGATCGCAGTTTTGCTTCTAATGTGTCTTATCACTTTCGTCTCTGTTTTTAATGTCACTATCTTAAAAAAGCCAGATCCATTTGGTAAATTTTCACACCTCATAGCACTTGTGCTTTGTTTGATAATGGTCGTTTTGGCTAAATTTATGTGGTGGCTTTAGCAAAATTTGGCTGTAAATTTAAGCTAAAATTTACAGCCAAGCCCAAATAAATTTAGTCTATGCTTTTTAGCTTATCCTTATTTAGCCCCTCTTCTATACGCTTGATCTCCTCGCTTCCATCTCTTACGACGCTTTTATCGTATTTTAGATACTCATCTATCTTTTTTGGATACTCGACATGAGTTAGGATAAATTTAAAGACATTTAGCCTCGCCTCTTTTTTATTATCACTTGAGACGATCACCCACGGCGAGATGCTGTTGTGAGAGGCAAGTAGCATCGAGTATTTGGCGATGGAGTACTGATCCCAAAGCTCTTGCGCTTTTTGATCTACTGGAGAAATTTTAAACTGCTTTAGTGGGTCATTTAGACGCTCTTTAAAGCGCTTTTTTTGCTCCTCTTTTGTGATCGAGAGGTAAATTTTAAAGAAAATGATGCCTGAGTTTATGATCATCTCTTCAAATTTTGGCACTTCTCTTAAAAATTCTTTATGCTCAGCCTGCGTGCAAAAGCCCATAACAGGCTCGACACCAGCTCTGTTATACCAGCTCCTATCAAAGATCACGATCTCGCCAGCACTTGGCAGATGCGTCACATATCTTTGAAAGTACCACTGCGTCTTCTCGACGTCACTTGGTTTTGTAAGCGCTACGATACGGCAACCGCGTGGATTTAGATGCTCAGTTAGGCGCTTTATCGTACCACCCTTACCAGCTGCGTCTCGACCCTCCATTAGCATGAGCACCCTAAGGCCCTTGTCTTTGACATGATTTTGGAATTTTAAAAGTTCTATCTGAAGCAGCCTAAGCTCATCTTCGTAGCCAAGTTTATCACTCTTTTGGTGCTTTTTATCTTTTGACATCATCGCTCCTTTTGAAAATTTCACGTTTTTTCACGATTTTACTATAAAATAGAATAAATTTAAGAATTTAGACTAAAATCATCTCTTTTAATTTAGCAAGGATTAGCATGTTTTTTAAATTTATTTTTTCTCTCATTTTGTTTACAAGCTCGCTTTTTGCCGAGGTTTTAGACGTCAGCAAGGCATTTGTTTTAAGTCCAAGTATCGATGAACAAGGCGTGGAGATCAAGTTTAAATTTGGCGAAAATATCTATCTTTACAAAGATAGCTTTGAGGTTAAGCTTGGCGAAGAGAAGATAAACAGCCTCTTAAATATGCCAAAGAGCGAAAACACCGGCGAATATGAAATTTACCCAAAAGATTTTTCACTGTTTATCCCGCTAAATTTAGTAAAAGAGCATCTTAAAAATAGTAGTGCTAGGCTAAATTTAAGCTATCAAGGTTGTGCTAAAAATGGCATCTGTTACCGCCCGCAAACTAAAATTTATGACATATTTGAGAAATTTGGCAAATTTAGCATCATAGCCTTTGAAAAAGAGCAAAAAGACGAAGCAAATCCTGAATTTAGCGAGCTTTCAGAAGATCAAAGCATCGCAAATGAGCTAAGTAGTAAAAACTTTTTTATCTCGCTTGCGACATTTTTTGGCTACGGTCTCTTGCTCTCGCTCACACCTTGCGTCTTCCCGATGATACCGATCTTATCAAGCATCATCGTCTCAAAGGGTGGCAGCCTAAATGCCAAAAAAGGTTTCTTGCTCTCGCTAGTTTATGTCGTTGCGATGAGCCTTGCTTACGCGCTTGCTGGCGTTGGAGCAAGCCTGCTTGGCTTTGGCATCGCAGGGGCTCTGCAAAACATCTACGTGCTCGGCGCATTTGCGGCCATTTTTGTCATCTTAAGCTTTAGTATGTTTGGCTTTTACGACATCAAACTGCCGTCAAAATTTGAAAACCTAATTAGCAAAAAGTCACAAAACAGCTCAGGCCTCGTTGGCGTTTTCATCATGGGCTTTGCCTCAGCGCTCATCGTCTCGCCTTGTGTGGCAGCACCGCTAGCAGGCGCACTTCTTTACATCGCGCAAAGCGGAGATGCTATTTATGGGGGCATCATGCTCTTTGTCATGGGGCTAGGCATGGGTGCGCCGCTTCTTGTGATAGGGCTAAGCTCTGGCAAGCTCCTGCCAAGACCTGGCGGCTGGATGGATGAAGTTAAAAAACTCTTTGGCTTTTTGATGCTCATCATGGCCGTTTGGATCCTCGCACGCGTGCTTGGAGCGTTTTTTGAGCTACTAGGGTATGGCGTCATAGGCGTCTTTGCAGCCATTTATCTTGGCGCTTTTGAGGCAGCAAATAGCGGCTGGGCTAAATTTAAAAAAGCACTTTGTGTGCTAGTTTTTATCTACTCGCTCATGCTGATAATCGGCGCATTTTTGGGCTCAAAAGACGTGTTTTCGCCGCTTTCTGGACTAAATTTAGCCAAAAACGAGAGCGAGCTAAATTTCAAACAAGCTAGAAATTTAAACGAGCTAAACGAGATGATAAAAAGCTCAAGCAAGCCTGTGCTTGTGGATTTTTATGCCGACTGGTGTGCGAGCTGCAAAGAGATAGAGCATATCACTTTTAAAGACGCTGGCGTAAAAAATGCTTTGGCAAGTTTTACGCTTATTCGCATCGACGTGACAAGTGGCGGGGCGCAAAATGATGAGATGTTGAGAAATTTTGGGCTTATCGATCCGCCTGCACTTCTACTTTTTAAAGACGGCGAAGAGCAAAAAGCGCTTAGAACGATCGGCTTTATAAATGCTAAAAATCTCCTAGCAAAGCTTGAAAAAATTTAGATTACGAAGGCAAATTTGGCTGAAATTTTTAAATTTATCAGTCAAATTTCTCTAGGTTTTTCAGACCTTGTAACTAACTAGAAAAGTAGCAAAGAAGTAAATTTAGACTATCAAATTTATATCATGCAGTGACGCGAGTAAAATCGCAAAGTCAAAACTTGCAATCATCTTAAATTTATCAAATTTTAAAAATATCAGCGAATTTGGTTTGGTTCTAGGATTGTAAAACAACCGAAATTTAATCAAATTTTGCACCAAATCGCGTGCTACAAGACCGTAATCAAAAACAAAACCAAGTAAAGCCTACGATTATCTTAAATTTATCAAATTTTAAAACATGTCAACGAATAAAAATATAAGCTAAATTTAGCTTAGTGCCAAGGTAACAACGCAACTAAAATTTAATCATTTTTTTGCCAAACCACGCGAGGACAAGGCCGCGAAGTCAAAAAACTTCAGTCAAGTTTGCAATTTAGAACATCTCAGCAAATAGGCAAAATTATTCAAATAAATTTAAAATATGAAGTTCGCAGTAAATTTCACGGCTAAATTTAGCTAGACCACAAAATCAAATACAAAATATCAGCCAAACCATTACCAAATTTATAAAATTTTAAAATTTGCTCCACCACAGCAAAAACGCCAAAGCAGAGCAAATTTAGGCTCATTTGCCGAATTTAGCTAGCGCTCTTTGGTAGTCCTCTTCGCTGTCGATACCGATACTTTGACTTTCAACCTCTAGCATCGCTATCTTCTTGCCATTTTCTAAGGCGCGCAGCTGCTCGAGCTTCTCGGTATTTTCAAGGCTTGAAGGCATGAGCGCGCAAAACTCTTTTAGACTTTTTACGCTGTATCCATAGATGCCAAGGTGCGCCTTGTAGCTTTTGCACTCGCTTCTGTTAAATGGTATCCTCGATCTTGAAAAATAAAGCGCATAGCCCTCAAAATCAGTCACCACTTTGACTAAATTTTTATCATCTGCAAACTCATCGTCCATCTTTTTATAGCAAGAAAACATAAATGCTTTCCCCTTATTTTGCTCGCAAAATGCCCTAAATTTAGCGATATTTTCAGGCTCGATAAATGGCTCATCAGCCTGAACATTTATGATGATCTCGCTCTCGCTTAAGCCCAAAATTTGCGCCGCTTCGTTTATTCTATCGGTGCCACTTTGATGATCCTTGCTAGTTAGCACAGCTTTTATGCCGTGAGCCTTGGCGATCTCTAACACACTTGGCTCATCCACAGCAACCGCCACATCGTCCACGCCGCTTACTCTAAGAGCCGTCGCCACAAACATCGGCACGCCGTTTATCTCTTTTAAAATTTTATTACTAAACCTTGTTGAGGCAAGGCGGGCTGGGATGATTATCATCGCTCGATCCATTCTAGGACGCACTTTTCGATCTCGTCCTCTTTTATGATATTTTTATGTAAAATTTTCGCGCTAAATAGCGAGTTTATCGAGCTTGGCACGCTGTCATTTAAGATTTTAGCAGTCTTTGCAAGAGCATCTTTTTCATTTTTTGTATCTTTGATCTGGCACGCTTTGATCATACTTGGAGTAAATTTCACCCAGTGTGCGGTCGATGTGATGACATTTATGCGGCTAGCATCCACCATTTTAAAGCAAGTAGCCGTATGCGGATCGATCGCGTAGTCGTCCTTTGCGAGCTTTGCGATGTATGCCTCGCACTCCTTATCATCGCACCAGCTAGCCTCAAAGTCCTCTTTTAGTGCTTCAAGCTCTTGCTTGCTAAGCTTATAAAATTTATTTTTAGCTAAGCTTTGCATTAGCTCATTAGTTCTAACGCTGCCAAATTTATCAAATAGCAAGCGCTCGACGTTTGAGCTTATCAAAATATCCATAGCTGGGCTTATCGTCTTAACCAGCTTTTTGTCCCTGAGATCGTAAACGCCGGTGGTGAAAAACTGCGTCAAGATGTTGTTTGCGTTTGAGGCGATCTTGATCTTACCGATCTTTGCGCCCATTTTTTTAGCGTAATACGCCCCAAGTGCGTTGCCGAAATTTCCGCTTGGCACGATGATGTCAAAGCTCTCGTTTGCCTTAAGTGCCTTTTGTTTTAGCAAATTTGCGTAGGCATAGGCGTGGTAGATGATCTGAAAGAGAATTCTGCCAAAATTTACCGAGTTTGCCGCACTTAGTTTAAGGCGCTTTTTCTTAAGCTCAGCCTTAAATTTATCATTTGCAAGCAACGTTTTTAGCGCTCTTTGAGCGTCGTCAAAGTCGCCTTTTATGCCAAAAACCTTTAAATTTTCACCCTGCATGGTCTGCATCTGAAGCTTTTGCACTTCGCTCGTGCCACCGTCTGGATAGAGGCAGACGACCTTGATATTTTCATCGTTTGCAAAGGTTTGAAGTGTCGCAGGGCCAGTGTCACCGCTCGTTGCGCACATGATAAGGTATCTTTCGCCCCTTTCCTTTGCTAGCTGGCTAAGCAGCGAGCCAAAAGGCTGAAGCGCCATATCCTTAAATGCCCTTGTGGGGCCATGATAGAGCTCATTTACGTATAAATTTTTATCTATTTTTTTAAAAACGACTGGGTGCTTTGGGTCATCAAAGCTTGCGTATCTCTTGAGCGCTTTTTTGAAAAATGCCTCTGGCACGTCAAATTTAAATAGCGAGATGATGTGAAGTGCGAGCTTTTCATAGCTTAGGCTTGAGAGCTCTTGCCACTTTGCCTTTGTGATCTTTGGTAGCTTCTTTGGCGCGTAAAGTCCGCCGTGAGCGGAGCTTGGGCTAAGCATGGCTGTGCTTAAATTTACATTTTTTACCTTTTCATCTTTTACGCTTCTAGTTGGTGTTAGTCTCATTTTTTGCCTTTTTTAGTTGATTTTTTTATCCAATTTTCATATTTTTTAAAAACCTCTTTTGGCTTAAGTGCCAAAATTTCTGGGGTTTCGTAGCTGTGGTGCTTTCTTATAAATTTAGCTACTTTTTTAAATTTCACGTCCGTTTTTATGAGTAAAATTTGCTCTTTTTCATCACAAAGCTTCTCTTGCCAAAGATAAATGCTCTTTGCGCTAAAGCTACTCACGCAAGCTGCAAGTCCCTTTTTTACGAGCTTTTTGCTTAGTTCTTTTGCCTCTTTTTTCTTTGCGACTGAGCTGATTAAAATTCTCATTTTGATCTAAAATTTCCTTTTAAAAAGTGGCTCATTATAACAAAATGGGCTTAAATTTGCTTCGCCAAAACCTTTTTAAACTCCTCGCTTAGCGTAACTTCAAGCGTGATAAGCGATACTCTCAGCCCAAAATCCTTTACCTTTACATAGTCCTTTTGCGTCATCAAAAGCGAGGTGGCGCCGTAGCTTTGCAAAATTTCACTTAACTCTTCTTTTGAAAAGTCGTAGTGGTCAGGGAAAAAGACCTGTCCTACGCACTCGCTAAAAAATGCTTCAAGGCGCTCTGGGTTTGCTATGGCGGTGACTAGCACCATTTTTTCGCTTTTATTTAAAATTTCACTCTTTCTAAAGTGAGTTTGCCCCTCACGTGCTATAAAATCACCAAATTTATAAAAACTAAATGGATATCTATAAGCCCCGCTTGGCAGGCAAAGCTTTAGCTTTGGCTCTGGGTTTGGACGCACTAAGATATCAAATTTGGCTATGTCAAATTTAGAAAATCCATCATCCAGTAAGATATACTTTGCGCCGTGAGTTTTGGCGTAGTTTATAGCTACTTTTCTATCTTCGCTCACTATCACATTTGCGTTTTTAATGCTTGTGGCGTATATCATCGCCTCATCGCCGCTAGCTGCCACGTCAAGTAAAATTTCGCCATCCCTTGCGACAACTTGCATGCCTTTACTCTTTCTTTTGTATCCTCTAAGAATGATAAAAGCGCCTTCGAAATTCTTAGCGATAGCGACACAAAGTGGGGTCTTGCCGCTTCCTCCAAGGGTTAAGTTTCCAACGCTTATTATCTTTATGCCAAAGTCTTTTTTTTTCGCGCTAAATTTCTTGCAAATAACGATTAGAGCATAGATAAGACTTAGTGGCAGAAGTAAAAATGCTAGTAAAATTTGAAAGAAATTTGGGCGAAAGAAGTAGTCATTCGCCCAAGAGTGTAAAAGGATGTTAAATTTCTTAAACACGAGATTTAGAAATTTCTTTTACCGTGTTGCAGATGTATTGCACCTCTTCGTCGCTCAAACTATGATAGATAGGTAGCGACAAGACTTGTTGATACGCTTTTAGAGCATTTGGGAAGTCATTTACTTTAAGCGAATATTTATTTTTATAATAGCTTAGCAAATGTATCGGTATGTAGTGCAGCGAAGTGTGAATTCCACGCTCCAAAAGCTCTCTAGCAAAGCTATCGCGGTTTTTATTTATCTTGATGATGTACTGAGTGTAGATGTGCTCGCGTTTTTTGACTGGAGTTGTGATGTTGTGACACTCTTTAAGCTCTTTATCGTAAATTTCAGCGATCTTTTTTCTACGTTTTATAAGCTCGTCTGTCTTTTCAAGCTGAGCGATAGAAAATGCCGCATTTATCGAGTTTATGTCATATTTTAAACCAATATCAACGACGTCGTAGATGTAGCTTAAACTACCAAATTTATCTATACCATTTACAAGGGCGTAGTTACGAAGTAGTTTTGCTTTTTTATAGACCTCTTCGTCATTTGTAGTAAAAAATCCAACTGTTGAGATAGGATTTTGCACGCGTGAGTTTGTCTGAAAGCATGACAAAAACGAGTCTGAACCAACCTTTTTGCCATTATAAGTTAGTCCTATGCCTCGGTTTGCATCATCTAAAACGACGATGCCGTATTTTTCGCAGATAGCCTTTATCTCATCAAGCATAACGCTTTGTCCAGCGATGTGTGAGATAAAAGCACATTTTAGTTTTTTGTGATTTTGCTCTTTTAGCACCTTTTCAAGGGCTTCTGGGCTGATGTTAAAGTCCTCTTCATCGATATCAACAAAGATAGGCTCAGCATCAAAATGTCTAACAGCCTGAGCCACGCTAGGGAAGGCATTTACTGAGCAGATGACCTTATCGCCACGCTTTGTATCCATCGCGCTTAGTGCTAGATGGTGCGCTGCTGCGATATTGTTTGTGGTGATAACAAATTTAGCACCAAAGTACTCTTTTAGCTTTTCTTCAAATTTAGCAACCGTATCGGTGGTATTTTCAGAATGCAAAGCCTCTTCGATAAGCTCACTTTCGCGCTCAGTGATAGTTGGTTTGTAAAACGGAATTTCTCTCATCTTTAATCCTTTAAATTTTCACTATCAACGGCATTTGTCGTTTAAACCTGTTTGAAACAACTCTATTTTCTATATCCAAGACCGCTTTTAATCCAAACTTTTTGATGGCTTGCTCCTTGTTATTTTCTAAATTTTGTAAAATTTCATCAATGACAGCATAGCTGTAACCTATGTCGCCCTCGTCACTTTGCCCATCCCAAAGATCGGCTGAGGGTGCTTTTTTGATAAAATTTTCATCAACACCAAGATGTTTTGCAAATTCAAAAATTTCACTTTTATAAAGCTCTCCGATAGGATTTATCGCGCATGCCAAATCCCCAAATATCGTGCCATAGCCAAGCATAAGCTCACTTTTGTTGCTTGTGCCGATGACTAGAGCGTTTATACTAGATGAATAATCATAAAGCAAGCTCATTCTAACTCTAGCTGCTAAATTCCCTTTTCTTAAATTGCTTAAATTTACATCTATCGTTTCGTAAAAGGCATTTAAAATGCCCTCTATGGATAAAACCTTATATTTTATGTTTAGTTTTTCACATAAATTTAAGGCATCGTCCATATTTTCTTTGTTTGATGATGCTGTTGGCATGATGAGTGCATGAGTTTCATCTGGCTTTGCTCTCGCACAAAGCGTCGCAACCACAGCAGAATCAATACCACCGCTTACACCTAATAGTAGTTTTTTACCTTTAGTTTTATCTTTTAAGCTAAAAACTAAGGTTTCTTCTATTTTTTGATACCCCTTCATTGTCCCTTTGCCTAAAATTGCTTCCTTTTGCAAAAATTATACTAATTAAATTTAAAATTTTTCTTTAAGTTTAAGTAAAAAGATGCAAATATTTAAGAAATGATAAATTTAAGGTAAGAAATGAGAGTAATGCATAAAAGTTTTGGCGATTTTGGGACAAATTGCTACATCGTTACCAAAAATGGCTCAAGTTTAGTGATAGATCCAGGCGATGGGGCAAAAGAGTGGGTTTTGCAAAATGCACAAAATTTAAAGGCGATACTTTGCACTCATGGGCATTTTGACCATATTTACGACGTGAGTGAGCTAAAAAATGAGCTAAAAATCCCAGTTTATATCAATAAATTTGACGCTTTTATGTGCGAGAGTGACATTTTTGGCTATATGAAAAACACCTTTGTGCCAGATGTTTTGGTTCAAGGAGATGAGAGCTTTGTAGTGGGTGACTTTTCTTTTAAATTTCACCATTTCCCAGGGCACACACCAGGCTGCTCGATGATAGAGATAGATGACGCGATCTTTAGTGGAGATTTTTTATTTAAAGGTAGCATCGGACGCTGGGACTTTCCATATTCGGATAAAAATGAGATGCTAGAAAGCTTAGAAAAATGCAAAAATTTAAAGGGCAACTTCGCACTTTACCCAGGACACGGCGAAGGCAGCACGCTAAAAGCAGAACAACAAGAGCTTGATAGATGGATAGAGATCGTTAAAAGGTCTTGATTTTTGGGCGTGGCTAAATTTTTGCATTTTAGAAATTTATACTTTTTATCTTACAAGATAATGTTGTGAGTGTGTGTTAAGAAGTGTTTAGAAGTTTAAATTTATGAGTTAAATTTAAAGAGCAAGGCTAGTTGCCCTGCTCTAGGAGTTTTACTCGACTTCAGCGTCTATAACGTCGTCGTCTTTTTTGTTATTTCCGCCGTTTGCACCAGCGTTTTCATCTTTTTTATACATAGCTTCTGCTAGTTTATGGCTAGCTTTGCTTAGAGCTTCTACTTTTGCATCGATTTGCTCTTTTGAAGAGTTTTCATCTTTTAAGACCTCTTTTAGGTCATTTAGCGCAGCTTCGATGTTGCTTCTATCCTCAGCTGGGACTTTCTCGCCAAGCTCGCTCATGCTCTTTTCAGTTTGATGAACTAGTGCATCGGCTTGGTTTCTAGCTTCGACTGCGTCTTTGCGTTTTTTATCCTCTTCTTTGTGAAGCTCAGCATCTTTTACCATGCTATTTATCTCATCTTCGCTAAGACCGCTTGATCCTGAGATAGTGATGTTTTGGGCTTTGCCAGTAGCTTTATCTTTCGCTGAAACGGTTAAAATTCCGTTTGCGTCGATGTCAAATTCAACTTCGATTTGAGGCACGCCTCTTGGAGCTGCTGGGATGCCCTCTAAGTTGAAGTTACCAAGTGATTTGTTATCCCTTGCAAACTCACGCTCACCTTGTAAAACCATGATAGTAACGGCACTTTGGTTATCTTCAGCAGTTGAGAAGACTTGACTTTTCTTAGTTGGTATAGTTGTGCCTTTTTCGATGATCTTAGTCATCACGCCGCCAAGTGTCTCGATACCAAGGCTAAGTGGAGTAACGTCAAGAAGTAGTACATCTTTAACATCGCCTTTTATAACCGCACCTTGGATCGCAGCACCGATAGCTACGACTTCATCTGGATTTACACTCTTATTTAGCTCTTTGCCAAATGCCTTTTTAACCTCTTCTTGAACAAGTGGCACACGAGTTGAACCACCGACCATTACGACCTCTTTGATGTCACTCTTGCTTAGACCTGCATCTTTGATGACTTCATTTATCTTAGTGATAGTCTCGCCCACAAGTGAGTCGATCATACCTTCAAATTTAGCGCGAGTTAGCTTTTTAACAAGGTGTTTTGGGCCAGTCGCGTCAGCTGTGATAAATGGTAAATTTATCTCAGTCTCTTGAGCTGAGCTTAGCTCTTTTTTAGCATTTTCAGCTGCTTCTTTCAAGCGTTGAAGTGCCATGATATCGCCTTTTAGATCGATACCAGTTTCGTTTTTAAACTCACTTACTAGCCAGTCGATGATCTTGTTATCAAAGTCATCACCACCTAAGAATGCATTACCGCCAGTTGCCAAAACTTCAACGATGTTATCGCCAGTTTCAAGCACTGTAACGTCAAATGTACCACCACCTAGGTCATAAACTAAAATTTTCTCAGCCTCTTTTTTATCAAGACCATAAGCAAGCGCCGCAGCTGTTGGCTCGTTGATGATACGAAGCACGTTTAGTCCTGCGATCGTTCCAGCCTCTTTTGTAGCCTTTCTTTGGCTATCGTTAAAGTATGCAGGCACAGTGATAACCGCATCTGTTACCTTTTCACCAAGATATGCTTCAGCGTCTTCTTTTAGCTTGATAAGAATTTTTGCTGAAATTTCTTGCGGAGTATAGACCTTGCCAGCGATCTCAACCGCGCAAGCGCCATTTCTATCTACAACGTGGTATGGCAAGCGAGCCTTTGCCTCTTCAGCATTTTTTTCATTACTCATCAAACCCATGATACGTTTGATAGAATATATCGTTTTTTCAGGGTTTGTAACTGCTTGACGTTTTGCAACATCACCTACTAGAATTTCACCTTTATCTGTAAAAGCAACAACAGATGGAGTTGTGTTTTTGCCCTCTTTATTTGGGATAACCTTGCTCTCGCCGCGCTCAAAAACGCTCACACAAGAGTTTGTTGTACCTAAGTCTATACCTATAACTTTTGACATATTTTTCCTTTATTAGATTTATTTTTTAAATTTAGTTTGCTACACTGACCATAGCTGGGCGCAAAACCCTACCATTTATCATATAGCCTTTTTGTAAAGCTTGCACGATCTGACCGCTTTGCTTCTCCTCGCTATCGACCCTTAAAACGGCATTATGCACATTTGGATCGAACTCGGCATCAGTTGCGATCTCGCTCACGCCATGCTTTTCAAAACATTTCTTGAACTGATTTATCGTTATCAAAATGCCCTCTTTGATCTTTTTAGCAAATTCATCATCCTCTGGGTCAAAATTTGCAGCAATCTCAAGCGCATCGATGACTGGTAGCAAGTCCCTTGCAAATTTCTCATTTGCATAGCTCGCAACGTCTGCTTTCTCTTTTTCATAACGCTTTTTGATATTTTCAAACTCAGCATTTGCTCTGTAATATTTATCAGTGATCTCGCCAAGCTCTTTTTCGAGCTTCTCCACTTTTGAGATATCGCCAAGTGCATCTAAATTTACGCTATCGCTAGCTGCCTCTTGCACAGGCTCAACCTCAGGTAGATTTTGCTCTTTTACCTCTTCGCTCACGCGGCCTCCTTTATTAGATTTATAAATTTCACATAATCAGTATAAACACTGCCAGCACAGATCATCTGCGCCTCGCTACCAAGGTAGTTTGCTTTAAATTTAAGCCCCATGTAATTTTCGTCAAACATAGGAGAAAATGTAAGTTTTTCATCCATCTGCAAGCTAAAACTTGGGTCAAAAACCATCTTAAAGCGTCTATCCTTAAACATATCAAAGGCTAAAATTTCATTTTCTTGGAAGTAAATTTTAGTCCTTTTAAGCTCTCTTATCTTGTTTTTTAGTTCGCTTAAGCCAACTTGAGAACAGATAAGCTCAAGCTTGTCTAAACTAACTCCGATAAGGTTGTTTAAAAATTTATACATCCTAGCATCAAATTTGATGACGATCTCATCGCCGCTAAAATTTAAAACCAAATATCTATCATTTAAATTTAAAATTTCTAGCAACTCCTTATTGATCGTGCCAAAAATCATACAATAAAGCTCAAACTCATCACAGAGCATCTTTAAGCTTCTTGGGTCATTTATCTCTAAATTTATGTCGCTCTCAGTAAAAATTTCACTCCAATATCTCCTCATCGCAGCGATAGTTGGGATCCTGCCGCCACTGATGTGAAGCTTTGTGATCTCGCCCTCATCTGAAAGCTTTTTAAAATAAACACGTATCGTCGATGCTGGTATCGCCACACTCATACGAGAGCCAAGCTCGTTTGAGCCAATAGGCGCATTGTCCTGCAAATAGGCTTCAATGATAGAATTTAGTATCAAATCGCGTTTATTTGTTTTACTCACTTTTAGCACTCTTTCTTTTTAATTGCTAAGCGGATTATACAACTTTAGTTTATCAATGTCAAGTATATAAGTTAAAAAAATTTATTTATATATATTTAGCCTATATAACTAAACTTTTCTAATGCCTATATTATAAGCTTTGCGTAAAAACAAATAAAATTTAAAGAAAAATAAAAAATTTAATTTCAACATAAAACCCAAAATTTCTAATTTTATTCAAGAATTTAAAAGATTTTTATACGTTTTAACGTATATTATAAATAATTTTTAGTATGTTTAATACTAAACTTTGATATTTATATACTATTTTACATTATTTATATAATATTTTAGGTATATTTAATAAAATAAAACGTATAATTCTTCAATGATTGAAACAAGTGATATATTTAATTTGCTTCACAATGCAGTTGAAGCAAAAAATATCGGTAAGAAAATTTCACAAGCAAAAATGGCAGAGGATCTTGGCGTGCCTATGAGGACATATCAGGACTGGAGACTTGGAAACTCAAAGCCACAAGCTGCTGCTGCTGTTTGCAAACTGCTATGTGAGCTTGACGATGATGAAATATTATTTGTTGTCAATAAGATGAGAAAATTGCTAGGAAAATAGATGGAAAATTTAACACAAAAAGAGAGAATCGACCTTGAGAGCGTTTTTGCAGCCATTTGTACTAAAAAAGAGTCAAAAATTTTGGTTACTTACAAGGATCTATGCTCGGCTGCAGCTTCAAAATTTCATGTAGTTAAAAATAAGATCAAAAAAGCAAGAGAAAAAAGAGCCAAAATTTAGTATTTTTGGCTTGAAATTTGGATATTTTATAAACTTTGTAGCCAAAAATGCCGTCAAATAAATTTCATCCTACCTATTTATATAGGGTTTTGCTCCGCTTATCTTAACGAGCATCTATCTTAACTACCAAAATCTATAAATGGTGGCTCCAGTAGCCAAACGCAAATTTATCAATTTAGTGTCACTACCCTACCTTCTCCGCTTCTTTATTACGTATTCTTTTTACATTTCTTATCTATAAATTTTGGGAGTTTTTCGCAAGATCAATGAGCAAAGACGGGCTAAATAGAATGGAATTTGAAATTTCAGAGCTTGCAAAAGCGGTTGGCTTTAACGTTATTTCAAAAGATAGAAATCCAGCTTGGAAGCCTATAAATGATAAATTTGCAAATGATATTTTAGAAGAGCTTAAAATTTATAAGCCAAATGCAAGAATAACAGCTGTGCACGCGGGCCTTGAATGTGGAGTGCTTTTAGAGAAAAAAGCAGGTCTTAGTGCATGTTCTATTGGACCAAACATCTACTCACCTCACTCTACAAGAGAGCACTGCGAAGTAGCTTCTGCTCTTTTTATAGAAAAAGTCGTTCGCGGTATCGTTAAAAAATATAACTCATAAAAAAGTAAAATTTGCTAGAAATTTCTAGCAAATTTTATATCTCAAAGCATCTAAAGCAAATTTGCCCACAAGTGCGAGCAAATTTAGACTATTTTCCAAACTCATAAACGATCTTGCCACTTTTTATCGTGGTAGTCGCTGCGCCTTTTAGCTTTTTGCCAAATAGTGGAGAATTTACCGATTTTGAGCGGTTTATCTTTTCATCATAAACATACTCGATCTCAGGGTCTATCACAGTGATGTCAGCTAGCATGCCTTCAGCAAGCCTGCCCTTATCTTTTAAATTTAGCATCTTAGCTGCGTTTGTAGATGTTAGCTCTACCATGCGCTCTAGGCTTATAACGCCCTCATTTACGAGCTTAAGAGTGAGTGGCACAAGGGTTTGAAGTCCGATGATACCAAATGGCGCCTTGTCAAATTCCACTATCTTTTCGTCTGTATGGTGTGGGGCATGATCGGTGGCGATAACGTCTATAAGACCGCTTTTTAGCGCCTCTCTTACTGCTTTTACGTCGCTTATCTCACGAAGTGGTGGTGACATTTTGAAATTTGTATCGTAGGCATTTTTCAAAATTTCATCGTCGCTAAAGCTAAAATGGTGAGGTGTGGCTTCGCAAGTGATATTTATGCCCTCTTTTTTACCCATTTCGATGATCTTTAGCGAGTACTCCGAGCTTACGTGAGCGATGTGGATGTGCGCTTTGGTGAGTTTTGCGAGCAACATATCACGGCTCACTGCGATCTCCTCTTTCTCTCTCGCCATGCCGCGAAGTCCAAGTATGGCTGAGACCTTGCCCTCATGCATGACGCCCTGCCTGCAAAGCGAGCAGTCCTCTGAGTGACTTATGCAAAAGCTATTAAACATGCTTGAGTACTCAAGCGCCGCTCTCATCACGCTTGAGCTAGTCACTGGCAAGCCATCGTCGCTAAAAGCAACTGCGCCAGCTTCTATAAGATCGCCCATTTCAACGATCTCGTTGCCGCCAAGCCCTTTGCTGATAGCAGCGATTGGCAAAAGATCGATCAGTCCGCAGTTTTTAGCCTTTTCTATCATCGCTCTTGTGATTGAGGCATTGTCATTTACTGGGTTTGTATTTGCCATACAAAGGCAGGTGGTCACTCCTCCAGCCACGGCCGCTTGCGAGCCTGAGATGATGTCATCTTTATACTCTTGACCAGGATCGCGAAAATGCACGTGCATGTCGATAAGTCCTGGCATGACGAGCTTATTTGTAGCGTCTATGACCTTATCAGCCTCAAATTTCTCACTTCCGATTTTGGCTATTTTGCCGTTTTCTATTAGGATATTTGCCTTAAATTTCTCGTCGCTATTTACGATAGTGCCGTTAATTATTGCTATTTTCATCGTTAGCCCCTATTTTTTGCAAGCGTATTTAGTATCGCCATTCTTATAGCAACGCCGTTTTCAACTTGATTTAGTATGACTGAGTGCGTGCCATCAGCCACGTCTGAATTTAACTCCACACCCCTATTTATCGGTCCTGGGTGTAGCACGATCGCGTCAGGCTTTGCTAGCTTTATCCTATTTTTATTTAGTCCAAAGAATTTCGAGTACTCTCTCGAGCTTGGAAATGCCACGTCCGCACCGCCACGCTCTAGCTGGATGCGAAGCATGATGATGACGTCGCTGCCCTCGCAAGCCTCCTCCATATTTTTGCAAATTTGAGACTCAAATACCTCAGCATCTTTTGGCATCATCATCCTTGGCGCAAAGAGCTTTAAATTTATGCCAAATTTCTTCATCGCCCAGATGTCAGACCTTGCTACGCGGCTTCTAGCGATATCGCCGATGATCGCCACGTTTAAATTTTTATCCAAAATTTTGCCATGCTCTTTTAGTGTGAAAAGATCAAGCAGAGCTTGACTTGGGTGCTCATTTGTGCCGTCCCCTGCATTTACGACGCTAGCCTCTGTTCTATCAGCTGCAAATTTCGCCGCTCCAGAGCTTGGGTGACGAAGCACGATGATATCAGTTCTCATAGCAGCCATGTTATTCATCGTGTCATTTAGGCTCTCGCCCTTTGTCACGCTAGAGCTTGATGAGCTGAAATTTATCGTATCAGCCCCAAGTCTCTTTGCTGCGATCTCAAAGGATGTTCTAGTTCTTGTCGAGTTTTCATAAAATGCGTTGATCGTGGTCTTTCCACGAAGGTAGTCATTTTTTTTCACTTGGCTTAAATTTAGCTCCTTAAACTCTTTCGCCGCCTCTAGAAAATATAAAATTTCTTCCTTGCTAAGCTCTCTAGTTCCTATCAAATCTTTATGTTTGTAGCCCATTTTAAGCCCTTTTTGATCTATTTTGTTACAAAGTCGCAAGCTGGTTTGTAGCCGTTGTCGCAAGCTTTTTTAAACAAAGCTTTTGCCTTCTCTTCGCTTTTTGCTTCATTATCATCTTTGTCTTTTATAAGGCCATAAGCTGTCATTTCGCCTAGCTTTTCGCAGGCCATGCCCTCATTTTCGTCGCACATTTTTGTAAAAATTTTCTCAGCCTGAGCTTTATCTTTCGCCACGCCATCGCCGTTAAATAGCATGATCGCATTCATCGTGCAAGCCTTTTTCTCGCCCTCGCCGCAAGCTTTATTAAAAGCAAGATAGGCCTCGTTAAAATTTTTCTTTGCATAAAGCTCATTTGCCTTGTCTAAATTTTCATTTGCCATAGCATTTAGCGCAAAAAGTGCCGCCGCTAAAACTAAAATTTTCTTCATATTTTCTCCTTATTTAAATAACTTTGGATGGTGTTTTTTCATATATTCAACTATCTCTATGACCTCGTCGCTACCGCTAGCGTCAGAGTTTTCTAGCGCATCATCGATGCACTCGACATAGAGATTTGCCGCCTCTTCAAGCTTATCTTTTTTCACTCCAGCATAGTAAAACATCGCTTCAAGCACCATGCTAAGCTCGTAGCTAAGCTCTTCTACGCTTACCTCTTCTTCTTTCATATCTCCTCCTGTGTTTTTTTAGTTATTAGATCAACTATCTGCGCCTTGATCGGCTCATAGCTAAAGCCATCTTTGAAATTTGCAAACAGCCCGCCGCTAGCGTTCACGTGTCCGCCGCCGCCAACTAGGCGTTTAGCCATGGCGCTAACGTCTAGCTTGCCATTTGCACGAAAGCTTAGCGTCTTTTTATTTGTCACGTCGATAAAGAAGTCAAATTCAGGATTTGCCACCAAAAAGTCGTTGCCGATAACAGAAACATTGCCGACATTGTAGGTTAAAATTCCTTTATGATCTTTATAGCTTATGCTAAATTTCTCTTTATTTTCACTAAGTTTTTTTACGACGTAGTTTGAGATCAGGTTACTTAGCGTATCGTCTTTATCCTCTTTGAAAAATGACTTCTTTATAGCATGCACCTGCATGTCAAGACCGATATAGTCGTTTTTCTCGTTAAAAAATTTGCTCGCTTCTTTTAAGAGATGATCCATATAAAGGTTGTTTTCAGCTTCAAACATCACCTTATTTATCTCTTTAGCATTTGCTACAAGCCCCAAGCAAACCTTGCCCATCTCGAAATTTTTATCATCTTTTAGCCAGATATCCACGGCATTTACGACGTCACTAAAAATTTCAAGCTCTTTGTTTTGACCAAAAATGCCCGCAAAAAAGTCGTAAGTGATCTTTGTGGCGCACCTTGAACTATCCAAAAAATACCATGAGTAAGCGCTCGCACACTCAGCACCGCTTTGGTGATGATCTAGCAAAAATAGCTTTATATTTTTACCCTCTATCATCTCCTCAAAGCTCTCACACTGAGCTAGGCTTAAATTTAGATCGGTGATCAAGATGATGTTTTTATCATCATTTGAGGCGTCTATCTCAGATAAAATTTGAGCAAATTTATCATCTATCTCTCTGCCGTAGTTTGAGTTTAGAAATTTCACATCTTTGAAGTAAAAATTTGTTATGTATTGCGCGCCGTATCCGTCAAGATCGGTGTGCGAGAGGTGATAAATTTTCATCTTTTTCCTTTATAAATTTTCTATTTCTATGACGCCAACTGTTTCAAATGGCGTATTTGCCGAGATCTCGGCAAAGCTTAGCACCACTATATCGATGGCGAAATTTGCGCAGATATTTGCTATAAATTTGCGCAAGCTTGGCTCCACGCAAAGCACCATCTCTCCGTGCTGGCTCATCGGTCGCTTCTCTTTTTCACGCCTTAGCGCCTGCACGATCGAGGATGTCTGCGCCACGTTTATCATCAGATGATAGGCGCCGTCTTTATACTGCACCGCGTCCATGAGCTTTTGCTGTGCGGCGGTGTCTAGGATATAAAAATTTAGCTGTCCCTTTTCATCTACATAAAGCGAAGTGATGACACGTGAAAGCGCTGCACGCACGTGCTCGATGATCATGTCTAAATTTTTACTAACCTCGGCGATGTCGCTGATGGCTTCAAGTATGCTAAGCAGGTCTTTGATCGGGATATTGTCTTTAAGCAGCGTCTTTAAGACCTTTTGGATCAAATTTATAGGTGCGATCCTTAACGTATCCTCGACCACGACTGGGTAGTCGATCTTTAGTTTGTCTAGTAAATTTTGCGTCTCTTGGCGAGTTAGAAGCTCGGCTGCATTTTGCTTGATAAGCTCGCTCATGTGCGTTGAGATGACGCTTGCAGGATCAACTATCGTATATCCGCTAAGTATAGCGTCCTCTTTGACGCTAGCATCGATCCAAAGAGCATCCAGTCCAAAAGCTGGCTCCTTTGTCGGAATCCCCTCGATATCTTCGCTCACTAAGCCACTATCCATCGCTAGAAATTTATCGGCGTAAATTTCGCCCTGACCGATCACGATGCCTTTTAGCTTGAAGCGGTACTCGTTTGGTGGTAGTTGGAGGTTGTCGCGTATCCTTATCTTTGGCATCAAAAAGCCAAGACTTGAAGCGATATTTCGCCTCATAGCGCGAATTCTCTCAATGAGATCCACATCAGCTAGCTTTAGCAAGCCATATCCTAGGTCAAGCTCTAAAATTTCAAGCTTTAATATATCATTTATCTTTGTCTCTTCTTCTCTTGCGATCTCTTCGTCACTCTTCTTTGGTGCCTTAGCAGCCCCACCACTTGCAGCTGCCGCCCCTGCCCCACTTGGCGTAGCGGCTCCAGCCTTTTTAGAAGCAGTTTTCTCTTTTGGTGCAAGGCTTAAATTTAGCCCACCATCTTTTGTCTGCTTGATGATGTAGCCAAGCCCCAAAAATAGCAGCGCTATAAAGCCAAGAGATAGGGTTGGCAGACCTGGAACAAGAGCAAACATAAATAGTATGAAGCCCACTATCAGCAAGGTTTTATAGTCGCCTAAGAGTTGATTTAGCGTGCCCTCTGCAAAGTCCTCGTCGTCTTTGCTAGCCCTTGTGATGATGATAGCAGTCGCTGTTGAAGTGATAAGTCCAGGTATCTGGCTAACTAGGCCATCACCGATAGTTAGGATCGTATAGTACTGAGCAGATGTCGCCATATCAAGGCCGTGTTGAAACGAGCCGATAGCAAAGCCGCCGATGATGTTTATGATAGTGATGATGATGCCAGCGACAGCGTCACCTTTTATAAATTTAGACGAACCATCCATCGCGCCGTAGAAATTTGCCTCGCCGATGATGGCTTGACGTCTTTCGCGCGCCGTTTTTTCGTCTATTAGACCTGCGTTTAGGTCCGCATCTATCGCCATTTGCTTACCAGGCATCGCATCAAGTGTAAAACGCGCTTGCACCTCACTCACGCGGGTTGAACCCTTTGTTACGACCATGAAATTTATGAGCACCAAGATACAAAAGACGATGGTACCGATGACGAAGTTGCCACCAACAACGAAATTTCCAAAGCTTGAGATGATCTCACTGACCGCTTCTGGGCCGTTGTGACCTTCGCTTAAGATCATACGCGTGGTTGCTATGTTTAGCGAGAGGCGAAAAAGCGTGATAATGAGAATGAGCGTCGGAAACGTGCTAAGGTCAGTCGGCTTTGGTACGTAAATAGATATCAAAATAATAAGCACAGAAATCGAGATCGAAAGTGCCAAGAAAAAGTCAAGCACCGCGCTTGGGAGCGGCACGATGATGATAGCAAGGATGGCAACGATGATGCCAACGATGCTAAGACTTTTAAATTTGACAATTGGCGCAAGAAACGGTGCGACAAGAGTCAAGATATTATTTTTTTGCTTTGCCAACTTTACTTCTTAACGATGTCACTTAGTTTGATCGCGTCAAGCATCTCGTCGATCTTGCCTTGAAGGCCGCTAAACATCGACCAAATTTGACAGCTTGAGGCTTTGTTTGACGGGCAGCCAAGCGCTGAAGATGAGCACTCAAAGACGCTTAGTTCGCGCTTTTCAGCGCATTCGATTATCTTTTTTATGCTTAAATTTTCAGGTTCGCCGTTTAGTGCAAAACCGCCATTTGCTCCTTTAAATGACTTTAAAACTCCATCTTTTGCTAAATTTTGTAAAATTTTTGCCAGAAAACTTTTTGAAATTTTAAGCTCATTTGAGATCGTATCAACATCAACTGGAGATGATTTTTGAGATATTAAAATAAGCGAAAGTAGAGCGTATTCGCTTGCCTTTGTAAAAAGCATTTATCTTCCTTAACTCTTTAAATAGCCCTAATTTTATTAAATTTTTACTGCATTTTTCATTAATTTTTAAAAAGGGTAATTTTATCTAACTTTATGTTTTAAATGCTATAATCGCTCTTCCAAAATTCACCAATCAGGAGGTCATCATGGCTTTGGATTCGGCTAAAAAAGCTCAAATAGTTGCGAAATTCGCTAGAAAAGAGGGAGATACAGGCTCTCCAGAAGTTCAAATAGCTCTTTTAACAGCTAGAATAACTGAACTTACAGAACACCTTAAAATTTTCAAAAAAGACTTTTCATCACGTTTAGGTCTTTTGAAACTAGTTGGTCAAAGAAAAAGACTTTTAAAGTATCTTAAAAACAAAGACTACACTACATATTCAAAACTAATCTCTGAGCTTGGCTTAAGAGATAAATAATCCCACGGAGAGCGACCTGCTCTCCTTTTAAATTTCACTTTTACTTTCAAAATTTCTCTTTATTTTTATAGTTGAAACAGCTTGTCTCAAACTAAATTTAAATTTAATTTTTTGTCTTTCAGCTTCTGTGTCAAATTTACACAATTTATTTCTTATTTGATAAATTTTAGAAATTCATGCAAATTTAGCATATTTTTTAAATTCCTATATATTCGGCTTTTTAAATTCTATATAAAATATAACTTAAAATTAAAATTTATTTTTTAAATAAAGAATTTTTCATAAAAGATTAAGTTTCGCACTAGTAATATTACTCAAAATAAATATGCAGAAAATGCATAATTAGAAGGAGAAAGTGATGAAAGAAGGCAAAGTCATCTGTCCTTATTGCGGGACAGGCTGTCAAGTAACCTTGCACGTGGAAAACAACGTCGTTCGTGCCGCTACTGGCGTCGAAGACAATCCAGTCAATCAAGGAAATTTATGTTTAAAGGGCTTTTATGGCTGGGACTACGTTGCAAGTCCAGACAGACTTACAAAGCCGCTTATTAGAAAGAAAAATGGGGTCTTTTCAAAAGACGGTGAATTTGAAGAGGCAAGCTGGGACGAGGCGCTTGATCTTGTCGTAGAAAAGATGAAAGAGGCAAAAGAGAAATACGGCCCTGACTCACTAGCAGGAAACTTCTCAGCACGCTGTACATTAGAGGACAACTATGTCGCTCAAAAGCTAATGCGCGCTGTAATTGGTACAAATAACGTCGATCACTGCGCTAGAATTTGACACGCTCCGACAGTAGCAGGACTTGCTAAAACAATCGGAAACGGAGCTGCCACAAATAGCTTTACAGAGATTGGCACTTATAGTAACTGTATATTAATGATAGGCTCAAACCCAGAAAATGGTCACCCAATCGCAGCTATGCACATCCAAAGAGCGCTAAACCGCGGTGCAAAACTGATCGTTATCGACCCTATCAAGACTGAGTTTGCAAGTAGAGCAGACATCCACTTGCAGCTAGAGCCTGAGCACAACATCCCTGTTATCAACGCACTTCTTTACACTATCATCGAAGAAGGCCTTGTAAATGAGGAATTTGTAAGAGATCATACAATAGGCATCGAGTACGTTAAAGAAGCTGTAAAAGACTATGCTCCAGAGGTCGTAGCTAAATACACAAGGCTAAATCCAGAGGATATCAGAGCAGCTGCTAGAATGTATGCCACCACAAAACCAGCCGTCATCACTCACGGCATGGGCGTAACTCACTTCAACCACGGTGTTGGCGGAGTTTGCGACGTATCAAATTTATTCTTGATCACTGGAAACATCTGCGAGCTTGGCACAGGCGACTTACCGCTTAGAGGTCAAGAGAACGTTCAAGGTTGCTGCGATATGGGCGTTTTACCAAACATATTCCCAAATCTTGGCTCAGTTACCGACCCAGAGCAAAGAGCTTGGTTTGAGAAAATGTGGCACTTAGAGCCTGGATTTTTAAACTCAAAGATAGGCATCCATAAAACTGAAGTACCTGATGCGATCCTTGATGGCAGAGTGCATTTCTTCTGGACTATCGGCGAAAATCCAGTCATCTCTGAGCCAAATACAAACCACTTCTTAAAAGGCATCGCAAATGTCGATTTCTACGTGGTTCAAGATCTATTTTTAACTGAGACTTCACTAAAAGCTGACGTCGTTCTCCCTGGCGTTGCAAGTAGCGAAAAAGAGGGTCTTTACACAAACGCAGAGCGCCGTGTCCAGCACAACGAAGCAGTCATCACACCTCCAGGTGATGCTAGACAAGACTGGTGGATCGTTTGCGAGATCGCACGTCGTTTGGGCGCAACTGAGGGCTTTAACTTTAACTCACCAGAAGAGATTTGGGAAGAAGTTAGAAAATGCGACCCTAGACGCTACGGCGGTATGAGCTATTATAGACTTAAAAAATATCACGGACTTCACTGGCCATGCCCAACTGAAGATGATATGGGTGGTCAAAGTCTCTATCTTGATAAGAAATTCTTTACCCCTGATGGCAAAGGTCGCTTTGTACCTTGCTTATTTGTGGATAAGGCTGATGAGATCGAGAGCGCAAAACTTGAGTTTGCTAAGAAGATGAATATGTCGCCAGAGTATCCTATCATGGCTGGTTCAGTCGATGAGAAGACTGACGCTGAGTATCCGATACAGCTTTTAACTACAAGAAAAGTTTATCAATACACAGTTGGCACCATGACAAGACGCTCACGTGCTATCGAAGAGGGTGGCGACAGCATCGGACCTATCGCTGAGATGAGCCCAGCACTTGCAGAAAGATACGGACTAAAACAAGGCGACTTTATCAAAGCTTGGAGTAGATACGGCTACATCGTCGTAAAAGCTGAAGTGACTGACATCGTGCCTGATGGCATCATCCAGATGACTTTCCACTACTGGGAGAGCTCTTGCAACGAGCTAACAAGCAGCGGTTGGGACTACATCAGTAAGACTCCGACATTTAAAGCAGCTATCCAGATCAAAAAGATCGATGAAGAGGAATTTTTACGAGTTCGCGAGCTAAAACGCGAGAAATTCCAAACTTCAAAGATCATCTACGATGACTTCCACCACCACGGAAACGCAGCGATAAATGAGTAAATTTAGCGGGTAACTCCCGCTAAATTTCTTTACTATTAAATTTCATTATTCAAAAATGCTGACATTGCAAAGCAAAATCTAAATTTTAAATTCACTGTTTGTGATTAAATTTTATATTTAAATACAAAAGCAGATATTTTTAAATTTACTTAAACGCCAAAAAGCTCATAAAATTTCCCCATTTAAATGTGCTCTCGACACGCTTAAAGCCAGCATTTAGGGCTAAGTTTCTATTTTCTTCTTCGGTGTATGGCACCAGCACATTTTCAAGCGCCTCTCTTTTTTGGGCGATCTCGTAGCGTGAGTAGCCTTGCGCCTGCTTGTAGTCCTCGTAAATTTCTATGACGCTTTTAGTAAGCTTTTTATCTTCAAAGATGATCTTTTCACTAAACAAAAAGACGCCATTTTCATTTAGTCCGTTATAAATTTTTTGCACCAGATCAGCCCTTTTTGGTGGTCTTATAAACTGCAAAGTGTAGTTTGCCAAAACAGCATCAAAGCCCTCTAGCTCGCACTCTAAGATGTCATCTAAAACAAATTCAATATCAGCCCCATAAGCTTTTGCCTTATTTTTTGCATTTGCAAGCATCGCCTCAGAGTTATCCACGCCGCTTAGCACGAGGTCGTTTCTAAGGTTATTTAGCAAAAGCAGGCTATTTGCCGTCGAGCAGCCGAGGTCGCACACTTTTGCTGATTTTGGCAAAATTTTAGATAGCAACTTTGCATTTAAATTTGAACTAACATCGTAAAACGGCACCGAGCGCGAGATCATATCGTCAAAAACGCTCGCCACAAAGTCGTCAAACTCAAACTGCTTGCTTATGGGCTCTTTAAAAATTTCATCTCTCATCTTCTCATCTCTCATATCCCAGCTCCACTTCCATCAAAATACTTTATCGTCTCGTCGCAGTATAGATCGCAGACACCTACACTCTTTCTAGCCTCTGATATATCGCACTTTATCTGCTCTTTTAGCTCGCTAAGAGAGTTAAATTTCTTATTATCGCGCAAACGTTTTATGAAGCAAACGGCAACGTGCTTCGTCACTTTTGGCGCGACCTCGTCCAAGATGTGCGTCTCAACGCTGAAATTTCCATCCGTGCTAACTCTAGTGCCTATAAAAGTGACCGAGCCGTAGGTATATGAGCCCATTCTCGTTCTTGTAGCATAGACGCCCTCGCGCGGCAAAAGATAGCTCTTAACCTCTAAATTTAGCGTCGCAACCAGCTCTTTTGCGCCGATGCCCTGCCCTTTTATCACGTCGCCCTCGATAGAGTACTCCCTGCCTAAGAGTTTGTTTGCCTCTTTGATCTTGCCTTGCTTGATAAATTCCCTTATCGCCGAGCTATGCACGCCCATGCCGTCATAGCAAACCTCGTCTACAACGACCACTTCGCCATCAAAAATTCTCTCCAGATCATACTTGTCCCAAGCCCTATTTCTGCCAAATCTAAAATCAAATCCAACAACGATCTTTTTTAAATTTTTAAAATCATGCTTTAAAAGCGCGATAAATTCCTCGCCGCTAAGCCCCTTTATAGCGTCAAAATCATACAAAAAACATGGGTAGCTCGAGTACTCGGCTCGCTTTAGCTTTGGCGTGATGTTGGCTTTGTTTTTGTCGATGACAACAAGGCCGCCAAACTCGCCTAGCTGCTTTAAAAGCTGCTTGTGCCCCCTGTGTACGCCGTCAAAATGTCCTATCGCGACGGCAGTTATATTATCTTTTGTTAAAAGCGTAGAAAAATTCGGCATTTCCTTCCTTTCCCTTGACCTCGCACTCTTTGCAGGCTATCAGTTCAAATTTCAAGCTACTTGCTAGCACTTCAAAGCGCTTCATCGCTAAATTTACAGCCTTAGCGTCGGTCACAACGCCTTTTTTGTTGCGTTTAACGCCAACGCCCACTTCAAACTGCGGTTTAAAAAGCGTTATGATGAGCGAATTTGCACTTGCTAGCTTGCAAATAGCTGGTAAAATTTCAGCCAAAGAGATAAAGCTCACGTCGCAGGTTATGAGGTTAAATTCATTTTTGTGCGTTTTAGCAAACTCCCTGACGTCAGTTTTTTCATAAATTTTTACTCGCTCATCGCCTCTTAGGCTAGCATCTAGCTGATCAGTGCCCACATCGACGCCAGTCACGCTCTTTACGCCACGCTCAAGCAAAATTTGCATAAAGCCGCCAGTTGAGCTGCCGATATCAAGCGCGTTTTTGCCAGCTAGGTCAAATTTCATCGCCTCCAAAAAGCTTTTTAGCTTAAGTGCGCCTCGCCCAACGTAAATTTCATCAAGCAGCGAAATCTTAGCCTCGCTAACCTCGCTTGAAACCTTGGTGCAAATCTCTCCGTTTGTAAGCACCTTGCCACCTTTTATCAGCTCGCTCGCCTTGTTTCTACTTATGTTTAAAACGCTTGCGACGTAGTTATCAAACCTCAAGTTTTAGCCTCTCATATTCGCTCTCATCGATCACTTGCACGCCTAGCTCATTTGCTTTTTCTAGCTTGCTGCCAGCCTCCTCGCCAGCTAGCACAAAGTCCGTTTTTTTAGAAACTGAGCCAGAAACCTTTGCACCAAAACTCTCAAGCTCCGCCTTTATCTCATCTCTTGGGCGACTTAGCGTGCCAGTTATAACGACCGTCTTGCCACTTAGCGCGTTTGAGATGCTCTGCACTTGCGTCACGCTTGGCTGCACGATCTGACTAAGAGCTAAAATTTCATCTCTATTTACCTCGGCAAAGTCGATTAAACTATTTGCCATCTCCGCGCCAAAGCCCTCAAGCGAGACAAGCTCTTCAAAGCTAGCATCAAGCCAGCCTAGTCCAAAGCTACTTGCTAGCTTTTTAGCCGCCACCTCGCCGATGTGCTCGCAGCCAAGACCGGTGATAAAGCGAGATAGCTCCGCACCTTTGCTAGCTTCGATCGCATTTAAAAGGTTATTTACCTTTTTCTCTTTAAAGCCCTCAAGCGCCATGAGATCATCAAATTTAAGGCTGTAGATGTCTTTTATGCAAGCGATCAGCCCCTTGTCAAATAGCAAATTTACGATCGCATCGCCAAGACCGTCTATGTTTAGGCACTTTTTCGATGCGTAGTGAATTATTGAGCCCACCACTCTTGCCCTGCAGCTTAAATTTTGGCACTTTACAAAGACTCCTTCATCAAGCAGGTGCGAGCCGCAAACTGGGCAAAATTTAGGCCTCTCTATCGCTTGCTCGCTGCCATCTCGCCTATCTTTAAAAACCTTTGTGATCTTTGGTATCACATCTCCTGAGCGGATGATGCCGATGTAGTCGTTTTTCATGACGCCAAGGCGCTCGATCTCATCAAAGTTGTGAAGGGTGGCTGATTTTACATTGGCTCCGTCTATATTTACCTCATCAAGCACGCCAACAGGCGTTACTACGCCGCTTCTGCCAACTTGAAGTGCCACATCTCTTAGCCTAGTCACCTTTTCAATGGCTGGAAATTTAAACGCCACCATAAATTTTGGAAATTTGACCGTGTAGCCTAGCTCTTCACAGCGCGCAAGGTCATTTACTCGTATCACCATGCCATCCATCATCACGCTCTTTGCCTCACGGCTGGCTAGTAGCTCGTTATAGGCAGTCTCAAGCTCATCTTTTTTTAAAATTTTAAAAAAATCATCTCTTTCAAAGCCAAGATCTCGCACAAATTTCATCACTTCGCTGTGATCTTTTAGCCCAAGGCTCTGTTCGCCCACTCCCCAAGGTATGAAAAGTAGCTTTCTTTTTGCAGTTACCGCGCTATCAAGCTGTCTAAGGCTGCCTGCAGCTGCATTTCTAGGGTTTGAAAGTGGCGCCTCGCCCTCTTTTGCGCGCTCTGCGTTTAGAAGCTCAAAATCATCTTTTCTTATGACGACTTCGCCACGAATTTCAATGAGCCCTTTGTAGCTAATGCTCTTTAAAACAGAATTTATAGTCCTTGCATTTTGCGTCACATCTTCGCCAGTAACGCCGTCGCCTCTGGTTATCGCCCTAACTAAAACGCCATTTTCATAGAGTAAATTTAGGCTCGCTCCGTCAAATTTTGGCTCAGCAACAAAGGTCAAATTTTCTTTCTCTCCGCGCTTTAGCCACGCATCAAGCTCGCCAAGGCTAAAAATATCCTCCATGCTCCACATGCGCTTTATGTGGCTTGCCTTGCTAAAGCCCTCTTTTACGCCTCCACCTACTCGCTTAGTCGGTGAAAATAGCGAAATTTCGCTTGGGTTTGCCTGCTCGAAGGCCAAAACCGCGTGATATAGCGCGTCATACTCTTCGTCGCTTGCAAGTGGCTCGTCCTCGTCGTAGTAGGCCTTAGCCCACACATTTAGCGTATTTACCGCTCGTTCGTACTCTTGTTTTGTCATTTTCGCTCCAAATTTACACCGCATTTTATCTTAAACATACTTTATAAATGATCCAAATTTAACTCTCTCGCGTCACATAAATGGACATTTTTATAGACCTTTGCTATCTCGTCCCTCGCTCTCATCAGCGCAAAGCCAAGCAAATTTTGCCCACGCCACTTCATAGGATTGTGCGCATTTTCATCATCAGCACTCATGCCTATGCCCCAAATTTTATCAACAGGGCTTGCCTCAACCAAAATTTTATCCTTTGTCGAGAGCAAAAACTCTCGCAGCTTGGCATTTTGGCTAAATTTTAAATAGCTCGCATTTAGCACAACGCTAAATTTTATCTCGTCCCAGACCTTGGCGTCAAAGTCACGTACCTGCCTGCCAAGTGCCTTCATCTGCGCTGGATCTTTGGCGGATAAAATTTGCTCTAAAGTCTCTTTATCGCCAAAACACTCAGCCTTTTTAGCCATCATATATTGCTCGGCGCAAATGTATCTAGTTTCATCTTGCCAAAAACTAGAGCCGTACCACTGGCTTAGACAGCTTGCGCTTATGCCTGCACTCTTTTGATGACCCCAAAAAAATAGAAATTTATCCGCCTTGCCAGCGTTGTAGCGCTTTTTTAGCCACTTTAACTCATATCTAGGCTCACGCTCCCAAAGGTCGGTGACAAATTCATCGTTGATAAAAAGCATGCTTTCATCAGAGCCTAGTCTCTCATCCCAGTAGCCACGCCACGTCGCAGGCTCAGTAAAGAGCTGCTGATACTCGCTACGTTCATCTTGGCTTAGCGTTTTAAGCCAGTCGTTAAATTTAAACTTATAATCCTCGCCAGCGCCCATTCTCCAGCCGATGGAAAATGGATCTATACTTGGAAATTTGATCCAAGGCGGCGGCAATAAATTTTTCATCTAGCCTCTTTTTAGCCAAGCCCCTACCAAAGCGTGGCTTGGCTCATCGCCTCGTGCATATCAAAAAGCTGCTTGTGCTCTGCCACATCGTGCGTTCTTATGATCTGCGCACCGTTTTCGAAGGCTTTTAAGTGCAGATAAAGCGAACCTGGTAAGCGCTCCTTGACCTCGCTTTTATAGTAGTGATTTATGACTGATTTGCGGCTAGCACCAACTAGCAGCGGGCAGCCAAATTTCAAAAAATGCTCCAAATGCTTAATAAGCAGTAAATTTTGCTCAGCCGTCTTACCAAAGCCGATACCAACGTCAAGCACTATCTTTTTAGCGCCAAGCTCCCTTGCAAGGACTATCTTTTGCTCAAAAAAGTCTGAAATTTCGCCAATTAAGTCGTTGTACTTTGGCGCAATCTGCATGGTAGCTGGGTCTCCTTGCATGTGCATCATGCAAAACTGGGCATCGTATCTTGCAGCAAGCGGGGCTAAATTTGCGTTTGCCGTGATGTCATTTATCATCTTAAAGCCGTGGTTTAGAGCAAATTCTAAGCAATACTCATCAAAGCTATCAAGGCTAAATTTCGCCTTTTCATGTAAATTTAGCCTATAAATTTCTTCAATGATATCTTTTATGCGCCTAAACTCCTCCTCGCGGCCACAATACTCACTCCCTGGCCTTGAGCTAACGCCACCAAGGTCGATGTAGTCAGCACCTGCTTCTATCATCGCTTCGATTTTAGCTATGCCATTTTGCGTATTTATGCGGCTTTGCTCGTTAAAACTATCCGAATTTATATTTGACACGCCCATTATAAGAGGCTTTGCGGGCTTTGTAAATTTTGTCTCTAAAAAAACTGCAAGCTTTTTAAGCCCAAAGTCTTGTAGCTTCTCTTTTTTAGCTAACTGCCTAAGCTGCGCGTTTGTTGCCATTAGTAAGGCTTTGTTTAGGCTCTCGCGACCTAAAATCGTATCATTATGCGTCACCAGCTCGGCGCCGACACTTAGTGCGTCTTGTTTTAGGATATTTGCCGCTGGGGTCTTTATCTCCTCAATAAAAATAAAATTTATCTCGCTCTTTTCGCGCATGAGCTTTGCGCCAGCCGGACTTGGCGAGACAGCCTTGCAAATTTGATCAAAGTCGCTTTTGTTATTTATCTTATAAAATTTCAACGTCGTCCTTTCTCAAAGATAGTAAGCAGTAGCGGCGTTAAAACGGCGTGAGACTTGGCGTTTAGATCAGCAAGCTTGATGAGCGAGAAAAAATACTCCATCTCCTCGCCGCTAAATTTATACCCACTATCAACCGCCTTTGTCACGATGGCTCCGACAAGCTCTTTTAGCTCGTTTTTGCCAAATTTTTGCGCCTGCTCCTCTGCTATCTTTTGATCTATAAAGCTTGTTAGCTCTTTTAGGCTGAGCGATTTTAAATTTAGCTCCACACTCATTTTTGGCTTTTTGGTGAGCTTATTTTCTATGAGCATCCTCGATCTTATCGTTGGTAGAAGCAAATTTTTACTCTGCGTTACTATTATAAATTTGATATTTCTTGGGGGCTCTTCGATGATCTTTAAAAGTGCGTTTTGAGCCTCGGTGCGAAAAGACTTTGCTTCGATAACTAAAATTTTCTCATCTTTTTCGGCGATGTAGGCTTCAGTGATGACCTCTTTTGCATTTTCTAGCAAAAAATCATCGCTTATAAAAAATCTTAGATTATTTACGCCAAACTCGGCTTCAAGCTTGGCTTTTAAATTTTCAAAATCGCTTGTTATGACGATTTTATTAAGCATTTAGAGCATCACCTTTGCAAAGAGCACAGCGTCTATGCTCTTGTCAAAAAGTTTATATAAATTTAGAAGTTTGATGTCTAAGTTTTCATCGCTCGAGCTTAGCGTGAAGCTATTTTGCGCCTGCTCGTCAAAGAGCCACATATAGCTGTTTTCATCAGTCTTGGCTAAATTTGCGCGCTTATCTATGCTCTTGCCGATGTAAAAAAATATGTAGCCATTTGGAAAGGCAAGACTTAGCATATCTTTTAAAAGCTGTTTTTGCTCGTTTGTCTCGACGCTATCAAAGGCTGGATAGAGCGATCTTAGGCTAAAAAATGGCAAAAACGGACGCTCGCTTTTTGTGCGGTTGATATTTCTTAAAAGATAGTTTTCAAACCACTCTCGCTCATCGTCGCAGATGACTATAAAAGCCTTGCTATCAAGCAAAAATTTAAGCCTAGATGCGAGCAAAGGCGTCCATTCGACGCGCTTCTCCTCCATCCAGCTCATATATCTTTCGCTTCTTATAGTCTCAAGCGTCCATTGGATAAAATCTTGCATTATTTATCTAACTTATACGCATCGTGAAGCACGCGAACTGCGAGCTCGCCATATTTTTGATCGACGATCATTGAAATTTTTATCTCGCTTGTTGAGATCATCTGGATGTTTATCCCCTCTTTTGCAAGCGTCTCAAATGCTAGACATGCTACGCCGCTGTGGCTCTTCATACCTACGCCAATAACTGAGACTTTCACGATCGCATCGTCATACTCGACATGTTTTGCAGCTGAGAGCTTTTGCATAGTCTCTTTTGCTAGATCAAGCTCGTTTTGTGGCACTGTAAAGCCTAAATTTGTCGTGCCATCGTGTCCTACGTTTTGGATGATCATATCTACATTTATATTTTGATGAGCTAGAGCTGTGAAAATCTCAGCTGCGATGCCAGGCTTATCGACTACGCCTCTTAAAGTTACTCTTGCTTGATTTTTATCTAGTGCTATACCGCTTACTAAAACCGCTTCCATATTATCTTCCTTTGCTATTAATGTACCTTCGTTGTGGTTAAAACTGCTTCTTGTGATTAGTTTGACATTTAGTTTTTTTGCTAGCTCGACTGAGCGATTTTGAAGCACTTTTGCCCCAGCAGAGGCAAGCTCAAGCATCTCGTCATAGCTTATCTTTTCTAGCTTTTTTGCCTTTTTCTCTATTCTTGGATCAGTCGTATAAACGCCATCAACGTCGGTAAAAATTTCACACAGATCAGCTTCAAGCGCACCTGCTAGCGCAACCGCGCTAAGGTCACTTCCGCCTCTACCAAGTGTAGTGATATCACCTTTGTCATCTATGCCTTGAAAGCCTGCTACGACGACGATCCTACCAGCTTTTAGCTCAGCTTTTAGCCTAGTGGTGTCTATCTTTTCTATCCTAGCTTTTGTGTGAATTTCATCTGTTATTATCCCAGCCATTGCGCCAGTTAGCCCTACGCACGCATAGCCTTTTGCATTAAGTGCAATCGTCAAAAGTGCGGTGGTTACTTGCTCTCCAGAGCTTAAAAGCATATCAGTAGCAACGCCGTCTGGATGCTTTGAGAAATACTCACTATATTCAACCAATTGATTTGTAACTCCACTCATCGCAGAAACTACCACAACCACGTCAGCGCCACTGTTTTTAGTCTCGATGACCCTATTTGCCACAGCTTCGATGCGCTCAAGCGTGCCTACGCTAGTTCCGCCAAATTTTTGAACGATTAACATCAAAAATATCCTTTCTCTTTAAAATAACTCAAAACTTTGTCATAAATAGGCTTTTTAAAGTGATTTATCCCCTCTAAAGCCTTGTTGATATCTACAAATTTATACTCGCTAAACTCTGGATGCTCGGTCTTTAAATTTATGCTAGCACCGTTTTTTAGCCTAACCAAAAAGTACTTTTGCGTCTGCCCATCAAATGGATAAAATCTCTTTGACGCATTTGCTGGAAAGTCGTAGCTAAGCCAATCAGGATACTCTTCTAAGAAGTCAAATTTATCAGTTCCGATCTCCTCTTTAAGCTCCCTTTTTAGTGCCTGCTTTGGGCTTTCGCCTTCGTCTATGCCGCCTTGAGGAAACTGCCAGATATCGTCCATATCTACCCTTTTGGCGACGAAAATTTCGCATTTAAAAGGGTAAGAGCTAGACAAAATGACAGCTGCTACATTTGGTCTATATTTTTTTTGCATGTCTTTTCCAAAAAATTTATTTGAGATGATAACGAAAAAGAGTTAAGAGATAGATAAATGAAGTTAGTTTTTGCGCCGTTTGTAATAAATCGCACCTCCACTAAAAAGCAGTAAGACCACACCGCATGATGCTAGGCAAAATATAAATTTACCAAGCTCGCCAAAGATATATCCAGCGTGCAGATCAAGCATAAATTTATAAATTTCAAATGACTTTGGCATGGCATTTTTTGAAATTTGCTCGCTTTTAGTATCTACTAAAAGCCTAACACCATCTCTCTCGCTAGCACCTTTTGGCAGGTAAAAGAGCATAAATTTGACGCCGCCGCTATTTGCTATAAAATTTAAAGTCTCAAACTCGTCCCCAAATTTAGAGATGAAAATTTCATAAGCCTTTTTAAGGTTTGCCACCTTTTGCTCGTCACTTAAGCTAAAGCCATTTTTGTTTGTAAAATTTGGCTTTTTAAAGACCTTTTCTTCGCCACAAATTTGATTTATAACCTTAGCAAAGCTCTCATAAGAAAAGTAAAGCCCACTAATGCAAATCACACTTAAAACAGCGCCAAGATAGATACCCAAAAAGCCGTGTAATGAATACAAAAACGCAAATTTTCTTGCCTTTAAATTTAGCTTAAAAGCATCTCCTACCCTGCTTCTAAACCTCCAAAAATATATCACCGCCCCGCTTATCAAGATAAAAAGCAACGCAAGCGTAGAAAGCGCTACTAGCTCGCTTGCAAATTTACTCAAATTTTCATTTTTAAAAAGCGAAAGGGCTAAGTTTTTATGCAAATTTAAAACCAGCCCTATAAACTTCTCCGCGCTGTTTTTGCCAGAAATTTCTCCAGTGTAAGGATCAACGAAAAACGACTCAAACTCGCCATTTTCATTAGTTTCGCTTATGACGTAAGCTTTGTTTGCCTCTGCTCTTATCTTTAGGTAGCTAAGATTAAAATTTGGCTCACTTTTGCTAAAAATTTTTAAAATTTCATCTATCTCTAAAGGCTTTTTGCCAGCCACGACCTCATCTTTGCTAAAGATATCGATTATCTCATCGTGATACGAGATGATCGCCCCGCTAATGCTAAGCACAAGAAGCGGCAAGGCAAAGATAAAAGCCAAGATAAGATGAAATTTTTTCAAAATTTTTATCATTTTAAAACTTTAGATTAAACCCAAGCTCGATCTTTTGCCCGTCAGCTATCAAGATATCATATCTGCCAGATCTTGTCGTAAAGTACTCATTAAAGAGGTTATAAACGCTCAAATTTAGACTGAAATTTTTAGTTACGTTGTAGTTTATGCCAAGATCGGCGATCACGTAAGGTCTAATGTCATCATCGTAGCTAAGTGAGTCCTTGCTCCTGCCATAATAATTTATCTGAGACCAGAAATTTAGCCATCTGTTTAGCTCGTAGTTTGCTCCAAATTTAAATGTATGAAGCGGATAGTTGTTTAAACTTTTGCCTATCTCCGCTCCATCTTTTTGCTTTGATCTTGTATAGACGTAGCTTTGATTTAGCCTAAGAGCGTTTGTGACTTGCCACTCATTTGTTAGTTCAACTCCGTAAATTTCAGCTTTGCCGATATTTACACTCTCCCAAATACCATTTGGATAAATTTTACCTTTATGCATACAAACGCTGCCTCTTGAGCAGATAGGGCTATAGCTTAACATATCTTTAAAACTTGTGTAAAAGCCAGTTAGCGATGCTTCAAAACCTTCATTGTCATTATAAACGCCGCCAAATTCATAGCTCACGCTTGTCTCTGGCTTAAGGCTGCTTCTACCAAGCTGTGCTCCACGTCCTCCAGCAAATGGCAATGCAAGATCTTGCGTGCGTTGTTTGATGTCAGGCGTCGCGTATCCTGTGCTAACTCCGCCTTTTAGGGCAAAAAAGTCATTTAAGTTATAGATACCATAAATTCTTGGTGAAACGTGCGAACCGTAGTTCTCGTCGTAGTTATAACGAATGCCAGTGCTTAAGATAAAGTCTTTTGTAAGGTGATAATCATCCTCGCCGTAAAGCGAAATGTCATATCTTTTTACATTTGCAGCGTCTGCTGTGGTTGCCTTTTCGTCAAGTTTTTCTTTTTTGGCGTTTAGCCCTAAAGTAAAGGCGTTGTTATCAGTAAAATATGAACCTTTTGTATCAAAATTTAGTGTTTTTAGCGTCAAATTTTGTTGTGCTATCTCTTTTATCTTGCCATAAGACAGGTAGCTTTGAAGCAAGATATTATCAAGCCTTGCTTCGTGGCTTAAATTTATCACATCGCCCTTTATTCTCTCACTAGCAACCGAGTTAGTACCAGTTGATAGTGTTTTGCCTTTAGTTCTTTTATATTTCACATCACTTCTTGCAAGCTCAAGCGTGATGTCGTTGTTTTCATTTGGTCTAAAAAAGAGCTTCGTGCCAAAATTTCTATCTTTTTGCTCTCTGTTTGCGTATGAGATTTTATCCTCTGATTTGTTTAAATTTTTGCCATAAACTGAGATGCTTAAAACATCGTCTATTAACCCAGAGTGTAGATAGAGGCTGTTGTAAAACTCGCCGCTTATATTTTTATTTCTAGCAAATTTATAGCTTGAGCCAAGATTTGCATGAAAGTCGTTACTAAACTCATCTGTTATGATGTTTATCACACCGCCCAGTGCGTCACTGCCATAAAGCGAGCTCATAGGACCACGTATCACCTCGATGCGGCTTATCGCACTTGCTGGCGGGATGAAGCTATATGAGCCTCCAACGCTTCTTAGCCCCTTATAAGCGTTATCTCCTGGCACTGGTATGCCATTTACTAAGATCTTTGTATATCTTTGAGAAAGCCCCCTTATGGAGATGCCTCGCCTATTTGCTGCACCAAGTGTGGCTCCAAAAAGGCTTGGCACGTCTTTTACCATGCTCTCAACGTCCTTATGATTTCTCTTTTCTAGCGCATCTTGAGTGATGACGCTAAGCGTTGCAGGGGCGTCTTTTATGTTTTGCTCAAAGCCAGTTGCACTCACTACTTTAACCTCTGGCAGAACTTTATCTTCATTTGCAAAAAGCGGTAAATTTATAAAAACTGCCACACAAATAGAAATTTTTAATAGACTTCTCACAAAAAACTCCTTATTAAAATTTAATGCGCATTTTACTAAAATAAAATAATCGTTATCAATATCAGACATAACGCTAGAGGGATTAAATTTAACGCTCAAGGGATAAAATGATAAATTTAGATAAAAGATATGGCATAAGTAAAATCTCACAAAGCAACAAGCGGATAAATGTAGAATTTTTTAAACAAAATAATGGCATCAGCTACCTAAAAAGCGAGATTTTATGCAACGATATCATAAAAAGAGAGAGCGAGGGAGATAGAAAGTATCTATTTTTGATGTTTAACGAAGCAAAAGATAATCTTTGCTTTAAACTTGATAAAAAAGAGTATCTTTTAAGCAGGGATGAGTTTTGCATAGGACTGGTAAATGATAGCTTAAAAGGCGTTTTTGAATATCAAAATAAATTTTATAAAACTAAAACCTTGCTTTTTGAAGAGCACTACGCAAATAAGCTTGAAATTTTTAGTGGGCTTAGACTTGAAGAGAAATTTGATCTTATAAAATACAAAAAAGATAAGGCTCAAATTTGCGTTTTAAACGAGCTTGAGACGACAAATTTATATGATGGCATGATGAGAGAGATCTTTATAGAGTCAAAAATTTTAGAGCTTATCTACAAGAGCAAAGCTTTAAAAGATGAGAAAATTTGCTTTAGTAGCGACGAAGAAAAAGTGCTTTTAAAGGCTAAGAAAATTCTGCTTAGTCGCATGCAAAATCCCCCAAGCATCAAAGAGCTAGCTCATCTTTGCGGCACTAATGACTTTTGGCTTAAGAAAAATTTTAAACTCTTTTTCAAAGAGACGATCTATCAGCTTTTAGCAAAAGAGCGGCTAAAGCTGGCATTTGCCCTTTTAAAGCAAAATGATATCAGCATAAAAGAGGCTGCCAGCATCGTTGGCTACACAAATGCAGCACATTTTGCAAAAATTTTTAAAGACACTTTTGGCTTTTTACCAAGCGAGCTAATAAGGCAAAAAAGCTACTTTTAAACTGCGCTAAATGCCAAATTTCTTATAATCGCCAAAATTTAGAAAAGAGAGAAATTTGCAAGTTTATATCCACGTGCCATTTTGCGAGAGCAAGTGTCCTTACTGCGCCTTTGGCTCAAGCGATGACGAATTTAGCAAGGTTGGCGCCTATTTTAAAGCGCTTTGCCTTGATCTAAATTTCCAGCTAAAAAGCCAAAATGTAAAAGAAATTTCAACCATTTTTTTTGGCGGCGGCACACCAAGTGCGATAAATGCTAAGCTTTATGATGAGATTTTTAGCATTTTAGCTCCACTTTGCACGCCTAAAACTGAGATCACATTTGAGGCGAATCCAAATTCTGCAAATTTAGCCTGGTTAAAGCATGTAAAAAATTTAGGCGCAAACCGCATAAGCTTTGGCGCTCAAAGTTTTTTTGAAGATAAGCTTAAATTTCTAGGGCGTATTCACAGCAGGGAGCAAATTTTTAAAGCAGTTGAAAATGCCCATACAGCTGGCTTTAAGAGCATAAATTTAGACCTCATATATGACACTAAATTTGATACCAAAAAGCGCCTTTTGGCTGAGGTTGAAAATCTAAAAAGTCTTGCTATCACACATCTAAGCGCCTACTCGCTCACACTTGAAGAAAACACCCCATTTGCTGGCAAAAAAAGCTATAAAAAGGATAGCGACACTTTGGCTAAATTTATGATAGAGCAGACCCAGAGTGCTGGCTTTAAGCAGTATGAAATTTCAAATTTTGGAGAAATTTGCAAGCACAATCTTGGCTACTGGCAGGGCAAAAACTACCTTGGCGTGGGGGCTTTTAGCGTGGGCTTTGTGGATGGCACCAGATACTACGCAAAAAGTAGCATAGATGCCTACATCACGCAGCCAACGCATAGAGAAAGAGAAATTTTAAGCCAAAGCGAACTAACAAGAGAGCATATATTTTTAGGGCTTAGAAGCATCGTAGGCGTGGAAGCTGGGCGCTTAAATGAAGCTCAGAAAAAAAGGGCAAATTTACTTGTAGAAAATGAAAAACTGCTCTTTAAAGAGGGCAAATTTTACAACCCAAATTTCTTATTAAGCGACGAGATCGCACTCTTTATCGAGGGCTAAATTTATAAAAATTTGAGCAAAGTCAAGATAAAATACAAAGCTTAAATAAAATTTAACAGAGGCAAAAATGTTTGGAATGAGTTTTTCTGAGATCTTGGTCATCGCCGTGATCGCTGTGCTAGTTTTGGGCCCTGACAAGCTACCAAGCGCTATGGTGCAGATCGCTAAATTTCTAAAGATGTTTAAAAAAGGTATAAACGACGCAAAATCAACTTTTGATCAAGAGATGAAGATAGCCGAGCTCAAAGAAGACGCTCAAAAATACAAAGAGAGCATAACTCAAAGTGCGCAAAGCGTGCGTAAAAAGCTCACATTTGAAGAGCTTGACGAGATCAAAAAAAGTGCAAGCGACGTCACTGAAAGCATACAAAACGTCGTAAGCGACACCAAAAAAACGGTAGAAAATATACAAAATCCAACAAATTTAGTTAAAGATGCGATCTTAAACGATAAAAAAGAGGCGTAATGTTTGAAGAGCTAAGACCCCATTTGATCGAACTTAGAAAGAGGCTTTTTATAAGCATAGTAAGCGTTTTTGTCTGTTTTGGCATCTGTTTTACATTTTGGAATCCACTGCTTGCATGGATGAGCGAGCCGCTAAAGCAGGTCTTGCCAGCTGGCTCAAACATCATCTTTACGCAAATTCAAGAGCCATTTTTCACTGCGATGAAGGTCGCATTTTTTGCTGGCTTGGTGCTTGCTTTGCCTATCATTTTTTGGCAGTTTTGGCTATTTGTCGCGCCCGGACTTTATGATAATGAAAAAAAATATGTTATCCCATTTGTCCTCTCTGCTTCATTTATGTTTGCGTGCGGAGCGGCGTTTTGCTACTACGTGGTCATCCCACTTGGCTTTACATTTTTGGTAAATTTTGGCGGTCAGCTCTTTACGGCACTTCCAAGCATAGGCGAGTACGTGGGCTTTTTTACAAAACTGCTGATCGGCTTTGGAATTTCATTTGAGCTGCCAGTTATTACATTTTTTTTAGCAAAGATAGGACTTGTTGATGATAAGATGTTAAAAGATTATTTCAGATACGCAGTAGTCGTCATCTTCATCTTTGCAGCCATCGTCACACCACCAGATGTTATAAGTCAAATTTTAATGGCATTGCCACTCATCGGACTTTATGGAATTTCAATAATAGTCGCCAAAAGAGCCGGTAAAAGCGACGACGATGAGCAAGATAGCGACACAAATAGCGACGCAGACGATGAGTGATATAAACGACATCTCAAGTTATGATTATTTTTTGCCTAGTGAGCTCATAGCAAAAGAGCCAGTTTTGCCCAAAGAAGAGGCGAGACTGCTTGTTTATCTTAAAAAAACAAAAGAGATAAAACACTATAAATTTAAAGATCTTGCCAGCCTCATCCCAGAGGACGCGGCGGTAATTTTTAACAATACAAAGGTAGTTAAGGCTCGCATTTTAGGACATAAACAAAGTGGCGGAGCCTGCGAAGTGATGCTAAATCAGCCAGTTGGAGATAATAAATTTAGCGTCTATATAAGGGGTAGAGTAAGTGTCGGTAGCGTTTTAAATTTCGCTGATGATATAAAGGTAAATGTGCTTGAGTTAAATGATGATGGCTCAAGGGTGGTAAATTTTACCAAAAATGGCGTTATTTTAGATACGGCGCAACTCTTTAGCGAGCTAGAAAAGATCGGTCATGTCCCGCTTCCGCCATACATAAAAAGAGCCGACACAAAGGACGATGAGAGCTGGTATCAAAGCATATTTGCCAAAAATAGCGGCGCGGTCGCAGCCCCAACAGCTAGTCTGCACTTTAGCGAGCAGATGCTAGAGAGAATAAAGGCAAGGCACGAGGTCGCTTATATCACGCTTCACGTGGGCGCTGGGACATTTAAGGGAGTGGAGTGCCAAAACATAAATGACCACAAGATGCACTCTGAGTTTTACGAGCTAAGCGAAAAAGCTCAAGAGATCATAAACTCAAATAAGCCCATCCTTGGCGTTGGCACGACTGTGACTAGATGCGTTGAAGAGTTTGCTAGAAGCAAGCAGCCAAGCGGCTTTTGCAAGCTATTTTTAAATCTAAACAATAGACCTATCAGACAAAACTACCTTTTAACAAATTTTCACCTACCAAAATCAACGCTGATCATGCTAGTTACTAGCTTCATAGGGCTTAAAGAGACGATGAGGATTTACGAAACGGCGGTTAGTGAAAAGTATAGATTTTACTCTTATGGCGATGGGATGCTTGTGATATGAAAAATGTCGATTTTGTCGCGCAAATGGAGCTTTTTTTAGAGGCACTTTTTAAGGACGCAGCGGCTGGAAAGAACGCCATCGTCTTTAACTACAACCCAAACTATCCACGCTATCTAAGCTTTGAAGCACACAAGCTAATAGGCGCGATCAAAAATTTAAGCAAATTTTACCTAAATAGCGTTAGCAACTCAAAATTGCTCATATCCTTTACTCTAGTAAGCTATAGCCTAAGTTTGGTGCATTTTGACATACATATAAGATGTACTTCATGCCCGCAAAAGCCAAATGAGAAGCTAGTAAAAGAAGCTGGCGAGCTATTAAAAGAGCTAAATGCCAAGATGAGCAAAGCAGAGGACGGCTTTAATATAAGCATAAGCGTACCACTACCAAAAAGTGGGACATTTAAAAGGCAAAGCGTCGAGATAGCAAGCCTTCTAGGCAAAAATGCGATAATAGCTTGCGATGATGAAAATTTATTTTTAACGCTAAGTCATGAGCTAAGCTTTACTGGGCTGAAGCTAAGCAAGCAAAAGAGCTTTGAGAGTTTAAATTTACACATAAAAGATGCCATTTTTAAGCCAGACATCATCTTTGTGCAAAAGGAGTATCTAAGCGATAAAGCAAGGCTTGATGAGATGCTAACTTATCAAAAGCTTAAGAATTTCTACATCGTCATCATCAGCAAGGATGAAGCCAAAAGCATCAAAAGCGAGAAGATGACCACACTTAGACAGCCATTTACTAGCGATAGTTTGCACGAGACTTTAGGGATAGTGGCTAGAAATTTATAAAATTTTTAGATATCTCTTCAAGATGATGGTGGCTGAGACGCTATCGAGCCTGCCATCTCGCTTTGTATTTGTGTAAATTTCACTTGCCTCGCTGCTGCTAAAGGCTTCATCTTGATAGACAATATTAGCCTGTACGTCAAGAAGCGAGACAAAGTACTCTATGCGCCTTCTCATCTCATCCTCGCTACTGCCGCCGATTGGCACGCCCACTACTAGCGTGTTTGGAGCGTATTCATTTACTTTTTGGCTCACATCTCTTGCGGCTTGATTTCTATTTTTTCTAAGAACTGGCTCAAGGGGTGTCACGACCTCGCCAAAGCCAAAAGCAAGCCCTATGCGCTTTAGTCCAACATCGATCGCCATAAATTTCTCTCTCATAGTGCGCTTTTTACTCTTAAATTTGAAATTTCAACTAGCCCGTCAAGCTCGTACTCATAGATGATCTCGCCAAATTTAGCCAATGCTTCATCAAGGCTAACGCCATTTTTGCAAAATTTCAATATTTCGTCGCTTGTTTTTTCTTGCACTTTTACCTCGCCAAAAAGTGAGGCAAATTTAACGTAATCATCGATAAGCTCGGCTTTTTTGCTAGCTAGCAGAGCATTTGTTCCACTACTCTCATTTATGCGCTGAGGTAGGACAAAGACTGGGATTTTAAGCTCATTTGCAAGCCTTGCACTTTGCATCGAGCCACTTCTTAGATCGGCTTGTGCAACCACAAGAGCTTGCGCAAGCCCCACAACTATGCGGTTTCGCTCTAAAAATCTATACGCGATCGGCGGCTCGCCCTCGTCATACTCGCTTAGAGCCAAGCCTTTTTCATAAATTTCTTTTATCGACGCCCTATTTTGAGCTGGATAGATGATGTCAAGTCCATTTGCAAAAACACCGATAGTTCGTGGCATGGCAGCCTTGTGCGCCGTGATATCCACGCCGATAGCCCCACCACTTACCACGCAGACATTTGCGCTTTTTAGCGCTGCGCAAAGTGCGGTGACGCACTCTTTTGTATAAACGCTTGCCTTTCTTGAGCCAACGACTGCGACTTTTGGCATGCTAAGAAGCGAGGTATCGCCTATGAAATTTAGCTCTTTTGGGGGATTTTTTAGCCTATTTAGCGCCTCTGGGATGATTTCAAGCTTCATAAAATATCTTTTAGATAAACAACTTCTACATCTTTTAAGATGTTGTTTTTGCTAGCTTTTATCACTGCGATCGTGTTTTTCTTTGGGTGTCCGATGGCGATCGCGTAGCCCCTTTTTTTGGCTAAATTTACAGCAGCTACAAGCTCTCGCCTAACCGCACTAGCCGATGGATCATCATCTAAAAATATATCTCTTGAAATGTAAGGCTGATTATACTTTTTAGCAGCCCTTGCCACCGCGGTTTGAGCGATAGTTTTGCTATCAACAAAGATAAAGCCTTGCTCAATGAGCGCCCTATAAGCCTTGTCCATCGCGTCATAATCACTAGTAAATCGTGATCCTGTGTGGTTGTTTGTATATTTTGCACGCGGGAAGTCTCTTCGTATCTTTTTTATCTTTTCATGCATGCTCTCAAAGCTCTCATTTATCGTGAGTGTGCCTATCTCTGGACTATCAAAGTGCTTTGCTTGCATCGGCAGATGTATCATATAAAACTCAAACGTTCTAGCGATGTTTGGCGTATCTGGATGGGTTTTTGTCGCTGGGAAAATAGACGGAGTTATCTTTAGACCAATTGACTTTACCATGTTAGCGTGCTCAAATGTCGCCACATCATCGATTATTAGCACCAGCTTTGCACGCCCTTTTACACTGCTATTTGGAGTAAATGGCACAACTGCAAAGTCATCTTTTTTCGTGCTCTCTTTTTGCGGTTTTTCGCTGTAAATTTGCTTTTTATCTTTTTTACCAGGCTCGGTCTCACTTTTTTTAGTAGGCTCAGGTTTTAAAATTTCGCTATGCTTTAAATTTTCTTTTATGCTTAAATTTGCTTCAGCGCTTTTGTTTTGCTCTGTTTTTGTCTCTGTTTTTGCCTCATTTTTGCCTGCGTAAAATGGCTCGATAACCTGCTCAACCTTTTGCTCGACCTTTTGCTCAGGCTTTTCTTCACTCTTTGCTTCATGGCTTGCATCTACGCTACTTTGCATATTTTTATATAAATTTGCAAGTAAATTTTTCGTATCGTTTTGCTCTTTTTTTGGCTCTTCTTTTTTAGTTTCTACTTTTACTTCAGGTTTTATCTCAGGAGTTATCTTTTTTTGCTCTTTTGGCTCAGTTTTTGGCTTTAGAGCAAGTTCGCTTTTATGTTTAGGGTCGGTAAAAATTTTACTTAAATTTTCATCTTCATCAAATTTTAGAGGGTATTTTCTCTTCTCGTACTCTTGTTTTTTATCTTTGCTGGCAACTTTTTGCTCAGCTTTTTTTGAAATTTGTTTCTCGCTCTTTGGCTCATTTACTTTGCTTATCTGCTCAACATCTTTGTTTTTGATGCTAAGAGCTGCGATAAGTGCCACTATCAAAATGGCAGCAATGACGCCGATACCAAGTAAAATTTTATTATGAGAGCGACCTGCACTCTTTTTTGCAGGACGCTTCTTTGTAGTCTTTTTTTCGCTCAAGGCTTAGTTTTTGCTTTGATCTATAAGTTTGCCGTTAGTTATCCAAGGCATCATTGCGCGAAGTTTTTTACCAGTTTTATTTAGCAAGCTTCTCTCGGCTATACCGCGCTCAGCGTTCATTCTAACATATCCTGCTTTTCTCTCTAAGATGAAGTCTTTTGCAAATTTACCATTTTGAATTTCTTTTAAAACTTCTTTCATAGCTTTTCTGCTCTCTTCGCCAACTACTCTTACGCCGCTTACGTAATCGCCGTATTCAGCTGTGTTTGAGATAGAGTAGCGCATATCAGCCATGCCACCTTGATACATTAGATCAACGATTAGTTTTAGCTCGTGTAAGCACTCAAAATACGCCATCTCAGGCTCATATCCAGCCTCTACAAGTGTATCAAAGCCAGCATTTACAAGTGCGCAAAGACCACCGCAAAGCACAGCTTGCTCACCAAATAAATCTGTTTCAGTTTCATCTTTAAATGTTGTCTCAATGATGCCAGTTCTACCGCCACCTATGCCGCAAGCATAGCTTAGAGCGATCTCTTTAGCCTTTCCACTTGCATTTTGCTCAACAGCGATAAGATCAGGTATGCCGCCACCCCTTAAAAATTCGCTTCTAACTGTGTGTCCTGGAGCTTTTGGAGCGATCATGATGACATCTATGTTTGCTGGAGCTTTGATCTGTCCAAAATGAACGTTAAAACCATGTCCAAATGCGATAGCAGCGTGATCTTTTAAATTTGGCTCGATCTCGTTTTTATAAATTTCAGCTTGAAGCTCATCTGGTGTTAGGATCATGATCACATCAGCGCCTTTTGTAGCTTCGCTAACTGTTTTTACTTCAAAGCCTTTAGCCTCAGCTTTTGCCCAGCTTTTGCCGCCTTTTGCAAGACCGATTACGACGCTTACACCATTGTCTCTTAAATTTTCAGCGTGTGCGTGACCTTGTGAGCCAAAGCCAATGATTGCTACTTTTCTACTCTGAATAAGGCTTAAATCACAGTCTTTATCATAATAAACATTTATAGCCATTGTTTCTCCTATTGTTAAAATTTGGCGAAATTATACATTTTAGCAACAAAAACGTTGCTGAAAAAGAGCAAAAAAGTATCTTTAAGTTTTATGCTGCAGCTTTTTGCTATAATGTGACAAAATTTTTAACCAAAAGAGTCACTTTACATGAATGAATCAATTTTTAAAAAAATCAAAGCGCTTCCGCCACTAGACGACACTGTCATACAGATCCAGCGCCTACATGCTGACGAAAATAGCTCGATAAATGATCTCACAAAAGTGGTCGAAAAAGACCCTATGCTAACAGCAAATATCTTACGTTCAGCAAACTCACCACTTTACGGTTTTTCTCAAGAGATCACAACTATCGCAAGAGCCATTTCACTTTTTGGCATGGCTACTATCCGCGGTTTTGCGCTATCAAGTGCTATTAAAAAGACCTTTTCTATAAATTTAGAGCCGTATGACATTACCGCACAAGATTTTTTAAATATCTCAATCATGCAAAATGCTTTGATGTACCACTGGTACTCAAAGATAAAACCTAAAAATCTAGAAATTCTCTCTCCTGCTTCATTTATGCTTGAAGTTGGCAAGATCGTTTTAGCACATGAGCTCACAGAAAACAATCAAGTTGCTGAGTTTAAAACAAAGTTAAAACAAATTTCATCTACTTATGATCTTGCGCTTTTAGAGTCTGAAATTTTAGACATCACAAACGAAGAGGTTACAGCTCAAATTTTTGAGCAGTGGAATTTAGAGATCGAGCTTGGAAATTCTATCCTATACTCAAACACTCCTGAAGAGGCACCTGATCACATAAAAGAGTATGCAAGGGCTCTAAAGGTAGTAAAAACAGCGGTTAATATCTTTAATCAGCTTGACGATGTAAGCGTAAATAACGCAACACTTCTTATAAATGAATATGGCTTTGAGAGAGATACATTTTTAATGGCTGTTAGCAAAGTCAAAGACAATTTGTGAAAGAATTTTTAACATCACTTCTAGTTGGCATCAAAGAAAAAGAGATATCAAACGAAGATAAAGAGGTCTTACGTAATCTCCTAAATCTTGGTGCCGTAAGCTTACATAAAGATAAATTTTACCTAAACAACGGCTATGTCTGCGGTAAGCTAGACATCAGCCAAAACGCAACTGGCTTTATCATGCCATTTGACAAGCGCTTCAAGCAAGATATCATCGTAGAAAATAAAAATTTAAACAACTCTCACCTTGGCGATATCGTACTTGCAAAGCTTTTGCCGATTAAGAAAAAACGCCAAAGCGCTAAGATAGTAATGAGCCTAAAGCTTGCAAATGAGACTAGCGTGGTCTATACAAAACGCTTTGGGGCGGCCATTTTAGGGGTAAATTTAAAAACTGGGCTAAGCACAACCCTAAAGGCAACTCAAAAAAGCCTAAAGATGCTCCCGCTTGGGACGCTACTAAAGATAAACAACCTAAACAACGAAATAGTCGAGGTTTTAGGAAATTTAGAAGATCCGCTAAGCGACGAGAAAATTTCGCTTGCTATTTATAATAAAAACGATAAATTTAGCGAGGCTTGCGAGCTTGAGGCAAAGGCTTTTGGCGATGAAGTCGATGCTAGCATGTATCCAAGCAGGGTTGATCTAAGAAATTTAGAGTTTTGCACGATCGATCCAGTCGATGCTAAGGACTTTGACGATGCCATATATTTTGATGAGAAAAAGCGCGAAATTTACGTAGCAATAGCCGATGTAAGCGAGTATGTGACCGCATATAGCGCCATAGATAGCGAGGCTAAAAAAAGAGGCTTTTCTATCTACTTTCCGCACATCTCAGTGCCGATGTTGCCGCGCGCGCTTAGTGAAAATATCTGCTCACTAAAGCCAGACGTGCCACGCCTTGCATTTTGTTTTAAAATTTCACTTGATGCAAACAACGAGGTAAAAAAAGAGGAGCTTTTTGAAGCGATCATCCTTTCAAAAAGGCGCTTTAACTACGATGAGATTGATGAAATTTTAGAGGGCAAAAGAGAGTGTGAAATTTCATGGGTCAAGCCACTTTTTAAACTCACCACGAAGCTTCGCAAAAAAAGGCTTTTGCACGCATTTGACTTTAGGACAAAAGAGCTTAGAATGAGCCTTGATGATGAGGGGCAAATTTCACAAACCAGGTTTGAAAGCGACTCCGACTCACATAGACTTGTTGAAGACTGCATGCTTTTAGCAAACAAGGCTGCTGCTAAGCTCATCACAAAGGGCGTTTTTAGAAACCACGCTTCGCCTGATTTTAAAAAGATAGATACCTTGCTTGAGGACCTGCAGCTTTTGGGACTTGACTTTACCTACGAGAGTGACCTTGCAAATTTGATAAGAAAGATCCAAGTAAAGGCCGATGAGCTGGGCAACCGTGAGGAGATAGACAAGCTCATCATCAAGTCTCAAAAAAAGGCTGAATACTCAAGTGAAAATTTAGGCCACTTTGGGCTTGGATTTGACAGATATACGCACTTTACAAGCCCTATTAGACGCTATTCTGACCTTATTTTACACAGACTTTTAAAGGCTAAAATTTCAAAAGATGAGAAGCTTTACAACTTCTTACTTTTAAACATCCAAAGCACATGTGCAACCTTAAGCGAGCTTGAAAGAGAGGCCGACAAGGTAGCCTACGACTTTATGGATAGGAAATTTGCACGCTGGGCAGCCGCAAACATCGGCAAAGAGGTGCGTTGCTACGTGAGCGAAAACCAAAATGTTTTGGTTGCCAAGCTTGATGATCATTTTGTTGGCGCTAGGATTTTCATAACTGGATACAGCGCAAATTTACTTCAAAAGCTTGTCGTAAAGATCACAGAGGCCGACATCGCGAGCGCTAAAATTTTTGCAAAAGTGGCAAGAAAGATCGATGTATAGAAAAGATTTGGAGCTAAATTTAGCAAATGCAAATTTAAGCAACTACTTCTTGCTTTTTGGGGCGGACGAGTTTCAGATCGAGCTTTTTGGCAAGGAAATTTTGAGCTTTTATGCAAGCGAAGATGCAAATTTATTAAGCCTTTATTTTGACGAGTACAACTACGCGCAAGCAAGCTCTCACCTAAGCGAGCAGTCGCTTTTTGGCGGCAAAAATATCCTCTATGTAAAAAGCGACAAAAAGATCCCGGCAAAAGAGCTAAAAGAGCTCATCTCACTTTGTTCAAAGAGCCAGGATAATTACTTTTTGTTTGAGCTTTATGAGGCTGATATGAAGCTAGTTTTTGATACGCAAAAGGCTTTTGGGACAAATTTTGCTAGATTTTTCAAGCCCTCAAACCCAGATGAAGCGATAAATTTACTAGCCAAAAGCTCAGCTAAGATAGGCCTAAACATAACCAAAAACGCACTTTATGAGCTTTACTTTACACATAATGAAAATTTATACCTTGCAGCAAGCGAGCTAACAAAACTAAAAAGTCTAAACACCCACATCGAACAAGACGATGTAAAAAGGCTGGTTTTTGGACTTGGTGGGATAAATTTTGATGATTTTTTCAATAAATTTATGGCTCTAAAAGATATAAAAAACGACTTTTTTACCTACTTAGAAGATCCAAATTTTAATGAAATTTTACTTCTAAACTCACTTTACAAAGCATTTTTTAGGCTATTTAAAATTTACTCTTACATCAAGATAAATGGCCGCTTAAATTTAGACGAAGCGATCGGCTATCAGCCACCTGTAAATGTCGCAAATTTGCTAAAAGCAAATAGCTTAAAGCTAAGTTTAAATGCCTATTTAGAGATATTTAAAACGCTAAATTTAGCAGAGCTAGAGCTAAAAACAAATACGAAAATGGATAAAGAAATTTTCGTATTATCAACCATTTTAAACCTCCAACACCTCATATCAACAGCAAATATTAAGTAAATTTAAGCTAAAATCCACCCTTGCTTAATGCAAAATCCTTGCTCACAAAGTGAGCTAAATATCCATAAGGAGAAAAAATGAAACATTACGAGCTTTTATTTATTCTTAAGCCGACATTGACGGAAGAGGAAGTTAAAGCTAAGGTTGATTTCGTAAAAGAAGTCATAACAAAAAACGGCGGCGAGATCGCTACTGTCGTTGAGATGGGCACTAGAAAACTAGCTTATGCCATCAAAAAATATGAGCGTGGAACATATTTTGTTATCTACTACAAAGCTCCACCAGCACTTCTTGCAGAGCTTACAAGAAACGTAAGGATCACAGAAGATATCATAAGATTTTTAAGCGTTAAATATGAAAACAAACGCGAAATCGCAGCTTGGGAAAGACTTTGCAAAGGTATCAAACAAACTATAAAAAAAGAGACTCGCGAGCCAAGAGCACCACGCGAGCCAAGAGTTGAAAAAGTAGACGAGCAAACATTTACAGAAGAATAATCAAGGATAAAAAATGTTCAATAAAGTAGTATTAGTTGGAAATTTAACCAGAGATATAGAGCTTAGATATACTACTAGCGGCGTTGCCATAGGAAATTCTAGTATAGCTGTGACACGCAAAATCACCTCAAATGGGGAAAGAAGAGATGAGACTTGCTTTATTGATATATCATTTTTTGGCAAGAGTGCAGAGATAGCAAACCAATATCTCAACAAGGGATCGAAGCTACTTATCGAAGGAAGACTTAAATTTGACCAATGGACCGACAATAACGGACAAAATCGCTCAAAACACTCTATCGCCGTTGAGAGCATGGAAATGCTTGGCTCAAATAACCAAACGCAACAAGGCGGATACTCTATGAATAGCCAAAATAGCGGTGGCTACGGACAGCAAGGCGGATATCAAAATAACCAATATAACCGCCAACAAGAAGTTAGACCACAAGCTGCGCCACAAAGAAAGCAAGAGAGTTATTCAGAAGTTCCTGATATAGACGTTGATGCTGATAGTTTCAACAATGAAGAAATACCGTTTTAATTTTAAAGGATAAAAAATGGCAGAAAAAAGAAAATATTCACGCAAATATTGCAAATTTACAGAAGCAAAAATTGATTTTATAGACTACAAAGACACTTCGCTTTTGAAGTATTGCTTGTCAGAGAGATTTAAAATCATGCCAAGACGCCTAACTGGCACATCAAAAAGATACCAAGAGATGGTAGAAAAAGCGATCAAGAGAGCTCGCCACGCAGCTATCATACCTTACATAGTTGATCGCAAAGACGTAGCTACAAATCCTTTTGAAGGTCTATAATTCCATAATTTTTAGCCCTATTTTGGGCTAAAAATTCAAAAACTATTTTTAATCACTTCATTACAAATTTAAATATTCATTTTAATTAATATCAAAATTAAGAATACATGTCATCCATAAGATAGCTAATCATTAATTATATTTTTTATCTTTCAAGAACCATTTCACGTTTTGCGAGCAAACAAATACGCACAGACATATTTAGTAATTTTTTTAGAGATAGAATTTATTGTTTTTTATCTTTCTCAGTCTGGACTTTATCTAGCTTTATATATCCCATTTCAACTAGCTTGTTATAAATTTGAGAGATTTTTGGTCCAGCAGCGCTACCACCGTGGCCGCCGTGTTCGACAACCATTGTGATGACGTATTGTGGATCCTCATAAGGCGCATAGGTCGTCATCCACGCGTGAGATCTTTGCAGATACGCCATATCTTCTTCTTTCATACGTTTCTTTTCAGTTTGTGAGATGCCAACGACCTGAGCTGTTCCGGTCTTTGCCGCAACCTTTACAAGACTTCCGACAAAGTGCCTATTTGCCGTGCCTCTTGGGTGATTTGCTACCTCATACATCGCATGCCTAATGGCAGGTAGCTGCGACTTCTCAAACGGCGTAAAAGCATCATCTGTTGGCGTAAAATCAACATCCTTGCCATCTATGCTCTTTAAAAAGTGTGGCGTCACATTTAGCCCAGTTGCAAGACCTGCTGTGTATTTAGCCACCTGCATAGGCGTGACTAGAAAATTTCCCTGTCCTATAGAGGTGATGAGCGTCTCGCCTTGAAACCACGCCTTGCCATACTTCCTCATCTTCCACTCCCTGCTTGGCAAGGTCCCCACAAATTCATTTGGCAAATCAACCTCCGTTTTCCTACCAAAGCCCATACGCTCAAGTATCGGCACAATGGCGTCTATGCCTATCTTTTGGCTACCCTTGTAAAAATAGTCATCGCAGCTCTCTCTAATGGCCGTGTTCATATTGACCGTGCCGTGACCATGCGAGTTCCAGCAGCGAAATTTACGCCCTCCAAGCTCATACGAGCCACTACAAAAAAAACTATCATATTTGCTCATGCCATTATCCAAAAAGGCAAGCGCCATACCCATTTTTACGACAGATCCTGGCGGATAAAGGCCGTTTATCAGCTTATTTGTAAATGGGTGATCGACGTTTTTTACAAGCTCCTCCCACTCAGCCTGGCTGATACCAAGCACAAATGGGTTTAGATCATACTCTGGAAAGCTTCCAGCAGCGATGATAGCGCCATCTTTTAGGCTCATAACTATGACGCTTCCTGCATCTTTGCCAAAGACATCAGCGACAAACTGCTGCAGCTCAAGATCTACGGCAAGCTTTATGTTTTGACTTTGTGGCGCTTGATAGCTCACCTGCTCGATCTCCTCATTTAGCGCATTTACCTTGATCTTTTTAAAACCTTGAATTCCTTGCAAGATCGGGTTATAAAAGCGCTCTACTCCGCTTCTACCGATATAGTTTGTAAGCTTTGTTAAAGGGTCATTTTCCATATCCTTTTGATTTGCCCTGCCGACGTAGCCGATGATGTGAGAAGCTAGGTCATTGTACGGATAGTGGCGCTTTGAAGCGGGTCTTATCTCTAAATTTTCACGCAGAGAAAGAGGCGCAAAAAATGGCAAAAATTTATCATAATCAACAAATTCGACCACGTTTATGAAGTCTTGGTTGTAGGCTGAGTCGTTTTTGATATATTCATTTTTAAGCTTTGTGACGTTTAGATCACCAAATAGCGATCCGATATAAGCTAGCTCATCGTCTAAAATTTTCACCTTTTTGTTTGCGCTAAGGTGCGGTCTTACATAGATAGAAAAGCCAAGGCGATTGACCGCCATAGGCTTGTCGTGCGCATCAAAGATGATGCCCCTAACTGGCGGGATATAGATAGTTTTTATCGCATTTTGCTCGGCGATCTCGTTGTAGTAGGTGTTTGAATTTACACTTAAGTGGTAAATCCGCCCCAAAAGCATGATCCAAAAAAGAGCGATCACGCCAAAAACGATACGCATCCTCATAGCACTTTATCCCTAAAAAGCACGATAGCAAGCACACTTTCAAGCGCTATAAAAAATAGATACTCTGCGCTAAAAGTCAAATTTGGCTCGTTTAAGACGTAGGCAAAAAGATTATTTACAAGAAAAGTTAGCACATAGCCAGAGGCGACAAAGATGACGAGTAGGCAGTTTCGCCACTTCATCGTCGTATAGAGCCAGTCTAGCACGAAGTTGTAAAATAGCAAAAATGCAATGATCGTTGAGAAGAGATAAAAGCCATGAATTTGCTCAGCAAAGACCAAGAAAATGAGTGAAAAATACCATGATGGCTTAAACTCATCATAGTGCTTTTGTTTTCTTGAATACTCCAAAATCATATATGTAAAAAAAATGCCAATAAGTGGCGGCAAGAAGCCAAACTGCGTAGTTGCGATCTCGTAAGAGAGCAAAAAAATGGCCCACCAAAAGCCTTTAAAAATTTTAATGTCCAAGCTGCTTATGGTTTGCATTTTACCTACCAAGAGCGTGGTTTATGATAGCTTCCCGTGCCTTGTCGATGCCGCTTTTGCTGAGTGTCGAGACTAAAATGCCGCTTGGGTCAAATTTCATTATCGCACTCTTTTGGCTTTGATTTAGCTTGTCGCTTTTTGTGTATAAATTTAAGATTTTTTGATCAGCTCTTAAAAAGCTTTTTAGGTAAGAATCCACGTTCACGTCAATGTCTAAGTCAAAGTGCCTGGCATCGATTAGATGTATAAAAAGTCTGATGTCGCTTCTAAATTTCAAAAACTCATCTAAATTTTTACGCCACTCATCGTGTTTTGACTTTGCTACTTTTGCGTAGCCAAAACCAGGTAAATCGACCAAGATGAGCTTAAATTTCTCTTTTTCACTCTCTTCTTTTTCCTCACAAAACTCAGCCTCAAAGAAATTTATAAGCTGCGTTTTACCAGGAGTGGACGAGCTTTTGGCTAAATTTTTTTGATTGACAAGTGCGTTTATGAGGCTACTTTTACCCACATTTGACCTGCCCAAAAAGACCACCTCGCTTGTCACAAAACTTGGAGCCTCTTTTATGCTTGGGCTTGAAGTGATAAATTTAGCGCCAAGAGCTCTTATCACTTGGTTTTATCCTCTATTTGAAAGATAAATTTAACCGGCTTTTTCTCGTCGCTATTTACACTATATGTGCCATCTTTTTGATTGACTACGATCTTGTCACCATAGACATTTTTGTCAGTCTCCACTTCGTGCAAATAGCCGTTGCCAGTTACTGTGTATGTTTGCTTTGCAGGCTCGTATGTGAGCGTGTCGCCCTTGCCGTCATAGTGCTTATCTTTCATAAAAATTTTAGCTCTAGCGTTGCCTGTTGCTACATATTTTACTGGCTGGCGCTTTTTATCAAAATGCACAACGACTTTGTTTGCTTTTAGCTCGTCGTATGAGCCTTTTTTGATATTTACATTGCCTACAAATTCGCTGATTTGCTTATTTTCATCTGCGAAAAAATCATTTGAAGTGATCTCAACTTGCTCTGCATTTAAAAATGTAAAGCCCAAAATCACCGCTAAAATCGCTGCTTTTCTTCTACCCATGCCCTTAACCCTTTTATCTGCGTTTGTTTTTTATTTAGATCGTAGCTTCCACTATCGCCTAGTACTTTGTCGCCATTTCTAGTGATGGTGAAATTTGCCTCTGATCTTACTATTTTTGTCTTTGTGTTATATATAACTTCATCGCTTTTAAATTTCAAACTATCATTATTTTCATAGTTTGCATTTTTTTGAAAGATTATCTCATCGTTTTGCGAGATAGCCTTGTCTGAGCTTAGAAAATGTCTTAAATTTCCCCTTAAAATTCTCGCTTTAAAGTCTAAAAATTCATCCCTGTCGCTATATCTATTTAGCTCGTCACTCTCATAAACTCCGCTTATCTTAGTTGAGTTTATCTCGTAATCAACCACATCATTTACCTGCATATTTGATATCTTTGTATCAACCTTTAGCACGTTTGCTAGGTATGGGTCTTGAGCCGCTAAAAATATCATCACAGCACTAAAAATGGCCACGACGAAGTAGAAAATTTTTACAACCAACGCTTAGACCACTCGTCATATAAATTTTCTGATTTTATGATCATCTCGATCATCTCTCTAACAGCGCCATTGCCGCCTTTGTGCTTTAGCTTTGTCTTTACATCAAGCTCTTTAATGGCATCTTTTGGCTTAAAGCTCCATGCAACTGCGTCTAAAATTTTATAGTCGTTGTAGTCATCGCCGATAGCTGCTGCATTTTTAAAGCTAAGCCCTTCAAATTTTAATATCTCGCTTGCTACTTCAAATTTATCGCCAACGCCTTGATAGACGTGATTTATCTTTAGATCCTCAGCCCTTCGCTCAACGATAGCCGACTTTCTGCCAGTGATGATAGCTACTTTCTTGCCAAGCTTTAGCCAGCTCTCTATCGCGTAGCCATCTTTTACATCAAAAAATTTAAGCTCTTCGCCGTTTGCATTGTAGATGATCTTGCCATCAGTGAGGCACCCATCAACGTCTAAAAATATAATTTCTATCATAAAACGCCTTTTGTGCTTGGAGTGCCGATTCTTGCGTTTTTGGCAAGCGCTCTGCGGAGTGCTACGGCAAATGATTTAAACGTTGCTTCGATGATGTGATGAGTATTTTTGCCACGAATTTGATTTAGATGAAGAGTGATGGCTGAATTTATAGCAACTGCTCTAAAAAACTCCTCCACAAGCTCAGTGTCAAACTCGCCAACTTTGGCATTTTCATTAAAATTTTCATACACAAGGTAAGCTCTGTTGCTAAGATCTAGCGCGCAAAAAACAGCCGCCTCATCCATAACAACGCTCGCCTCGCCAAACCTCTCAACACCACTTAATGGATATAAAGCCTCTTTTAAAAGCTGTCCCAAAACTATGCCTACATCCTCGACGCTGTGGTGAAAATCCACATGCGTGTCGCCCTTGCATGAAATTTCAAGATCAAGCAAAGAGTGCTTTGTAAATGCCTCAAGCATATGGTCAAAAAAGCCAATGCCTGTGCTTATCTTTGCAACCCCAGAGCCGTAAATTTTAAGCTTCATTGAGATTTGCGTCTCTTTTGTGTTTCTAGTTAGTTCTAAAATTTCCTCTCTCACGCCCTAACCTCTTACTATAAATGCGCCTTGGAATTTACCGCTTCTTGCGTAATCCCTAGCCTCGTCCTCGCTTCTAAAGCCATTTAAAAATACCCTATAAATGGTTGAGCCATCTATCGTAAATGTCTTAACGACTGATCTATAGCCATCTATACTTTTATGCTCTCTTTGGTATCTATTTGCGCCTTCAAGGTTCTTAAACGAGCCAATTTGTACCATAAAATCTCCACCCACAACGCGTTGCTCTGATGAGATCACGATGCCGCCAACTGGGGCCGTTGGAGAGACTGGATTTGGCACTTTTATGCCAGTGCTTGTTGGTTTTGTTGGTTGCGCGCTAGCAGTTGTAACAGCGTTAATGTCTTCATTAAAGCCGATAACCTCCATACTAACTGGAGCTGTGCCGGTGCCGATGACATCAAGCTTCATCGCAGCTGCTTTTGAAAGGTCAAGCACCCTGTCAGCCACAAAAGGTCCTCTGTCATTTACACGCACGATGACGCTTTTTTGATTTCTTAAATTTGTTACTTTAAGTATTGTATTCATCGGCAAAGTCTTATGCGCCGCAGTCATATTATACATATTATAAACTTCGCCATTTGAGGTCGTTTTGCCGTGAAAATTTGGACCATACCAGCTTGCCGTTCCGCTGGCTTTATCGCCGACGCTTACGACGGTTGGATAGTATGTTTTGCCGTTTATGGTGTATGGTCTCATTGTTGCTTTTTGAACTGAGGCGGAGTTGTTGCCTCTTACATTAGTTGGACCACTCGGAGTAAATGGAGCCCCGCTCCAAGAACAACCAGTAATTAGAAGTGTAAAACTTAGTCCTAAGTAGAAATTTAGGCTCTTACGGTATGACAATATTTGCTCCGACATTTAAATTTGAACTAGCCAAAGAATTTGCATCTTTTATATCTTTTTCACTTACATTAAATTTCTTTGATAAAGATGCGATCGTATCGCCTGTTTGAACTACGTAGTTGTGAGATTTATTTTGAGTAGAAAAAGGGATTATTAGTTTTTGATTATAGCTTACTGCGTTTGTGCTAAGCTCGTTGTAGTCCTTGATCGCTCTGTGGCTAACGCCTGTTTTTTTAGAGATAGAAAGTAGCGTCTCACCCTTTTTAACTGTGTAGGCGTAGAAGTTATTTTTGCCATTAAATGGTTTGAAATTATCTGAGAAAAGTTGCTTTTTATTTTCAGGGATATAAACGTAATAATCTTTTAAAGTTGGAGGAGTAAATACAAATTTTAAATGCGGGTTATTGCTTTTCATCTTTTTTGTGCTAAGACCGATGCTATCGCCTATCTGAGCTAAATTTGTACCGCCTGGCACTTTTACTTTCGTAAGTCTTAATCCACCATTTATATTTAGTAAAGACGACTCTTTAGATATCAAAAAGTCCGCATCTTTTGCTATATATGCCGCTCTTAAAATTTTAATGATGAAATTTCTAGTCTCAGCTGGGAGGTATTTTTTCTCAGCGTCAAGAAGTGTTACAAGATCGTCTGTGCCAGCTTTTTGTATAGCTTTTTTTAATGCACCATCGCCGCAGTTATATGCCATCGCCGCCAAGTACCATTTGCCAAATTGATTTTTAAGTGATCTTAGATAGTTTGTAGCTGCGACAGTTGATTCAACCGGATCTTTTCTCTCATCGGTGTATTGCCCTACTTTTAGGCCATGAATTTTTGCTGTTTGCTCCATAAACTGCCACATACCAGTAGCTTTAGCATTTGAAACAGTGTGATTAGAAAAGCCCGACTCTATCATTGCTAGATAGAAAAACGACTCAGGCACGCCTGATTTTTTGATCTGCTCTTTTATCATTGGTATATACATATAGCCGTTTTTCAAAGCATCTGTAAATGTTCTTACCTGTGAGTTTTGTATGCCTTGTCTCATCTTTGCATAGTGAGAAGTTTTCATAAAGCTAGCATCGATGTCTAGCTCCTTTAAAATTTTAACCTGAGTGTCGTAAGAGCTCTTCTCAGGAGCGTTTGCTAGCAGCAAGGTGCTACATGCAAATAATAAAAATATCTTAAGCATTGCTTTCATTTCTATCCTTTTTCGTGTCAAAGCTTAATGATGCTAGCATCTTAAGCAAGCACAATGCCCAAAATTTAGGCAAAGCACTTAAATAACCTTTTGGCATTATCTGAAGTCGTTTTACAAACTACTTCAAATTCAAGGTTTAAAATTTCAGCTATCTTTTTAGCAACAAATGTCGTAAACGCCGGCTCGTTTCTCTTGCCACGATTTGGTTCTGGCGTGAGATAAGGGGCGTCAGTCTCTATCAATACCCTATCAAAAGGAATTTTTGGCAGAATTTCAACTAAATTCTTAGCGTTTTTAAATGTCAAAACGCCACCTATGCCAAAGTAAAAATTCCCAAATTTGCAAAGCTCCAAAAGAAGTGGCGAAGCATTATAACAATGCAAAACCGCTCCAGCTTCAAGCTTTGGCGCATACTCTTTTAAAATGTTAAAAGAGTCCTCATTAGCCTCTCTGATGTGGAGGATAACGGGTTTTTTTAACTCAACTGCCAAATCTAGTTGAGCTAGAAAAACACGTTTTTGATCTTCTTTTTCTCTTAGCTTTTCTTCTTCATCTTTTGGCAAGCGGTAGTAGTCAAGCCCGCATTCGCCGATAGCCACGCACTTTTTGTCTTTGGCAAATTCTCTTAAAGTTTCAATATCAAAATTCTCTTTATCGTATGGATGAACTCCAACGGCAAAGAAAATATCATTTTTTTCGTGCGCTATTTTAGCCGCTTTTGGTAAATCATTAATATCAGCTCCAGGGATAATAAAGCCTTTTAGCCCTAAATTTCTGGCTTCAGATAAAATTTGCTCTAGGTCAAAATCATAAACTTTGCTATCCAAATGACAATGCGTATCTATAATCATAAAGCTATTTCTACCCTATTTCTACCATTTTCTTTAGCGACATAAAGCGCTGAGTCGCAAGCTTCAAGCATATCATCTATCTCGCAGTGACCTTTCCCAAAAGAAACCCCGATAGAAACGGTCACTTTTATGGTTTTATCTTTTATGATCACCTCATTTTCAGCCACTTTTGCTCTTAAATTTACAAAAAATTTAATCGCCTCTTCTTTTGCTATCTTTTTAAGAACAACACAAAACTCCTCGCCACCAAACCTAGCGACTACATCTCTTCCTTTTGTATTGTCAATTAATATCTTAGCAAGTGATTTTAGTATCTTGTCGCCACCATCATGTCCGTATGTGTCATTTATCTTTTTAAAGTGATCGATATCAAGCATAGCAAACGCATAAGGTTCATCAAGCTCTTCAGCTGCTTGGACATACTCTTCTATATCTTGATAGAAAAATCTTCTATTGTAAGCGCCAGTTAAAAAGTCGCGGTTGGCAAAATTTGCTATCTTATTTATATTCTCCATCGCCTCAATAGTGTTATTTACACGGCAAATAAGCTCTTCTTTTGAAAATGGCTTTGCTATAAAGTCGCTAGCTCCATTTTTTAAAAATATCGAAGCATCAGTCTTTTCGCTAGGCGAAGTCATGACGATCACGCCAAGGTGGTTTTTATCTTTCTCTTTTCTAACCTCTTTTAAGACTTCTAAACCATCTTTGACAGGCATTCTATAGTCAGTTATGATTAAATTTATATCAGGATTATCAGCAAAATAGCTCATCGCCTCTTCGCCGTGAGCCGCTGCTAAAACCTTGAACTGAAGGCTAGTTAAGATTTTTTTTATCATATTTCTAAAAGGCAGTGAGTCCTCAACGACTAGAACTTTGTATTGTCTATTTTTGCTTAGTCTATTTATCATTTGAAAGATGTAGTTGATATCATCCATGTTGCCCTTATAGACGTAATCAACTATATCTTTGTTTATAAAAAATTCTTTCGTCTTATCATCGATGCTACCAGTTAAAACGATAGCACAGAGCCCTTGAGCAAGGACATAATCAACGATCTCACCATTTGGTGCGTCAGGTAAATTTAGATCCAAGATAGTCATAAAATAATCTTTGCCGTGCTCGCTAATTAGCATCTGGGCTTCGGCAAAATCGTACGCAACGTCGATCGCCATATCCTCAATGCTCTTTTCCATCTGCATGACGATTAGCTTAGCAAGTGCCTTATTATCATCAACTACTAGAATTCTTTCCATATTATTCCTGCGATTTTTTATTAAACTAGCTCGGATTTTAACAAATAAACCTAATCACAAAGCTTAAATTTAAAACTTAAATTTCAAGCTATTTTAAAAGTCCTTTTGCAAAATTTATCGCCTCTTCGCTGATATGCTCGCCACTTATCATACGCGCAAGCTCATTTACACGCTCCTCTTTGTCAAGCTCTCTTACGACTGAGCTCTCGCCGTGACGCTCTACTAAAAAGTGCGAATTTGCCTTTGAGCTAAGCTGCGGCTGGTGCGAAATGGCAAAAATTTGATAGAAATTTGCAAGCTTGAGCAAGACATTTGCGATACTCATCGCCTCTTTTCCACTTAAATTTGCATCTATTTCATCTAAAATGATGACATCTCCGCCAGTTTTTGTGATCTCACTAGAGGCAGCTATAAATGCCAGCCTTAAGCGGTTTAGCTCGCCTGAGCTTAAATTTTTAAGCGAGGTCTCATTTAAATTTAGACAAATTTCATCAGCGCCTAAGATATCAAGCTTTTTAGCCTCAATCCTTAGCGTAATATCTGGCATATAAAGCTCTTTTAGGTATAAATTTATCATCGCCTCAAGCTCTTTTAAATTTACGCTCCTTGCCTTGCTTAAAGTGCCAGCTAGCTCATTTGCCTTTTTGCTTAAAATTTCAAATTTCTTCTCAAGCTCGCTCTTTTCAAAGCTTAAATTTTCATATCTGGCAAGCTCTTTTTCTTTTTTAGCAAGCGCTTCTAAGGCCTCCTCCTCGCTGCCGTATCTTCTGATGATGGCATTAAGAGCCTCTATCCTATCAAGCACGCTCTCCACGTCGATATCGTCAAGCTCCTCCATATTTAGGCTATCTCTCGCGACCCTTAGCTCATTCATCGCATCTTCAAAAAAGCCACTATCAAGGTCGCTGATACTTAGCGCCTCATTTACGCTGTGCTCTAGCTCAAATATCCGCTCAGCCCTAGCCCACGCTTCATTTATTTTATCCTTTTTACTAAGCCTTTTTTTAGTCTCCATAAGCTCTTCAAACTCGCCTTTTTTAGGTCCAACACTTCTTATCTTCTCGATCTCAAAACTAGCAAGCTCCTTTAGCTCCTCGACCTTTTTCTCTTCCTCTTTTATAGTGGTTAGCTCTTTTGAAATTTTAGAAAATTCTAAAAACGCCTCTTCAAATTCCTGCTTTATCTCTTTAAATTTCTCATTTTTTGAAATTTCAAGCCTGTCAAGCAAATTTAGAAATTTCTCATTTTCAAATTCATTTGCCTCTTTTGCCGAGAGATATTTGATGTGCTCGCGCGCCACTTGGGCTAAATTTTTCTTTGAAATGGCTTGTTGATTTATAAAATACCTCGTGCTCTTATCTTTTAAAAGCTTGAAAATATTGACCTCTTCGTTTTCTATACCAAACTCATCAAGCTCAAATTTATGCTCCACATCAGCCTCAATCAGCCTTGCCTCGCTATCTTTTAGCCCAAAAACAGCCATTATCGCGCTCATCAGCACCGACTTACCAGCGCCACTAACGCCCGTAAATACGCTAAGACCCTCTTTGAAATTTAGCTCGACATTTTTAAAATTTAGATAATCTTTAATCAAAATTCGATCAATCATTATAACCCCAGTGAAGTTTCTCTTTTAAAATTTGGAAATAATCCCTGCCAATATGGCGTATCAGCCTCGCTTTTTTGTCACTTAGGCTCATGCTAACGGCTGAAATTTTACTCATATCAAAGCGGTCTTGTCCGTCTAAAACCAAAATGGCGTCGCTTTTTGTTCTAAATTTGACCGTGTGATTTTTCGTAAGCACGACTGGACGCTGCGTGAGCGAGTGCGAGCAGATGGGAGTTAGCGCAAAGACCTCGCTTAGCGGATAGATGATAGGGCCATTTGCGCTCATATTATATGCCGTAGTACCTGCAGGTGTCGCCACTATGACGCCGTCTCCAAAATATGAGTTAAAATACTTTTCATTTAAAAGTGCTTCGATATGCGTCATCGAGCCGCCATTTTTACTAACGATGACCGCGTCGTTAAACGCTATCTTTTTCTCAGTTTTGCCATCATTTTTATGAAGCGTGACATCAAGCATAAAAGGTGTTTCTACCTCAAATTTATCATCAAAAAAGTCTTTAAAAAACTTCTCACTCTCATTTATCGTGATATCTGTCAAAAAGCCGAGCCTGCCAGCGTGTATGCCAAGGATTAGTGGCGAGATGTGAGCTAGCTTTCTGCAAGTTGATATGATCGTGCCATCGCCGCCAAGCGTGATAAGAAATTCGCACTCTTTGGCTAGTTTTATCAGCTCAAAGCCATTTTTTTCTACCTGCTTTGCACAGCTTTTTTCAAGCAAAATTTCTGCGTTATACTTTTTTAAAATTTTTTCTAGCTTTGCTAAATCCTGCCTAAATAAAGGATAATCTTTCGCGATAAGTCCCACTTTTTTGGCGTTTTTGGTATTAAATTTTTGTTCATTTTTCATAGAAATGATTGTAACATATTTTATTTTAACAAAGCTTTTCAAAAGAAAAAAGCGATTATAATTGCCTAAAAAACATTGCAAAGGAGCATTTTATGCGAAGTCATTATTGCACCGATCTTAGCAAAGCTGATATCGGCAAAGAAGTAATACTTTGTGGCTGGGCAAACACATATAGAGACCACGGCGGCGTTGTTTTCATCGACTTAAGAGACGTTAGCGGGCTTATACAATTAGTTTGTGACCCTGCTGACAGCAAAGAAGCACACGACGTGGCTGCAAAAGTAAGAGATGAATATGTCTTAAAAGCAAAAGGAAAAGTAAGAGCTAGAGGCGAAGGACTAACAAATCCAAAGCTAAAAACTGGCGAAATAGAGGTGATAGTAAGCGAGCTCATCATCGAAAATCCAAGCGAGCCACTACCATTTATGATAGGTGATGAGAGCGTAAATGAGGACATCAGGCTAAAATACCGCTTTTTAGACCTTAGAAGCGAGCGCTTGCAAAATATCTTTAAAATGCGTTCTCGTGCGGCGATCGCAGCTAGAAACAGCCTAGATAAAATGGGCTTTATCGAGTTTGAAACTCCAGTTTTAACACGCGCAACTCCAGAAGGTGCAAGAGACTACCTAGTGCCAAGCCGTGTATATCCGGGTCAATTTTATGCGCTTCCACAAAGCCCACAGCTATTTAAACAGCTTTTGATGTGTTCTGGCTTTGACAAGTATTTTCAGATAGCAAAATGCTTCCGCGACGAGGACTTAAGGGCTGATCGCCAACCAGAATTTACTCAAATAGATATCGAAATGAGCTTTGTCGAGCAAGAAGATATCATAAATATGGCTGAGACGATGCTAAAAGATATCTTTAAAGCCTGCGGACACGACATCAAAACGCCATTTAGACGCATGAGCTACAAAGAAGCGACCGAGACTTACGGCTCAGACAAGCCTGATCTTAGATATGATCTAAAAATGATCGATGTGATCGATATTTTCGAGCGCTCAAGCAATGAAATTTTTAGCTCTATCGCAAAAGATAAGAAGAAAAACCGCATAAAAGCGCTAAAAGTGCCAAATGGCGATAATATCTTTAGTAAGCGCGAGATGAATAGATTTGAGGAATTTGTACGTAAATTTGGCGCACAAGGTCTTGGCTACTTCCAGATGAAAGAAGATGGCTTAAAAGGCCCGCTTTGCAAATTTTTCGAGCAAAGCGATCTTGACGAGATCGTCTCAAGATGTGAGCTAAAAGTTGGCGACGTAGTATTCTTTGGTGCTGGCAAGAAAAAGATCGTGCTTGATTATATGGGAAGATTTAGAATTTTCCTAGCAGAACAAATGGGTATCATCGATCAAGATAGACTTGAGTTCTTATGGGTGCTTAACTTCCCAATGTTTGAGCAAAATGACGATGGTAGCTACTCTGCGATGCACCATCCATTTACTATGCCAAAAAATATAGATGAGCCTGATCTTGAAGATATCCTATCTATCGCTCACGACGTCGTACTAAACGGCTTTGAGCTTGGTGGCGGAAGTATAAGAATTCACAAAAATGACATCCAACAAAAGGTCTTTAAGCTTCTTGGCATAGATGAAGCCGAGCAGCGTGAGAAATTTGGCTTCTTGCTTGATGCCTTGACATTTGGTGCGCCTCCACATGGCGGTATCGCGATCGGCTTTGACAGGCTAAATATGCTTGTAAATAAAGCAAGCTCGATCCGCGACGTCATAGCGTTCCCTAAAACACAGCGCGCTCAGTGCCCACTCACAAAGGCGCCAAGCTACGCTAGCAACGAACAGCTTAGGGAGCTAGGGCTAAGGATAAGAGAAAAAGAGCAAAAGGCTTAAAAATTTATTGCAATAAATTTAGACTTTTTGAATGTCTAAATTTGAGTTATTTTAAAAATTTAAATTTTTGAGATGAATTTGGATGTTGTGTAGAAAATTTCACCCCAAAGCTAGACATATAGTCTGCTGCAGGGTAAAATTTTCAAACTCATTCAAAGGCGCTCAAGAAATATAAAAAAGGGAAAAAATGAAAAATTTATTTTTAATCATCGGCGCTCCAGGCAGCGGTAAAACAACAGACGCATCGATCATTGCACAGCATGATGAGAAATTTGCACACTTTTCAACTGGCGATCTTTTAAGAGCTGAAGTCGCAAGTGGTAGCGAGCTTGGCAAACTGATAGACGGCTTTATCTCAAAAGGAAATTTGGTCCCACTTGACGTTGTCGTAAATGCGATCGTCTCAGCTATCAAAAGCTCAAATAAATCAAACATCATAATCGACGGCTATCCAAGAAGTGTTGAGCAAATGACCGAGCTTGACAAAGTCTTAAGCGAGCAAGATGAAATTTCTCTAAAAGGCGTCATCGAAGTAGATGTTAGCGAAGATGTGGCAAGGGCTAGAGTGCTTGGCCGTGCAAGAGGCGCTGACGACAATAACGAAGTCTTTAACAACCGTATGAAAGTATATCTTGATCCGATCAAACCTATCCGCAAATTTTACAGCGAAAAAGAGCTACTTCACGTGGTAAATGGCGAGCGTGGTATCGACGAGATCGTAGCTGACATCAAAAATTTACTAGCTAAACTTATATAATTTACAGACCTTGCATCAAAAAGGTGCAAGGTTTTAAAACTTACCATTTATTAACACCAAAAATGTAATATCCTTTAAATTTAACAATCAACCCAAAAGGATAAAAATGAAAAAAATCTTCATCGCTTCACTGGCTGCTAGCATCGCAATGGCTGGAGGCTTTGTTTCAAATCACAAAAGCGAAAATGTTATAAGCGTAAAAGAGGCTTTAAAGCTAAATGACGATGCCAAAGTCGTACTTGAGGGCAAGATAAAGTCACACATCAAATCAGACAAATATGAATTTGTTGATAAAAATGGCGACGTTATCGTTGTTGAGATAGACAACAAAAAATGGGGCAATGTAACAGCTAACGAAGACACGCTTTTAAGAATAAGAGGCGAGGTAGATAAAGACCTTACAAAAACGAAGATCGATGTAGATAGCGCAGAGGTTGTAAAGTAGTTAAATTTACGAGTATTTAATGCAAAAAATACTAAAATCACGAAAATTTCTAATAAAAAGGACTAATATATGGACGTTTCAAAGATCAAATTTGGCTCAAACCCAGATAAAATCAATGCCGTAATTGAAATACCTTATGGCTCAAATATCAAATACGAGATCGACAAAGATAGCGGTGCAGTCGTAGTTGATCGCGTGCTTTACTCAGCGATGTTCTACCCAGCAAACTACGGCTTTGTGCCAAACACACTTGCAGCCGACGGCGATCCGGCTGATATTTTGGTGCTAAACGAGTATCCACTCCAAGCTGGTAGCGTCATCCCTTGCCGTTTGATAGGCGTTTTAGTAATGGAGGATGAAGCAGGTATGGATGAGAAGCTTTTGGCTGTGCCAGTTACAAAGATCGATCCAAGATACGAGGCGATAAAAAGCTACGAAGACTTGCCAACTGCGACACTAAATAAGATCAAAAATTTCTTTGAAACTTATAAAATTCTCGAGCCAAACAAATGGGTCAAAGTAAAAGAATTTAAAGATGCAAACGCTGCAAAAGAGATTTTAGACACTGCGATAAAAAATTATAAATAATTTATAAGCCCTATTTTAGGGCTTTTTCTTTTTTAAATTTTGTTCGTTTTATACACCATATTAAAAAGGCTATTTTTATATTTAGATAAGCTTTTTCTTGTATAATACGATTTTCTTTCAACTGTGGGTTCATAGCTCAGTTGGTTAGAGCATCCGGCTCATAACCGGATGGTCCCAGGTTCGAGTCCTGGTGAACCCACCACCTACTTTCAAGCTTTAAATTTTACTATTTTTCATTAGATTTCAAAATTACCAAATTTAAAACAATCTGCTTTTTAATAACGTCAAAGTGAAATTTAAATCCACTTTGACATAAATTTAAAATTTATACTCGATCTTTAAACCACCACTTATGCCGTAGTTTTTATCATTATCAAGCATGCCACTTAGCTGAGAAGAGAGAACCAAATTTTCGCTAAGTTTGGTGTCTGAGTTTAAAGTAAGCTTATAGCTTAGCTTATTATTATCAAGCTTGTAATCAACATACTCATTTGAATTATTAAGCGAAACATAAGACTTATCTTCTGAGTTATATACACTTTGTTTTACTAAAAATTGCACGCCAAATACGTTTTTATCGCTGTTTAAAGCATATTCTACTCCTGCTGCCACAGCCACATTAAAGTCATTGATGCTCTTTTGATCATATCGGTCATTTTTAAATCCATCAATGCCGTTAGCGCCAAGCTCTAATGCGAGTAGAGGCTTTATGCTTTGCTCATACTCGCCACTTTTAGAGAGTGAAATTTTATATTTATAGTAGTTGCTTGAGAGGATGCCTCTGCCTTTTGCACTAGCTTTTTGCGCCTCATCTAGGCTGCGTTTTGAGTTTATAAAGGCAAAATTTAAGTTACTTTGTATCTCGTGAGCTCCTCTTTCAAAAAGCCCATACGCACCAAAACTATAAATTTTAGCATCATCTTTTAATACATTTGAGCTAAATTTAGCTTTGCTTACCCCAGCGCTTACACCTAAGATAAACTCGTCATAACCTCTGTCATAGCCGATATTTGTGCCATAAAATTTAAGATCCCCGTCGCTTTTTTTATCTTTAAAATAAGCACCATTTACATTTGCCCAAAAGTTGTTTCTCTCCCTGCTAGCTTCTGCTGCTTCGTAAGCCATCTTCGCGCTTGGCATGATGTCACTTTCAAGTCCAGCTAGCTTAAACTGCGAGATATCAGCCTTTGCCCTTAGCTGCGTGACCTGAAATAACCTAGAGTTCATCAGCTCGTTGCTGTTTTGCAAGGCTTTTATGCTCATTTTGAGCGAAGAAGTAGAAATTTCTCTCATATCTTTGTCGGCTTTTTGCGCTAGTTTTCTTAGCGCCTCATCGTCACCGCTTGAGATTGCTTGCACAAATTCAGGCGTGCCTTTTAGCATGCTTAGGATTTTATTTTCTCTTTGGCTAAATTTAGAAACCCTCTCTTGAACCACATTGGACGAAACGGCTGGATTTTCTCCCTTTTTGTCGCTTAGCTTCATCACGATCTTGCCGTCACTTATGGCGTAGGTCATAAACAAATCCCCAAGTTTTTGCTCGTTGTTAAAGATAGCACCCTCATTTATGATATTTTGCGCGCTTACTAAAGTATATGTTTTATCAAGCGCCATGCCACCTTTAAGTGCTGCAGTAAAATCAACATCAAATTTCATCCCAGCGCCAAGAGTTAGGACCTTTTTAAAGTCAAGTACCGGCTCATTTTCACTGCCAAAGCTCTTTATCTTTAGGCTCTTTTTTACGACGCTATCAGGCTCAAAGCCAAGCTTTTGCGCACCGCTAACCTCTAAGTTTTCTACCTCAAATTTACCATCGCCTAAGAGCACATCTTTAGCTAAAGGTGTATCTTTGCCATTTACAACCAGCTCTTTTAGCTTAGTTGCGCCGCCTCCTACTCTTAGCAGACTATCACTATCCATGACGATTTTATTGTCAAATTTAACGTCTTTAACAAGTAAATTTTTACTCTCAATATCCTGGCGATATTTTAAGCCGTCATCATAGGTATTTGAGCCATCAAATTTATCTATATAGTGAGTTAGCTCGCCACTTAAATTTATGACCGAGTTTTTGGCCGTGATGTCGCCATTTAGCTTAGCATCTTTGCCTATGGTAAGCTCTGATGATTTAAGCTTTATGCCATCTTTTGCACTAAATTTTCTCTCGTCCCAGTCAGGCTGAGAGAGTGTGGATGGGCGAGCGAGATCCATATAGGTTGGCTCGCTTAGACCAGCTGCGGCTATCTTGCTCTTTGCTAGGGGAGTTAAAACACTAGCATCGCCAATGGCGTGCGTCTTTGGATGTCCTTGGAGCGTAACTTTGGCATTTTCTAGGCTCAAAGCACCATCAATGTCAAATCCTCCGTCAAAAACAAGCTCCTTGCCCTGCCCGCTATGTCTTAGCTCTATATTTTTATCAATGCTTGCGTGAAATATCGTATCTTTGCCACTCTCGCCGTTTATTTTAAGCGCTACTCTTTGCGAGTTTTCATTTGTTATCTTCGCGTCGCTTGAGTTGACTGATATGTTGTTAAAAGTATGATCAAAGCCATTTAGATCGAGCGCTCCGCCGCCATTGCCAAAGAAAATTTTATCATTTAAATTTTCATTCACGCCAAGCCTTAAGAGCCCCCTGCCACTTGTTAGATAAATTTTATCAAAGGCATTTAAAGCTCTTAACTCAACCACGCCCTCGCCTAGCCTTAGTGGTTTGTTGCCACTTGAGCTTACTATCAAGCTGCCTTTGCCTAGCTTATGCACGCTTGTGTCTGAAACGACGTTTAAATTTAAACTTGCACCCCCAGCTATGTCAAAACCTGCAAATTTCGCTATCTTGCTACCATTTGTGCTATTTAGCGTAAGATCTCCGCTATTTACAACGATGCCGCCATGTCCTAAGTCTAGGTTAGTGCTTAGCGTGATATTTGAGCCATTTGCACTGCTAAATATATTATCTTTGTTTTGCACTAGCGCGCTACCTAGGACATTTACGCCACTTACTAAATTTTCATACCCTTTTTTATAGTCGTTAAAATCTCTTGCAGTAACGATAGAAGCGTAGTTTTGAGTGCCATTGGCCACCGAAGTTACGCCAACCAACACCCATTTATTATTCAAAGTATCATAAGCAAAAAATCCTGAGCCACTATCGCCTATATAAAGTTTATTTCTAAAGTTGTCATTAGTAAATGGAAGCACGTAAATTCCATTTACTTCATTGCCATCTCCAAGTAGTGGAATTTTCTTTTTATATGCAACCGAGTTAATTATATTTATATTATTTAAACTTGCACCCAACGTTTGATTATTAGTGTCATCTTTATCTACTATAGTATCGTATCCACCAGTTGGATTTCCTGTGATAGGGTCGATCCTTGGTTTTTCTAAGCTAAGTAGTCCAATGCCAGCTTGATAAGCAAAAATATCATTACCATTTGCGCCACCGCTATTTTTTATCGATTTAAAATAATTTTCTATTTTTCTAACTTCAATCTCTGCTATATCTTGATCATTATAAGAAGCAGGCGAAATTTCAAGATCTGGTATATCTATAGGATCAACACTGCCTTCTACTATAAATTTAGTAGTTCTTAGATATGTCGTTTCAGTGTTATAGACTTTGGATGTTGAAGTAGATGAATATCTAGTCAGATACTCATATTTTGTATTGCCAAAAAAGCCCCTTTTTTCATTGTAATCAACTGCGTTAGCCCCCTTTTCAACGTGCGTTGCCGTCACTACAAAACTTCGCCCAAGCGCAGTAAAGTTGCCTTTATTGTTTCTTGCGTTGTTGTTTGGGATCTTATCAAACGTAAATTTAGTGCCGTTTCTTTGCGTAAATTCTAGTGGTGCATCTGTGGCTTTAAAGATGCCTTTATTTTGCGCAAGATCGAGGTAATCTCTATAAAAATTTGTCCCTATATCCATGACCTGAGCGTCTAAGCAGCTACATAAAATGCTAGATAAAACAAGAGAAATGCTAAGATTATTTTTCAAGATAAACCTCCATTTTTAAGATAAATTCCATTTAAATCGCAAAAAGGCATTATATACCTTTTTAAGTCTTTTGATGATTAAAATCTTAATTATTTTTTAAACGATAAATTTACTTTAGCAAATTTACCCCTGCGTTTTTTAAATTTATCTCGATTTTTAAGCTAGCATTTGGCTATAATCACTCAAATTTAGATTGCGGTCGCAATTTACATTTGCATAAATTTATCTTCAACTACCATTTTTGCAAATTTCAAAAGTCAAATTTCACAAGTTTCGCGTGCCGAAAATATCAAATTTACATTTCTTAAATCCCAAAAGGAGATTTCGTGGAATTAAAACAAACCGGTATATCACGCCGTGGCTTTTTAAAAGGTGCTTTAGCCACAGCTGCTGCTGCCACTCCGCAAACGATGCTGGCTGGCTTTACGCCATTTAAGTCTGACTCGCTTCAAGTTTGGTCGTGCGGAGGCCTATCTGAAGCTTTTAACGAGCTAAATGCCATTTACGAGTCAAGAACAGGGCACAACATCCAATACACCGGCGCTTTTGCTGGCGCTCTTGGCAAGTCGCTTTTAGCACTTCAAAGCACGACCGAGCTCTTTGGAGCAAGGGTTTTAGAGCTTTCTAAAAAACTTCGCAAAGCTGGTCTTAGCCTTCATTTTAGGCCGCTATGCTTTACTGACTACGTCCTAGTTGTGCCAAAAGGCAACCCTGCTGGCATTCGTGACTTAAAGGACCTTGCAGAACCAGGAGTTAGGGTGATGCTGCCTCTTAGATCATCGCCCCCTGGCAGTGGCCCAGTCAAAGGGATCTTAAAAAACTCAAACCTAACTGATGCGGTGATGAAAAACATGGTCGCAAACGGATCATGCGTCATAAATATGATGTGCGATCTAGTTGATGGCAAGGGCGACGCGTCGATCATCGAAAAGCGCCTAACAACGCACGATAGGTTTAAAGACAAGATCGAGTATATGCCCATCGATGAAAAGCTCATCCCGCCTGGACCGCTCACTTTTACGCTAAATATAATGAAATATGTAAAAGATGAAAGGCTCGCAAATGACTTTGCAGACTTTGTTTGCGGCACTGAGGGTCAAGAAATTTTTGAAAAACATGGCTTTACCTCCATTTATTCAGCGCGTGGGCTAGAGCTTATAGAAAGGTTTGGTGTAAAAGATGTGTAGTAGCTGTAATAGCGCATGCTCTAATAGCAGTGCATGCGGCAACGTAAATTTAAAAAAGAAAAGCAAAAACTCTCCCACAACAAAGATAAGACGCCTAGTGCAGCTCATCTTTATAGCGGGCATCGGTCAATGGGCGTATTACGGCATTTTTAGATGCCCCTTTGTGGTGCCTTTTGTAAATTGCCAAAACTGCCCTATCATCACCTGTTGGGGGCGGATCACATCGCTGTTTTTTGGATTTTGGCTATTTATCCCAGCACTTGTCATCCTCTTTGGCAGGGCATTTTGTGGCTGGGTATGTCCAGCAGGCTTTGTCAATCAAATGCTTGGTAAATTTGCCTTTTTCAAGCTAAAAATCCGCAGCAAAAAGCTGATAATCGCTCAAATAGGCATGCTAATTGCCATAGCAATCAGCCTTTGGGTCTATTTTATCTGTAGCAATCCTCGCATGATGATACCTATAAGAACGAGCGATGAGTACCTAACAGCCCTCACCTTGTCACTTCGCTTTGGCGAGTGGGAGTGGGTCACTCGCACGGTGATCATCATCTCGGTGATGTTAGCCTCGCTAATCATAGCTAACCTTTGGTGCCGTTTCGTCTGCCCATCAGGCGGCGTGCTTGAAATTTTGCGTAAATTTTCGATATTTCGTGTCTATAAAACAAGTGCCTGTGACGACTGCGACGCATGCTTGCGCAAGTGCGAAATGGGGACAAGACCTGATGAGATAAACTGCACAAACTGCGGAGACTGCCTAAATGTCTGCCATGCAAATGCCATTAAATTTGGAAGGAAAAAGAGCTAATGATCTTTCGCACTAAGGCTGATCTAGATAGTCACCCATGCTTTAACAAAAAGGCCTCCGCTAGCTACGGACGCGTGCATCTGCCAGTAGCCCCGCGCTGCAACATCCAGTGCAACTTCTGCAACCGCATATATGACTGCGCTAATGAAAATCGCCCTGGCGTAACGGCAAAGGTGCAAACACCAGATGAATCGGTGAAATTTTTAGAAAAGCTCTTTAAATTTAGACAAGATATATCCGTCATCGGCATCGCTGGACCTGGCGATCCGATGTGTGACGCTGACAAGACGCTAGCAACCTTTGAAAAGTGCAAGTCCCACTTCCCAAACGCTCTGCTCTGCCTCTCAACTAATGGCTTAGCGCTGCCTGAGCATGTTGATGAGATCGTGCGTCTTGGTGTGAGCCACGTGACAGTAACTGTAAATGCCGTGACGCCAGATGTTGGCTCAAAGGTCTATTCGTGGGTAAGATATGAAGGTAAAAACTACTACGGCGAAGAGGCTGCTAGGATACTGCTAGCGCGCCAGGACAAGGGCATCCGCAAGCTAAAAGAGGCTGGCATGCTAGTAAAGATAAACACCGTAGTCATCCCTGGGGTCAATATAGACCACGTCCAAAGCATCTCGGCAAAGGCAAAGCAGTGGGGAGCTGACATAATGAACTGCATGGCGATGATACCGGTGCATGACACCCCTTTTGAAAATTTAAAATCCCCTTCAACCGAGGAGATCCACCGCATACGAAGATCAATAGGCGACGATATAGACCAGATGACGCATTGCAGTAGGTGCCGCGCTGATGCATGCGGGAAGCTTGGCGAAAGATAACGATAAAAGGCACTAAATTTAGTGTCTTTTTATTTTTTGTTTTTTGGTTTTTCTTGTATGGTTCGTGACCTACGGCATGCGTGCCTTGCAGCTCATGGCTAAATTTTGTAAAGCTATCTTAGATATTAAAGTTATAAAAGGCATAGAAAAGTGTGGTTAAATCGTAGTCAGAGTGAG